>NZ_JABBXF010000029.1 GCF_013030945.1 Streptomyces morookaense | reverse complement strand
CAGGCCGAGCCGCTCGTGCCCGGACCCGGCGAGATCCTGGTGGAGTTGCGGGCCGTCGCCCTCAACCGCCGCGATCCCATGCGGGCCAACGGGCTCCTGCCGCCGGAGGCCGTCGAGGGCACGCCCCTGATCCGCGGACTGGGCACCGACGGCGCCGGCATCGTCCGCGCCGTGGGGCCCGGCGTGTCCACGCTCAAGGCCGGGGACGAAGTCTGCGGCATCATGCCCGCCGCGCTCGCCTCCCACACCGTCACCCCGGCGGACTCCGTCATCCGCATCCCCGCAGGCCTCAGCCACGCCGAGGCCGCGACCTTCCCGGTGGCCTTCACCACCGTCCACCACACCCTGGTCCATCAGGCCCGGCCGGCACCCGGTGAGACGGTGCTGGTGCACGGCGGAGCCGGGGCCGTCGGCCTGGCCGTCCTGCAGTGCGCCCGCCACCTGGGCCTGCGGGTCATCGCCACGGCCGGCACCGAGACCAAACGCGAGCTGCTGCGCACCTTGGGCGTCGAGCATGTCCTGGACTCCCGCAGTCTCGAGTTCGTGCCTCGTGTGCGGGAACTGACCGACGGCAAGGGTGTCGACATCGTCGTCAACTCCCTCGGCGGCGAGGCCGTCGCGCAGAGCCTGGACCTGCTGCGCCCCAACGGCCGCTTCATCGAACTCGGCACACGCGACGTCTTCCTCAACAACCCGCTCCTGCTGCGCCCCTTCCACCGCAGCCTCACCTTCCTCGGCTTCAACCTCGACAGCCTCGTACTCGACTCCGCGCTGCGGCAGCAGACGGCCGGCGAGCTCACGACGCGCATCGCCTCCGGCGTCTACCGCCCGCTGCCCCACACCGTCTATCCGGCCGCCCTGGTGGAGGAGGCGTTCCAGCTGCTCCAGCACTCCCGGCACACCGGCAAGGTCGTGGTCTCCCTCGCCCCGCTGGACGAGCCGGTCGCCGTCGAATCCGTCTCCACTGCACTGGAGTTGGACCCTGACGGGAGGTAGCTGGTCACCGTCGGTTTCGGAGCCGCCCCAGCGGAGTGGCTGGCCGAAAACGGCGTCCTGAACCTGGCCCTGGTCGGCCGCGGTGGAGCCGACGCACGAAGCGGCCGACCTGACGGCCACCATGCCGGGCGTGGGCTTCGAACCGGTCCCCCGCCGAGGCGTTCACCGCAGCGGACCACGCCCGCGCCACGGGGGCCGACGTCTTCGGCACCGGACGGTACCGCTGGGCACGTGCCCGCCGCTCGCTCCCGGCGGCACGGCGGAAACCAAACGGAAGAGATTTTCCAAAAAGCGACTCCCGTCGGACCGATGGCTTGAATCAGACTCTCCTCATGAAGATCCACAAGCCCAACGGGCCGACCGGGGAACGGGCCATGCCCGCAGGGCCTGCGCGCACCCGGTGCGTGCTGCGCGCGAAGGCGGCCGTGACCGCGGTGGCAGCCGCCCTCCTCATGCTGGGGGCGCCGTCCGCACACGCCGACGCCCCGGCCGCCCCGGCCGCTCCGCCGAAGATGGCCGACGGCTTCGGCCTGACCCGGGTCGGCGAAGTCACCGGCACCGCCACCGACTTCGTGATCACCGTGAAGACCGCCGAGGTCGCCGGGGACCATCACATCCGGATCCTGCTGCCGGACGACTACGCGACCGCGCCCGCGAAGCGCTACCCCGTCCTCTACCTCCTGCACGGTGCGTCCGACGACCCGGCCAACCCGGGCCTGGCCTACCCCGCCCTCACCGCGACGCAGAAGATGATCACAGTGATACCGGACGGGGGACGGCGCGGCTGGTACACCGACTGGCGCGACCAGAACACGGCCGCCGGTGCGCAGAAGTGGGAGACTTTCCACATCAACCAGGTGCTGCCGTTCATCGACGCCAACCTCCGCACCGTCGCGGACAAGAAGGGGCGGGCCGTCGCCGGCATATCGATGGGTGGCTTCGGCGCCCTGCACTACGCCCAGCGGCACCCCGCTCTTTTCAGCCAGGTCGCCTCGCTCTCCGGCGCCGCCGACCTCTCGGTGAACCACCTCGTCATGCGGGCCGCCGTCGTCGCCACCCTCACCAACGCCGGCGCCCCGTTCTGCGGTTCCAGCTCCGGCACCACGTGCGCCCTGGACTTCGGTCCCACGGTGTCCAGCGACGCCGTCTTCGGGTCGCCGTACCCGGTGTTCAACGCCGACCGGCTCTGGAACGAGGCGGATCCCACCTCCCACATGGGCATCCTGGCCGACGCCGGCATCGGCGTCGCGCTCTACACCGGCAACGGCAACGGGAATCCCGCCAACGCGGAGTTCTGGGCGCAGTCCGCGACGGAGCACGCCAAGAACGCCCTGGAAGCCCGTGGATATCCGGTCCACTACGTGGACTACGGCAACGGATCGGGCTGGGGCACCACTTGCAAGGGCGGTCACGACAGCGGTTGCTGGACGCAGGACCTCACGGACTACATCCCGCGCCTGGAGGCGGCGTTCGCGTCCTGAGAGCGCAAGCGCAGCGTGCCGCCCGGCGAAGGCCGGGCGGCACGGCAGGACTTGAGGGGACGTTGCGCCCCTCGCGCGCCGGGCTCGGCAGGCGTTCATCCTGTTCAATCGGGGTCTTCGCGCACGGCGGGACGAGTGTGCGGAGCCGTTGATGGTGAACCAGGTTCCCGGCCGGCTGGACCACGGAATTGCTTCAGCCAGGATCGGGAGAGCCCGGGCACCGGCCCTGAGCCTGTCGCGGAGCGAGTTCGGCTCGGCGAAGACTGCGGAACACCTCCACGGTCGTCCATCCGCGCAACATGGCATGAATCGTCGAGCGGAACGCGACCTCGGCCGTGGTGGCGTCGAGGGCCCCGGCCAGTTCGAGAGTCACGAGCCCATGCAGGGTTCCCCAGATCGACAGAGCGATCGACGTTGCGTCGCCGGCGAGGACGGACGCCGTCAAGGCGCGGTCGATCGCCCCGAGGAGCGGACGGATCGGGTCGCTCGCACCGACCTCCCCCGACGGGTCGAAGGACTGCACACCACCGAACAGCACTGTGTACAGATGGCTGTGTCCGCAGCCCCAACGGCGGTAGGCGACGGCCAGCGCGTAGAGGTCCGCGAGGGGGTCCTCGGAGGTCTGCACCGCCGACAGGTCCTGGAACAGGCCGGCGACGGCCCTGTCGCGCACCGCACCGATCAGCCCGTCCTTACCGCCGAACAAGGAGTACACCGCCGTGGTCGACGCCTCGGCAGCAGCGGCCACGGCGCGGACCGTGACCGACTCTCGCGGACGAGTGGCGAGCATCTCGGTCGCGCACTCCACAAGCCGCTCTTTGACGGCCTCGTCGTTTGTTCTCGGCCTACCCACGGTCAGCAGCCTACCCCCGTCTGATAACGTCGTTTTGAAACGCCGTTCTGAAACTGCCGGAGGTCCGCTGTGCCCACGTCCGTCCCACGCCTCGTCCGCTTCACGGGACGGTCGCTGCTGGCCCTGGCCGCCGTCACGACGCTGATCGTCGTCTTTCTCGCACTGATCGCCCTCACCGGCGGGGCGGGTTCGGGGCTCGCCGCGTGGTTGACCACCCTCGGGGCCGGTACCGCCCTCGCGCTGTGGCGGGGCCGGCGCCGCACCTGGCCGGCGCGGCTCGTGCCGTTCCTGCCGGTGATCGTCGCAGCGGCGTTGACAGCGACGGTCTGCATACCCACCGTGCCGACGGCCCGGCGGTACCCGGCCGCCCTGCCCTTTGTGGCTGCGCAGCACTGGAGCCTGGCCACGGGCAGCCGGGTGGCGGTCTACCACTACCCGGCCGCGAATCCCGGCACCCGCCACCCCGTCCCGCTCGTGTACCTCAACGGCGGGCCGGTCCGTGGCATCTCGGTGCTCGACCACCGGTTCCTGCAACTCCTGGCACGCCAGGGCTACGACGTCTACGCCTATGAACAGGCCGGTGGCGGACGAAGCGACCTGCTCCCCATGAGCCAGTACACGATCTCCAGGTCCGTCCGCGACCTCGCCGCCTTCGTCGACCGCCTGGACAAGGGGAAAGCCGACATCATCGGATTCTCCTCGGGCGGGACCGTGCTCACCCGAGCCCTGGCCGACCCGCGTGTCGCCGCACGCCTGCACCGGGCGATCATCGCCGAGCCCGGCCCCATGGACGGCCCCACCGCACACATCACCGGGCACAAGGGCCGGGAATCCGCGCGCGGCCTCGCGCCGGCCCCGACCGGACCGCGATCGACGCACGTCCCCCGGTACGCCGTGGCCTTCGGCCTCATGCGACTCGGTCTCCTCACCCCCGACACCGGACTGATCGGACAGGCCGAAGGCGACAACGCCTTCACCGCCGCAGACCTCGGCAGCGACACCGCATCCGCCTACTGCGCTCGCGACGCACACCGCATCCCCGCCGAGGACACCGCACGGAATTTCTCCTTCAGCCCCGCCGCCAGCCTCCGCATCCAGCAGACGGTCAAGGACTCCCCCTCCATCGCCTCGGACCTTGGGCGCTCCCGGACGCCCGCGATGCTGATGATCGCCGAATGCTCCGCCCAGGTCCGTCAGTGGGAGACCGCCGTCCTTGCCCATGACCCCGCCGTCCAACGCACGCAGTACATGCCCGGAGTCGGACACCACATGTGGAACGGCCTCGACGACAACAGCAACCGGGCCGTCGCCGTCATCACTGCGTTCCTTCAGGGAAATCCGGCGCCCCTGCCGAACTACCCGACCCGCGACGAGATACCTGCCTTCCTGCGTGACCACAAATGAAGGCGGCAGGCGCGGAGTTGGAGGACGGCTACGGCGCATTCCCCCCGGCAACCGGGCCGTCGGCAGCGGCCGGTCCGGCCCGGTCCCGCCCGGTGCGGGCGGGGTTGAGGGCGGCGGTGAGGTGGCGGCGGAGCAGCCGGCCGAGTCTGCGGTCGACCAGGCGGTTCAGCACGGCGGCCAGCAGCAGGGAGAAGAGGAGCCCGAGGGCGATCGACGGGAGCAGGCCGAGGCCGGGGATGCTCTTGAGGATGCCGCGGGTGACGGGTATGCCCAGGCTTTGGTGGACCAGGTAGAAGGGATAGGTCAGCGCGCCCGCATAGACGAGGGCTCGCCACTGGAGGTGGCGCAGCGGGCCGGGGCCGGCCAGGGTCAGGAGTACGAGGAAGCCGGTGAGGACGGCCGCACTGACCGCCCAGTTGGAGCCGGGGTGTGTGGCGACGCGGTCGTCCAGGACGGTCAGGGTGTAGCACCAGGCGAAGCCGGCCAGGAGCCACAGGAGCAGGTTGGTTCCGAAGCGGTGCATCAGGTGGAGCGCGATACCGGCCACGAAGAGCCCGGCGTACTGGCTGAGCAGGAACTCGTCCATGACGGTGGAGTGCAGTTCGCGGCCGATGGACGCCAGGACGAGCCAGAGGAACCCGAAAGCTATGACACGCCGGTAGGTCAGGCCGATCAGCAGCAGTGCACCCATGAGCAGGTAGAAGCGGGCTTCCACCCATAGTGTCCAGGCGACGCCTGCGGTGAAGTCCAGGCCGAGCGGGCTGGGAATCATGGTCAGGTTGCCGAGGGTGGTACGCAGGTCCGTGGGCGCCCCCGACCGCTGTCCGGCGAGCACCGTGACGGTGCCCGTGGCGGCGACGATCAGGACGACCGCCCAGTACAGCGGGAAGAGCCGGGCGATACGGGAGACGGCGAACTGCGCCGGGGTGCTGCCCCAGCAGCTCATGCAGATGACGAAGCCGCTGATCAGGAAGAACGCCTCGACCCCGAGCCAGCCGTAGCCGCTGACCGCGTGAATCAGGGGTACTGCCTGCGGCAGGTCGTAGGTCTCGCCCCAGAAACGGACCGTCGGGGTGCCCAGGTAGTGGTACGCCGCCACGGCTGCTGCTGCGAGCAGACGCAGCCCGTCGACTGCGGCCAGACGCCCGCCCGCAGCGGGGGGACGGGGCTGCGGATGCCTGACCGCCCGAAGCGGTCGGGGCAGCCGGTGGGCAAGCGGGGCGGAGGCAGGGGTGGGCATGGGTGCTCCTTGCGGCGACGCTGTCCGCGGTTGGGCGCAGGCGGCTTCGGGGCCGACTGCTCCGCGGTCGTTCGGCGCAGGTCACTATACATAGTGTGTATACATGGAGTTTATAGATGGGTCCGGCGATCTGGCCGCGCCATGATCTTGAGGTGAGCGGCTGGAGAGTTCCCCTGCCCGCCGCTCTCCTTACTCTCCCAGTCCGATCTGCAGGGCGAGCCTGGTCACCGCGTGCGTGAAGAACTCCTCCCTCGCCTCCACGACTTGGTGGAACTGGCCGAAGAGTTCGAAACCGACGAGGCCGAAAAGCTCCGCCCAGGCCGCGATGAGGGCCGCGATCACGTCCGCCGGGAGCTCGATGCGGAGGCGGCCCGCGAGGGCCGCGGCGTCGGTGAGTGCGGAGGCGGGCGGCCGGGGGCCGGATGGAGTGCGCAGGGTCCCCGCGGCGTGGGCGTCGCGGGTGATGGCGATGAGGCACAGAGCCACGCGGGCGGCCGGCTGGACAGTGGTCTGCGGCGCGGTGTAACCGGGGACGGGTGAGCCGTAGATGAGGGCGTATTCGTGGGGGTGGGCGAGCGCCCAGGTTCGTACGGCCCTGCAGACCGTGGTCCAGCGGTCGACGGGGGCGGCAGTGGTTCCGGCCGTGGCCAGGGCTGCTTCGGCGGCCGCGCCCACCGCGTCGTAGGCGTCGACGATGAGCGCCGTCAACAGGTCGTCGCGGCTGGGGAAGTAGCGGTAGAGGGCCGAAGAGGCCATGCCCAGTTCGCGGGCGACGGCGCGCAGCGACAGTCTGGCGGCCCCTTCGGCGGCGAGCTGTGCGCGCGCCTCGTCCTTGATGGCCGCGGTGATCTCGGCGCGGGCTCGTTCTCTGGCTCCTCGGATGACGGTCATGGGCGGCAGTCTGCCAGTCATCAGAACGCTGACCAATAACGAGAGCAGTGCTCTTGCAATATGGCGGCCCGTGCGAGCACACTGTTCTCAAGCGAGAGCACCGCTCTCACTTTCCTGGGAGGCCCCATGACGCAGACAACCCGGTACATCAAGCCCGGCCGCTTCGCCGCCCGCCTCAACGGCGGCATCGGCTGGCTGGCACGGCGCGGCATCAGCCTCGCCGGGGCCGCGGATCTGGCGGTGCTCGGCCGCAAGAGCGGTGAATGGCGGCGGGTGCCGGTCAACCCGCTGGACTTCGGGGGCGGGCAGTACCTGGTCTCGGCGCGCGGCGTATCGGAGTGGGTCCGCAACATGCGGGCGGCCGGGGGCGGCCGGCTGCGCGTCGGCCGCCGCGTCCGGGAATTCACCGCACAGGAGATGGCACCCGCCGAAACGACGGAAATCCTGCGCGCCTACCTCGAACGCTGGGGGTGGGAGGTCAAGAACTACTTCGGGGACGTGACCGCCACCTCCACCGACGAGGAGCTGCTCGCGGCAGCCCCCCTGCACCCGGTCTTCCGCATCACGGCGACGAGCTGAACAGGGACAGGGCGAACTAAAGTGCCGCCATGCGCGATGACACACCTGACGAAGCGTGCCGCGTCCCCCTGAGCCGGACCTTCGACGAGGACCCCGAGCTGTACGACCGGGCCAGGCCCGGCTATCCACCGGAGCTGTTCGACGACCTCGCCCGGACAGCCGGTACCGGCCCCGGCTGCCGGGTGCTGGAAGTGGGGGCCGGCACGGGCAAGGCGACCGTGCCGCTCGCCGAGCGCGGTTGCCGGATCACCGCCGTCGAACAGGGCGCGGGCATGGCCGCCGTCGCCCGGCGGAAGCTGGCCGGGTTCGGAGCCGTGGAGGTCGTGACGGCGGACTTCGAGACCTGGCCGCTGCCCGCGGAGCCCTTCGACGTGGTCGTCGCCGCAACGGCGTTCCACTGGATCGATCCCGCAGTCCGGATGGTCAAGGCCGCCGACGCGCTGCGGGCCGGAGGCGCCCTCGCCGTGGTCGCCACGCAGCATGTGGCAGGCGGCAGCGAGGAGTTCTTCGCCGAGGTCCAGGGCTGCTACGAGCGTTTCGATCCGGCCACCTCACCCGGGCTCCGGCTTCCTGCCGCGGAGGATGTCGACACCTCGGCGTATGCGGACGAGGCCGCACGCAGCGGCCGGTTCGGCCCCGTCGTCTTCCGGCGGTACGAGTGGGACCTGACGTACACCACCGCCGCATACCTCGGCGTGCTGCGCACCTACTCCGGCCACCGGGCTTTGCCGTCGCCCGCCAGGGAAGGACTGCTGAGGTGCATCGCCGGGCTGATCGACGGACGGTACGGAGGCCAGGTCACCAAGCGGTACTTGACGGAGCTGCGGGTGTCGCGAACGGTCCCGTCCTCGCGTCAGCGGCGGCGCACCGCTTTCCAGGGCTGACGCCCGAACTCCACCAGCCGCAGACGGTCGCCGTCGCGGACCCACCGCGAGACGGAGGCGTTCGGCACGGGCCACGGAACGGCAGGCCGCTCACCGCAGGCCACGTACCGCAACGCCACCACCACCGCGTCGTGCGCCACGAACAGCACCCGCTGCCCGGCGAGTTCGCCCAGCAGCTCATGGACGCGCTCGGCGACATCGGGCAACGACTCCCCGCCGGGCGGCCGGTAGCCCCATTCCCGCACGCAGTGCGGGGCCCGCTCGCGCAGGGCGATCTCGTTGAGCCCGTGGAACACCCCCATGCACCGATCGCGCAGCCGCTCGTCGAAGCGGGCCGCCGGCAGGCCGGCACACTCCGCCATCGCCTTCCACGTCTGCCGGGCGCGCAGATAGGGCGACACCACCACCGTCTCCGGCGGCTCCTGGCGCGCCAGCCACCGCCCGACCCGGGCGGCCTGCTCCCATCCGGCCTTCGTCAAGGGCACACCAGGGTCGCTTCCGGCCGGCAGCGCCATGGGCACACCTTCCGCCCGGGTCCGCTCGAACAGGACGTTCGCCACGCTCTGTCCGTGCCGCACGGCGACCACGTGCTCAGGCGGAACCGATATCACTTCGACAGGTCGTCCGCCCCGGAAGCCGCCCGCGGCAACGGCTCGACTCCCACCACGCGGCGTACTCGTGACGGCTCGATCACCACGATGACCCGCTGCTCGCCGGGAATGCGCCACTCGAACCGTTCGGTGCCCAGGTAGTTGCGCGCCAAGAGGTCCATGTTCCGGTCCGCTTCCGGGCCTTGTACGAACCGGACGGCACGGCCGCGGATCTGGACGCGGTCGTAGGGGTCGTCCGGATCCGCGTGCGACAGGCACACGCGCGGGTCGCGGCGCAGGTTGCGTTCCTTGACGCGCCCGACTGCGGTGTTGAACACCAACAAGTCGCCGTCGAGACCCACCCACATGGGGCTCACATGGGGTGACCCGTCCGGGTTGACCGTTCCGACGTACCAGATGTGCGGTGCTTCGATCCTCAGACGTATGTCATCCGGCAGTGCAACCATGAAGCAAGTACTGCCCAGATGCGGCTCGTCGGACACGTCCGGCGCCGCGAGGCGAAGCGGCGGGAGGACAGAGTGGTCACGGACCGGCACGCTCATCCGATGACGTACACCGATGCCGATGCGGCGCGGCACTACGAGCAGGCCCTCGACAGCCTGCTCCACTTCCGCGAGGACGTGGTCACCGAGGCCGCGGCGGTGCTCCAGGCCTCGCCCCGGTCCGTCATGGGGAACGTCTTCCGGACGTACCTCGGCCTGCTGGGCACGGAGGAGAAGGACGCGGCCGAAGCTGCCACGGCCTTCGAGGCCCACTGCCGGCACGTGCCTTCAGCCGGCCTGACCGTGCGTGAACGCATGCACATCGAGGCCGCCTCCTGCTGGCTGGGCGGTGACATGCACCGGGCGGGGAGCATCCTCGCCGAACTCGTCGTGGCGCACCCACGGGACGCCCTCGCCCTCGCGGTCGGCCACCAGATCGACTTCTTCACCGGCAACGCCGCGCTGCTGCGCGACCGCATCGGTGGCGCACTGTCCGCCTGGGACACCGACGACCCGCACTACGGACTGCTCCAGGGCATGTACGCGTTCGGCCTCGAGGAAGCCGGTCACCACTCCCTGGCCGAAAGCGTCGGCCTGGAGGCCGTGGAACGCAACGCGCGCGACGTGTGGGGCATCCACGCCGTCGTGCACGCGTACGAGATGCAGGGGCGGCACGAGGACGGCATCCGCTACCTCGACGCCCGCACGGACGACTGGTCGACCGGCAACTACCTCAATGTGCACAACTGGTGGCACTACGCCCTCTACCAGTTGGCGACGGACCGCACGGACAAGGTCCTGGCCGTCTACGACGCCTCCGTGCACCACGCCGGTTCGGCCGGGGCGGCCATGGAACTCCTGGACGCCGCCTCGCTGCTCTGGCGGCTGTACCTGGCGGACAAGGACACCGGACTCCGCTGGCCCGCCCTGGCCGACGCCTGGGCGCAGCGGGATGACGGCGCCTACTACGCCTTCAACGACGTCCACGCCGTCATGGCCTACGTCGGAGCCGACCGCATCTCCGACGCCGAACGGCTCATCGCCGACCGGGAGATGTGGTTGCGGGAGGTCGGCACCGGTCGCCCGGAACTGTCCAACGTCGCGATGACCGAGCAGATCGGCCTGCCGGTGTGCCGCGCGCTCGTGGCGTACGGCCGGCGCCGGTACGCCGACGCGGTCGACCTGCTCCTTCCCGTACGCCATCGCCTCCACGGATTCGGCGGCAGCCATGCCCAACGTGACGCGGTACAGCGGACGTTGGTCGAGTCGGCTCTACGCGGAGGACGCCACGACCTGGCCCGCACCCTGCTGAGCGAACGCCTCAACCTGCGCCCCGAGTGCCCCTACGGCCGGGACGCACGGGCCCGCTTGCAGAGCGCGTAGCGCCCTCGGTTCCCATGGGCTGATCAGGCCTTCCGTACCGGCGCGGGGCGTTGTCGGACCCATGCGCCATGGTGTGGGTACAGGGCGGCGCGAGGAGCCGTCGCCCGGATCCGTGCTGGAGGGGACATGACGACGGGCCGGGACGACGCCTGGGCAGGCGTGAGGTGGGAGAGCTGGCAGGACTACGACGACATCCGGCGGCGCCTCGACCAGGGTGCCGATCCGGAGGGGTGGGTCGCGGGGCGGCCCCTGCACAGGGCGGCGGCTTTCGGTTCACCGGAGGTCGTCGCGGAGCTCGCCCGCCGTGTTGCGGACGTGGACGCGTTCGATGACGGGGTGACGGCGCTGTGGGAAGCAGTTTTCCACGACCGGCCGGAGAACGCCCGGGCCCTCGCCGCCGCCGGGGCGGATCCCTGGCGGTCCATGCTCGGCGGCTGGTCGCCCGGGCGGCTCGGCCTGGCCGGGCCGACGCCGGATCTGTTCCCCGTGCCCGAGGGAGAGCGCGGTCTCACCGAGGCGGAACGCGCAGCCGCGCAGGAGGGCAGAAGGCTCGTCGTTCCAGGGACCGTCATGGCCGGGGCGACCGCCGCCCACGCCGCACCCGCCGGCTGCCACTGGGCCGACATGGGCGGCAGCGGAACGGTGTACGTCGTCGACGGCCGCGGGGGCAAGCTGACCGCCGGTCACGTCTACCAGCAGTTCGACTACTGCGGGAACACCCGTGCCCGGTTCGTCTGGGACAACTGGTTCCGCACCACCGGTCACCCCGGTATCACCGGTGCGTGGGTCAGGGTCTACGACAACTCCTACAGCGACGGCCGGTACCGCGACTCCGGGGAGTACGGTTCCACCAGCGGTCCCGAGGTCACCACCAACCCCATTTCGGTGCACAGTTGGGGCGACAACGCCTGGACCGGAGAGGCCGACGTCAGGGTCACGCACAATGGCGGCACATCCAAGTGCATTGCTCTCAGCAGTACTTGGGACTACCACGTCGGCAACGCGATAGAGGCCCCCACGACCGGAACGTGCGGCTGAGCGGAGCCGGAGCCCGACGGCGCCTGATGCCAGCGGGTCCGGCCCCCCGTCGAGGAGAGCCGGACCCGTCGTCCGTCGGCGTCAGGCCGTTCGCCGGCGGCGGCGCAGGACCGCCACAGCCGCACCGGACGCCGCGAGGGCGACCGTGCCGAAGGCGACCGGGAGCCATGGAGTTGAGGCTGAGGCGGCCGTGCCGTGCCGCTCCGTGGTGTCCTCGGCCAGGGCGTAGCCGCCGGCCAGGCCCTTGCGGTCGTAGGACGAGCCGGGCAGCTTGTCGCCGTAGCGCTTGGCGACGAGCTTCTGGTAGGCGGCGAGCGTGACGTGCGGCTCGCCCTGCAGGGCCGTGGTGGCCTCCTTGTTGAGGGGCTCCACGGTCCCGGTGCCGGTCAGCCGGTACCAGGCGTGGAGCTGCGGTTCCAGGAACGTTTGGGCCTGGTCCGTGCCGCGTTCGGCGGCGCCGATGTCCGCCCCGCCGTCACGGATGCCGGCCAGGTGCCACGAGCCGCTGCCCGGCTTGGGCATCAGGAACACGGCGGCCTGGTGGCCGTCGGCGGCCGAGACGCGGGAGGCGAGGCCGGACAGCCGCAGCGCCGCGCCGGCCGTGGGGCGGGTCTTGCCGGTGACGAACTCGGGCGCGAGTTCGTACAGGGGTACCGGCTTGCGCAGGTCGAAGTCCGGCGCGGCGGACGGTTGTTGGGCGAGGCCGCGCCGGTCGCCCCCGGCCGTCCCGCCGTCCGCGCCGGTGGCCGGGGCCGGGTGCGCGGTGGCCGTCAGGAAGCGAGCCACGGTGGAGTGGACCTGGTCGGAGCGAAGGAGTTGCTGGGCGGCGGCGTAGTCGGAGGCGGCGGGCGCGGCGGGGCCGTCGGCGGCCTGCGCGGGGCCGGCCCCGCACAGGGCGGCAACGGCAGCGGCGGCGAGCAGGGTTGCGGCGGTGCGCCCGGCCGGGTGCCGGGTCCGGTTGTGGTGCATGGTCGGTGGTCTCCTCAGCCCTGGATGCCGGTACGCGTGTGGGTCCACCGGAAGGAGTTGTTCCCGGCGTAGGTGGAGTAGTCCCACCACGTGTAGGTCTGCGTGCTCGGCCAGGGATCGCCGACCGCGATCATGTTGCTGTTGCCGTCGTAGCCGTAGATGACGTTCATGTGGCCACCGCCGGAGGTCCAGCCGATACGGACGGCGAACGGGCGCCCGTTCGCGATCTCGTTCTGCGTCTCGGAGAAGGACGCGTTGCGGTAGAGGTCGCGGCCGCTGTTGCGGAAGCCCATGTTGGCGAGGCCGTTGGCCATGTCGTCGAGTGTCGCGGGCTGGTTGTTGCAGTCGAGGCCGCTGTTGCCCTGGGCCGCCAGGCGGCAGAAGTCGTACTGGTTGTACTTGGTGTAGCCCCAGTAGTTGGCGATGGTCAGGCCGGAGGCGTCCCAGCACCACTGGTCGCGGACCTGCTTCTGCATGCCGATGTTGAGCACCTTTTGTGCGGCAGGCCGGCTGGTGCCGCAGACCGGCAGGCCGCCGGTGTCCTCGCGGATGAACGCGTCGGCCAGGTAGTAGCCGCCGGACCAGATCCAGCGGGAGTTGTTCTCGACGGTGTCGCCGGTGGTGCGGCAGACCATGGGAATGCGGTCGCCGGGCCGGGAGCTTCCGGTGACGGAGGCGGACAGCGACGGCTGTGAACGCTGGTTGATGCTGCTGAAGTTGCCCTGTCCGCCGACGACGGTGCCCGTGGAGGCAGCCTGGGCCTGGGGCCCTAAGGCCATCATCAGCCCGCCGGTGAGGGCGGCGACGAGGGTGGCGCGCAATGCCTTCTTGCGCGTCGGTATGCGGGATCTGTGCATGGGGGGTTCCTTGGTCGTGCTGAAGACGTGCTGAACTCGCGTGTTTCCTGCGGAGGATGCGCAGGTGGCGGGAAGTGTGCCAGAACAGATGTGCTGTCAGACAGCAGTGATCTCGCAGCAGCACATGGCCGCGGTGCCCTGCCGATGCGGCCCTGAAAGAGCGCCTGCGGGGCAACTGACTCCAGAGTCAGCAGGCTTACCGGCCGGAAACAAAAGGTCTGATCCAAGTCCCGCCGTTTTTAGTCCTGTTGCTTAATGAAATCGTTACCGTGGAACGGAATAGTCCGGTTGTGTGCGCTGGCGCTGTGTGGTGGCACCGTCACTTCCGGCATCACGATCGACTGGCGCGGCGTACGCTCGACGGCAATGCGTGATTCGGGTGGTCCGAATGGTCCGACGGGAGATGGGGACATGGATCTGCGCGGCGCGAAGGTGTTGGTGACCGGTGCCACCGGCGGGATCGGACGGGCGCTGGCGGTGGGCCTGGCCGCCCGCGGCGGCGAAGTGGTGCTCACCGGGCGCCGTACGGACGTGCTCGAGCCGCTGGCCGAGAGACTGGGCGGAAGAGCCATAGCCGCCGACCTGTCCGACCGCGACGCGGTCGGGGAACTCCTGGAGGAGGCGGGCGAGATCGACGTGCTCGTCGCCAACGCCGCGCTGCCGGCAGCGGGGCTGCTGCCCGACTTCACCGTCGACCAGATCGACCGCGTGCTCGACGTCAACCTCCGCGCACCCGTCGTGATGGCGAAGCTGGCCGGTGAACGCATGGCCGCCCGGCGCCGCGGTCACCTGGTCTTCATCTGCTCACTGTCCGGGAAGGCCGCGTCCGGGCAGGGGTCCCTCTACAACGCCACCAAGTTCGGGATGCGCGGCTTCGCCCTCGCGCTCCGCACGGACATGCACCCGCACAACGTCGGTGTGTCGACGGTGTTCCCCGGCTTCATCAGGGACGCCGGCATGTTCGCCGACTCCGGCGTGACCCTGCCCCGCGGCATCGGCACCCGCTCGCCGCAGGACGTCGCGCGCGCGACCGTACGCGCCATCGAGAAGAACCTCGCCGAGGTGGACGTGGCCCCGCTCGGCCTGCGCCTGGTCACCCTGTTCGGCGGCGTCGCCCCCGGCCTCTCCGCCGCCGTCCAGGACCGCCTCGGCGGCGAGAAGATCGCCGAACAGCTCGCCGAGGGCCAGCGGCACAAGCGCTAGGGCGTGTCCGATGGGTCGGCGCGGGCCCCGCGACGCCTGGCACGGCACCTCGCCGCGTTGTCGCATCACCCGAGTACGCCCAGTACGCGGGTAATGCTCCGCCTTGCGATGCACCGCACCAGACGCCGCGGAGCCCGCGCCGACCCATCGGACACGCCCTAGGAGGGCCCGCTCGCGCGCAACGCGCAACGTGCCGAGCGGGGTCCGCCGGTCGGGGGCCGGGCCGCCCCTCACGTGATCTGCCGGCGCACCAGCTCGTGGAACAGGCCCGCCGTGTCCGCGAGGAGTTGTGCCGGCGGCCCCTGCTGGACGATGCGGCCCTCCGACATCACGACGACCCGGTCCGCGTCCATGACCGTGGAGAGCCGGTGGGCGATCACGATGCGGGTGGCCCGCAGGGCGCGGGTGGAGTCGATGACGATGCGCTGGGTCTCGTTGTCCAGCGCACTGGTCGCCTCGTCCAGGAACAGGATGCGCGGCTTGCGGATCAGGGCCTGGGCGACCATCAGACGCTGGCGCTGGCCGCCCGAGACGGCGCCCCCGCCGTCGGACAGCATCGTGTGCATGCCCATGGGCATGGCCCTGATGTCGTCGGCCAGCCCCGCCGACTCGGCGGCCTCCCACGCCTCTTCGAGCGAGAAGCTCTCGGCCCCGCAGACGCAGATGCAGTCGAGGATCGAGCCGGAGAACGGCTGGGCGTTCTGCAGGACGACACCGCACTGGCGCCGGACGGCGGCCCGGTCGAGGGCCGCCAGGTCCTGGCCGTCGTACAGGACGCTGCCGGCGGCCGGCTTGTCGAAGCCGATGAGCAGGCGCAGCAAGGTCGACTTGCCGCAGCCGCTGGCACCGACGATCGCGACGAACTCGCCCGGCTGCACCCGGAACGACACGTCGTCGAGGACGAGCGGACCGTCATCGGTGTACCGGAAGCTCAAGTTGACCGCCTCCAGCTCACCGCTCAGCGTCCCCGGCCGGACACTGGAACCGCTCACCTCGGGCGTCTCCCGGAAGAGCGGCCCGACCCGCTCGAACATCGGCTGCACGGCGGCAGCCGACAGGAGCGCACCGGTCAGCTGGGTGACCGACGACAGCAGCATCGTCATCGCGGTGCTGAAGGTCAGGAACGTGCCGGCGGACATGCTGCCCCGCGCCGGCCCCGCCAGCAGCGCGAACATCACGAGCGTGCAGAGCGGCAGGCACACCGCGTTGAGCACCGTCACCACGTTCTTGATCCGCCCGATGCGCTGCTGCAGCACCCGCGTACGGGCGAACTCCCGCGCCCAGGCCGCGTACGCGAAACTCTCCGCCGCGGCCACCCGCAACTTGGGCAGCCCGCGCAGCGTTTGGAAGGCACGGTTGTTGAGCTTGTCCTCCAGCCTGACCAACTGCCGCTGATGACGCAGCTGCCACAGCCCCAGCCCCAGGAAGGTCCCCCCGACGACGAGCAGCAGGGCGAGCGCCACCAGCGCCAGCGGCACACTGCAGGTGAGCAACAGGACGAGGTTGACCGCGCCCACCGTGCCCGCCTGCACGATCACCGGGCCGATACCCGACAGCACACGGCGGATGGAGCTGATGCCCATGGCCGCCCCGGCCAGTTCCCCGGTGGAGCGGCCGGTGAAGAACCGTGCCGGCAGGCGCAGCAGCCGGTCCCACACGGCGGGTTGCAGGGTGGCTTCGATGCGGCCCTCCAGGCGGAGGACGGAGACGTTCTGCAGCAGCATGAAGGCAGCAGAGACGACACTGGCTGCGACGAGCGCCAGAGAGGTCTGCACGATGAGGTCGTTCTCGGCCCGGGGCACATACGCGCCCAGCACCTTGCCGGTGGCGACGGGCACGAGCGCGCCCAGGACCACCGCGACCAGCCCGCCCAGGAGCAGGGAGCGCAGCTCCCGCCCCGTCCCGCGCAGGCCGAAGCGCAGCAGTCGCAGCAGGCCCAACTTCCCGTCGGGCAGCGGACGGTAGAACATCACGGCACGCGGCGCGAAGTCGCCCGCGTTGTCCTTGCCGACCCGTTCGCGGGTGCCTGCGGCGGGATCGACGGCCAGACAGGCCCCGCGCCGCCACAGCAGCGCCACCGGTGCCCCGCCGTCCGCGCGCAGACCCACCAGGGGCCCGCTGTCCTCCCGCCACCAGCGGCCGTCGAGCCTGACGACGCGGGTGCGGATCCGTGAGGCGAGCGCGATGCGTTCGACGGGATCCAGGCGATCGGAGCCGGCGGCAGCGCTGCCGCCGGGCTCGGCCAGGGTGATGCCGGCCGCTTCGGCGACCAGGCGGCACACGGCGAACGTCGCGTCGTCCCCCGTGGCGCGGTGCCCCGTGTCACGGGAACGGCCGATGGAGGCCAGCAGGGCCCGGTCGGCCTGCGCGCGGGCGGCCTCGCCGGCCTCGATGCCGGCTGCCGCGCGGTCCTCGTGGGCGCGTTCGAGCTGCTCGATGCGGTCGTCCAGGGCGTACAGCAGCCGGTACTGCTGGTCGACCATGCGCTGCCACATCGCCGCGTCCACGAGCAGCACACCGGCGGTGTCGTGCCCTTCGTAGAGGGCCCCGTACTGCACGTCTCCGGGGGATATCTGCATCCACAGAATGTCCTCGTCGGCCGCGCCCTCCTGGTACAGGGCGCGCAGGCCGCGTCCCACGCCGAGCACGAAGGCGTTCTCGAGAGGGCTCGGTGCCACGCCGACGGCGCCGTGGGAGGCATGCCCGTAGGAGACGTTCCCGTACGGATCGTGCCCGTACGGGGCGTTCCGGTACGGGGCCTGCTCGTACAGATCACGCCCGTACGGATCGTGCCCGTACGGCGGCCGCTGCAGCTCGCGCAGTTCCACGCGGCGCAGCCGGCAGCCGTGCACGGGCCGGCCGAGGAGGGTGTGGCGCGGACCCTCGGCCGGGCCCAGCAGCAGGGTGCCCGCTGCCAGTCGGCCGAGGAAGTGCCAGGGGCCGGCCTGTACGGCGTCGACCGCGAACAGGTCCAGCTCGCCGTCCACGACGAGCCACAGCACGTGCGGCCCCTCCAGGGGGAGGCTGCGCATGCCTGCGCAGTCGACCGCCGTGCCGAGCCCGCCGAGCGCTTCCACGACCGGGTCGGCGGCGGCCGGCGCGTAGTGGGGAGAGGTCACGTCAGTGCTCCTTGACCAGTCGGGCGTACGCCCCCTGCGCGGCCAACAACTCCTCGTGCCGCCCGCGTTCGACGACCGTGCCCCGGTCGAGCACGACGATCTCGTCGCTGTCGCGTACCGTGCTCAGCCGGTGGGCGATGACCACGCAGGCGCAGCCGCGCCGCCGCAGGTTGTCCATGACGGTCTGTTCGGTCGCCGCGTCGAGCGCACTGGTCACCTCGTCCAGGACCAGGACGCTGGGGTTCCGGACCAGTGCCCGTGCGATCTCCAGGCGTTGGCGCTGGCCGCCGGAGAAGTTGCGGCCGTCCTGTTCGACGCGGCTGTGGATGCCGCCGGGGCGCCGGGCCACGACGTCGTGGACGGCGGCGTCCTGCAGGGCGGCGACGACGGCCTCGTCGGTGACGGACGGATCCCACAGGGCCACGTTGTCGCGGACGGTGCCCTCGAAGAGGAAGAGGTCCTGGTCGACGAAGGAGACGGAGGCGGCCAGCGCGCCGCGCGGGATGTCCTCCAGCCGCATGCCGTCGATGCGGACGGTGCCCTCCCACGGGGTGTACAGGCCGGAGACGAGCCGGGAGACGGTGGACTTGCCGCTGCCCGAGCCGCCGACGAGCGCCACCTGCCGGCCGGGGCCGACCGAGAGGGAGAAGCCCTCGAGCAGGGGAGCGTCCAGCGGGCTGTAGCCGAAGGTGACGGCGTCGAGTTCGACGTGGCCGGTCAGGCGCCGGGCGGCGGTGAGGGGCTCGCGGCGCGCAGGGAGCGGATCGGCGGGGAAGTTCTCGACGTCCTTGAGCCGGGCGACGTCGGCGGCGAAGTCCTGGACACGCCCGGCCACGCCGTTGAGGCGGGCGATGGGCGCCGTGAAGCCCGTCACCAGCGCCTGGAAGGCGACCAACAGGCCGACCGAGAGATGCCCTTCGACCGCCCGCAGGCCGCCGATCATCAGGATGAGCGCGCTGTTGAGCGCCGCCAGCGTGGGCGCGACGACCGCGAGCCAGGCGCTGGGCACGCCGAGCCGCTGCTGCACGTCGAGCGTGATCGCATGCCGGCCCGCCCACCGGCGGAAGAAACCGTTCTCGCCGCCGGTGGCCTTCATCGTCTCGATGAGCTGCAGGCCGCTGTAGGCGGTGTTGACGAGCCGGGCGTTCTCGGCACGCAACTGCTCGGTGCCGGTGGCGCGTACATGGACGACCACGCGCAGGGCGACGACGTTGAGCAGCGCGATGCCGATGCCGACGACGGTGAGCTGCGGGTCGTACGTCCACAGCAGCACGGCGTAGAGGATCACGACCACCGCGTCCACCGCGGCCGCTGCCACGTCCCTCGCCAGGGTCTCGGCGACGGTGTCGTTGGACTGCAGGCGCTGGACGAGGTCGGCGGGACTGCGCTGGGCGAAGAAGGTGACGGGCAGCCTGAGCAGGTGCCGCAGGAAGCGGGCGCTGCCCAGGGTGGAGGAAATGATGCGCCCGCGCAGGAGGTTGGCCTGCTGCACTGCGGTGAGCGTGGCCGTGAGCAGCAGGGCGGCCGCCATCGACGCGAGGAGCACACCGGTCAGGGAGGTCCGGCCGCCGATCAGGAACGTGTCGATGTACGTACGGCTGAGCGCGGGCACCGCCGCGCCGACGACCACCAGCAGGAGGCTGGAGAGCACGGCGGCGAGCAGCGTGCCCGACATGCCCCGCAGCCGGGCGGGCAGGCCGGCGAGGACGCCGGGTCTGCGGCCGGTGCGGCGGAAGTCCTCGCCGGGCTCGAAGGTGAGGACGACACCGGTGAAGCTGGTGTCGAACTCCTCCATGGGGACGAACCGGCGGCCCTTGGCGGGGTCGTTGACGTACACGCCGCGGCGGCCGAGGCGGCGGCCCATGCCGTCGTAGACGACGTAGTGGTTGAACTCCCAGAAGAGGACGGCCGGTGCGGGCACCCGGGCGAGCGCGGCCAGGTCCATCTGCATGCCCTTGGCCCTCAGCCCGTGGCCGCGGGCGGCCTTGAGGAGGTTGCCGGCGCGCGAACCGTCCCGGGAGACACCGCAGTCGATGCGCAGCTCCTCCAGGGGGACGAAGCGGCCGTGGTGGGCGAGCACCATGCCCAGTGCTGCCGCGCCGCACTCCACGGGCTCCATCTGCAGCACGGTGGGCGTGCGGACGGGGCGCGGTGTCCTGCCCCTGGGCACGGAGGCGGCGGCGCTCCGGCGGCGCCGGTGGCCGGTGGCGGACGGGCGCGGCGGGTCGGTGTCCTGCGCCGCGGTCACGGGAGCAGCCAGTCGACGGGCCGCTGCGCGGCGAGGTGGACGGCGGCGGTGACGGGCGTCATCGAACCGAGCCGGTACGGTGGACCGCCCGCGGAGGTCCACCGGTAGCCCGAGGCGGTGGCGGAGGAGCGCTCCAACTGCACGACCACCGCGACGGGATCGCCCTGCCGGGCGAACTGCGCGGCGAGCCGGGGATCGCCGAGGAAGCCGCTGATCTGCGCCTGCGATTGGGGCGCGTGGCCGACGGCCTCGACGCGGCCGCGGAGCATGCCGAAGCGGTCCCGGGGGACGGACTGGACCGTCAGGTCGACCGGGGCGCCCGGGGAGAGCGCCCCGCCGCTGTCGCCGGGCAGGTAGAGCATGGCCACCAGCGGCTCGTCCGGGTTCTGCACGCGCTCCACGACCGCCACGTCCGCTCCTGTGGTGAGGACGCTGCCCGTCCTGGCGGCCAGCGTGGTCACCCGTCCCTGCGCCACGGCCCGCACGGTCCGGGTGCCGTGATCGGTGGCGACCTCGACGAGCGGGGTGCCCGCGGAGACCGGCCTGCCCTCCTCGGCGAGGACTGCGGTGACTTGTCCCGCGTAGGGGCTTTGCAACAGGTAACTACCGCCGGAGTGGGTGAGGATGCCCGCTGCGCTCAGCCTGGAGGACACCGACCCGGTGAACACCCAGACACCGGCCGCCGCCATCACGAGGAGCGTGACGGCGAGGACGAGCCGCCCCTGCGGGCGGGCGAAGTGCACGGGCAAATCGAGTTCTTCGGGCGATTGCAGCTTGGAAAGCGCCTTCTGGCGGAACTGCACGAACCATTCCTTCGACTGCATTCTCGACAGGATTGCCGAATTGTGTGGGGTGAACGGCCGCGAACCCCGGAACAGGGGAGGAGTTCCGGGGTCCACGACTTTCCTGCGACACCTCAACACCTCACGGCAGCGCGTACGCGGCCGTCAGGCCATGCAACTCCCCGGACCGTGCGGCCCGGTTGCGGAGTTCATGTTCAGAGGCCGGCGACGCCGACGTTCAGGCCGACGATGCCCTCGACCTCGCCGGGCACGGCCTTGGCCGCGCCCACCGTGTTCAGCGAGGTCACCGTGTTCACCACGTTGTGCACGTCGCCGGTCACGGCGCCGAGGAGACCACCGGAGATGCTGACGCCACCGGCAATGGCGTCCAGCTCGGCGTCGGCGATCTCGCGGGTCTCGATGTCGTTACGCATGGTGTGTGCGCACCCTTCGTTCGTCTGACTCTTTCTCAAAAGGACGGCGGGCAACGGGAAAACCCGTCAAACCGTCCACCGCATTGGCCCGGCCGAAATCGACCGCCGTTCTCAGGGCCGCCGCGGTGCCGCAGATGTAAGCACGTGAACGGGGTGCGCAGCCAACCGCGTTGATGAATGCGGGTGCGAGAGCATGCCCTTCGAACAGGCGACTTTCCGATTCCTTTGCCGTATCGGTGCGACTTCTTCACAAGATCGAGTAACAGATTCGGGCCCGCCGTCCCGCTGCCGGAACATAGCCGGACACAGCACCACCAAGCTCGCCGGGCATAACCGGCATTCCGTGGGGCGGTTGGGGGGAGGGCGGCGCCCGGCGTCGCAGTTGTAAAGATTCTTTGAAGCGACGCACGGTGCCGACGGCGTCACAAGCTGTGGGGGCTCGGGCCTTGCGGAGGCCGCCGGGTACCGTCGGCAGCGCCACATCCGCCGACCGCTGCCAGGAGAGCCCGCCATGCCCATGGAGTCCTTCATCCAGCTCCACGGCCGTCGCTTCGCCTATCTGGACTTCGGGGGCCCCGGCCCCGTACTGCTGGCCCTGCACGGTCACTTCGGGCGGGGATGGATCTTCGCCCCGCTGGCCTCCGCGCTCGCCGGGCGCTGCCGCGTCGTCGCGCTCGACCAGCGCGGGCATGGACTCTCGGACAACGGCGGCGACACCACACCCGACGCCTACGTCGCCGACGCCGCGGCCTTCCTCCGGGTACTCGACCTCGCGCCCGCAGTGGTCCTGGGCCACTCGATGGGCGGCGCGATCGCCTTCCTGCTCGCCCGCCGGCACCCCGAGCTGGTCTCGGCACTTGTGATCGCCGACATGACCGTCCTCAACCAGGAGCCCGAGACCCGACCCGTTCTGGACGTCACCGGATGGCCCCGGCGCAGCTCCTCCCGCCGGGCGCTCAAGGACGCGATAGAAGCGCAGGGCATCCCCGACGCCTCGTACTTCCTCGACAGCGCGGCCCGGTTCGACGACGGCTGGGGACTCCTCTTCGACACCGACGACATGATGGCCTCTCAACACGCGCTCACCGGCGACTTCTCCGCCCAGTGGGCGGCCTCCGCACAACCGGCCCTCCTCCTGCGCGGCGGCGACAGTTTCATCCTCACCGCGGCCACGGCACAGCGCATGGCAGCCGAGCGGCCGAACACGCAGCTGGTCGAAATGCCCGGATGCGGGCACTGGCTCCACGCGGACGCCCCGGACGTGTTCGCCGAGGAAGTCGGGTCGTTCCTGGACCGGATCCGGGCAGTCCCGGATATCCTCGGATCTCGTGCGACGACATGACGGGGACCGGTCGGGCGCGGAGCGGCGAGCGGCGGCACTCCAGCCCGGCTGGGGCTTCACGCACACCCGCCACAGCGCGGACCACGGCACACCGGACGCCGTCGGCAGGGCCGGTGCCCTGCTCTCCGCGCAGCCCCTGCCGCAGAACCAGCACATCATGGGCTGGGGCGCCGAGAACCCCGAACCGGCGCCCGGGCACCACGACTTCCAGGCCCTCGACGAGCGCGTCGCGCTGATGCGGGCCACCGGCGCCATACCCGTCCTGACCCTGTGCGGCGCCCCCGACTGGATGAAGGGCGGGCGGAAGGGGCACACCGACTGGTCGCGGCTTGAGGCCGCGCCCGATCCCCGGCACTATGCGGACTTCGCCCGGCTGGCCGGGGTGGTCGCCCGCCGCTATCCGGACATCCGGCACTTCCTCGTGTGGAACGAGCTGAAGGGCTTCTACGACGAGCACAAGCGCCGCTGGAACCACGAGGGTTACACCGATCTGTACAACCTCGTGTACGAGGAGCTGAAGCGGCAGAACCCGGAGAACCTGGTCGGCGGTCCCTACGTGGTCGCCGACCACGAGCCGCCCGGCGACGCGGACGGTTCACCCGAGGTGCACGGCCCCTGGGGCGGGCTCGACCGGCGCTCCGTCGACGTCGTCCACTACTGGAACGCGCACAAGACAGGCGCGGACTTCGTCGTCGTCGACGGAGCGAGCTACACCCGTGAGGGGCACCGGACGATCCCCGACGCCTTCGCCGCCACCCGGAAGTTCGCGGACGTCACCCGCTGGCTCAGGAGCGTCACAGGGCTTCCGGTCTGGTGGGCCGAGTGGTACGTCGAGCCGCCCGCCGAGGGCGACGGGCCGGGCGGGCGGGACGGCTGGAGCGAGCGGCATCGCACCGCCGTTCACGCCACCGCACTGATGAGGCTGGCGACGAGCGGCGCGGCGGCCGCCTTCTACTGGAACCCGCAGCAGGCCGGGGACGACTGCCCCGGCTGCCTGTGGCGGAGCACCCGACTCCACGACGGCGGCCACGGTTTGCCCATGGCGCAGCTGCTGACGCGGTTCGCCCGGGAGTTCCCTCCGGGTTCCGCTTTCCGGCCGGTCGCCGCCGGTGCGGCATTCGGCGCCAGGATCGAGGTCCTCGCCGACGACGCGGCCGTACTCGTCGTCAACACCGAACGCAGGCCGGTCGCGGCCCGGGTCGACGGGCGGGTGCTGGCCCTCTCGCCGTACGAGGTGCGGTGGCTGGACGGGGCGTAGTTCTCCGTCAGATGGTCACGTACGCCTCGTCTTCGGCGCTGCGACCGCTGCCGAGCCGCGCGAACGCACGGGAGGCGGCGGCGAGTTGCGATGCGGCGACGTCGGTTCCCGAGGCGGTGTCCAGGGGGAGCGAACCGGGCGGGAGGCCCGTTGCGGGAGCGGAAGTCGGAGCGGGCGCCCGTAGCGCCGCGGCGATCTGTGCGGCCGCGGCGTGCGCCGCGTCGTCCCCCGGGACGGCCGGCCGGAGCCGGGGGCGCAGCAGGAGCAGCCCGTCGTGGATCTCGATGACCCGGCGGTAGAGAGCGAAGCGCAGCCGGTGCGGGACGAGGCCGCCGAGGGTGCCGCGGCCCGCCGGGAGAGCCGTCTCGGGGAAGGCACGGTGCAGCGCGGACCATAAAGGGCCCAGCGCCCGGTAGGTGCGCCGGCACCACCACCAGTGACTCAGCGCGGGCCAGGCGGCCGCACTGCCTCCGGCGGTCACCAGGACCGTGCACAGCAGCCCCAGCGCCACGGAGACGGCGTCGTCGCCCTCCGTGTGCCGGCCGGTGAACAGGGCGAGCCGGACGTCGTCGAGACCCCAGGCCGTCCAGACCAGTCCCGCGGCCGTGGCGGCGGTGAGCAGGCACAGCCCGGTGCGCTGCGCGCCCGCACCCGCGCGGCGGGCCCGCCGCCCGACCGTCCGGCACAACGCCGTCAACTGCCAGGCGGGATAGAGCACGAGCACCGCGTCGTAGGCGGCCAGGGCCGGGCGGTCCCCGTCGTCGACGAAGAGCCGGCCGGCCAGGTGGTGCAGGTGCGCCGCGGTGAAAAGCGCGGGCAACAGGAGGAGAACCAGCGCCGCGACCGTCCCCTGACGCCGGACCGGCCTGTCGGTCAGCAGGCCCAGGCAGCAGACGGCGAGCATCCGCAGGACGTCCCCCAGCAGCATGGGCAGCCCCGGTACGCCGACCGCCCGCTCGACGGCCAGGGCGCCGGCCGGGGCGAGTACGAGCAGCGCGGTGCCCAGGCAGAAGGCGAACCGGTGCGCCTGGCACAGGGCGGGATCGTGCGGGTGGGGCCTGCTTCTGCTTGGGCCGCTCGCCAACACCGCCTACACCAGCGGCGAATACTCATCCTTACCCTCCGCCGCAGCCTGCGGTGGGATTCAGTACCAGCCCGAGCTAATCGACGGTTGCCTCAGCGAAACCGGCCTCACGATCAGAAACTCCCGACTTCACGCTGGAAACCTCAGTAGTTGGTAGTGTGACCGTGTGGGCAGTGAACTGCGCTTGCGGCAGCTTCAGTTCGGGCATCGTGCCCGGCTGGTGCTGAGTCCTGCTGAAGTCCGCCTCATGAATGATCAGGCGCACGCGGCCCGCACCATGTGGAACTGTCTGCACGCCTGGTGGACGATGCTGCCCAAGGACAAGCGCACCTTGGCTGCTGCGGATGTGGCGATCCGCCAGGCGCGTAAGGAGGTCGACTTTTTCGCCGTCCTTCCGGCCCAAGCCGCACAAGCGGTACTCAAGACGTATTTCCAGGCATGGAAGAACTGCTGGGAAGGGCGGGCTGACAAGCCGAACTTCAAGGCCCGCTTCCGCTCGGTGATGAGCGTGGACATCCCGCAGGGCCGGGACTTGCAGATCACGCGGGTGCACCGCCGCTGGGGCCTGGTCAACGTTCCCAAGGTCGGTCGGGTCCGATTCCACTGGACCCGCGACCTGCCCGTAGCTAAGAAGGCGAACGCCGACAACCGAATCACTGGTGCCAGGTTGGTTAAGGATGCGCTGGGCTGGCATATCGCCTTTCGCATCACCACTCTCGAAGCCGGACCCGCACCCCACCAAGGGCCGGAAGTCGGCATCGACGCCGGGGTGAACATCCCCCTCGCCCTTTCTGACGGCAACCACCAGAATCACGGCCGCCCGCCCCGTCTCCGGGACGGCACTTCCGACCGCGACAAGTGGCTGAACGCGGAGGAGAAGGGCAAGCTCCGCCGCCTGGAACGGCAGGCCGCACGGCTCAAGCAGCATCGCAAGCCCGGACGGCAGTCATCGAACCGGCTGCGGGTGGTATACGACCAGATCGGCAAGCTCCGAGCGAAAGCCAAGCGACGGGTAACCGACTGGCAGCACCAGACCACCACGTTCCTCGCCCGGCAGTACGGCGTGATTGTGGTGGAAAACCTGGACATCGCGAACATGACCAAGAGCGCCCGGGGTTCCATCGAGGAACCGGGGAAGAGCGTCAGGCAGAAGGCCGGTCTCAACCGCTCCATCAGTCAGGAGGCGTGGGGCCGGACCGTGACGATGCTGACGTACAAGGCCGCCAGGTACGGCGGCACCGTGCACAAGGTTCCCGCCCCTGGCACCTCCCAGCGCTGCTCAGCCTGTGGTTTCACCACACCGGGTAGCCGGGAGAGCCAGGCCGTGTTCGTGTGCAGGAACCCGGACTGCGGTTTGTCAGGCAACGCCGACTGGAACGCCGCCCGGAATATCCTGGACCTTTACCGGATGGGCCACGCGCTCGTCCCGGCTGCCGGGAGGGCAGTCGTCAGGCGCGCACGTCGTGTCAAGCCCGCCGCCGCAAGGTAGGCAGGAATCTCCTTCCTGAGCTCGCAAGGGCAGGAGAGCACTTCAAGACTGCATCCCGTCCAGCCAGGGCGAGCAGTGGATCCCGCAGGCGGACGGATCGCTGAAGAACGTCCTCACCGGCAAGTGCCTCGACGACCTGGGCTTCAACACGGACAACGGCACCCAGCTCGGCATCTGGGACTGCAACGGCCTGCCCAACCAGAAGTGGACGCTGACTCCTTGAACCCCGAGCCCCCTCGAGACCCCTTGAGGGACGTCACGCCGGGCGCGGCCCAGCCGGGCCCGGCGGCTCCGGGAGGGCCTGCGACTCCACCCGGGGGAGCACCAGCACACCAGCCGTGATCATGAGCACCCCGACCCCCTCCGGGACCAGCCACCACCCGGTGCGCACGCGCTCCTCGTACACCAGGAGTCCCAGGGCGACGCTGACCAGCGCATCGCCCAGCGTGAGTGCGGGCTGCGAGGCGAGCAGCGGCCCCGACTCCATGGCGTTCGAGAGCAGGAACAGGGCGATGGCGCCCACCACCACGAAGCCGTAGGTCTGCCAGGTGGCGAAGAAGGCGACGGCACCCCGCCGGGCGAAGGTGACCGAGGCGTCCTTCATCAGCGCGGCGGTCAGCCCGTATCCGATGGCGGCGGCGGTGGCGAACAGGGCGGCGCGGGCCTTGCCCCGGGGCCGCGGAAGAGCGGCCACGACACACACCATCATGGCGGCGAGCGCGGCCGCCACGGCCGCCAGCCACCGCACGGTGGCGACGTGCACATGCTCGCCCCGGGGCGCGGCGGCGACCAGGGCCAGCGCGAGCCCCGCGGCGACCATCACGATGGCCGCCCAGCCGTACGCGGGCAGCCGGCGGCGCAGCACGGGGCCGGCGATCAGCAGGGCGAACGGAAGCTCGCTGACGAAGATCGGCTGCACCAGGGACAGGGAGCCCAGCGAGAGCGCCAGGGCCTGGAAGACGGCCGCGCAGAGCACGGCCACGATCCCGCCGAGCCACACGGGACGGCGCATCAGGTGACTCATCAGCCGCAGACTGAAGGCATCCGACCGGGGCACGGTACGGGCGGCCGTCCGCTGGAGCACCACGGCGGTTGCGTTGCTCAGCGCGGCCAGAACGGCGAACAGCACGGTGAGCACGTCGGCCACGGGGGTCCCTCCGGTCGCGGGCGGTCGTCGGCGCCACGATCGCAGAGCCGCCACGGGCCGACGCGGAGCACCACCGGGAGGGCCGGCACGGTCACCCGGGCGCGCTCTCCCCGCTGCCCCCGCCCCGTAAATGGCTGGCCCCCCGCCCCGCTCCGGCGGGATGATGATTCCCCCCGCCCGGAAAGGGACCGTGATGACGACTGCCGCATCCGAGCCGGCCGGCTCCGAGCCCGAAGTCCGCATCGCAGCCGGGGTGCTGTGCGGCCGTCGGGAAGAAGGCGTGGCCGTCTTTCGTGGCGTCCCCTTCGCCGAGGCGCCCGTGGGTGCGCTCCGGTTTGCCGCGCCGCAGCCGGTCGGGACGTGGGACGGGGTGCGCCCCGCCGTGTCGTACGGTCCGCCGCCCCCTCAGGCCGGGGCCTTCGGGATGGATGCGCTGTCACGGGGCGCGGGCTACGACTGGCTGACGGTCAACGTCTGGTCGTCCGAGCCGCACGCGGGGGCGGGGCTTCCGGTGCTGGTGTGGATCTACGGCGGCGCCTACGTCATCGGCACGTCCGGCCTTCCCGAGTACGACGGGGCCCGCCTCGCGCGGGAGGGCGGTGTCGTCGTGGTGACGCTCAACTACCGCGTGGGCATCGAGGGCTTCGCGCACATCGACGGGGCGCCCGCCAATCGCGGCCTGCTCGATCAGGTCGCCGCGCTGGAGTGGGTGCGCGACAACATCCGGGCCTTCGGCGGCGACCCGGATCGGGTCACGGTCTTCGGGCAGTCGGCGGGGGCGGGGTCGGTCGCCGCGCTGCTGGCCGTGCCGCGCGCCGCCGGGCTCTTCCGCCGGGCCATCGCGCAGAGCGTGTGCGGGACGTTCTTCTCGCCGGAACTCGCCGCCGACATCGCCGCCGCCTGCGCCGCCGAGCTGGGGCTGCGGCCCACCGCGGCCGACCTGGCGACCGTGGCCCCGGACCGGCTGCCCGCAGCCGGGGATGCCGTCGGCGCCAAGTCGGCCTCCTTCGCGGAGCGCTGGGGGCAGCCCGCGCACAAGTCGGTCCTGTTCTCGCCCGTCGTCGACGGTGACGTGCTGCCCGTCACTCCCTGGCAGGCCCTGGCGGACGGCGCCGGCCGCGACATCGACCTCCTTGTCGGGCACACCCGTGACGAGCAGCGGCTGTTCACCGTCTTCGACGGCACGCTCGGCAAGGTGACGGACGAGCAAGCCGCCATGGTGCTCGAGGTGTTCGCCCCCGGCCCGGACGGCGCGCGCCGGTACCGTGAGGGCTTCCCCGCCGCGGGGCCGGGCGAGCTGTTCGAACTGGTCGGTTCCGATTGGCTGTTCCGCATGCCGAGCCTCCACCTCGCCGAGGCGCAGGTCACCGGCGGCGGCCGGGCCCACCTGTACGAACTGGCCTGGCCCTGCCCGGGAATGGGAGGCGCCCTCGGCGCCTGCCACGGCCTCGACGTCCCCCTCGTGTTCGGCAACCTGGGCGACGGCCTGCTCTCCGCGCTGCTCGGCGAGAGCCCGTCCGCCGCCGCGGAGGAGCTGTCCGCGCAGATGCGTACCGCATGGACGTCCTTCGCCGCCCACGGCGACCCAGGCTGGCCTGCGTACGACGCCGAACGACGCCTCACCCGGGTCTTCGACACGCAATCGGCCGTCACCGCCTACCCGGAGGAGACATCCCGCCTGCTCTGGCAGAACCACCCCTTCCCGGTGCTGCCGCTGACCGGCGGCTAGCGGCGCCGAACGGACGCCGTCGAGTCAGGGGCCACCGGCGTCGGCCGGAGGCCGGCTTCCCGGTGCCCTGTGTACGTGATTTCACGGGGCGAGAGAGAAGTAGCTCTCCTCCTCCTGCGCGAAGTGGAGGCGGAGGACGGTGTGGAGTCCGTACAAGGAGGCGCGCAGATCGTCGAGTTGTTCGTGCTGGAGCCCGCCTTGTTCCTCGGCGAGGCGGAGGTGGGTGGCGATGCGGCGGGCGAGGCGTTCGATCTCGGCGTGGGCGCGGCTCATGGTGTCCGTGGTTTCGGGGCCGAGTTGCTGGTCGAGAGCGGGGTAGAGCTGGTGTTCCTCGGCGCGCTCGTGCGGGAGGAGGCGGGTGGTGAGCAGACGGTCGACATCCCGTACGGCGGTCAGGGCGCGGGGGCCGTGGTCGGCGGTCAGCAGGCCGGCGGCTTCGCGGATGGCGTCGAGGGTGTCCCTGAGGTCGTCGTGTTCGGCGGCGAAGCGGTGGATGAGGCTCTCCGCCTCCGGTTCGAGAGCAGGCCGGGTGCCGCGGGCAGGGAGCAGGGCGCGGAGGGCGTTGAGGATGACGGCGACGTCGATGGCCTCCTGGAGAAGGGCACCCGGAGCCGGGGGCAGCCGGCCGAGGAGGGCCGCGACCATGGCGGCGAGGGACATTCCCATGCCGCCTGCGGCGCTCTGCACGGCGATGCGACGGGCGCGGGCGGCGATGTCCATGGCGTCGGCGAGGCGGCCGACGCGGTCGGTGGTGAGGATGACGTCGGCGGCCTCGGAAGCGGAGGTGGCGCCCCGGGCGCCCATGGCGACCCCGACGTCGGCGGCGGCCAGGGCCGGGGCGTCGTTGATGCCGTCGCCGACCATGACCGTGACGGCCCGTGCGCTCTCCCCGCGCACCGCGGCGATCTTGTCGGTGGGGAGTTGCCCCGCGCGCACCTCGTCCAGGCCGAGGACGGCGCCGACCTGCCGGGCCGGCTCGGGGCGGTCGCCGGTGAGCATCAGCAGCCGGGTCAGCCCTGCCGTCCGCAGCCGCCGTACGGTGCGCGGGGCGTCGTACCGCAGCGGGTCGTGGAGGAGGACGGCCCCGGTGAGCGTGCCGTCGAGGACGAGCCAGACGATGGCGGCACCGTCGAGCAGGGCACGGTTGTCCACCGCCCGCGCCCAGTCGGGCAGCTGTGAGGGGGACAGGCCGGACCTGCCCACCGTGACATGACGGCCGTCGACGGTGCCGGTCACGCCCCGGCCCGGTTCCTCGGTGGTCTCCCGGGGGATCGACAGAGCGAGGTTGCGCGTGCGGGCCTCATGGAGGATGGCCTCGGCCAGGACGTGCGAGGAGACCTGGTCGAGCGAGGCGGCGAGCCGCAGCACCTCGCCCGGGGACGGCCCGCCGGGGGCGGCCGCCACCTGCAGCACCCGGGGCCGCCCGGTGGTCAGCGTGCCCGTCTTGTCGATCACCAGGGTGCGCGCCCGGCCCAGACGCTCCAGGGCCCCGCCGTCGCGGACGACGACGCCACGCCGGGCCGCCCGCGACAGGCCCGAGACGATGGCCACCGGCGCGGCCAGCAGCAGCGGGCACGGGGTCGCCACGACCAGGACCGCCACCGCCCGTTCCGCCGACCCGCTCACCGCCCAGGCGATGCCCGCCACCCCCAGCGTCAACGGCAGGAACCAGGCGGCATACCGCTCGGCCAGTCGCACCGTCGGTGCCCGCTCGGCGCTCGCCTGCCTCGCCAGCCGCACGATCTCCGCATACGTGCTGTCCGCAGCGGTGGCCGTCGCCACCAGCTCGAAGACCCCGCCGGCGTTGACCACGCCGCTGCGCACCGCCTCCCCCCGACCGCGTTCGGCCTGCGCGGACTCGCCGGTCAGTGCGGACTCGTCGAGCACCGCGGGCCCGGCGGCGACCTCACCGTCCACCGGCACCACCTCACCGGGCCCCACCACCAGCACGTCGCCCACGGTGACATCGGCCAGCGCGACCACGGTGACCTCACCGTCGGTGCGGCGGCGGGCCGAGCGCGGCGCACGTTCCAGCAGGGAGCGCAGGTCGCCCGAGGCGCGCCGCTCGGCGGCGGCCTCCAACGTCCGTCCGGTTGCCAGCATCAGCGCGATCAGCGCACCGGCAAGGTACTCGCCGACTGCCAGAGTGCCCGCCAGCGCCAGGACAGCGATCAGGTCGACCCCGGCACGCCTCCTGCACAGGGCGGCCACCACCCATGCGACGGCCGGCACGACTGCCACCACCGTGCCTGCCGCCCAGCACGCATCGGCGACGTCCTGGTCGCCCAGCAGCCACGCGATGCCACCACCGAGCAATGCGGCCCCGGTGGTGACCAGCAAGGCAGGCTCCAGCAGGCGCCGGACCGCAGCCCGGGCCGCCTCCGGCCCGACGTTCGCTCCACGCTCACCCTCGTCCGCCACGGCGTGCTCCACTCGACGCACCATCGCTCCCTGCCCCGTGGTCTTCCACTCCAGCGTGCATCCTCGTCCGGAGGACAGGGCCGGATGGTGCACACAGCGGACAGCCGACGTGAAATGCGGTCAGGAACGAGGGGCTGCATATCGCGGCGCGCACGGGTGACGGCCGCTCACCCGAAGAGGCCGCCTGCGGTGGCATGCCCGCAGAGCTGTTGATCTGCTGAGGACGGACCGGCACCCACGGCCCGTCCCGCCGCCCTGCCCGAGGAGGACCAGCAGTGACGCCGCTCCGCACCCGCACTCTCGTCGCCGGCCTGACCGCATGCCTGGTCTCGGCCGGACCGCTCGGCACCGCCTCCGCATCGCCGCTTCCTGCCGACCGCCTGCCCCTCGCCGCCGAGGGCACCGACCACGGGATGGACACGCAGACGCGCAAGAACCTCGACGACGCCCTGCGCGGCGAAGCGTTCGCCCACGCCTCCTACACCCTCTATGCCGCCCAGGCCCACCGCGAAGGCCGCCGCACAACCGGCCTCCTGTACCTGCGCACCGCGCGCGTCGAGCTCGGCGACCACTTCCGGGCGGCGGCCAAGCTCGCGAAGCTGGTGGGCTCGGATGCCGCCAACCTCGGGGCGGCCGTCTCCGGTGAGGCGTACGAGGCGGTGACCATGTATCCCACCTTCGCGCGGCAGGCGAAGGAGGACGGCGACGACAAGGCTGCGGAACTGTTCAGCGAGATCGCCAAGGACGAGGCGTCCCACAGAGAGGCCTTCCAGACCGCCCTGAACGTGATCGAGACCGGCAAGGGCACCATCCCCGCACCGCCCAAGGCCACTGTCGTCACGGTCAAGGCCGGCCCGCCGAAGGTGAAGGCGGCCCGCACCAAGGCCAATCTCGACACCGCCATGCACGGCGAGGCCATGGCCGACGCCAAGTACACCCTCTACGCCCAGCACGCCCGCCGCGCAGGCCTCCAGGCACTCGCCCGCCTCTTCGAAGGCGCTGCCACGGTCGAACTGCGCGAGCATTTCGCGGGCGAGGCCGACCTGGCCGGGCTGGTCGGCAGGACCCGGCAGAACCTGCGCACCACCATCCGCGGCGAGCAGGACGAGGCCCACACCATCTACCGGCGCTTCGCCCGCCAGGCACGCAAAGCCGGATGCGAGCGCGCCGCCCGGATGTTCGAGCACAACGCGTACGACGAGGCCGAGCACGCCCGTGCCATGCAGCGGGCGGCCGGACGGCACCGCTGACAACCGGGCTTGCGACAGGCTGCCGTTCGATCAGTCCGCCCGCGGCGGCATGGCTGCCAGCGCTGCCCGCGCGATGTCCCGCGCCTCCGTCTTGCATGCGGGGTGCTTGGCGCCGTCCAGGTAGACCCGTACCACGAGGTTGCCGTCGCGGACGTTGAGCTGACAGCTCTTCCGTTCGGCCGCGGAGTCCGACCAGTAGGCCTCGTCGCCGAAGCCGAGGCCGGTGTCGCGCCGCCCGAACCTCGCGCCGTCGGTGAAGTCCTTCCGCTGGCTCTCCGTACCGTTCTTGCCCGGGTCCGAACGGAACACTTCCCACGAGACGTCGGCGCTGGGGGAGTAGTTCCAGCCGTCGGCCTGGGGTTGGTCCCTGTCGTACCAGGAGCAGCTGGTTCCCCCGGACCTCCCGTCCTCGCGGGCGACGTCCTTGTCCTTCCTCCGCTCCTGCCGCAAGGGAAGCCTGGGCACGGCCTCCGAACACACCGGCATCGTCACGTACTTGTCCTGCGGGCCGCTGCTGTTGCTGCCGCCGCTGTCATTGCGCAGCAGCAGCCAGGCGCCCGCGCCGAGTCCCGCCGCGAGCACCGCGCCCGCCGTCGCCCACGCCACGGGGCGCCGGCGGCGGGGCGGCCGGGCAGGGGTGTCGTACGTGGTGAGCACGGCCGTCCGCGGGGCGGCGGGACCGGGGCCGCTCAGGGGCGCCGTGCGTTCGGGGTCGCCGTCGAGCAGGCCCGCGACCCGGGCCCGCTGCTCGTCGACCATCCGGTGCACCTCGGGCGGCCACGGCCGGGCCGTCGGGGCCACCGGGCCCAGGAGGGCGAGGAGTTCGGCCGGTGTCGGACGGTCGGCGGGGTTCTTGGCCAGGCAGCGGGCGACGATCCCGTGCAGGGACCGGGGCACGCCGCTCAGGTCGGGTTCGGTGTGGATGACGTTGTAGAGCGTCTGGAGGGCGGAGGGGCCGGCGAAGGGGCTGCGGCCGGTCGCCGCCAGGACGAGCACCGCGCCGAGCGAGAACACGTCGCTCGCCCCGGTCAGTTCGCGGCTCTCCGCCTGCTCGGGCGACATGAACGGGGGCGAGCCGATCACCCAGCCGGTTCCGGTGAGTTCGGTGGCGTCCCCGGTCTCGGCCGCCCGTGCGATGCCGAAGTCGATGACGCGGGCGCCGTCCTCCGCGAGCAGGACGTTCTCGGGCTTGAGGTCGCGGTGGACGAGGCCGGCCCGGTGGATCTCGCCCAGGGCCGTCGCCAGGCCCACCGCGAGCCGGTGCAGGGCGCCCTCCGGCAGCGCACCAGCACGTTCCACGGCCGCGCCCAGGGAGGGGCCGGCCACGAACACCGAGGCGAGCCACGGCTGTTCGGCGTCCGCGTCGGCGTCGAGGACGGCCGCCGTGTACGCGCCGGACACCTTCCGCGAGGCCTCCACCTCGCGCCGGAAACGGGACCGGAAGCCGTCGTCGGCCGCGTGCCGGGCGTGCACCAGCTTCACCGCCGCCGGCCGGCCGTCCGGGGCGAGCCCGAGCAGGACGCGTCCCATGCCGCCCCGTCCGAGCTCGGTGAGGAGGAGGTACGGGCCGGCCTTCGCGGGCGTGCCGGGTGTGGAGTGCGGGGCGCTCACAGGGACTTCACCGCCGCCACGCTCTGACGGGCCATGTCCTTCGCGAGATCCTCGCAGACGCCCTTCGGGTAGTGGACGCCCTTGACCGCCACGAACAGCGCCAGGTTGACGTCCCGGGCATAGAGCACGCAGTTGTTCTCGTCGGAGCCCTTGAGCCACATGCCCTCCTCCACGAACCCCAGCCCGGAGTCGCGCGGGGTCCTGCCCCGCATGTAGAAGCCCTCGTAGTGCTCCTTCGCCTGCTCGGCGCCGGTGGGCCCGCCCGGCCGGGAGGGGTAGAGATCCCAGGTGATGTCGATCTGGTCGCCGGAGCGGGTGTTCCAGTAGCAGGCGCTCTGCGGATGGGTGCGTCCTTCGCTGTCGCGGTACTGGAACACCTCGTCGGGGAAATTGCCCCCAGGTTTTCCGAAAGCGGGCGGGGCCTTCATGGTGCGGCCGACCTGATTGCAGGTCGGGACCGACTTGGTGTATTTGTCCCGCACTTGGGCGAGCGGGGTCGTGCCGGGGGTCGGCGCGGGCTCGGGGAAGGCCGCGTAGTAGACGTTGTCCGGGCCGATCGCCAGGACCGTGGCGGCCGCGGCCGCGAGCACCCCGCCCGTCACGATCGCGGGAGTCAGCCACCGGGGGCGGCGGCGCGGCGCGGGAACCGGGGCCGGCGGGAAGGCGGGCGGCGGCGGGGGCACGGGGCCGGCCGTGGCCGCGAGCCGGTCCGCCCAGGCCCGGCGTTCCGCGATCCGCTCGTACACCGTCGCCGGCCAGGGGCGCGCGGAGGGCGTCAACGGTCCTATCAGCCCGAGGAGTTGCACGGGCGTCGGCCGCGCGGCCGGGTCCTTGGCCAGGCACGGCTCGACGATCCGGCGCAGCACGGGCGGCAGGGAGCCCAGGTCGGGGAGGTCGTGGGCGACGGCGTGCATGAGCGCGAACGGCGAGTCCCCGGCGAACGGGGTCCGGCCCGTGGCGGCCGTCACGAGCGTGACACCGAGGGAGAACACGTCGCTCGCCGGGCCCGGCTGCTCGCCCCGGACCTGCTCGGGCGACATGAACGCGGGGGAGCCGATCAGCGCGCCGGTGTGGGTCAGCTTCGTCTCGTGGTCGGCGGCGCGCGCGATCCCGAAGTCGACGACCCGTACGCCGTCTTCCGTCAGCAGCACGTTCGACGGCTTGAGGTCCCGGTGCACGAGCCCCGCCCGGTGGATGTCGTCCAGGGCCTGGGCGAGCCCGGCGCCGAGCAGCCGCACCGCCTCCTCGGGCAGCGCCCCGCCCGTGTCCAGCGCCTCGCTCAGCGCGGGGCCCGGCAGGAAGACCGAGGCGAGCCAGGGTGTCGGCGCGTCCGGATCGGCATCGACGACCGGCGCGGTGTAGGCGCCGGACACCCGTCGCGAGGCATCCACCTCCCGCCGGAAGCGGGACCGGAACCCGGGGTCCTCCGCCAGGTCGGCATGGACCCGCTTGACAGCCACGAGCCGCCCGTCCGGTGCCACCCCGAGCAGCACCTGTCCCATGCCGCCCTGCCCGAGCACCCCGACCGTGCGGAACGGCCCCACCTGTGCCGGGTCGTCCACTCCGAGTGTGCGCATGCCGAATCGTTCCTCCCCGTTTGGCCTCCCCTGAGACCCGGCTGGATCCTACTCAGTGACATTCGTTATCCGGTCGGATAAAGTTATCCGCATGGATAACAAGCTCTACGGGCGCGTGCGCGCCCTCTTCGGTGTCGTCCTGGCCGTCTCGGCCGCCACGCTCGCCGTGGCGGCGCTCGTCGGCGGCAGTCCCGCCGTCTGGGTCCGGGGCGTCATCGTCGTCGTGATCTCCGCCGTGCTCCTCCTGCTGGCCGGGCGGGCCTTCCGCGGCAGCCGCCCCGCGTACCTGCGCATGCGGCTGATGTCCACCGTCGCCCCGGTGGCGATCGTGGTGATCGTTGCGCTGCCGCACGACGGCTTCCCGGTGTGGATGAAGGCCGAACAGGCCGTCGTCGGCGTGCTGCTGGCCCTCGCCGCGGTCATGGTGGGCCGCAAGGACGTCCGCCGGGCCTACCCCCGGACCGGCGGGCGGGCGTGATGGCCATGACACCCCGGCAGGCCGCGACCGCGGCCCGCAAGGAACAGATCACCCGCGCCGCGATCGCCCTCCTGGCCGAACAGGGCTACCAGGCCACGACGTTCGAGGCCATCTGCAAGAGGGCCGGGCTCAGCAGCAAACGGCTGATCACCTACCACTTCTCCGGCAAGGACGAGCTCTTCGCGGCCGTCGCCGACCAGGTCGTCGCCGACTCCGAGTCCTTCATGCGGCCCTCCCTCGCTGCCGCCACCGGACCCCGCGACCTGCTCGCCGCCGTCATCCGGGCGAACGTCGCATTCATCGCCGATCACGTACCGGAGGTGCGGGCGCTCCAGCAGATCCTGCTCAATGGCGGCACGGGGGCTTATGAGCGGCACCACACCGAAGGGCTGAAGCGGCTGGCCCGCCTCTTCGCCGACGGGCAACGAGCCGGAGTCTTCCGCTCTTTCGACCCCCAGGTCATGGCGGCGTCGCTGCGTGCTTCGATCGACAGCACGGCCCCGCTGCTGTCCGCCGGACACGACCCCGACACATGCGCGAACGAACTGGCCGACCTGTACGACCGCGCCGTGCGACCCGAGTGAACAGCTGCTCCGGGCCCGCTGGTTCGCCCGCCGCAAGAGCCGGTCGGCATACTGGGATCCGATGACGACGTTCAGCTACCCCGAGGTGGGCGCCACGCGGCAGCACCGGCTGCCCGACGGCTATCACCACCTCCGCGAAACCACCCACCTCGGCCGCGGCAGGGCCGTGTTCGAGGCCGCCGCCGACGCGGTGCTCGACTGGACCATGCACCGGGCCGCCGGTGTGCGCATCGCCACCGGCACACCGCCCGCCGCACCCGGCGTCGCCGTGACCCCCGTGCTGGCCCGCGGCCCGCTGCGGATCGCCGCGCCGTGCGAGGTGGTGTGGACCGTACGGGACGAACGGCGGGCCGGCTTCGCCTACGGAACGCTGCGAGGCCACCCCGAGTGCGGCGAGGAGTCGTTCGTGGTGACCATCGACGGGGCCGAGGACGTACGGCTGACGGTGACCGCCTTCAGCCGCCCGGCGCGCTGGTACACCCGGGCCGCCGGACCGCTGGTCCCGCTCTTCCAGCGGGCGTACGCGCGCAACTGCGGGCGCGTGCTGCGCCGTACGGTCTGCGGCTCCGCCTGATCAACACCCCCTCTGTCAGGGTGTCTTGACACATCCTCACTGTCAGGGAATCCTGACATCATGAGCGCCGAGGACTCACCGGCCGCCGCACTGGCAGGCCAGGTCACCGACAAGGATCCCGCCGTAGGGCTCCAGGCCGTCGTCGCGCTGCGGCGCCTGCTGGAGGAACTGGAACGCCTGCACGTGGACAACGCCCGTGAACAGGGCTGGACATGGCAGGCAGTTGCAACGGCACTGCAGGTCAGCAGGCAGTCGGTCCACGAGAAGCACGCAGGCCGGCGCAAGGCCATGGGCAAGGAGGAGTAGTCAACGTGTTCGATCAATTCACCGAGCTCGCCAAGCGGGCCGTGGTGGCCTCCCAGGATGCGGCTCTCTCCCTGGGGCACGACTTCATCGGTACGGAGCACATACTGCTCGGCCTGGCCGGGACAGCGGGCACGGCAGGCGAAGTGCTCCGCGAACACGGCCTGGACCTGGCGCAGGCGCGCGAGGAGGCCGTGCGCCTCCTGGAGGAGTCCGGGGCGACCGCAACCGGCGCCCAGGCGGCGAAGGACGCCCTCGCCTCGATCGGCATCGATGTCGCCGAGATCCAGCGCCGCGCCGACGACACCTTCGGCCCCGGGGCCTTCCACTTCCCGCGGCCCGCCTACACCCCGCACGCCAAGAAGGCCCTGGAACTGACCGTCCGTGAGGCAGCGGCCCTCGGGCAGCAGCGCATCGACACCGAACACATGCTGCTCGGCCTCGTCGCGGAAGGCGAAGGCCTCGCTCTCAAGGTCCTGACCGCACTCGACGTGGACCCGGAGGGCGTGCGCACGTCGGTCCTCACCCGTGTGACACCGCAGGCCTCGTAGGAGGTCGCCGACGACTCCCCGGACGCACAGGGCATATTCACCGGCACAGGTGCTTCCGGGGCGTGGCGCGCTTGACGCAGGCCGCTCGGCCGACGTGAATTCAGAGGAACAACGATCGAGCAGCGATTTCAGCGTGAAGGACGTGCGATGGCGACAGGGACCGTGAAGTGGTTCAACGCGGACAAGGGATTCGGATTCATCAGCCAGGACGACGGCGGGCCGGACGTCTTCGTGCACTTCTCCGCGATTCAGAGCCAGGGCTTCAAATCCCTCATGGACAACGACCGGGTCGAATACGACCTGGTGCAGGGAACGAAAGGACCGCAGGCCGAGAACGTCGTGGTCCTCGAGCAGTAGACCGCCTCCGCCCGGACCGGTCTCACGGCCGTACGGCCAGGGGATTGGGGACGGGCAGGTAGCACGGGTCGGTGCCGTCTGCACCGATCCAGCGGGACAGCAGGCTCGCCTTGCCCGGCAGTGTCGGCGTGGTGAGGAGCGCGGTGGTCCCCGGGACGCCGCGCTCCTTCTCGTACCGTTCGACCTCCCGGCGCGCGAGGGGCCACAGGGCGTCCGCGGCCCGGGGGAAGCGGTGGGCGAGGGCGTTCGCGATCTCGGTGAGGTTGTTGATCACGAGGCAGTAGGCGAGACGTTTCGCGGCCGCCGCGCGGGGCGTCCCGGGGAGGGCTCTGGCGCCCTCGGTGTCGCGGAAGACGGCCTGGACGGGGATACCGTCCGCGTCGACGGCGATCAGAGTGTTCTGGAGGTGGCACTCGACCGCGACGCCGTGCCGGGCGTAGGCCTCCAGCACGGGCGGGACGACCTGGCCCAGGTAGGCCGACCACCAGGGCAGCGGGTCGGTGAGCCGGTCGAGGGGGCTGCCCTCGAAGCCCTCGACGAGGGCGGCGGTCAGCACGGCGGCGGTTCCCGGGACCAGGCGGCCGTCCAGGCCGTCCCGGACGAGGACGGGGAATGTCTCCTCCAGGCCGCGGACCGTGCGGTGCCCCCGCTCGCCCAGCCAGGCCGCGGGGCCGCCCATGGCCCGGAACGCGGCGGCCACCAGCGGGTCGGTGCGGCGGACGTGGCGGAGTTCGTGCTTCCGGATCCGCCGGACATCGTTGGTGATCTGCACCTCCAGGCTGAACTTCAGGAACAGGTCCCCGGCCCGCCCCGGACCTCCGGGGACGTGCACCGTACGGACCGAGGACGTGGCCCTGGCCTCCCACGGGGTGACGCCCAGCCGGACGAGACGGCCCTCGGCGAAGGCGGCGCGCACAGCGGGCAGGTGGCTGGTGAGGCCGAACTGCCAGGGGTGGACGGGCAGCGGACGGTAGCCGGGCGGGGCCTGGCCGAGGGCGTCCAGGGCATGCGTGTCGCCGCCGTCGATCACCGCATCGTCGCGCACGCCCAGCAGGACGAGCGGGAAACGGCCGTACGCCTCGGGCGCGTAGCGCAGCCAGGCGCCGGGCGGGCCGCCGCCGGTGCGGGCCTTGGGGGCCGGGTGGAAGGGATGGCCCATGACCAGGGCCTGTTCGGAACGCAGCCACAGGTCGTCTGGCGGCGCGGTACGGGCGCGGGCGGTGAGGAGGGCCTCCACGGCCGCACGGCTGGCGGCCATCTCGGCGGCCAGCGCGGCGTTGGAGCGCCCGGTGACGGCACGCATCTCCTGCACGGCCAGGTCGACGAGGCCGGAGTGGCGCAGGAGTTGCCAGGCCGTACCGGACCACACCTCGGGAGCGGAGGGCCGGTGGCCGGTACGGACGCGCAACAGCCGGCCGCTGGCGCGCAGGCGGTGGACGGCGTGGCCGGCGACCGGTTCCCCGGCCGGTGCGGCTGCTTCGCGGAGCAGGCAGTTGAGCAAGGGCACGATGGCGAGGGCGTCGGCTGCGACGGCCGTGCCGGTCGTGTCGGCTGTCCGGGCTGAGTCATTCATCGACCGTCAGTATGTGTGGGAGGTGTTCGAATGCGGTAGGACACGCCCGTGTGCCGCACCGATGCCGAACGGGACCTTGTGAAGGAACTGGACAACATGCGCCCCGAGTTGGCGGCCGCATGCGAGGCCGCCCTGCCCGCGGCGCGGGCGGCGGTGCTGGCGCGGCTGTGGCGGGGGCTGGTCCACGAGCCGCTGCCCTGGGTCGCGGAGCGGGCCCCCGGGCGCGACGGCGTCACGCTGGAACTGGCCGACGGGCGGCGGCTGCACGGCCCGCCGTCGGACCCCTGGGCGACGGGCACGGAGGCCGCCGTCCTGGAGCTGGACGGCCGCCCGTACGACCATCCGGCCCGGCTGCTGGCGGCCCTGTCCGTGCCCGGCGGGGAGCGGCTGGCCGCCGAACTCGACCACAGCGTCGCCTCGCTGGCGCTCTCCCGCACGACGCCCCCTCCCGCCGGCCCGCCCGCGGCGCCGTGGGAGTGGGAGCAGCGCTCGCCGGACGGCCACCCCTACCACCCCACCTGCCGGTCCCGGCCCGGCTTCTCGGCCGCCGAGCAACTGGCGTACGCACCCGAGCACCGGCCGGTGGTGAACCTGCGACTGGCACCGGTCACGGGCGCCACGGTGCGCGGCCCGTGGCCGCGGCAACTGCGCGACGGCGAAGCCGCGTTGATCCCGGTGCACCCCTGGCAGGCCCGGCACGTCCTGACCGGCCGCACGCTGCTCCCCGGGCCGCAGGCACATCCGCTGCTGTCCCTGCGCACGCTCGACCTCGGCGGGGACACGCACGTCAAGACCGCACTGAGCACCCAGATCACCTCCGCCGTACGGGACATCTCCGCCTACTCGGTGGAGCGCGCCCTGGCCACCTCGGAGGTCGCCGCGCGCGTCGCGGACCGTCTGGAGGGCCGGCTGCACATCGCCCGGACGCTGGCGGCGGCCGGGGCCGGTACGCCGGATCTGGCGGCGATGCTGCGCGAGTCGCCGTACCGCTACGCGGGGGAGGGGGAACGGGTCGTGCCCGTGGCCGAGTTGCCCGCGCTCTTCGCCCCGCTCGCGCCGGCGGAACGGCGGGAGCGGATCACCGGGTTCGCACGGCTGGCCGTCGGGGTCTGCCTGGACCTGCTCGATTTGGGGGTGGCCGTCGAGGGGCACGGACAGAACCTCCTCGCCGTCGTCGACGCCGCGGGCCGGGCCCGGCGGCTGGTCTACCGCGATCTCGCCGACATCCGCATCAGCCCGGCCCGGCTGGCCCGGCACGGCTTCCCGGCGCCGCCGCTGACCGGCCGGCTGCTCGACGACGACCCCCGCGCCCTGCGCCGCAAGGTCTTCGGCTGCCTGGTCACCGGTGCGCTGGGCCCGCTGGCCGGGAGCGCCCACGCACTGGGCGCCCTCCTCGAGGACGCCACCCGGGAGCTCGCCCCGACCGAGGACCTGCGGGCGCTCCGCGAGGAACGGCTGCCGGTGAAGGCGCTCACGCTGATGCGGCTGTCCCCGGGACGGGACCACTGGGCCCTGCTGCCCAACCCCATGGACTCCCTGGCGGATTGACGCGCCCGACAGCGCCCGCTCATGGATTCCTCTCTTAAATTCCTCTCAAAATCCCCTGCGAACGTGCCGGTATGCGCACAGACCGGACCGGCGCGCCGTCCCACAGCGCCCCCCTTTCCGTCGTCATCGGTGCAGGCGGCACCGGTGGACACATCTATCCGGGCCTCGCCCTCGCCGACGCCCTGCGAAGGGCCGTGCCCGATGCGGTCGTCACCTTCGTCGGGACCGAACGCGGGCTGGAGACCACCCTGATCCCCAAGGCCGGATACCGGCTGCACACCGTCGACATGATTCCGTTCGACCGGTCATTGGGCGTCAGACGCTATTTGCTGCCCGCTGCGCTGCTGAAGTCCGGTGCGCAGTGCCGGACGATCCTGCGGGAACAGGGCGCCCGCGTGGCGGTCGGCATGGGCGGCTATCCGAGCGCCCCCGTGATCGTCGGGGCGCGGATGGCGGGGCTGCCGAGCCTGGTCCACGAGTCCAATGCGGTGCCGGGACGCGCGAACAAGTTCGCCGCACGGCTCACCCCGCACATCGCGCTGGCCTTCGACCGCAGCCGCGAGCACCTGGCCGGCGGCGAACGGGCCGAGACCGTCGGCATGCCGCTGGTCGGACGCTGGCGGGCCTGGACCGCACGGCCCTGCGGGCACAGGCAAGAAGAGCGCTGGGCATACCCGCCGGGGCCCGCATGCTGCTGGTCAACGGCGGCAGCCTGGGCGCGGCACGGCTGACGGACGCCGCTGTCGGTCTGGCGGCCCGCCTCCGTTCCCGTGCCGGCCTGCGCATGCTGATCAAGACCGGACCGGCGGCCCTCGGCGCGGCACGGGCCCGGCTCGCGGCACAGGGCGGGGACGCGGTCGCCGAGGCGGTGGCCTACCTGGACCGCATGGACCTCGCCTACGCGGCCGCCGACCTCGTGGTGTGCCGGGCCGGCTCGGCCACCGTCGCGGAACTGGCCAGCGCCGGCATGCCGGCCGTCCTCGTCCCGTATCCGCACGCCCCCGGCGACCACCAGACCCACAATGCCCGCGTCCTGTCGGACGCCGGTGCGGCCCTCCTGCTGCCCGACGCACAGACCGACGCCGGGAGCCTGGACGCGCTCGTCACCCCGCTGCTCGACAACCCCGCCCGGCTCGCCGCCATGAGCCACGCAGCAGATCCCGGCACGCACGCACAGGCCGCCGATCTGCTGGCCGCCAAGGTCATCGCCCTGGCCACGAACCCTCGACCCGCTCACACCGCAATCCCGTTCCAGGAGTCCGCATGAACACCCGGGCCACGACGGCACGCACGAACACGCCGCACACCGCATGGAAGGACCGCACGGTCCTGGTCACCGGCGCCGAGGGCTTCATCGGCTCCACCCTCGTCGACCTGCTCGTCGAACAGGGCGCGCACGTCCGGGCGTTCGTCCACTACAAGCCGTACGCCGAGAAGGGCCACCTCGCCCACCACCTGGGGCAGGCCGGCCCCGTCGAGATGCTGGCGGGCGACGTGCGCGACGCGGGCCGTGTGATGGACGCCGTCGAGGGCTGCGACACCGTCTTCCATCTCGCCGCCCTCATCGGCATCCCCTACAGCTACGACTCGCCCGGCGCCTATGTGCACACCAACGTCGTCGGCACCGAGAACATCGCCGAGGCCTGCCGCCGGCACTCCGTGCGCCGCCTGGTGCACACCTCCACCAGCGAGGTCTACGGCACCGCCCTGACCGCCCCCATCGGCGAGGACCACCCCCTCCAGCCCCAGTCCCCCTACTCCGCCTCGAAGATCGGCGCGGACATGATGGCCCTCTCGCACCGGCACGCCTTCGGCCTGCCCGTCACCGTGGTACGGCCCTTCAACACCTACGGCCCGCGCCAGTCGGCCCGCGCCGTCATCCCGGCGATCCTCGCCCAACTCCACTCAGGCGCACGGGAGATCAGGCTGGGGTCGCTGACGCCCACGCGCGATTTCACATACGTCACCGACACCGCCGCCGGTTTCCTGGCGGTGGCGGACTGCGACCGCGCCCTCGGCGAGGTGGTCAACCTGGGCACCGGGCGCGAGATCGCCATCGGCGACCTCGCCCGTGCCCTCGTCGCCGCGTCGGGCCGCGAGGCGGAGGTGGTCGTGGACCCGGCACGGCTGCGGCCCGCCGGCAGCGAGGTGCAGCGGCTGCTCTCCGACAACTCGCGTGCCCGTGAGTGGGCGGGCTGGGAACCGCGGGTGTCCTTGGAGGAGGGCCTGAAGCGGACGTCCGCCTGGGTTGCGGAGCACCTCCACCTGTTCGCGCCGCAGCGGTACCAGGTGTAGGAGGAAGGGCTGGAAGGGCGGGAAGGGAAGGTATCCGGATATGTGCGATTCGTCACAGAGGGGTTCTCTGGTCCACACCTCCCCGTGAAGCAATAATTTTTCGAAGCCTTGACGGAATTTTTGCTTCCGGACGCCCCGAAGGACGCCCATGAGCCCGATCGATTCATTCGTCGTCGACATCAACGACGTCTTCTGGACCTACCTGCTGATACCGCTGGTGATCGGCGCAGGTCTGTATTTCACCGTCCGCTCCAAAGCGGTGCAGCTGCGGCTGTTCCCCGAGATGCTGCGCGTCCTCAAGGGCCGGCCGCAGCCGGGCGAGGACGGCGGCAAGGCGGTCTCGTCCTTCGGCGCGTTCACGATCTCCGCTGCCGCGCGGGTCGGCACCGGCAACATCGCCGGTGTCGCCACCGCCATCACGCTGGGCGGCGCGGGCGCCGTGTTCTGGATGTGGGTGATGGCCGTCATCGGCGGCGCCTCGGCCTTCGTCGAATCGGCCCTCGCACAGCTCTACAAGGTCCGCGGCGCAGGCGGCACCTACCGGGGCGGCCCGGCCTACTACATGCAGCGCGCCCTCGGAAAGCGGTGGCTCGGCGTCCTCTTCGCCGTCACGATCACCGTGACCTTCGGCTTCGTCTTCAACGCCGTCCAGTCCAACACCATCACCTCCGTCGCCACGGCCTCGCTGCCCGCCTCCGAGGCGGAGTGGTTCGGCCCGGCAATCGGCCTGCTGCTGGCGGCGCTTCTGGGGCTCGCGGTCTTCGGCGGCGTCAAGCGCATCAGTTCGGTGACCACCGTGCTCGTCCCCGTGATGGCCGTCGTCTACCTGCTGCTCGGCAGCGCCGTGGTGCTGCTCAACCTCGGCGATCTGCCGCGGGTGTTCGGCGACATCGTCGGCGGTGCCTTCGGCTTCCGGGAACTGGCGGCCGGCGGCATCGGCGCGGCCATCCAGCAGGGCATCCGGCGCGGCATGTTCTCCAACGAGGCGGGCCTGGGCTCCGCCCCCAACGCCGGTGCCACCGCCGAGGTCTCCCACCCCGTCAAGCAGGGCCTCGTCCAGTCGCTGGGCGTCTTCTTCGACACCCTGCTGATCTGCTCGATGACGGCCTTCATCATCCTGACGACCAACCCCGGCCTCGGCGGACGCCAGGGCGCGGACCTCACCCAGAGCGCCCTCACCGACACCCTGGGCGGCTGGGCCGGACACGTCCTGACCCTCGTCGTCTTCATGCTCGCCTTCAGCTCGATGATCGGCAACTACTACTACGGCCAGTCCAACATCGAGTTCATGACCGCCAGACGCTGGGTGCTGCCCGCCTACCGCGCCCTGGTCCTGGTGGTCGTCTTCCTCGGCGCGCTCGGCTCGGTGAGCGTGGTGTGGAACCTCGCGGACGTCTTCATGGGCCTCATGGCCCTGGTCAACCTCCTCGCCATCCTTCCCCTCTCGGCCATCGCCTTCCGCCTGCTGGACGACTACGTCGCACAGCGACGGCTGGGCCTGGACCCGGTGTTCACCCGCGACCGGCTGCCGGACCTGGTCGGTGTGGAGTGCTGGGAGGCCCGGCCGGAGCGTGCTGCGGAGAAGACGCCGGTGTGACGTCGGCCCGGCACGCGGTGGTTCCGCAACGCGACTTCGTACACGGCACGGACGCCGGAGGCCTGTCGGGCTGATCGGGCCCGAGCGTCCGGCCGAGGATCTCACCCCTCCACGACGCGCCGCGCAACTGCGAAAGCCGCATTGGCCGCAGGCACCCCGCAGTACACCGCGGTCTGGAGGAGCACCTCCGAGATCTCCTCCGGCGTGAGCCCGTTGCGCAGCGCCGCCCGTACGTGCAGGGCGAGTTCCTCGTGCCGGCCGCCCGCGACGAGGGCGGTGAGGGTGATGCAGCTGCGCGTCCGGAGGTCCAGGCCGGGGCGGGTCCAGATCCCGCCCCACGCGTAGTGCGTGATGAAGTCCTGGAACGGTGCCGTGAAGGCGGTCGTCGCGGCGGCCGCCCGGTCGACGTGGTCGTCGCCGAGGACGGCGCGGCGCATCGCCTCCCCGGCTCCGGGGTGTTCCGGGGCTCCGGCGAAGTGGTGGTGCAGGGCGGCGAGGACGGCCTGCGGCTGTTCGACGGTGGCGAGGTGGGCGGCGCGGGGGAGGACGACGAGGGTGGAGTCCGCGATGCCGTCGGCCAGTTCACGGGTCCGGTCCGGGGGGACCGCCCGGTCCGCGCGGCCGGCGACGATCAGGGTCGGCGCGGTGATGCGGGGCAGGGCGTCGCGCAGGTCGACGGCCGCCAGGGCATGGCAGCAGGCCGCATAGCCGCCCGGGTCGACGGACCGGTGGTCCTGTATCAGGGCCTCGGCGGCGGCGGTCTGCCGGAAGGCCGGGGTGAACCAGCGGTCGGGCGCCGAGGCGGCGAGCGCGGCGATGCCCTTCTCCCGCACCAGACGGCCGCGTTCGTGCCATGCCGGCGGCGTGCCGAACCGGGCGGCGGAGCAGATCAGGGCGAGCGAGGTGACGCGCTCGGGATGGCGGGCCGCCAGGTGGGTGCCGATCGCGCCGCCGAGGGAGATCCCGGCGTAGGCGAAGCGTTCGGCGCCGAGGGAGTCGGCCAGATCGAGGACCAGACCGGCGAGGTCGTCCACGGTGGCGTCCGGGCCGAGGAGGGAGGCGGGTGAACCGCCGTGTCCGGGCAGGTCCCAGCGTACGGTCCGGTGCCGGCGGGCGAGGCCGGGAAGCTGCGGGGCCCAGACGGCGAGCGAGGTGCCCAGCGACGGGCCGAGCACCAGCACCGGCGCGTCGTGCGGACCGTCGACGCGGTGGTGGAGGAGACGGCGGCGGTTCACGGGCGTTCCCCGAGGGCCCGGTCGGTCAGGGCCTGGGCGGCACCCAAGTAGCCCGCAGGATCGGTGAGTTCGTGCAAGTCGGGCAGTTCGACCGCGGGGAGCTCGGCCCGGAGGGCCTCTTCGAGGGTGCAGCCCTCCGCAGCGATCCGGCGTGCGGCCCTGGACAGCGCGCTCCTGGCCGCGCGGCGGCCGATCAGCGGCGTGAGGGCGATGGCGAGGCGTTCGGCGCCGATCAGGCCGCCGGTCCGGGCGAGGTTCTCGCGCATGCGGTGCGGGTGGACGCACAGGGTCCCGGTGAGCTCGGCCGCGTGCCGGGCGGCGGCTCCCGTCAGGCGCAGGGCCTCGCGCAACGGTTGCCACTCGGCGTGCCAGGCCCCGGCCGGCCGTTCGTCCTCGGCCATGAGGGAGCCGAACAGGACGGCTGCGAGCGCGGGGAGCTGGCGCGCCGTGGCCGCGATGAGCACGGCACGCACCGGGTTGGACTTGTGCGGCATGGCCGAGGACGCGCCGCCGTCGGCCTCCGTGAGCTCGCCGGTCTCCGTGCGGGACAGACCGAGCACATCGGTGGCGATCTTGCCGAGTGCGCCCGCGGTGAAGGCGAGCGAGCCGGCGAGGTCGGCGACGGGGGTACGCAGGGTGTGCCAGGGGAGGACGGGTTCGGCGAGCCCGGTCCGCCGGGCGTACGCGGCGGTCAGCCGCAGGCCGAGACCGGGGTCGGGGGCCGCGCCCGCCGCCTCGGCGTGGGCGTGGAAGGAGGCCAGGGTCCCTGCGGCGCCGCCGAGTTGGGCGGGCAGGGCGGCCCGGGTCGCGGCCAGGCGGCGGTGCGCCTCGCGGACGAGGCTGCGCCAGCCGGCCGCCTTGAGCCCGAAGGTGGTCGGCACGGCGTGCTGGGTGAGGGTGCGCCCCGCCATCACGGTGTCCCGGTGCGCAGCGGCCAGCCGGGCCAGCGCCCCGGCGGTGCGGTCCAGGTCGGCGAGGGTGAGGTCCAGGGCGTGGGCGGCGACGAGCATCAGCGCGGTGTCGAGGATGTCCTGGCTGGTGGCGCCCTCGTGCACCCGGGCGGCGGCGTCGGGGTCGCGGGCCGCGACGGCGGCGGTGAGGTCGGCGACCAGGGGGAGCACGGGATTGCCGCCGGAGCCCGCACGTGCCGCGATCGTGCGGACGTCCAGCTCACGGGCGGCGGCGGTGACGGCATCGGCGGCCGTGCCGGGTGCGAGGCCGAGGTCGGCCCGGGCTCGTACCAGGGCGGCCTCGGCCTGCAGCATGGCGGCCAGGACCGCCGCATCGCCGGTGGCCACGGCCACCGGGGCTCCCGCTGTGACGGGGGTGAGGAGGCCGACGTCGTCGGGCAGCCGCGCGGCGGGTTCGTCAGTCGAAGGCAAGGAAGACCGTCTCCTTCTCGCCCTGCAGACGGATGTCGAACCGGTGCACGCCGGCGCCCTCCGGCCGGGTCAGGAGCGTTGCCCGGCGTTCGGCGGGCAAGGCCGCCAACCATGGTTCTGCTACCTGACCCCCCGTCAGGTAGGCCCGGGTGAAGAGATGATGCAGCAGGCCGCGGGCGAAGACGCACACCGAAAGGTACGGCACGCCGCCCGGCGGCAGGGTGTGCAGGACGTAGTGGCCGTCGGCGTCGGTGGCGACGCGGCCGAAACCGGTGAACGTCACACCGTCACGGCCGGCATGGCCGCCCGTGGCCGGGTCGCGGCGCAGGGAACCGGGCGCTCCGCCGCGGCTGCCGTCCGGGGCGGGCTGCCAGAACTCCAACAGCGCGTCGGGGACCGGGGATCCGGCACCGTCGCGGACGTACCCGTGCACGGTGATCGCCTGCGGGTGCCCGGCAGGGGCGACTCGGTGGCCGTCGGGGGAGGGCAGGGCGCAGCCGTAGAACGGGCCGACGGTCTGGGAAGGGGTGGGGAGAGGGCTCATGGGCGGCTTCCCTCGGTGCGGGTGGCGGCGGGGCCGTCGAGGACGATGTCCCAGCGGTAGCCGAGCGCGTCCCCGGCCGTGGAGAGGTCGTGGTCGTAGGCGGCGACCAGACGGGAGCGGGCGGTGGCGTCGGTGACGGACTGCAGGATGGGGTCGTAGGGCAGGAGCGGGTCGCCGGGGAAGTACATCTGCGTGACCAGGCGTTGGGTGAACGCGGTGCCGAAGAGCGAGAAGTGGATGTGGGAGGGCCGCCAGGCGCCGGTGTGGTTGTGCCAGGGGTAGGCGCCCGGCTTGACCGTGGTGAAGCAATAGCGCCCTTGGCGGTCGGTCAGGCAGCGGCCGGTGCCGGTGAAGTGGGGGTCGAGCGGCGCGGGGTGCCGGTCGCGGCGGTGGGCGTAGCGGCCGCAGGCGTTGGCCTGCCAGATCTCGACGAGCTGTCCGGCGACGGGGCGTCCGGCCCGGTCGAGGACGCGGCCGGTGACGGTGATGCGTTCGCCGAGCGGCTCGCCCGCCTGCCCGCGGGTCAGGTCGGCGTCGGACTCGGTGACGTCGGTGGCACCGAAGACCGGGCCGGAGAGTTCGGCCGCCTCGGGGTCCCGGACCGGGACGAGGGGCTGCCGGGGATGGCGCAGGAGGCTGCTGCGGTAGGGCGGGTAGTCGCGCGGGGGATGATGGCGGACGGCGCCGGAGGCCGCGTAGGCCTTGGCCTGCTGGTCGATCTCGCACGAAATACCCTGCTGGGTGGGGAGGTTGGAGGGCACGGAGTCACCTTTCGGGGGAGAAGGCGGGGCCTGGCGTCACCCGCGCCGCGGTCCGGCGCGCGACCTCGGCGGCGTCGACCCCCGGCGCGGTGCCGACCAGGACCAGTCCTGCGCCGGTGACGTCGAGGACGCCGAGATCGGTGATGATCCGGTGCACGCAGGCCCGGCCGGTGAGCGGCAGCGAGCACTCCTCGACGATCTTCGGTGAGCCGTCCTTGGCGGTGTGTTCCGTCAGCACGATCACCCGGCGGGCCCCGTGCACGAGATCCATGGCGCCGCCCATGCCCTTGACCGTTCTTCCGGGGGCCGACCAGTTGGCCAGGTCACCGTGGGCCGAGACCTGCATCGCGCCGAGGACCGCGGTGTCGATGTGGCCGCCCCGGATCATCCCGAAGGAGAGCGCGGAGTCGAAGAAGGCCGCACCCGGGAGCGCCGTCACGGTCTCCTTGCCGGCGTTGACGAGGTCCGGGTCGACGAAGTCCTCGTCCGGGTACGGGCCGACACCGAGCAGCCCGTTCTCCGAGTGCAGGACGACCCCCGCGTCCGCGGGCAGGAAGTCCGCGACGAGGGTGGGCAGTCCGATGCCGAGGTTGACATACGAACCGGCCGGCAGCTCCCGGGCCGCACGGGCCGCCATCTGATGTCTGGTCCAGCTCATGCGGCCCGCACCGTCCTGCGCTCGACGGGCTTGTACGCGGCCTGATGCGGCGTCAGGGCGACCACGCGCTGGACGAACACCCCCGGCAGGTGCACATGGTCGGGGTCCAACTCGCCCGGTTCCACGAGTGCTTCGACCTCGGCAATGGTGATGCGCCCGGCCATCGCCGCGAGCGGGTTGAAGTTGCGGGCGGTCCTGGCGAAGACCAGGTTCCCGTGGCGGTCGCCCCGGGCGGCGCGGACGAGGGCGAAGTCGGTGGTGATGGCGTGTTCCAGGACGTAGGGGCGGCCGTCGAACTCCCGGAGCTCCTTGCGCCGGGAGACGGCCGCGACCCGGCCGTCGGGGGTGTGCCGCCGGGGCAGCCCGCCCTCGGCGACCTGAGTGCCGATGCCCGCAGGGGTGTAGAACGCGGGGATGCCGCAGCCGCCGGCCCGCAGGCGTTCGGCGAGGGTGCCCTGCGGGGTGAGCGTCACGTCCAGCTCGCCGTGGAGGTAACGGCGCGCGAACTCCGCGTTGTTGCCGATGTACGAGCCCGTCACCTCGCGGATCCGGCCGGCCTCGAGCAGGATGCCCAGACCGTGGCCGTCCGCGCCGCAGTTGTTGGAGACCACGCTCAGTCCGCCGGCGCCCTGCTCGTACAGGGCCCGGATCAGGGTGTGCGGCACACCGGTGAGACCGAAGCCGCCGACGGCGATCGAGGCGCCGTCCCCGATGTCCGCCACCGCCTCGGCGGCGGTGGGCACCGTCTTGCCCGTCATGCGGCGAAGCGGTAGACGGCCTGGGCGACGGCGGCCGGTTTCGGCTGCCCGTCGATCTCGACGGTCAGGTCGACCGTGAGCTCCGCGCCGCCCTGGACGTCCCGGGCGGCGGCGATGACGCCGCGGGCACGGATGCGGGACCCGACGGGGACGGGCGCGGGGAAACGCACCTTGTTCAGGCCGTAGTTGACGGCCATGCCGACGCCCCGGACCTCCAGCAGCCGGTTCCACAGCGGGATGAGCAGGGCGAGGGTGAGATGGCCGTGGGCGATGGTGCCGCCGAAAGGGCCTTTCTTGGCGCGCTCGACGTCGACATGGATCCACTGGTGATCATCGGTGGCGTCCGCGAAGAGATCGACGCGCTCCTGCTCGATCTCCAGCCAGTCGCTGTGGCCGAGGTCGGTGCCGGTGAGGGCGAGCAGTTCGGTGATGCCGTTGACGGTACGGGGCATGGCGATTCCTCTCCGGAGGAGGGACGGAGGAGTTGGTCAGTACTGCCCGTGGGCGGCCCGGAGCAGGCGCTTGAGCAGCTTGCCCGCGCCGTTGCGCGGGAGGGAGTCGGTGAAGACCACCGATTTGGGGATCTTGTAGCGGGCCAGCTGTCCGTCCAGGTGCGCGGTGAGCTCCTCCGCGGACGCGGTGCTGCCGGGGCGCAGGACCACGACGGCACGGCCGGCCTCTCCCCAGGTCGGGTCGGGAACGCCGAAGACCGCGCACTCGGCGACGGCCGGGTGCTCCAGCAGGGCTGCTTCAACCTCGGCGGGACAGACGTTCTCGCCGCCCGAGATGAAGATGTCCTTCAGCCGGTCCACCAGATACGCGTAGCCCTCGGCGTCGACGGTGGCGAGGTCGCCGGAGCGGAACCAGCACCCGTCGCGGAAGGCGGCGGCGCTCTCCGCCGGGCGGCCCCAGTAGCCGGGGCCGACATTGGGCCCGGCGACCAGGACCTCGCCCGGCTCCCCGGGACGGACCTGCTCACCGGCCGGGCCGAGCAGCCGGACGTCGGTGAAGAAGTGCGGAACGCCCGCCGAACCGGCGTGCTCGGCCGCGTCGTTCCGGTCGAGCAGCAGGACGCCGGGCGCGGTCTCGGTCATGCCGTAGCCCTGGACGAAGGCGAGACCGCGGTCGAGGTAGCGGCGGATGGTCCTGTCCGGGACGGGCGCACCGCCGCAGATCAGGGTGCGCAGGCTGCCGAGGTCGGCGCCGTCCCAGCCGGGGGCGGCGGCCAGTGCGTCGTACATGGCGGGGACGCCGAACAGGCTGGTGATCCGGTGCCGTTGGACCAGTTCCAGGGTGCGCCCGGGGTCGAAGGCGGATTCGAGGACGGCGGTGCCGCCCTTGAGGAGGGTGGGCAGGCACGTCATGTTGAGCGCGGCGGTGTGGAACAGCGGCGCGCTGACGAGGGTGATCTCGTCGCCGGCGAGGTCGGTGTCGACGAGGACGTTGAGGCTGTTCCACAGGACGTTGCCGTGGGTGAGCATGGCGCCCTTGGGCCGGCCGCCGGTCCCCGAGGTGTACATGATCATGCACAGGTCGTCGGGGCCCACCGGCTGGTCGACCGGCTCGTCCCGGGACCCGGCCAGCAGCGTCTCGTACGTCCCACCCTCCGCCTCCAGCACTTCGGTGCAGTCGTCGAGTCCGGGTGCGGCCGGGTGCCGCAGGCTCAGCAGCAGCCGGCTGCCGGAGTCCTGGAGCTGGTGGCGCAGCTCGGGCGGTGCGAGGCGGGTGTTGAGCGGCACGAAGACCGCGCCCAGCGATCCGGTGGCGAACAGGGCCTCCAGGAAGGCGGGGTGGTTGGGGCCGAGAAAGGCCACCCGGTCGCCCTGCCGGATGCCGTGCGCGCGCAGCAGGTGCGCGAGGCGGGTGGAGCGGTCGTGGAGCTCGGCATAACTGGTGGCGTGTTCCTCGTGGAGCAGGGCGGTGCGGTGCGGGGTCCTGCGGGCCCGCCGGGCGGGCCAGGAACCGATGCCGTGGTTCTGCAACGCATAACTCCCCTGGTCGGCTTCGCTTGGTCGGTGTCACTGGTGGCGGCCCAGGCCGAGCAGCCTGGCGGCGTTCTCCTTGAGGATCTTGGGACGGACCTCGTCCTTGAGCGGGAGCGCGGCGAAGTCGGCGAGCCAGCGGTCGGGGCTGATGAGCGGGTAGTCGGAGCCGAAGAGCACTTTGTCCTGCAGCAGGCTGTCGGCGTAGCGGACCAGCTGCGGCGGGAAGTACTTCGGGGACCAGCCGGACAGGTCGATGTGCACCTGCGGTTTGTGCGTGGCGACCGCCAGCGCCTCGTCCTGCCAGGGGAAGGAGGGGTGGGCGAGGACGATGGGCATGCCGGGGAAGTCGGCGGCGACGTCGTCGACGTCCATCGGGTTCCCGTACTTCAGCCGGATCCCGCCGCCTCCGGGCATTCCGGCGCCGATGCCGGTCTGGCCGGTATGGAAGACGGCTACGGCGCCCGCCTCCTCGATCGCCTCGTACAGCGGGTAGGCCAGCCGGTCGTTGGGACGGAACTCCTGCAGGATGGGATGGAACTTGAAGCCCCTGATGCCGAACTCGTCGACCAGACGGCGCACTTGACGGACGCCGGTCCTGCCCTTGTGCGGGTCGATGCTGGCGAACGGGATGATGACGTCGGGGTTCTGCCGGGCGGCCTCGGCGACCTCCTCGTTGGGGACGGCCGGGGTGCCGGTGGCGGCCTCGGCGTCCACGGTGAAGACGACGCAGGCCATGCTGCGTTCGCGGTAGTGGGCGGCGATCTCGGGGAGTGTGGGACGGCGGTGTGCGGCCTTGAAGTACGCCCCGGCCGCGGCGTCGAGTCCGTCGGAGAGGGAGGCCTGCCCGCGGGAGGAGACCTCGGCGTGGGTGTGCACGTCGATGGCGACGAGCTCGTCGACGTTCACCGGGAGGCCTCCTGCGCGATGCGCGGCGCAGGGATGCCGCAGGTCTCGGGCGTGCGCCCGACGGAGACCGGCCAGGCGGCGGCGATCGCCTCCGCGCTCCAGCCGCCGTCCGCGTAGGCGACGGCGGTCTCCTGCGGGTGGGACCACAGGGCGAGTTTGTCGCCGCCGATGCCGATGCACTGGCCGGTGACGTCCGCGGCGGCGTCGGAGGCGAGGAAGACGGCCAGCGGGGCGACATCCTCCGTGGTGCCGAAGCCCTCGCCCTTGCGCAGGGCGTCGGGCAGCGGGGTGCCGTCCCGCTCCAGGGCGTCGACGTAGGGGGCGAAGGCCGGAATGGTGCGGGTCATGGCGGTGGCGGCGACCGGTATCACGGCGTTGGCGGTGATGCCGTCGCGCGCCAGCTCCATCGCCCAGGTGCGGACCATCGCCGCGATACCGGCCTTGGCGGCTGCGTAGTTGGTCTGGCCGAAGTTGCCGCGCTGCCCGGCGGGCGAGCCCGCGACGACGACACGGCCGCCTCCGCCCTGCTCGCGCATGCGCCGTACCGCCGCGCGGACGCAGGTGAAGGTGCCGCGCAGATGGACCCGGACGACGGTGTCGAAGTCGTCGTCCGTCATCTTCCACAGCACACGGTCGCGCAGGACGCCCGCGTTGGTGACCATCACGTCCAGCCGCCCGAAGGCGTCCACGGCGCGGGCGACGAGCGCCTCGGCCGCTTCGGTGCCGCCGACTTCGGCGGTCTCGGCGACGGCCCGGCCGCCGGCTGCTTCGATCTCCTTGACGGCGGCGGCCGCCGCTTGCGCGTCCACATCGTCGACCACGACGGCCGCTCCGGCTGCGGCGAGGGCCTTGGCGTAGGCGAGCCCCAACCCGCGTCCGCTGCCCGTGACGACAGCCACTTTCCCGTTCAGATGTAAGGGGCGCATGGATGGCATGAAATGCATGGAATGCTCCTCGACCGAGAGTGGAGGGAGGCGTTCACGTTAGGCACTTGACTTGTAGGCCGTCAATGATCTGCCCAATATTTCGGCCTGCCCCGCACGGTGGCCGCGGCACCGCCTACGCTGTGCGCGTGACCAGCCTCGAACCTGCCCCGCGCCCCCAGTCGTTGATGCTGAACTTCTTCGGCATCCATGTGCTCGGCCGGGACACCGCCCTGTCCTCCGGCTCCGTGATCGAGGTGTTCGCCCGTGTCGGCGTCACCGAGGAGGCGGTCCGCTCGACCCTGACCCGCATGGCCGGCCGCGGGCTGCTGGAGCGCCATCGCAGGGGACGCAAGGCGTACTTCGCCCTCACCCCGCGCGCGGTGACGGTCCTTCAGAACGGGCACGACCGCATCTGGCGCACCGGGGCCGTCAACCGCGACTGGGACGGGCAGTGGACCCTGGTCGGCTACTCGCTGCCGGAGGCCTGGCGGCGCGAACGGCACGACCTGCGCTCCCGTCTGACCTGGGGCGGCTTCGGGATCCTGCAGAACGGGCTGTGGGTGGCACCCGGCGTGGTGGACGTGGCCGCGCTGCTCGGCGACCTCGGGCTGGACGCCCATCTGCGGGTCTTCCGCGGCACGGTGCTGGCGCCGACGGAGGCCGGACAGGTGGTCGAGTCCGCCTTCGACACCGTCGCGATCGCCGCCCAGTACCGCACCTTCCTGGACCGCTGGAGCCCGCCAGGCGCCCTCGGCGGGGACCCGCTGAGCGGCCAACTGCTGCTGCACACGGACTGGCTGGAACTCGTCCGGCGCGACCCCCGTCTCCCCGCCGAACACCTGCCGGCCGACTGGCCCGCGATCCGCGCCGAGCAGCTCTTCCACACCCTGGCCCGGCGCTGCGCAGCCGCGGCCCGCGCGGAAGCGGAACGGATACTGGACACCATCCCCGCTCCCTTTCCCTCGGCAACCCCTTGACCGCTGTTGAAATTCCGCCCTACATTCGACGCGCTCTCCGCCGCGCCGGCGCATCGCTGCGACCCGTACCGCTCCTCCCCGCCCACCGCCCCAGGAGCACTCCGCCATGCGCACACGCCTCGCACGCCGCATCGCCCTTGCCGGCGCCGCCTTCACCCTCGCCCTCGCCCTCACCCCCGCCCCGCCCGCCGCCGCCCGCGCCGGAACGGCCGCGGACCACCGCACCGGCACCCTCGCCGACGGCGCGAACTGGACCGCCGACATCCCGCCGCACTGGAACGGCACACTGCTGCTGTACAGCCACGGCTACGGCCCCCTCCGGGCCCAGGACGCCCCCGACCCGGCCACGGGCGCCGCCCTGCTCGCCGAGGGCTATGCACTCGCCGGCTCCTCCTACGACCCGCACGGCTCACGGTGGGCCCTCGGCAGCGCCGAACGCGACCAGTTCGCCACCCTCGACGCCTTCACCGCCGCCGTCGGCCGCCCCCGACGCACCGTCTCCGTCGGCCAGTCCATGGGCGGCCTCGTCAACGCCCGGATCGCCGGCGACCCGCACGGCAGGATCGCGGGCGCACTCGGCCTGTGCGGCCTCGTCGCAGGCGGGACCGACCTCGACAACTACCAACTCGCCGCCGAGACCGCCCTCGCCGCACTCCTCGCCCCGGCCGACCGGATCCCCCTGACCGGCTACCCGAGCGCAGCCGCGGCCACCGCTGCCGCCAACTCCCTGACCGCAGCGGCCGGAACCGCCCAGCGCACTCCGCAGGGCCGCGCCCGCATCGCCCTGGCAGCCGCCTACCTCAACCTGCCGGCCTGGTCCCCCGGCCAGAACCCGCCCGACACGGACGACCCGGCCGGACAGGAGGCACAGCAGTACCAATGGCTCGCAGCCGGACAACTCCGCTTCATCATGACCGCACGCTACGACATCGAACAGGCCGCAGGCGGCGACAGCGGCTCCACGGAAGGCCTGAACTGGCCTGCCCTGCTCGCACGTTCACCCCACTTCCGCGAAGTCCTCGCGCTCTACCGGACAGCCGGCCTCGACCTGGACGCCGACCTGGCGGCCCTGTCCCGGGCCCCCGCCCACCGCGCGGACCCGGCCGCGGCCCGCTGGATGCGCCGAACCTCCACGGCGGACGGGCGGTTGGACGTACCGCTGCTCGACCTGCACACCACCGCCGACCCGCTCGCCCCCGCCGAACAGGAAACCGCCTTCGCCGCCCGCGTCCGCGCCACCGGCAACGGCCCTTTGCTGCGGCAGGCGTTCATAGCCCGCCAGGGCCACTGCGCCTTCACCACGAATGAAATCCTCGCGGGCCTGCACGCGCTCGTCCGCCGCATCGACAGCGGCCACTGGCCCGCAACCGGCGCCGCCGCCCTGGCGGCCGACCAGCCCGCCGGCACCACGGCGTTCACCGACCGCCGCCCCGGCCGGCTGGTCACCCCCTGACCACGGGGCCGGGCGTCAGACGCCCGGGACCGCGGCGGCCCGCCGGGCCCAGTAACGCCAGCCCGCCTCCATCTGCTGAGCCGCCCAGACCGTCGAAGCCTTCTCCACACTCTCCTCGTGGCCGGTGAACTCCCGGATCCCGCCCGCCGCCAGCGCGGTGAGCTGCACCGCGCAGGCGCGTTCCAGCAGGATCGCCGTCATCACCGCGTGCGCGACGTCCGGGCCGACCGCCACCAGCCCGTGCTGCGGCATCAGACAAGCACGCGCCCCGCCCAGGTCGTCGGCCAGCGCCCGGCCGAGTCCGGGGGAGCGGACCAGGTCGGCGGTCGCCGTGAACCGCGGCAGCCCGTGCTCGGCGAAGAGCACGGCGTCGTGACTGATCGGCCGCAGCGGCACGTCCAGCGCGCTGAAGGCGTTCACGGTGGCCGCATGGGTGTGCACGGTCGCCCGGACCTCGGGGCGGGCCCGCATGATCTCGGTGTGGATCGGATACTCCTTGTGCGGCGCGCCCGTGCCGACCAGCACGTCGCCCTCCCAGGAGACCAGTTGGACCCGCTCGGGCCGGATCTCCTCCAGGCCCCAGCCGGGCTCCTTCAGCCACACCCCGCGGCCCTCGTCGTCGCGCAGCGCCAAGTGCCCCCAGACCATGTCGCCGTGGCCTGCTGCCGCCAGCGCCCGGCTGCCCAGGGCCACGAGGTCGGCGAGCGGGTGAACGGTGCTGTCCATGAGGGCCTCCGGTCGATGAGCAGGCGTGCCGGAGGGACACGGTAGTCGGTCACAGGTGAATCGTTCCTGTCGCGAGCGCGACGATGCCGGCGACGGCACCGGCCACCGAGACGGCGAAGATGACGAGTTCGCGCGGCGTGAACACGGTCCGGACCTGCTCGCGGCGGGCCATGACGAACAGCACGGTGGCGGGCGCGTAGACGACGAAGGCGATCAGGACGAACGTCAGCCCGGCCGCGTACAGCAGGAACACGGTGTAGAGCGTGGCCAGCGCGGCGACGGCCAGTTCGCGGGTGGTGCCCTCCCGCCGGGTGGCGCCCGGCGGGCGGTGGAGGGCGATCTTCAGCGCATACGCGGCGGCCAGCAGGTACGGGATGAGCGACAGCGCGCTGGTCAGGTCGAGGGCGAAGTTGAAGGCGTCGCCGGAGAAGAAGGTGATGACGAGGACGAGTTGCGACAGGCAGGTGCTCAGGAACAGGGCCGCAACCGGCACGTCGGCGACGGTGGAGCGCCGCAGGAAGCGGGGCATGTCGTCGTCCCGTGCGGCGACGAACAGCACCTCCGCGGCCATCAGGCTCCAGGCGAGGTAGGCGCCGAGCACGGAGATGATCAGGCCGGCGCTCACGAACACGTTTCCCCAGGTGCCGACGGCCGCTTGCAGCACTTGTCCCATCGAGGGCTGACGCAGCGCCGCGATCTCGCGCAGCGGCAGGATGCCGTAGGAGACGATGGTGACCGAGGCGAAAACGGCGAAGACGCTCAGGAATCCCAGGACGGTGGCCCGCCCGACGTCCTCGCGGCGCCTGGCGTGGCGGGAGTAGACGTTGGCACCCTCGACACCGAGGAAGACGAAGACGGTCACCAGCATGGTGCTGCGGACCTGCGGGAAGAGCGAACCCCCATAGTCGGCGCCGGTGATGTTCCGGGCGAAGACGGCCGGATCGAGACAGAAGAGCGCCAGGACGATGAAGACCAGGATGGGAACCAGCTTGGCGACCGTGACGATCCGGTTGATCGCGGTGGCCTCCCTGACCCCGCGCCGGATCAGCAGGAAGAACGCCCAGAGCCCGATCGAGGAGAGCACCACCGCGAGCAGCGTCTGACCCTCCCCGAGCGCCGGTGCGACGGCCCCGAGGGTGGACATGATCAGCACCCAGTAGGTGACGTTCCCCACGCACGCGCTGGCCCAGTACCCGAACGCCGAGAAGAATCCCAGGTATTCGCCGAACCCGGCCTTGGCGTAGGCATACACACCGGCATCCAGCTGCGGCCTGCGCACGGCGAGGGTCTGGAAGACGAGGGCGAGCATCAGCATGCCCAGACCGGCGACCGTCCAGGCGATCAGCGCACCGGCCACGCCGGTCGCCTGCGCGAAGCGGCTCGGCAGCGAGAACACCCCGGCGCCCACCATCGAGCCGACGACCATCGACGTCATCGTCAGCAGCGTCAGTTTGGCCGGAGCCGGTGACGCGCCGTCGGCGCTCCGGACCCCACCGCTGTCATGGATTTGCGTCATGTCTCGCTCCGTCGGGCGGTCAGTACGCGACCGGTTCGCGGATGAGGGGGCAGGTCATGCAGTGACCGCCGCCGCGGCCGCGGCCCAGTTCGGCGCCGACGATGGTGATGACCTCGACGCCGGCCGCGCGCAGCAGGGCGTTGGTGGTGGTGTTGCGGTCGTAGGTGAAGACCACGCCCGGTTCCAGGGCGACGGCGTTGTTCCCGCTGTCCCACTGCTGGCGCTCGGACGCGTAGACGTCGCCGCCGGTGGCGATCACGTGCAGCTTGCCGAGGCCCAGCGCGTCGGCGACCACGGCGGTGAAGGGGCGTGAGCCCTCGTCGGTGATCCCGACGCCGGTGGCGTCGTCGGAGGGGCGCAGCGAGAAGGTGTGGATGCTGTCGGTGATCGCGGGATAGAGGGTGACGATGTCCCGGTCGGCGAAGGTGAACACGGTGTCCAGGTGCATCGCCGAGCGGAGTTTGGGCATGCCGGCGACGACGACGTGCCGGGCCGCGCCGGCCCGGAACAGGGCGGCGGCGACCTGGGTGATGGCCTGGCGGGAGGTGCGCTCGCTCATGCCCATCAGGACGACCCCGTTCCCGACGGGCATGATGTCACCGCCCTCGAACGTGGCCTGGCCCCAGTCCTGTTCGGGGTCGCCCCACCAGACGGTGGATCCCGCGTAGCCGGGGTGGAAGGCGTACACCGCCTTCATCAGCAAGGTCTCGTCGTGGCGTGCGGGCCAGTACAGCGGATTGAGGGTGAGACCGCCGTAGAGCCAGCAGGTGGTGTCACGGGTGTAGAGGGTGTTGGGCAGCGGCGGCATGAGGTACTCGCGGGCGCCCGCCGCCTCCCGGGCCAGGGCGATGTGCCCGGTGCGGTAGTCCTCGGGCAGATCGGAGGTGGCGAGTCCGCCGATGAGGAACTCGGCGAGCGCGCGCGGCGGGAGGGAGTCCAGGTAGGCACGGGTGCCGTCGGTCAGTCCGGCACCCACCTGGTTCGCGGTGATCTTCCGGTCCAGCAGCCACGAGCGGGCCTCGGGAATCGCCATGGTCTGCGCCAGCAGGTCGTGCAGCTCGACGACCTCCACCCCGCGCCGGGTGAGCTCGCCGACGAAGTCCGCGTGGTCGCGCTGGGCGTTCTCCACCCACATCACGTCGTCGAACAGCAGGTCCTCCGCGTTGGTGGGCGTCAGACGGCGATGGGCCAGCCCCGGCGCGCAGACCAGGACCTTGTGCAGCCGGCCGACCTCCGAGTGCACACCATGGGCGCGGGCGGCAGCGGCGGTGTCGGTCATGGCCGTCCTTCGGTCACGGGGGTCGCGGGGGAGGGGACGCGCGCTGCGTCCGCACCGACCCATCGGACACGCCCTCGCTCCACCGTGGCCCCGCCGGCCCGGCCGGGGCCACCGAACGTGGGCTGTTCGGGTGGCACGCCCGGCGGACCGCCCGGCCGCTACGGGATCACGTCGTCCACGCCCAGCCGCCGCACCCCCGGCACATGGTCGTCGAGTTCGCCCGGCTCGAAGCGGCACATGCCCACCACGTGCCAGAACTCGCCCGCCATGTCGCCGTCGTACTTGTAGCCGCCGGCCGGCGTCAGGGCGGCCCAGCCGCCCTCGACGCCGATCAGCGTGGCCCGTGCCGCCGGGGTGCCGTCCTCCGGCACCGTCCACAGCCGGACCGTGCCGTCCGTGCCGCCGCTGGCGAGCAGGGAGCCGTCGGGGCTGAAGGCGAGGGCGAGGATCCGGCCGGTGTGGCCGGTGAGGCGGCCGGCTTCCTCGCCGGTCAGGGGGTTCCACAGGCGCACGACACGGTCGTCGCCCCCGGTCGCCAGCAGCGGGCGGGTCGGGTGGGCCGCGGCGGTCCACAGCCGGCCGGTGTGGCCGCGCAGCCGGTGGGCGACGGCGCCCTCGCGCCAGACGATGGCCTGGCCGTCCCAGGAGGCGCTCGCCAGCCACGCGTCGTCGGGGCCGTGGACCACCGCGTACACGCGGTCGCCGTGGCCGCCGAGTTCGGCCACGAGGCGGCCCGCGGCGAAGTCCCACAGGCGCACGTACCGGTCGTCGCAGCCGGTGGCCAGGCCCGTGCCGTCCTTGCGGAACGCGATCGACCGTACCCGGCCGCGATGCTGGGTGAGGCTGGTCACCAGGGTGCCCGTGCTGCGGTACCACAGCCGGACGGTGTCGTCGTCGTTGGCGGTGGCGAGGAGCTCGCCGTCGCCGCTGAAGGCCTCGGCCCACACGTGGTCGGTCTCGGCGTCGAGTTCGCGCTCGTACTCGCCGGTGGCGGCGTCCCACAGGTAGACGTCGCCGTCGCTGCTGGTGGTGGCGAGCACCGTGCCGCTGGGGTGGAAGACGGCCGAGACCAGACGGTCGTTGCGGCCGCACAGTTCCCGCACCCGGCACCCGGTCGCGGTGTCCCACAGCCGCACCACGCCGTCGTTGCCGCAGGCGGCCAGGTGGTGGCCCGTGGCGCTGAACGCCAGCCCCGTCACCTTCCGCCCGTGGCCGCGCAGGATGCGCCGGCCCTGTCCGGTGGAGGCGTCCCACATGCGCACCACGCCCTCGTTGCCCACGGACACCAGCAGCGGGCCGGCGTCCGGGGTGCCGTCCCCGGGGCGGAAGTGGCAGGCCCAGACGGAGCCCTGGTGCTCGTCGGGCTGCCGGCGCAGCGGGGTGACGGACCAGGTGTCCGCGTCGAGTGCGACCTGCCAGAGGCACACCTCGCCGTCGCTGTCGCCCGCGGCGAGGAGGGCGCCCGCCAGGTCGAAGACGACCTGGTAGACCGCTCCGCCCCGGCTCTTGACGGGATCGCCGACGGCGGTGCCGGCCACCGGGTCCCACAGCCGCACCTGCCCGTCGGTGTCCCCGCTGGCCAGCAGCCGCCCGCCCGGGTGGAAGGCGAGGGTGTAGACGCGGCCGGTGTGCCCGGCGAGCCGGTGCAGCAGCTGCCGGTCCGCGACGTTCCAGACGCGCACCGTGCCGCGGCTGTGATCCGCGCCCCGGTCGCCGGTCGCCAGCAGTGTCCCGTCCGGGCTGAACGCGGCACGGTAGACGGCCCCTCGGTGTCCCTTCAGCTCGCCCAGCAGATGGCCGGTCGCGGTGTCCCACAGCCGTACCGCCGCGTCGGCGTCCCCGGTGACGAGCACGGTGCCGTCCGGGCCGAACACCGCGGTGTAGACAGGCGCCCGGTGGCCCGGGAGCCGGTGGGCGACGGCTCCCGTGGCGGTGTCCCACAGGGTGACGGTGCCCTCCGCGTCGCCGGTCGCCAGGCGGGTGCCGGACCGGTCCAGGGAGACGGGCCACACCCCGTCCCGGTGCACGTCCAGTTCATGACGGCAGGTCCCGGCGACCGGGTCCCACAGCCGCACGACGCCGTCCGCCCCGCCGGTGGCCAGCACCTGCCCCCGGAACTTCACCGCATAGACCCGGTCGGTGTGGCCCTGGAGCGTGCGCAGCGCCGTGCCGGTGGCCGCGTCGCACACCAGGACGCTGCCGTCGTCGCTGCCCAGCGCGAGGAGTTCGCCGCCGGGGCTGAAGGCGACGGGCTCGGGCAGCCGGCCGGTGCGCATGCCGTAGCCGTACGGCACGCCGACCGCCGAGGGCCGCAGGCCGGGTTCGGCGGGCAGCCCGGGCGACATGGAGGCGTACCGCAGCTCGGGACTGGCCAACACATCCTGCCCGGCCGTGGCGTTGATCAGCGCCGACTGGTACCAGCGGCTCCCGGCCACCCGCACCCCGTCGAGCGCGGTACGGATCAGCCGGGCGCCGCGCAGGTCCGCGTCGCGCAGATCCGCACCGGTCAGATCGGCGTCGGCCAGCCGCGCGCCCGCGAGCCGGGCACCCCGCAGCACCGCGCGGGACAGCCCCGCACCGACCAGGCTCGCCCCCGTCAGATCGGCACCGGTGAGATCGACGCCGGAGAAGTCCCGGTACGAGAGGTCCTCGCCGGCCAGCAGCGCGCCCCGCAGATCCGCATGGGCGGGGACGCGCAGCCTGCTGAGAACCTTGATCGCGTTGGCCCGGGCGGTGCCCTGCGCCTCCCCGCCGCCGTCCGGCCAGTCCACCAGGGTGCGTTCGGCCCACTCGCGGACGGTGCGGTGGTCGGCGATGTCGCACAGGAACTCGACCGCCAGCTGGCTCAGCGGGCGACGGGCCAGCAGCGCCGGCGCACCCTCGTCCGGCCCGTCCAGACCGGCCGCCACCTCGCGCGCCACCAGCCACTCGACGACCGAGCCGTGGATGAACCGGAACTGCCCCTCGTCACTGCGCACGAGGAGACTTCCGGAGCCGACCGCGTGCGCCGCCTGCGGCACCGACAGCCTGCTGTCGGCCAGTTCGGTGAGAGCGGTGGCCACATCGGTCAGCTCGTCCATGCGCAGGCCGCTCTCGCCGCTCTCCCAGATCCGCAGGGCCAGCGTCGTCACGGCACGCCACAACTGCTCAAGGCTGAGGCCGGGAGGGCCGCCCGGGCCGCCGCGGCCGCGCCGCTCCTCGAACTCCAGCCACGTGGTGAACACTTCCTCGTACAGCCCGGCGGGACTCAGCGCGCGCCCGGCACCGGTCACGGTCCGCAGCCGCTCGTGGTCGAGACCCGCGACGAAGCTGAGCAGCCGCGGATTGCGGCACATCGTGAGCAGATCGGGAACGGCCTCCAGCAGCCGCACGCGCCGGTCGGCGGCCGCCTCGTCGCCGTACCGGGCGGCCAGGTAGGCACGGATCTGCGCCGGGCTGAACTCCTGCAGCGCCAGCAGCCGGCGCTGCGGCAGCAGCCCGACACGCTCGCCGAGCGCGGTCAGCACCTGGGCCTGCGACCTGAAGTGCTGGGTGCGGCTGGTGACCACGATCTTGGCGTTGTCGACGGCCGCGTCGAGGAGCACCTGCAGATGGTCGGCGGCCCGGTCGTAGCTGACGTGACGGACCAGCTCGTCGAACCCGTCGAAGAGCAGCACGATCCGGCCCTGCCGGAGCATGTAGCGGAAGGCGCGCAGGTCGATGCTGTCCACACCGTGCGTGGCCAGGTGGGCGGCGACGAGACCGTCGAGCGAATGCGCCTTGTCCAGCGTGTTCAGCTCGATGAACAGCGGGGTCAGATGCGGGAGTTCCGCCGGGAGCCGGCGGGCCAGCTCCCGCAGGGCGAACGTCTTGCCGTGGCCGAACTCGCCCAGCAGCAGGATGAAGCGACCGTGCTCGGCCTCCAGGAGCTGCAGCAGGTCGTCCACGACCGCGTCCCGCTCCACCGCTCCCGGCCGCTCGATCTCCCGGTAGCGCTGGGGCAGATAGAGGCCGGGCGGGTACTGCGGGTCGGCGCCGAGGCGCGCGGTCTGCGCCGCCACGTGGTCGCGGAGGTCCAGCAGGCCCTGGAACTCGGTGAAACTGCGGACGAGGACGCCGCGGCGACGAGCCAGTTCGCGCACCTCCGAGGGCAGCGGCGGGCCCTCGTGGACGAGGACCGCGTCGGTGTCGGTGCCGGACGCACGGAGCGTGTCGACCAGTTGCCGCGCCTCCTCGGTGCCGAGGGCACCGGCGCAGACGGCGATGCGCTGCTGCCGGACGAAGCCCGCCTCGGTCCAGGTGGCCAGCAGCCCGGGCGCGTCGCCGGGGACGCGCCGGAGGTGGACGCCCTCGTACCGCACGCGGCAGACCTCCGCGACCCGTGCCACCAGGGAGTCCAACGGGCTCTGCACGTCACGGCTCTCGGCTTCCGTGTCGTCGTTCCCGGACGGCAGCGCGGAGCCGAGGCCCCCGGACGGCTCAGGCTCCTCGGCGGCGGAGAGGGGCGACGGACGCGGCGGCCCGAAGACGTGCCCTGCTGCGCGCCACGGCGTCTCCCACCGCCAGGGCGGTCGGCCGGGCCAGCGGGTGAGCCCCTCGGAGGTGATGCGGAGCAGCTGGTACCGGCCCGGCGCGGAGGCGCCGAGGACCGGCAGTTCGCCCGATGCCAGTGACAGCGCGGCGGCGGTGGGCGCGCCCGACGTGGCCCGCGGGGCGCCGTGGGGGCCGTGCAGCAGCACGTGGAGGCGCGGGGCGACGAGGCGGGCGAGGACATCGGTGTCGCGCAGCACGGCGGCACCCTGACGGCGCCCCCGTTCGCCGGTGCCGCCGGGCGGCGTGGCGGCGCCCCGTCCGCCGTCCAGCCACCGGTGGGTTTCCGGCGGATGGCGCACGGCCCCCAGCCGCAGCCAGCCGTCCTGTTCGTAGCGGCGCAGGGCCTGCGCGAACCAGGCCGCCTGCTCGGGGCCGAGCCAGGGATACCTGTCGTCCGGCCGGTGGCTGTGCGCCATCGAGGAGTTGAGGCCGGCGACGACGGTGCGCAGGGCCGGCACGGGGAACAGGCTCCAGGGCTGGTCGGCGTCGAAGACCGCGTCCAGGCCCTGGTAGAGCTCCTGGAACAGGCGGGCGTAGTGGCGCCACTTGGGCCAGTAGGGCGGTCTGGGCTGCAGTTCGTCGGCCTCGCAGGTGCTGAAGTACGCCTGGCAGGCGGCCAGGTTGACGTCCTGCTCACCGGGCACCACCACGAGCCGGTCGGCCGCCAGGCCGAGACGGGCGCGCAGCCCGGTGAGGAAGGTCAGCGCCTGGTCGCACTCGCGCGGGCCGCCGGAGGCGGTCAGGTCACCGGTGACGACGAGGAGGTCGGGCGCCGGCGCCCCCGCGTCGGTGAGCTCGACGAGATCGCCCCAGACCGCGGCCTGCAGATCGGCGGGGTCGGCACCCCGGCCGAACCCGGGCCCGGCCAGGTGCAGGACGGACACGGCCTGGCGGGCGTGGCCGCTGTCGGCCGCCAGGGGATAGCCGGGCGGTGCGGCGGGACGGCGCCGCCCCGGCCAGCCCGGTCCGCCGGGCTGCGGGCCGGACGACGGCTGCGGGTCCGGGTCCGGGACCGGGGCGGGCGGCCCGGCCGGACCGCCGGGGAACCCGGGATGCCGATCCGGGCGCGCCCGCCCGGCGAGCGCCTGGCCGACCCGGGTCAGCAGCAGGTCACGGGCGGCCGCACCCTCCTGCACGCCGACAAGATCCACATAGGTGATGGTGGCCAGCAGGCCCTCGACGGGGATGTCCTCGACGCGCACCGTGATCAGCCTGCGGTCGGGGGCGTCCGGGTCGGCACGGAGGGCGGCCTGCCACTCCATGCGGCCGTAGCGGGAGTTCTCGTAGTGGTGGGACAGCACCGCGATCACGGCCGCGGACTGGCTCACACCACGGTCCATGAAGTCGACGAAATTGGTTCCGGGCACGAAGTCCCAGGCCTGGACGACGGTGCGGTAGCCGGCCTCCTCCAGTGTCCAGGCGATCCACGTCGCCCAGCGTTCGTCGGCCGGCGAATAGCTGATGAAGAAGTCCAACAACCCTTGCTGCACCGCGCGTTCACGCCTCTGGGTCATATACCCATGGTACGGACCGTCGTCACGCGGGTCACCGGATCGTGCGAGGCCCGTGCGACGCCCGTGCGATGCTCTGACCATGTATGTTGCTCGGGCTCTGGCTGCCCTGAAACGTCTCCACCGGCTGGACTGGCTGGCCGGGGGAATACTGCTCTGCGGTCTGCTGTGCCTCGCCACCGGTGCGCTGCCGACGGCTCCCGCACGGGACGCCATGGAGCGCATTGCACCCTTGCTGGCCTTTCTCGGCACCGTCATCGTCCTCGCCGAACTGGCGGGGCGGGCCGGTGTGTTCGACGTGGTGGCGACGGGCGTGGCCCGCGCGGGCCGGGGCAGCTACGCAGCGCTGTTCGTGCTGTGCGTGGCGTTCGCATCGGTGACCACGATCACACTCAACCTGGACACGACGGCGGTGCTGCTGACCCCGGTCATGCTGGCACTGGCCTCCCGGGTGGGCATCGCGGCGGTGCCGCTGGCCATGACGACCGTGTGGCTGGCGAACACGGCGAGCCTGCTGCTGCCCGTGTCCAACCTGACCAACCTGCTGGCCGCCGACCGGGTCGCGCTCAGCCCCCTGGGCCTGGCCGCCCGGATGTGGGCACCCCAACTCGCCGCGATCGCGGTCACCATGGGATGCCTGTGGCTGTTCTACTGGCGGTCCGGCAGACGCGGGGCGCAGACCTACGTGCCGCCGGAGCCGTACCGGCCCGCCGACCGGGTGCTGTTCTGGGTGTGCGGGGCGGCGTGCGCCGCGTTCCTGCTGGTGCTCCTGCTCGACGTCGTCCCGCTGTGGGCCGCGTCCGCCTCGGCCGCGGCGGTCGTGGTCGCGGTCTACGCGGTGCGACAGCGGTCGGCGCTGCGCCCGTCCCTGGTGCCGTGGCGGTTGCTGGTGCTCGTCCCGGGGATGTTCCTGGTGGTGGAGACGCTCGACGTCCACGGCCTGCACCGCGTGCTGTCCGCGGCGGTGGGTTCCGACGGCGGACTGCTCGGCCAGTTCCGGGCCGGGGCGGTCGGCGGAGGCATGTCGAACGTCCTGAACAACCTGCCCGTCTACCTGGCCGGCGAGTCCGCCGTCCCGGCGGCCAATCACGACCAGCTGCTGGCCCTGCTGATCGGCACCAACGCGGGCCCGGTGATCACCCCGTGGGCGTCACTGGCCACCCTGCTGTGGTTCGAGCGCTGCCGCGCGCAGGGGGTGACGGTACCGCTGACACGGTTCCTGGGCACCGGCGCGGTACTGGCGACGGGGTCGGTGCTGGCGGCCGTCGCGGCGCTGGCGGTGACGAGGTGAGGCGCACCACAAAGTGCAGTGCGTCATCCGCGACCAGCCGCCGACGGCCCGCAGTCGATGCACCGGCCAGGGGTCCGGGGCGGAGCCCCGGGTACGTCATCTGCGGGCGCGTCGTGGCTGAACAGTCCCGTCAGGCGACCACCAGCCCGCTCGGGGAGGCGGCCAGTCCCAGCGGCGTGCTGCCGACGACCTTCAAGGTCCGCGCGTCGACGGCGTCGACGGTGCTGGAGGCGTTCGTCGACACCCAGACCGTGTCGCCGACGGCCGTGATGCTCGTCGGCACGTGGGCGACGCGCACCGTGGTGACGACCCGATGGGTGCGGGCGTCGAGCACCGTCACCGTGTCGTCGTTGGCACCCGTCACGTAGACCCGCGAGCCGTCCGGGCTCACGGCGACCTGCCAGGGGGACGTGCCGACGCGGATGCGTTCGGCGGTCCGGTGGGTGCGGGCGTCGACGACCGACAGCGTGTTCCCGAGGGTGTTGACGACGTACACGCGCTGCCCGTCGGGGTGCACCGCCACACCATTGGCCTGCGCCTGGTCGGTCAGTGTGTGCCGGACCTCGCCCTGTTCGGCGTCCATCACGGACAGCCCGTCGGAACAGGTCACATACAGCGTCCGCCCGTCAGGACCCGCGGCCACGCAGCGCGGGGCGGTGCCGGTCTCCCACGTGTCGCTGAGTTTGTCGGAGCCGGTGTCGACCACCGAGAGGGAACGCGACCCGTCCGCCCCGGTGGCCGGGCCGGTGGCGGCGACGTAGAGATACGCGCCGTCCGGGGAGACCGCCATCCCGTGCGGGAAGAGACCGACGGGGACCGTGGTGACGATGCGGCCCTTCGCGGTGTCCAGGACCGAGACGTTGCTCGCGCCGGAGTTGCTGATGTAGACCTTGCGGCCGTCGGGGGTCCTGGCCGCGCCGAAGGGGTTGGTGCCGGCATGGATGCTGGCGACGAGTTTGCGGTTCGCCGGGTCGACGACCGAGATGGTGTTGCTGACGATGCAGGCCGCATAGACGTGCGGTCCCGTGCGCGGGGCGCTCTTCGGCGCCGCGTCCTGGGTGCCGGGGAAGTCGCTTCCCGCGGTGCCGTGCGGGAAGTCGTCCTTGTGCGTGGTGGCGTTCTCGACGATGCGGCTCATGGTGTACGAGGGGACGGCGCCGATCAGGCTCTTCGTCCTGCTGCGCGGTGCCGGGGCGTGCGGGGAGTTCGTGCGTGCGCCGGGGTCGTCCTGGTGCGGCGGGGTCTGGTCCTCGCCCGGGACGGTCACCGGCGGCAGCGTGGCGACATTGTGCTCCGCCTCCCACAGCTGGTCCCTGGTCGGCGGCAGCGGCGGGAAGGACCGGGAGCCGGGCAGGCCGAGCGCGGAGGTCAGGTCGCCGAAGGTCCGGCGTCTCCAGTCGCTGATGTTCGGCTCGCGCACCCCGGTGAGGCGCTCCAGGAAGCGCAGGACGGAGGTGTGGTCGAAGGGCTCGCTCGCCACGAAACCGCCCTGGGTCCACGGCGAGACGATGATGCACGGCACCCGGATGCCGCCCCCGATCGGCTGTCCGCCGACGAACTCGTCCGGCGTGCCCTGCGGCGGCAGCGGCGGCACCACGTGGTCGAACAGCCCGTCGTTCTCGTCGTAGTTGATGATGAACACGGTCTTGCGCCACACGTCCGGATTCGCGGCGACGGCGTCCAGCAGCCCGGCGAGAAAGTCGGCACCCACCGCGGGGAGGTAGTCCGGGTGCTCGCACAGCGGGGACGGGGGGATGATCCAGGACACGGTGGGCAGCCGCCCGGCCCGCGCGTCGCGTTCGAACGCACCGGCCGGGCCGATGGTCAGGCCGTGCTCGTAGAGCGGATCCCCGGGCCGGGCGTCCTGGAACGCCTGGAAGAACTCCAGGGGGTTGCAGCCGTAGTCGTCCTCCTCCTGGTAGACGTGCCAGGACACGCCGGCCTTGGTCAGCCGCTCCGGGTAGGTCGTCCAACGGAAGGGTGACGGGATCGAGTTGCTGATGACGGGCCCGCCGTACCGTCCGCCCGGATCGATGGTGCCCGTCCAGTGGTAGAGCCGGTTCGGCCAGGTCGGGCCCAGGACCGAACAGTGGTAGGCGTCGCAGAGGGTGAAGGACTCGGCCAGCGCGAAGTGGAAAGGGATGTCCTCGCGCCGGTAATAGCCCATGGTGTACGGGCCGTTCCGCTCGCCGTCGGCCTTGCGGTGCGCGGGGACCCAGTTGTCCATGGCGCCGCCGTTGATCGCGCTGTGCTGCACGGTCCACGCGTGGCTCGTCGACGGGATGGCCTGCGAGCTGGTGTTCCGGGTGTCGAGATGGAACGGCAGGAGATAGCCCTCGGGGTTGGCCGGGTCCGGCTGGTAGAAGACCGGACGCCCGTCGGGCAGGGTCACGGCGTGCGGGTCGTCGAACCCCCGGACCCCGCGCATCGTGCCGAAGTAGTGGTCGAACGACCGGTTCTCCTGCATCAGGATCACGACGTGCTCGATGTCGTCCAGCTTCTCCAGCCGTCTCGGTGCATCCGCCATCGCGCGTCTGAGGTTGGGCGGGAGCACGGAGAGCGCGGCCGCGAGACCGCCACCGCCCAGAGTCGATGCGAGCAGCCGCCGACGGGAGAGTTCAGTCATGGTTCCACCTCGGTGCCGGGTTCGGGAACGCGCGCCAGCACACACCACGCAGCTCTCAGGCACAAGAGGGCACACGCGTCCCATGTCCCGGCAGCGGCCGGATCACTTATGGCAACTCGGCAACCGCTCCCCGCGGTTCGGCAGTGCGTTCGTCAGGAGTTCATGTGACAGCGGTTGACCAGGTCGAGCAGCCGCGGCATCTCCTCCGGCCGCCCTGCGACGAAACTGCGGTCGGTGTCCGGGCCGGTGACCCCGGCACGGAACGGCCCCCCGTCCAGGGCACGGATCTCCGCCCCCGCCTCCGTCGCCAGCAGCGCCCCGGCCGGCAGGTCGATGGCCTCCGCGCGGTAGCCGACGAACCCGTCGATGTCGCCGCGGGCCAGCATGGACCAGGTCAGCAAGGGGGCCCACAACTGCAGCAGCCGCCGGGAGCCGCGTTCGAGGCCCGTCCTGAGGCTCCGTGCCCGGGGGTCGTCGCGGGCCACCCCGTACCCCTGGGTCCAGCCCAGCAGCGGACCGGCCGGCGAGGACGCGCGGGAGGCGGCCCGCAGCGGCCCGTGCGGGCCCCGGGCACCGCAGCCGCGCAGCGCGGACCAGGTCCTGCCGGTGACCGGGTCGTGCACCACGCCGACGACGGGCTCGTCGCCCGCGCACAGGGCGATGCCGACGACGCAGGCGGCCAGCCCGATGGCCACGTTGTTGGTGCCGTCCAGCGGATCCACCAGCCACGTACGGCCGTTGGCGGCGGCGCCCGCCGGCTCACCGGCCAGCTCACCGGCTTCCTCGGCGAGGATCCGGTCGTGCGGGAAGCATGCCCGGATGCGCTGCACGATGGCGGTCTCGGCCAGGGTGTCCAGATCGGTGACGACATCCCCGAGGGACCCCTTGGACCTGACCGCGTACTGCTGGGGGGCCTCGCCCCTCAGATGCGAGCGCAGCAGCGCGCCGGCCTCGCGCGCGGCACTCACCGCCAGCCGGTGCTCGCCGGCGAAGCGGGAGGCGGGGAGCGGCAGGTCCTGCGCGTCATCGGCGGTGAGGAGCATGGATCCTCCTGAGGACGGAGCCCGCGATACGGGCGGACTGCTCGGCGTCGCACTGCTGTCGTACCACCCGGTGCCCGGTGCCATGCAGCGGTCCGAGGGAGAGGTCACGGCCGCCCGGCCGGGAGCAGCCCAGCAGGAAGGTCGCGGCGCCCGGGCCGGACACGAGAGTGGTGTGGAACTGCCCGGCGGGGAGGGTGTAGATGTCTCCGGCGCCGCTGGTCTGTGCCGGGCCCGCCTCGTGGGTCACCAGGCAGGACGTCGGCCGGAGTTCGTCGACTCCCGCGGGATCGCTGACGATCTCGAAGACGCGATGCATCGGGCTCTGCTGATGCTCCGTCACCTCTACTGACACATTGATCACTTGGCCGTACAGCACACAACTGGTCAGGTCCCAGCTGTGGGCATGCACCGGCGATGTGGTGAGCGGGGGCGCTGGTTCGTGGGCCTCGGCGCCGAAGGCGTGGATGCAGACGCCGCAGTCGCCGCCGCGCTCCACGGGAAAGCAGAGGAAGCCCAGGGGATGCCGGACGGCGCGCACCTCCCGTCGCCCGGCGGCGATGTCGCCGAGCGCGGCACAGGCGGCCCGGACCAGCGGCTCCGTACCGCACCGGCCGGCCGCCGCCTCCTCGAAGAGCCGGTGGTCCACTGATCGGTCGTCCACGGCGCCTCCCGCTGCGCAGGTCACCTCCGGTACGGGTTCTCCGCATGCAGCGCCTTGTCGATGATCTCGCCCACGTCCCGGTCGGAGAAGGCGGTGGGCAGGGGCAGCCCGATGCTCTCGAAGAGCCGGTGGGCCTCGTCGACGGTGGGTTCCTCGCTCAGCGGTTCGGCGTTGCGCAGATCGACGGTGGCCGCCTGCTCCCGGCTCTGATGGAGCTCGGTGACGTAGTAGTCGTAGAGCGGCCGGTCGCGTTCCACCAGCAGATTGGCCCGTCTCGGATCGTCCTGGGTGATGATGAGGCACGAGTCGGACAGGTCGAACCGCAGTGTGGGAACGCCCGACGACAGGTAGACGCCCGCCTCCAGGGTGTCCAGCCGCTGCCGGTACCAGCAGACGGCGAGCACCGTGGCGAAGGACTCCTTGCGGGCCCGGTCGACGCTCCACGGGTCGGGCGGCAGGAACTCCAGCCGGTGGGCGAAGGTCTGCCGGAACCGCGCGTATGCCGCGCAGGCCCGCTCGTCCGCCGGATTCACGATGTCGATCTTCATGGACAGCGGGCGGCGATGGATCCGCGCCTGCTGCACGCAGACCGGCAGGGTCACCGCCCGCAGATACGTCCCCGTCCCGCCCTTGAACACCCAGCCCTGGGTGGTCTGCCGGGCCCGGTCCAGCGCCCGTTCGAGATCGTCGCCCGACAGCGACTTCACCATCACCAGATCCTCGATCGCCCGCTGGGCCCCGAGCGTCGCCTCGCGGATGTCGGCCATCCGGTGCCGCCGCTCGGCGAGGTTCCCGTAGACCAGCGCGCCGAGCACCAGCAGGGTCGCGCCGGAACCGACGCCCGGCCCGAGATGGTGATCGAAGATCTCCATCAGCCCGATGACCAGGGCCGCACCCATGGCGACGACCGCGTCGAGGTTCTTGATGGTCCAGGCGACGGCGTTCTCGACCCGTCGGCCGGCCCTCCCAGTTCCGTCTGTCAACGTCAACAACCCTCCCCCCGAGAGGACTTCATCGTAGGAGGGGGCGGAGGGAAGGGGGTAGGGAGCGGGGTGCCCGGCGGCTCAGGTGCGTACCTTGCGCGCGGTGACGTAGGTGAACGGCGAGGAGACCCCGGCGCTGTGATGGCCGGCGGCCGCGAGCGCCATCTCCAGCCGCTCGCGGGGCTTGAGATCCAGGCCCGCGGTGGCGTGCAGGGCACCGAGCGCGAACTCGCCCCCGCACCCCACGGCCGCGTATCCGTCGGCGGGTTCGCCTATCTGGTAGTCGTCGTAGACGGCGAACAGCCGGCCGTGGACACCGACGAGGAACGTCCCGGCCTTCTCCTGCTCGGAGTCCTTGCGCGCCCAGCCGCCGTCCTTGAGGCAGGCGCGCAGTTTGTCGACGAAGACGGTGGTCATGAACCGGTCCAGGTCACCCTTTGGCCTGGGCGCCTTGAACGCGTGATGCAGCAGCTGCCCCATGCGGAAGCTGGTGGTGAACCCCATGGCGTAGGGGCCGTTGCGGAAGATCTTCGGATCCCGGCGGACGGTGAGACTGAGACCGGCGACACCGGCCGAGTCGCCGCCCAGATGCACCCGCCCGTCGTGCACGAGCCCCACGATCACCGTCATGATCTCCCCCTCCGGCCCGATGCTGCCGTGTCCCTCTCTCGATACTGCGCGCGGGGAGGCGGGCGGAAACGGGGGTACCTACCGGTGTGGGCGGCGACGGCGCTTGGTGCGCTCGGCGGAAGCCATGTGCTCGCGGGCCGAGGCCGCCCCGCCGCGGATTGCGCCGGGGAACTGGAGCACGCGTTCGGCACGTTGCGCGACCGGTTCGGATGCGACCACCGGGCGCCGTTCGCGGCGGTGTACGTCTGGGTGCAGTCCACCCTGCGCCGGACGGTGCAGGAACGGCCCGGGTTCTTCGCGGATCCGGCCTGGGTGGCCCGCGACTTGAACGCCCGCTTCGCCGGCCTCTACTTGCGGGCCCTGCGCGCAGACCAGGACGGGCGCCCGGTGCCGGAGGCGTGGCGCATCGCGTTCGCCGCGGCACGCAACGGGCAGACCGACGCCGGGCAGGACGTCCTGCTGGCCGTCAACGCCCACATCCAGCGCGACGAACCGTACGCGCTGGCCGGGTCGGGCCTCACCCGGCCCGACGGCACGAGCCGCAAGCCCGACCACGACAGGCTCCAGTCGGTCCTGGACCGCGCGTACGGGCCCGCGGTCCAGGACGTCGCCCGCCGCTACGACCCGCTGGTCGCCACGGCGGACGACCGCTGGAACCCGGTCGCCGGCCTCAGCGCACACGAATTGTTCGTGATGTGGCGCCAGAACGCCTGGTACTACGCACGGGGCTTGGCGGGGGCCCGCAGCGCGGCGGAGTACCGGGAGGTCCCACGGACGATCGAGGCGAACGCCGCTGCCTGGGGCGGGCTTCTGGCTGCTGTGCAGGTGCCCGGCTACCGCGTGGTGCGTGGCGGCTACTGCCGCGGTGGGTGGGGGACGGCGGCGTGAGCTGTGCTCAGCGCAGTGCTCCGGCTGCGGGCTCGTCGTGGCTGGGCGTGCCGAACCACCGGGACAGCTGTCCCACCAGGTCCTCCTGATCCTCACCGGCCCACGCCACATGGCCGTCCGGCCGCAGCAGCACTGCCGGTGCGTCCAGTTCCTCGGCGGCGTCGGCGACGTGGTCGACGCGGTCCGCCCAGCCCGCCACCGAGAGCCGGCCCGTCCGGTCGAGCAGCAGCCCGCGGCCGCCGTGCATCAGTTCGTAGAGACGACGCCCCTGCTCCAGCTTCATGTCCGTCATCCGCCGGCCGAGCAGCTCGTGGCCCTCGCCGAAGTCGTAACGGACCCCAAGTGCCGTGATCTTCTCGGTCAGGTACCGGTTCACCTCCTCGAAGTCCATCAGTTCCGACACCAGTCGGCGCACCGCCCGGGCACCGGGCTCGGTGGACATCAGCTCCATCTGCGCGCGGGTGTTGTCCAGCACGTCGGCGGCCACCGGGTGCCGTTCGGCGTGGTAGGTGTCCAACAGACCTTCCGGGGCCCAGCCGTTGACCTCGGCTGCCAGTTTCCAGCCGAGGTTGAACGCGTCCTGGACGCCCATGTTGAGCCCCTGCCCGCCGGTCGGCGGGTGGATGTGCGCGGCGTCGCCGGCCAGCAACACCCTGCCGACCCGGTAGCGCTCGGCCAGCCGGGTCGCGTCGCCGAACCGGGACAGCCAGCGCGGCGAGTGCACGCCGAAGTCGGTGCCGGCGACCGCCCGCAGCTGCTGCCTGAACTCATCGAGGGTCGGCGGGACCGTGCGGTCCTCGGCCAGCCCTGCGGCGGGCACGACGACGCGGTAGATCCCTTCCCCGAACGGCCCGAGGCCGAACCGCTTCTGCGTCTCGCGGACCTTGGCCACCACCTCGGCCACCGTCTCCGGCGGGACGCCCACCTCCATCTCGCCCAGCAGCGTCTCGTTCCGGCTGTGCTCGCCGGGGAAACCGACGCCGAGCAGCTTGCGCACCGTGCTGCGGCCGCCGTCGCAGCCGACGAGGTAGCGCGAGCGCAGCCGCGTCCCGTCCTCCAGCTCGGCGGTCACCCCGTGCTCGTCCTGGCTCAGCCCGGCCAGTGCACAGCCGCGCCGGATCTCGGTACCGAGCTCGGTGGCATGCTCGGTCAGCAGCCGTTCGGTGACGGGCTGCGGTATGCCCAGCACGTAGGAGTGGGTGGTGTCCAGCCCCTGGGGTGCGGGCTTGGGGATGCCGGCGAAGAAGCCGCCGAGCGGGTACTGCTTTCCGTTGGCCAGGAACCGTTCCAGCAGCCCGCGCTGGTCCATCACTTCGATGCTGCGCACATGCAGGCCGAGCGCACGGACGTACGCGGCCGGCTCCGCTTCCTTCTCCAGCACGACCACCCGCACGCCGTGCAGCCGCAACTCGCTCGCCAGCATCAGGCCGGTCGGTCCGCTGCCGACCACGATCACGTCGATCACAAAATCCCCCATGAGCAGGTTGAACGCGGGCCAGCGCTCTGCGCGTTTCTGGCCTCGGCCGGAGATTCTGCGCCATGACGGGGGCCTTGCCGCAAGGCCCCCAGTGCGCTATAAGTTAAGAGTGGCGAGGAGTGGTTCCACTCCTCGCTTTTGTCGTTCCTGTGGAACGCCGGACGGCCGGACCGGGGGCCGGCCGTGGTTCTATGTTGCGTCAGGACACCAGCAGGGCCGCCTTCCGACGGAGTTCGTCCGATCCGGCGAGGTGCTTGAACCGGTTGAGCCGGGTGCACATGTCGTCGGCCGCTGTGTGGACCTTGATGGAGCGGATGCCGTCCGCGCAGTCGACGAAGTCGTTCCAGGTGGCGAGGGCACCGTCGAGGTCGCCTTGGCGAAGGCGGACGCCGCCGAGGTCGGCGAGGACGATCGCGCGGCTTCGGCGGCGGTCGAGGCCGTGGATGTCGAGGGCGAGGCGGAGGTGTTCTTCGGGCTGTATCGAGATCGCCGAGGCGGGCGAAGATCATGCCGGATTCATGGGCCCATCGGCCGGGGGAGCAGTGGGCTGCCCAGGACTCGCCGGCCGTTGCTCCTGGCGGCCGATGGCGGTCTCGGAGAGGGCGAGATGGTGGGTGGCCGTCTTGCGGTCGCCGTCCTGGGCCGCGGCGTTGGCGAGGGTGGCTTCGTAGTAGGCGACGGCCCGGGGGTTGACTCCTGCCTTCAGGAGCTGCAGCCCGGCAAAACAGATGCCGCAGGCTGACGGCAACGTAATGTGTGATCCCGACTGCTGTCTATTACCTGGCCGTTGGTGCGGCCGCAGCTTCGGGAGGGCTTGATGGTTGCGGACATAGTCAGGACCTGGGTGGCGGGCTGGGCCGTGTCCCGGCGGACGCCTCCGCCTGTCGAGAAGCCGTGGGGGTTCTATATCGAAGTGGCCGGCAACGCCGACGAAGTGGGGCGTCATGTCCTGCCCGAGGCCGAGGAGTCGTTGGTCCGCAGCGCCGCGGCCTCGGTGTCCGTGCCGCGGACCTGGATGAAGATGCCTGCGGAGCCGGAGGAGATCGAGTCCTGGCTGTCCCCGGGGTGGGTGGTGGCCTGGGAGGAGACCGGCCATCTGATGGCCGTTGACCTGATGGCCACGGACCCGGTCGCGCCTGAGGGGTACACCGTGACCGTGGAGACCACTGGAGCCGTCACCTACGCTCGGGTGCTGGACGCGGTGGGCGAGCAGGCGGCCCAGGGGCAGATGGCATCCCTCGGGGAAGCCGTGGTCGTGGACCGGGTGATGACCGAGGAGGCTCATCGGCGGCGCGGGCTGGGCAACTTCGTGATGCGTACGCTTGCCGACCACGCCCTGGAGACGGGCGCGGTCCTCGGCGTTCTCGGCGCGACCGACGCCGGGCGCACGCTGTACGAGACGCTGGGCTGGAAGAAGCACACCACGCTGGCGGAGTGCATCTACCGGCCCTGAAACAGGACAGGAGTATCGGCCGTCCCCGCGGCGGGCGGGGCAGGCTGTGGCGTGCCAGTGATCCACTTCAGCCGATCGGTTCGCCCGCCATGCCCGTCCGCACTGCCTGTCCGATAGCCCTGAGCGCCGCCGAACGCTCCAACGCGCGTATCGCCCGGGAGACGGGGCTGCACCTGGACACCGTGCGCCGCTGGCGTGGCCGGTTTGCCCAGGCGAGCCTGCCCGGACTCAAAGACCGTCAACGCTGCGGCCGTCCCGCCTCGTTCACACCGCTGCAGGCCACCGAGGTCAAGGCGCTGGCCTGCCGACTGCCCGCCGAGACCGGAATGCTGCTCTCACGCTGGTCGTGCCCGGAACTGGCCCGCGAGGCCATCACCCGCCAGATCGTCACCGCAGTGTCGCCCTCCACCGTGCGACGCCGGCTGGCCGAGGACGCGCTCAAGCCCTGGCCGCCCAGGTCATGAGCCAGGAACCGTACGTCAGCGCCAAGCGCGTCTTCCGGATTGTCGACAACGGCTCCTCCCACCGCGGGACCGCTACAACGCCACGGCACAGCCGTTCCAGTGGAAGTTCACCACCTCCGACCTGGACGGTCTGCTGGCCGGACTCGACCGGCACACCACCGGTCACCAGGAAGAATCCTCCGTCGCGCCGGCAGCGTGATCAACCCCCGAAGGATTTCCGGAGCCGAGGGTTCCGATGTGTTCGGAGGTGCCGGCCGTCTCGGGACAGCATCTTGCAACTCGCCGCCCTGGCAGGCCCGTCGGGCCACTGTGCAGTTCGGAGGCATCCTGCACGGCGCCGGAGACGATCCGCAGTCGGCTTTGTCGAGTTCCCGGTCCAAGCGACCCTGTAGGTCGCCAAGTGCGGTGTATGTCAAGGAACCTCACAGATGGTCAAGTTGTGGCATGATCATGTTTGGAAGCGGGCCGCCGTGGCGTCGCCGTACAACGTTCGCCGTTTTGCTTGCTGCGCCTTCGAGGGATCAGACGACCTCGGGCGGAGCCTTTGTCGATTCTTCTCAAGTCAAGGTAAGGGTTCATGACTCTCAGGCGCGTGGGCGCAGTTGTTTCCGGTCTCATGCTTGCAGTTGCGGGAGTGGTGTCCGCTCCGACTGCTTCAGCTGCCACCGGTGTTGAAATTCGCAACAAGCACTCCGGCTGGTGCCTCGGCATTCAGGGAGGAAGCAAGGACTGGGGAGCGATGGCCATTCAGTGGGACTGCAATGGCAACGATGACCAGAAGTGGCGGTACGAGGCTCTGGGCAATGGTTACTACAGGCTCCATAACGTCGGGTCCAACCTGTGCCTGGGAATCCGAGGCGGCAGCTGGGACCGGGGCGCCGATGTGATCCAGTGGGAGTGCAACGGCAACGGCGATCAGATGTGGTACATGCCCGATGGCGGCGCGTACTACCCGATGATGAGCGCCAACAACAGGGCCAACGGTGGCGCCATTGATCTGTGCATGAGCATTGGTGGTGGCCGGACCGACTGGGGGGCCAAGGCGATCGTCTGGGACTGCAACGGGGCAGACGACCAGACGTGGTCCTAAACGGTCTGAGCGGGGCTCCGTATGGGCATTCCTGCGAACCGCTCACACGGAGCCCCGCTCCTTCCCGTACCCCACGGCCGCGACCCCCACCGCAAGTGCGCCCAGCAGCACGGCCGGTAGAGCCAGCCAGGGTGGTGCGCCGAACTGCAGGACCGCGCCGCCCAGTGCGCCGCTCAGCGCCATGCCCAGGTAGAGCACGGAACTGTGCAGCGCCACGGCCAGGGGGCCGCCCGGGTCGGCGAGGAACAGCAGGCGGTGTTGTTGCGGCACTACGTACATCCAGGCCGTGAGGCCCCAGCAGAACATCGCCGCCGCCGCGGTCGGCAGGCTCCGGCACCACCAGGGCAGCAGGGCCAGGTCCGCTGTCATTCCGCCGACCGCGAGCAGCAGCGTGATCCGGCTGCCGAAGCGGTCCGTGGCCCAGCCCGCAGCCGCGTTGCCGACGAGTGCGCCGAAACCGAAGACGAGCAGGAGTGCGGCGAGCACGCCGGCCCTGGCCCCGGTGGCCGGGGCGAGGGCGGTGCCGATGTAGGTGTAGACCACCTGTTCCGAGGTGACGGTGAACAGCGAGACCGCGAGCACGGCGAGGACCGCGGGGTTCCTGAGACCCGCGAAGCGCTCGGCGAGCGTGTGCCGGGTGCCCGGCGGCAGGGCCGGCAGGCGTGCGGCCACGCCGGCGAGTGCCGTCAGGCCGAGCAGCGCCACGGCACCGAGTGTGGCCCGCCAGCCGAGCACCCCCGCCGCCAGGGTGCCCAGCGGTACGCCGAGTGCCGTGGCGGTGGTGATCCCGCCGATCACCGCGGCCAGGGCCTTCGCCCGGTGGCGGGGCGGCACCAGGTCCGCGGCCGCCGCCGAGGCCGCGGGCGTGAACCCGGCCGCACCGGCGGCCGCCACGATCCGGCCGAGCACGACCAGCCCGTAGCCGGGGGCGACGGCGGTCAGCGCGTTCCCGGCGGTGAACACCGCCAGCGCGAGGGCCAGGGCGCTCCGGCGGGAGAGCGAGGCGGTGAGCGAGGCGACGACCGGAGCGGCCAGGGCGTAGACCGCGGCGAACACGGTGACCAGCTGGCCGGCCGCGCCGACCGTGACCCCGAGGTCCCGGGCCAGGTCCGGGAGGATCCCGGCGATCACATAGGCGTCCGTGCCGACGGTGAACGCGGCGGCGGTGAGGATCCACAGGACAGATGGCACAGGTCTTCTCCGGGGTGGGTCTTCTCCGGGGCGGGCCGGCGTCAGCGGAGGGCGAAGCGCCGCGGGGCCGTACGCCGGCCCTCGACGACGTCGCAGACGAACTCGCCCCAGGCGGGGCCGTGTTTGAAGCCGTGCCCGGAGTCGCCGCCGACGATCCAGACGTCGCCGCGGCCCGGATGGCGGTCGAGGAGGAAGTGCTCGTCGGCGGTGAGCGCGTACGAGCACACCTCGCGGCGGGCGACGGGGGAGCCGGCGAGATCCGGCAGACGGGCGCGGAGGTAGGTGCGGAGCGCTTCGGGGATCTCGGCGGGTACGGGGTCGGCCGGCGCGCCGGGGTGCGTCTCCACGTCGGGCACGACCTTGACGCCGTGGATGCCCACGGCGGGGATGCCGTAGCAGCCGTGGGCCCGGTCCAGCCAGGCCGGCCGGCCGGTGCCCGCCGCCCAGGGGCCCTTCGGCGGCAGGTACCAGCTGTCCTGGCGCACCGGGCGGACGGTCGTCAGCCCGGGGAAGAGCGCGGGCAGGGCGGTGCCGACGGCCCAGACGGTGAGGTCGGCGCGGCAGGGCTCGCCGTCCACGAGGGCGGTGCCGCCGTCGGGCCGGGCCGTGGCCCGGAGCAGCTCGGCGCCGTGTTCGGCGGCGGACTCCGCGAGTGCGGTCACCGCCTGCCGGGCCAGGAGCACCCCGGCCTCCGGCTCGAACAGGGCGGTGCCGCCCGAGGGTTCGAAGCCGGGGAAGCGGCGGCCGATGGCGCCCGCCGCCAGGACGTCGGCCGGGATGCCCAGACGGTCGAAGTGCGCGGCGGCGGCCCGCTCCCACGTGTCGTCGTCCGGCGGGCCGAGGGTGAGCACCCCCGTCGGGAGCAGGAGCCGGCGGCCGGACTCCCGCTCCAGGGCCCGCCATGCGGTCGTCGCCCGGCGGACCAGCTCCGTGTACCAGGCGTCCGCACCGTGCGCGCAGCGCAGGATGCGGGTCTCCGCGCTCGAAGGGCCCTGCGTCCCGGGCGCGTTGGGGTCGACGACCCGTACCGACCAGGAGCGCAGGGCGAGTGCACGGGCGACGGAGAGGCCGAAGACGCCGGCTCCGACGACCAGGGCGGTTCTGTTCACTTGACGGTCACCATCACTTGAGGGTCACCACGGCCTCGTCCCGAAGGTGTCCCGTCACGGCTTCATGACCTGCTCTTCGAGGTCGGCCGGCAGCGCCTCGAAGAAGCGGGCCCCGGTCGCGACGCGCTGCCCGGCGGCCGGCGGCCGCACGCCGTCCCAGCGCGGGGTGCCGGTCTCGCCGAGCGCGGCCCACAGCTGTTCGGCGAACTCCGGCATGACGGGGTGGGCGAGCTGGGCGAGCAGCCGGGCGGCGGCGGCCTCCGCGGCGAGTGCGCCGGCGGCCCGTCCCGCGTCGCGCGTGCGGCTCTGGGCGGCGGCGAAGTCCTGTGCGCAGGTGACGAGTTCGCACAGCAGCCGGGTGGCGCGGCGGGGCGAGAAGGCGGCGGGGGAGTAGGCCGCCAGGCACTCCTCGGCGATGCCCTCCAGCAGGCGGAGGAACCGCTCCTGCGAGGGCAGCGGGGTGGTACCGGCCGGTATCGCGCCGTCGGTCCGGGTGGCGAGCCGGGAGAACAGACCGGTGAGCCAGGACTGCCAGCGCCCGGCGAGCTCGTCGTCGGCCAGCTCGTGGAAGCGGCTCCAGGTGAAGGACGTGCGCTCGTTCTCGGGCCGGTCGTGGGCCAGGACGAACCGCGCGGTGCTCGCGGGGACCGCTGCCAGCAGGTCGTTGGCCCAGATGGCGTGGCGCCTGCTGGTGGAGAACTTGGACGCGCCCAGCTGGTAGAACTCGTTGGTCACCAGCGCCTTGGGCAGCTGGAAGTCGGGGTCGTAGGCCATGAGCAGGGCGGGCTGCAGCAGGGCGTGGAAGTAGCCGTTGTCGAAGCCGAAATACTGGACGATCTCGGTCTCCGGGTGGTTCCAGACCGTGCGCCACTCCTCGGGATCCCGGCCCGCCGCGCGCAGGGCCTCGGCCAGCTCCGCGAAGTAGCCGGGCATCATCTCGGCCCAGACGTAGATGCGGTGGTCCTCGAAGCCGGGGACGGGCATCGGCAGGCCCCAGTCGGTGGGGTGGCCGACCGGGATGTCGGGCAGCCCCCGGTCGATCATGTCGGCGCACAGCGCCTCCAGCTGGGGACTCATCGCGGTGGCCGCATGGAAGGCGCGCAGCCGCTCGGCGTACTCGCTGAGCGGGAACACCAGCCGCTCGACGGCACGTTCCACGGGCCTGCCGCCGCACGCGTTGCACACCGGGGCGACCAGGTCGGTGACCCGGTTGGGCAGGGCGCAGTTCTCGCACGAGTTGCCGTCGCTGCCGGCGCCGCAGTGCGGGCACTTGCCGGTGAGGTGCGCCTCGAAGAGGTAGCGGTCGCAGTCGGCGCAGAACAGGGCCTGTTCGGTACGGACGCGCAGCGCCCCCTGTGCGTGGAGGCGGGCGAAGAACTCGCTGACGAGCTCGGTGTGCAGCTCCGAGCGCCAGGGCCGGACGTAGACGTCGGGGGCGAAGCCGGCCGAGTCGAAGATGCGGGCGATCTCGTCGGCGAAGCCCTCCGCCATCTCCAGCGGGTCGCTGCCGTCGCGCCGGGCCTTGGTGGGCACATAGCTCTGGTGGAGGTCGGAGCCGGTGAGGAACAGGCCCTCCCCGCCGAGCAGCCGGTGGGCCCGGATCCTGATGTCCGCGCCCGAGTAGGGGCCCGACAGATGGCCGAGGTGGAGGTCGCCGTTGGGGGTGGGAGGGGCTGCGGTGACCAGGGTGAAGGAGGGCATGGTGGGCTCCGGTCGGAAGCGAGGTGCCGGGGCGGGCGGCCCGGGGCGGCACCGGGTGGATCAGAGGTCGATCGGTCCGTGCGGGACGGGCCAGTACACCGAGAGGAAGACCAGCCGCTCGGTGTCGCTGGCGTTGCGCACGTGGTGCAGGCTGCCGGCCGGCAGGAGGGCGGTGACCTCGGGGCCGACCTCGCACTCCTCGTCGTCGACGGTGAGGATGCCGCGCCCGGAGAGGAACACGAACATCTCGTGGTCGTCGTGGCTGTGCGGTTCGGTGGCGCCTCCGGGTTCGACGACGGCGCGGCCGACGCCCCAGGGGGCCAGCTCCTCCCCGCCGTGGGGGTAGATCTGCTGGAAGCGGATGCCGTAGGCGTCGACGAGCTGGTCGTCGCCCGTCTTTCTGATCAGCATGGCTGCTCCGGGTGCTCGGATGGGACGGGGTGCGGTGGGCGCTCCCCCAACTACCGCTGGGAGGTACCCCCGGGCGGGGGTCAGGCCCGGGCGGCGGATCCGGCGGCCCGGTCGGACGCGCCGGTGCCGGATGCGGCGGTGCCGGACGGTCCGGATACCGGGGGGATCCCGAAGGTGGTGAACGCGGTCCGGGACGGCAGGCGGTGGACCTCGCGGCCGGTCAGCGCGTTGAGGATGACCGCCGACCGCCAGGCCGCGAGCCCGAGGTCCGGTGCGCCGACGCCGTGGGTGTGCCGCTCGGCGTTCTGGACGAAGACCGAGCCGCGGACGGGGCCGTCGAGCACGAGCCGCTGGTCGGCGTCCACCTCCGGCCGTCCGGCGGAGTCCCGTACCAGGAAGGGGGCCAGGCCGTGCAGGAGGGCGTCGGCGGGGCGCTCGGTGTAGCCGGTGGCGAGGACGACCGCGTCGGTCGTGAGGGTCTCACAGCCGCCCTCCTGGGTGTGCTCCAGCTCCAGCTCGATGCGGCCGTCGCAGCCGTCCGGGCGGCGGGCACCGACGACACCCGTGGCAGGACGCAGGACGGCGTCGGGCCAGCCGCCGCCGATGGTGCGCCGGTACAGCTCGTCGTGGATGTCGCCGAGGGTGTCGGCGCTGACCCCTTTGTACAACTGCCACTGCGCGGGCAGCAGTTCGTCACGGGTCCGCTCGGGCAGGCGGTGGAAGTAGCGGGTGTAGTCGGGGGTGAACTGCTCCAGGCCCAGCTTGGAGTACTCCATGGGCGCGAAGGCGGGGGAGCGGCTGATCCACTGGAGACCCTCGGCGCCGGCCGGGCGGGCGCGCAGCAGGTCGAGGAAGACCTCGGCGCCGGACTGCCCCGAACCGACGACGGTGACGTGCCGCTTGGCGAGCAGGGACTGGCGGTGCGTCAGGTAGTCGGCGGAGTGCAGGGCCGTGACCGCCGCGTCCTCCACGAGGGGACGGAACAGTGCGGGAACGGACGGTTCCGTTCCGATGCCGAGGGCGAGATTCCGGGTGAACTCCCGGCCCGCCAGCACTTCTTCGCCGCCCGCGCTCTCGTAGGTGTAGTCGACGGCGAACGCCTGGCGCTCCTCGTCCCAGGCGACCGCGTCGACCTGGTGGCCGAAGCGGCAGTGGGGCAGTGCCTCGGCGGCCCACCGGCAGTAGGTGTCGTACTCGGCCCGGTCGATGTGGAACTTCTCGGCGAAGTAGAACGGGAAGAGCCGCCCGGTCGCCTTGAGGTGGCCCAGGAACGACCAGGGGCTGGACGGGTCGACCAGGCTCACGAGGTCGGCCAGGAAGGGCACTTGGAGGGTGGTGCCCTCGATCAGGAGACCGGGGTGCCAGCGGAATTCGTGGTTCCGCTCGAAGAACGCGGTGCGCAGGCCGGGGACTCCGTCGGCCAGTGCGGCGAGCGAGAGATTGAACGGGCCTACTCCCACGCCCAGGAGGTCGAGCGGCTCCGCCGCGGGGTGTAGTTCTGTCGTCATCCCCGTACTTTCGTCATCAAGGCGTCATAACGCGGTTCCGCTCGCACACCCTTGCGCAGTCGAGGCCCAATGGCAAGCGGTCCAAGGTGACTTGATCAACTGTCGGGCCGCGCGGCCCGCACCGGCCCGGGTGATCAGGACCTCCCTTGCCAAAACGCCCTCGATGCGGGCAGGCTGGCGCTCGTCTTCGAACGGTTCGTTCGAGTCGTACCGATGAGAAAGCCGCGATATGACCGAGCAGGCGCCGAACGTGCCGCCCGACGTCCTTGCCGAGACCGAACGCACCCGGCACCGGCGCCTGCGGGAGCAGGGCAGCCACAGCCGGGCCGACCTCGACGCCGTGCTGCAGGCCGGATTCCTGTGTCACCTCGGCGTGGTGGTCGACGGCACCCCCATGGTCGTACCGACCGTGTACGGGGCCACCGCCGAGACGCTCTACTTCCACGGCTCGGTCGCCAGCCGGAGCCTCGTCGCCTCGCCGCAGGCGCCCGTCTGCGTGACCGTCACCCACGTCGACGGCCTGGTGCTGGCCCGCTCGGTCTTCGAGCACGGGGTCAACTACCGCAGCGCCATGGTCTACGGAGTGCCCCGGCTCGTCACCGACCCCGAGGAGCAGCTCGCAGGCCTGCGCCGCCTCACCGAGCACGTCGCCCCCGGCCAGTGGGACTACGCGCGCCGGCCCAGCCGCAAGGAGCTCGCCGCGACCGCCCTGCTCGCGCTGGAGCTGACGGATGCCTCGGTGAAGATCCGCACCGGACCGCCGGACGACGGGGACGGACCCGATGCGGAACTCGGCCTCTGGGCAGGCATCCTGCCGCTCCGTCAGCACTGGGGCGCCCTGGAGCCGGACCCGGCGCTCGCCGACGGCATCGGCGCCCCTGCCCACCTCACCGGCCGGGAACACCGGCCGCTTTAGGCGCCCCGTCAGGGCGCGGGGAGCTGCAGGCCGTCGGTGGCCGGTCGCGCCCACGCGGCGGAGCCGCATATGTCAACAGTCCCGCGCCCCTTGCGGAGCGCAGGTCCGCACTTCAGCTCACCGGGCGCCCACCCCTGCCCGGATTCCCAGGAGTTACCGCGATGACCCTCGCCACCGGCACCCCCCACGAGACCCGGGACGCCGTCCTGCACCGCCAGCACACCCGCGAGTCCGCCGCTCGGACCTACGCCCGCACGTTCCCCATCGTGCCGGTCCGCGCCGACGGCATGACGGTCGAAGGAGCCGACGGTCGCCGCTACCTCGACTGCCTCTCCGGCGCGGGGACGCTGGCCCTCGGCCACAACCACCCCGTGGTGCTCGACGCCCTCCGGCGCACCCTCGACAGCGGAGCCCCGCTCCACGTGCTCGACCTCGCCACGGCCGAGAAGGACGACTACACCGGCGCCCTCTTCGAGAGCCTGCCCCGCGGCTTCGCCGAGACCGCCAAGGTCCACTTCTGCGGCCCCGCCGGCACGGACGCCGTCGAAGCCGCCCTGAAACTCACCCAGACCGCCACCGGCCGGCGCGGCGTCCTCGCCTTCACCGGCGCCTACCACGGCATGACCGCCGGCGCGCTCGCCGCGACCGGCAACGTCGCCGTGAAGCAACCGCTGCCCACCGGCGGCGAAGTGACCCGGCTGCCCTACCCCTACGCCTACCGCTGCCCCTTCGGCGTCGGCGGCGAACGCGGCGCCGAACTCTCGGCCGCCTACGTCGAGCGGCTGCTGGACGACCCGTCGGGCGGCGTGCTGCCGCCCGCGGCCATGATCCTCGAAGTGGTCCAGGGCGAGGGCGGCGTGATCCCCGCCCCCGACGGGTGGCTGCGCGAGATGCGGCGCATCACCGCCGAGCGCGGCATCCCCCTCATCGTCGACGAGGTCCAGACCGGGGCCGGGCGGACGGGCAGGATGTGGGCCGTCGAGCACAGCGGGATCGTGCCCGACGTCATGGTGCTCTCCAAGGCGATCGGCGGCAGCCTGCCCATGGCGGTGGTCCTCTACCACGAGGACTACGACGGCTGGCAGCCCGGAGCGCACACCGGCACCTTCCGCGGCAACACCCTCGCCATGGCGGCCGGCGCCGCGACCCTGCGCCACATCGCCGAGTCCGGCCTGGCCGAGCGCGCCGCGGACGTCGGCGCCCGGATGACGGCACGGCTGACGGCACTGCGCGACGAACTCCCGGTCATCGGCGACGTCCGCGGGCGCGGCCTGATGATCGGCGTCGAGCTCGTCGACCCCGCCGCCGCGCCGGACGCCTGCGGCGCGCACCCGGCCGCCCCCGAACTCGCCGCCCGGGTCCGGGCCGGCTGCCTGTCCCGAGGCCTCATCGTCGAACTCGGCGGCCGGCACGACGCGGTGCTCCGCCTGCTGCCGCCGCTGACCATCACCGACGAACAGGCCGAGACGGTGCTGGACCGCCTGACGGACGCCATCACGGAGGCCGCGGCCGCCCTGGCGGGGGGCCGGCTGTGACGGGACACGCTCACCACGCCGTCCCCGACGCCCCGCCCCTCGCGGGCGGCGTCAGCGGTTCCGACGCCCTCCGGCCCCTGCTCGGTACCGTTCTCGATGCCCTCGCCGAGGGCGCACGGCGTCGTAACGGGCCGCTGCCGGCGGGCGGGCCTGCACGGACGGCCGCGGACGTCGCCGACTCCCTTGCCGCGTGCGGAAGTACGGACGCCCTCGCACAGCTCACCACCCTGCTCGCCCAGGGCAGCGCCGACCCCGCCGAACCGGCCTGCGCAGCCCACCTGCACTGCCCGCCGCTCGCCGTGGCCGTCGCCGCCGATCTGGCGGTCAGTGCGCTCAATCCCTCCCAGGACTCCTGGGACCAGGCGCCCGCCGCGACCGAGCTCGAAACCGCGCTGGTGCGGGAGCTCGCCGCCCTGGTCGGGTACGACCCGGCGCAGGCAGCCGGTGTGGTCACCTCCGGCGGTACCGAGTCCAACCTGATGGGCCTCATGCTCGCCCGCGACCGGGAGCTGACCCGCGAGAGCGGGCGGCCCACCGAACTGACAGGCGTGCCCGGTCATCTGACGCCTCGTCTCTTCGCCTCCGCCGCAGCCCACTTCTCCGTGCAGCGCGCCGCCGCGGTGCTCGGCCTCGGGGAGGCGGCCGTCGTCTCCGTCCCCGTCGACGCCGACCTGCGCATGGACCCCGACGCCCTGGAACAGCGCCTCAAGCACTCCGTCGCCGAGGGCGAGATCCCGGTGGCGGTCGTGGCGACCGCGGGCACCACCGACACCGGCGGCATCGACCCGCTGCCGCGCATCGCCGATCTCGCCGCAGAGTACGGCGCCTGGCTGCACGTGGACGCCGCGTACGGCGGCGGCGCCCTGCTCTCCGACCGCCTGGCCCCCCTGCTCGACGGCCTCGCACGTGCCGACTCCGTCTCCCTGGACTGGCACAAGCTCGGCTGGCAGCCGGCCCCGGCCGGGGTGTTCCTGGTCCGGCGGGCCGAGACGTACGCCCCGCTGGCGCGCAGGGCCGTCTACCTCAACCCCGCCGACGACGAGGAGGCGGGCTACCCCAGCCTGCTGGGACTGTCCCTGCGCACCACCCGCCGCCCCGACGCCTTCAAGATCCTGGCGACGCTGCGGACGCTGGGCAGGTCCGGCCTGGGCCGGCTCGTCGACGCCTGTCACGACCTCGCCCGGCACGCGGCCGCGACGGTCGCGGACCACCCGGCGCTCGAACTGCACACGGCCCCCGTGCTCACCACCGTGGTCTTCCGCTACCGGCCGGCCTCCGCCGGCCCGGACGGGACCGACCGGATCAACGGTGCGCTGCGGCGGCGCCTGTTGCACGAGGGCCGGGCCGTGGTCGGCCGCACCGAACTCCCCGGCGAGGGCCCCGGCCGGGTACGGCTCAAGCTCACCCTGCTCAACCCGCACACCACCCCGGCCGAGGTGGACGCCCTGCTGCACATGGTCGCCGAGGCCGGGAAGGCCGAGGAGGCGATGTCCGACGGGTGAGGCCTGCCCGGCACCGCCTCCTCCGCACCGCCTCCCTCCGCAGCCGTCACGCCGCGCCGAACACCACCGCCGAATTCTGGCCGCCGAACCCGAAGTTCTGCTTGACGGCGACGCCGATCGAGGCGGGCCGGCCCACGAGCGGGGTGTAGTCCAGGTCGCAGCCGGGGTCCGGGTACTCCAGGTTCGCGGTGGGCGGCACGTACTTCTCGCGCATCGCGAGCAGCACGCCGACGCTCTCCAACACCCCGCTCGCGCCGCACGCGTGGCCGATGACGGACTTGGGCGCCGTGATCGCCACGTGCGGCGCGCGCGGGCCGAAAGCGCGCTTGATGGCCGCGGTCTCCGCCAGGTCGTTGAGCGGTGTCGACGTCCCGTGCGCGCTGACCAGGTCCACGGCGCCGGTGTCGACTCCGGCATCGGCGCAGGCCAGTTCGATGGTCCGGGCCGCCACCGCGCCGTCCGCCCGGGGCGCCAGCGGATGGTGGGCGTCGCAGGTGGACGCGGCACCGAGCACCTCGCCGTACACGGTCGCCTCGCGCCGCAGGGCGGACCGCTCGGACTCCAGGACGAGCACGGCGGCGCCCTCGGCCGGCACCATGCCGTCCCGGTCCCGGTCGAACGGCCGGGATGCGCGGGCGGCCTCCGTCGCAGGGCGCCGGGAGAGCGCGTCCAGCAGGGAGAACGGTGCCAGGCACGGCAGTTCGAGCCAGCTCTCGACCCCGCCGACCAGGGCCACGTCCGCGATACCGTCGCGCACCGCGCGCATCCCGGCCCCGATGGCGTCCGTCGACGAGGCACAGGCGCTCGAGAGCGTGAGCACCGGCCCCGTGATGCCCAGTTCCTGGGCGACCAGCCCGGCCGCCTGGTTGGGCAGCAGCCGGAGCAGGCCGAGCCGGTTCATCTGCGGCCACCCGCTGCGGCGCAGGACCGTCACGAGCTGCGCGGTCTCGTCGAGCCCGCCGCCACCGGTGCCGACGTACAGCGCCCCCGGCGCACTGTGCAGCCGGGCGTCCGCCCGGGCCTTCACCGCCGCGGCGAACAGCAGTTGCTGAAAGCGCGACGTACGGCGGACCTGCGGGGCGGACAAGTAGTCCCGCGGATCGAACCCCTTGATCACACCGCCCACCTGGCACGGCAGCGGTTCCTCGAGTTCCAGGGCCGAGATCGCCGGGCGCCCCGCGGACAGGGCGTCCCACAACGCCTCCGGGGTGCCGCCCGCGCACGACTCGACGCCGATACCGGTCACCAGCACACGGCGGCGCGCGCCTCCGGTCATCGCAGCGGCCCCGACATCGCGTCGACCACATCCCCGACCGTGCGGAGATCGGCGATCCTGATGTCCGTGTCCGCCAGCTCGACCCCGAATTCCCGCTCCAGTACGGAGATCAGCTCCAGCGCCTCCATGGAGTCGAGCCCCAGCACCGGCCGGCCGGGCTCATCGGAGTAGAAAAGGGCCGCGTCCCGGGATATCTCCGTCCCCGCAGCGCCCAGTTCCGGCCGGATATCGAGGACGGCCCGGGTCACCACGTTCAGCACCTCGGTCATGAGGCATTCCTTTCGTCAGGTCTTTCACGGCCGGGTGGCGGAGAAATGGACACAGCGCCGCGTGATGGTGAACGGGGCGCGCTCGTATTGCTGTTCCAGCGTCTCGGCGAGCAGTTCCGCAGCGGTGACCCTGTCGATCCCGGGCAGCGCGGCGGTGGCGAACATCGGGGTCGAGCACAATGCGGTGAGAAAGCGCGGGCCCAGCGTGAACTCCCGCTCGGTGGTGACCAGGTCGGTGAATCCGGCCGCGCCGAGGGCGGCCCGGTAGTCCCCGGCGCTCCTGCGCAGCCCCGGGTCCCGGCCGCCGCCCGAGCGGGCCAGCGGGAGCCCGCGCTTCCGGGCGGTGCTGCGGGCCGTGCCCACCAGCTCGGCGTACAGCGGCAGGTCCGCGGCGGTCTCCGAGCCCGCGTAGAAGGCCGAGTTGAACACCAGACGGCCGCCGCCGGCGAGTACCTGCCCGATCGCGCCGAGCGCCTCGTCGAGCCCGGGGACGAGATGGATGCAGTTCGCCAGCACGACGGTGCCGAAGGCGTGCGGCGGGAACAGCCGGGAGACGGCGGCCGCGTCCCCCGCGACGAAACGGGCCCGGTCACCCAGCCGGGCCCGTGCCGCGTCGAGCAGGGCCGGATCCGGATCGACACCGACCAGGGACATGTCCGGGTCGCGCAGCAGCAGTTGCTCGCTGACGGCTCCGTCCCCGCACCCCAGATCGAGGACGGTCCGCCCGGAACCGACCGGGACCAGGTCGAGCAGCATGCCGTTCAGCTCGGCGTATTCCGGATCGCGACGCAGTGCGGCGTATTCCGTGGACGGTTCTCCACCTCCTCCGGCACGCGACGACCCGGTGTCTGCTCGTGCGTTCATGAATTGCCCTCCGGCGATGCGGTCGACGAATCGGCGCAGACGCTAGCAGTGCATTCCATGTGCAACAAGCGGGGTGTATGCCCCGGCAGTCGCCCGAACTGCCTGACCAGCAAACACATCCCGGTTTCATTCTCGCTTCATCGCCGCCGGATAACTTGATCACCCAGCATCGGGAACTCGTGAGGAGAACATTGTGTCGGCGAATAGATTCCGGCTTCTCGATCCGTCGGGCCGGTAAGTCCGTTGGAGTTCACGGAATTGATGGACGACGCGGTTCCGGCCGGCCGGCTGGTGTTCTGGACACCCACCGCCCCGGCCGCGGCCTGGGCCGACGACCCGCGCGGGCCCGCGCTCGTCCACGAGCACCACGTGCGCGGCGCGGCCGCGCGCGGACTGCGGCATGTCGACCCGGCCTGGATCGGGGTGTCGTTCGGAGTGGGCCGGGCCGCCCGGCACCGGATCGGTTCCGCGTTGACGGACTGGCTGCGCCGCCACGAACACCTGCGCAGCAGACTGGAACCGGCCCGCGGGCGCTGCCTGCGCCGCACACTCCCCGCAAGCGCAGTCACCCTGCACCAGGAGGACATCGGCGACTTCGCCGACGGCGCCTCGGTGCGCCGGCAGATCGAGGCCTTCTTCGACCGCAGTGCCGGCCCCTTGGACTGGCCGCACGTGGTCTTCGCAACGGTCGAAGGCGCAGGCGGAGCGACGGTGTTCGCAGGCGCGGACCACGGCATCGCGGACGGCTGCACGCTCGCCATGATCCCGGGGCAGATCCGCGACGCCCTGGCAGGCCGCGCCGCGCACGCGCCCGGGCCGACCTACCTCGACTTCGGCGCCGAGGAACGGAACCTGGTCGGCCGGCTGCCGCCCGGGCCCGAACACGCTGATCAGTGGAAGGCGTTGCTCGGCACCGCCCACGGCAGGGCCCCGGCCTTTCCGCTGCCCCTCGGCGTGCCCGAGGCGCCGGTCGCACAGTGCAGCGCCTACCGCTGGCTGCTCGACGGACCGGCGGCCGCCAGGTTCGCCGACGCGTCACGCGCGGGCGGCGGCACGACCGCCGCAGGACTGCTCGCCTGCCTCGCGCTCGCCGTGGCGGACGTCGCGGGCGAGCCGCACCTGTCCGCGGTCGGCCTGGCCGACACCCGGCCCGACCGGTGGCGCGGGGCACCCGGCTGGTTCGTCGGCCTGCACCCGGTGCAGATCCCGGCGCATCCCGGGGCGGCCTTCGCCGACACCCTCGCCCTGGCCGCCGCCGAACTGCGCCGTCGCCCGCCGGGGCCGGGCAGTTCGCTGCCGCACATCAGCCGGATGCTGCGCAGGGAGGTGCACCCCCGGTTCGTGGTGTCCTACCTCGACGTACGCCGTGTCGTCGGCACTCCGCCCCGGCCGGAGGACCGGATGCTGCGCAGCCGGATCCATGGTGCGGCCGAGGTGTATGTGTGGCTGACCAGGAGCGAGCGTGGTGTGCATCTTTCGATGCGCTTTCCGGACACGGGGGTTGCTCGCGCCGGCGTGGGGCGGTTTGTCCGGGCGGTTGCCCGTGCCGTTGCCGGTGCCGTGGCCGATGCGGTGCCTCTCTTGGCCTAGCTGTTCGGCTGCGGGTTTGTTGTGGCTGGGCGCGCAGTTCCTCCCCCGGCTACCGCTGGGAGGTGCCCCCAGCGCCCCTGGCGGGGCGCGGCAGACGTCAATGTCAAGGAGAAGACCCACTCATGCGTATGACCCAGATTCTCGACTGGCAGCCCGACCCCGGCGAAGTCGTCGAGTTCCAACTGGCCACCGACCACGCGCCCGTGGCCCACGACGTGCCCGCGTCGCATTTCCAGCAGGCGCACCTGCGCCTCGCTGCCGCCCAGCGCGCCGCCGGGCGGCGGCAATCGCCCTGGGTGGCCCTGGCGTTCGACCTGGAAGGCCGGGCCGATCTCCCCGCCCTCGCCGAGGCATGGCAAGGGCTCGTACGCCGGCACGAGGCGTTCCACACCTGGTACGAGCCCGATGCCGGGAACCTCGCCGGATTCCGCATACCGCCCGAATCGCTCACCGTGCACCCGGTGCGCACCGGCGACTTCACGAGCACGGCCGATCTGCGCGCCCACCTGCACCGCCGGATCGACGAGCAGACCGCCACGACCGGGCCCGGCCTGCTGGCCGGTGTGATCCGCCGGGACACCGTCTCCACCGTGTACGCCGCGATCGACCACGCCTACAGCGACGGGCACTCCCTGGCGCTGCTGTTCCACGAGATCCGCGCCCGGTACCGGGCCGCCTGCGGCAGCACCTCGTTCGGCCCGGCCGCGGCCCCCGGCTACCTGGACTGCAACCGTCGCGAGCACGCGCGCTCCGCATCGCTGACCGCGGCCTCGCCGGAACTCGCCGCATGGTCGGAGTTCCTGGCCGCGGAGGACGGCGGATTCCCCGACTTCCCCGTGGACCTGGGCAACGACACCGACACACTGCTGCCCGCCGCCCGGCTCGAATTCCCGGTGCTGACCGGCGACGAGGCACGTGCGTTCCGCGCCTACTGCGCCCGGCACGGCGGCGGGTTCGCCGCGGGCGCCTTCGCCGCACTGGCCCTCGCGCAGCGGGAGTTCACCGGCAACGACGTCCACCGCGTCCTCACCGCCGTCTCGACCAGGGCCTACCCCCGGCTGCTCCCCGTGCACGGCTGGCTCGTCAACCTCGTACCGCTGCTGTTCCGGCTGCCCTCCTCGCCGACGCTCGCCGAAGCGATCGGCACCGCGCAGCAGGGCTTCCAGCGGGCCCGCGCCGGATACGACGTGCCGTTGCACCGGGCGCTCGAACTGCTCCTCGACGGCGGTCGTATCCCTGGCGTTCCCAGCATCCCGCCGATGGCGTCCTACGTGGACGGGCGGACCGCGCCGGGCTCCCGCGACTACCTGAGCGCGGACGCGACCGTCCTGACCGGTCCCGACAACGCCAACGGCGCGTCGCTGTGGCTCAACTGGTTCCACGACCGGGCCGATCTCGTGGTCAGCATGCCGGACACCGTGCAGGCCGCGTCGGGTGTGCCCAAGTACCTCGACCGCGTCCGGGAGATCATGCTCACCGCGGCGTGCGGCCGGAGCAGCTCGTCCCATTGGCCCGACGTGACCCGGAAAGATGTCCCTGTGGGGGATGGGTAAGGTTTGACCTCGTGTGACGGCTGTGACGGGGTGTGAGGAGGGGGTAGTGGGCGGGATAGTGATCCATCTGCCGCAGGGGAGCGGCGACGCCGGAGCGGAACCGTACGCGGAGGACGCGGTGACGCTGCGGCTCGGACCGGGGGAGGTGGCACGGTTCGGGCGGGGCTCCGCGACGACACCGGTCGAACTGCGCCTCGTCGACGAGGCGATCTCCCGGCTGGCGGGCGAGATCCGTGTGACCGACGACCACTGGCAGCTCACCAACCACAGCGCGACCCAGAGCTATCTGGTGGAGAACCCCGAAGGGGCGGGGGAGTATCTGAGGGTGCCGCCGCGCCGGGCCGGGACGCCCATCCCCTTCGAGTTCTCCCGGGTCGTGCTGCCCACCCGCCGCAACACCGCCGTCGCCTTCCAGGTGTTCGCGCCCGACCACGTCTACCTGGACCCGGACGCCATGGGCGGACCGTGGGGGAGTCGCACGGTCACCGCGTACTCCCTGGACGAGACCGCCACCTATTTCCTGGTGCTGGCGGCGCTCTGCGAACCGAGGCTGCGCGACGAGTCGCCGGTCGCGGTGCCCACCACCCCGCAGATCGTCGAGCGGCTCAAGGGCCATGCCGCCTGCGCCCGGCTGACGGCCCGTGCCGTCAGCTCGCACATCGACTACCTCGCCGAGGAGAAGATGCGCATCAGCACTCCGGCCGGGTGCGAACCCGGCAGCAGGGCAGCCCGCCGCAACGGCAAGCGGGAGGCCGTCGTCGGCCTCGCCCTGCGCTTCGGGCTCGTACGCGAGGAACACCTCGCGCTGCTGCCGCCGAGGACGGTCGCATGAGGCGCGACACTTCGGGGGGCGACGGCACGGAACCGCTCCCGCCCGGCTACCGCATCGGCGACTGGGAGGTCACCACGCCGATCGGGGCAGGCGGCTGGGCAACGGTCTACGCGGGCAGGCGTGTTGGCGGCGGCTCCCAGGAGGACGACGTCGCGCTCAAGATCCTGTCCACCGAGGGGCTCGCACCCCGCCAGGCCCGCAAGGTCGCCGACACCGCCCGGCGCGAGGCCGAACTCGGCCGCCGGGCCCGGCATCCGCGGCTGATCCGCATCCTGGACTCCGTCGTGATCAGCGAACCGGACCGGCCTTTCCTGGACGGCGCGATCGTCCTCGTCATGGAACGGGCCGCACGCAGTATGCGCGACCTGATCGACGCCGGTCCCACCGAGGCCGAAGGCGCCCGGCTGATCGCCGACGTATGCGAGGGCCTGGCACACCTGCACCGCACCGGCTGGGTCCACGGCGATCTCAAGCCGGACAACGTCCTGCTCATGGCGGACGGTTCCGCCAAGCTCGCCGACTTCGGCCTCGCGACCGAACTGACCGGCACCCGGGGCACCCACGGATACGCGCTGCCCATGGGCACGTTCGACTATCTGCCCCCCGAACGCTGGAAGGCCCCGCTCGGCGAACACGGCGTACAGGTCCGGCCCAGCACCGACATCTGGGCCCTGGGCATCATGATCCACCAGGTGTTCGCGGCCGGCGCCTCGCCGTTCCCCGGTGCCACGCCGGTCTCGCGCGCCGCCGCGGCGCAGGAGTACGCCGACGGACGGGCACCGCTGCGCATGGACAACGCCGTACCGCCGTTCTGGCGCGCACTGGCCGCCGACTGCCTGGCCCCCACCCACACGGCACGCGCCGCCCACACCGCCGAGACCCTGCTGGCCCGCATCACCGACCGGCAGGTGGCGACCAGGTCAACAGGGGGACGCCGGTGGCGACTTCCCCGCGTCGCTCTCATGGCCGCTGCGGTCTGCGGGGCGGCGGTGGCGAGCTGGTCGTACGCCACGCACGACAGCGAAGCCGGTGCGCCCGCCGCACCGACGGCAGCCGAAACCCCCGGCCGGGTCCGGGTGTTCAACACCGAGCAGGCCTGCAAGGAGCGGACGGACCGCATCCCGGACTGCAGTCTCGGCCTGGCGGTCGACCCCCTCCGGCCCTACACCGTCGACAACGTCGTCCCGACCCGCGTATGGCACGGTGACGTCCTCGCCGCCGACTGCCAGTTCTCCCAAGGGGTTCCCATCGTCGACGAAGCCGGCACATGGTCCGCCCAGTGGTTCCGCGTCCGCCTCCCGCGCGGCTCCGCACGGCCCACCGCCTGGCTGCCCGCCGTGCGCACGAAGGACCGCCCCGCCCTTCCGCCGTGCCCGCGCCCCACGCCCCTGCGGTGAGGCGGCACCCCCCTTTCTATCGCCGGCCGCCGGGCGCCGTCACCCCGGAGCGTTCCGGGTTCCGTGCCCGGACGCACCACGGCTACCTTCCGGGCCGTCGGTCCACGGCCCGCGCCCACCGCGGCCCGAACGGGAGGAGCAAGGACGTGCGTGACCCACGTACACGACGCGCCAGATGGAGAGCGACGATCCTGTCCGTCGTCACAGCCGTTTCCGCCGTTTCCGCCTTGGGAACCCCGGCCCAGGCGCAGCCCGCGGGCCGCATACCGGGTCCCCTGGCACACGCAGCGCCGGCCGATGCGTACTGCGACATCCCCGCGGAACGGGACATCGCGGTGACCCGCAAGGTCTACGAGGTCGGGCAGCGCCGGAACGTCTCCGACAAGGTCATGCTCGCCGGCTTCGAGACGGGCTGGGTCGAGTCCCGCATGAACAATCTCGCCTGCGGGGACCGGGATTCGCTCGGCGTCTTCCAGCAGCGCCCCTCGCAGGGCTGGGGCACGCGCGAGCAGATCCTCGACGTCGACTACGCGGCGAACAAGTTCTTCGACGTCGCCCAGCAGATGGAGCCCCGCTTGGAGGGCGGCACCGCAGGGCAACTCGCCCAGGCGGTCCAGCGCTCCGCCTATCCCGCGCGATACGACCAGGCCGAGGGCATCGCCCGGACGATGCGTGACGAGGCCTTCCAGCCGTACGGCACCATCGGCGCGAAGTACGGCCAACTCGGCGGCCCCGGCGGCCCGCTCGGCGACCCTGTCCGCGCCGAGGAGAACTCCTCGCTCGGCGGCCGGTTCCAGCTGTTCCGCAACGGCATCGTCATCTGGCATCCGGATGCGGCGTTTGCGATATACGGCGACATTCTGTCGAAGTTCTGGGCGACGGATGCGGAGCGTGCCTGGGGTTTTCCGACGATGGACGAGGCGGATGCTGCTGCGGCGCCGAACGGGACGCGGGGTCGGTATCAGTTCTTCGAAAAGGGTTTGTTCCTGTGGTCGCAGCAGACCGGTGCGCATGTGGTCCATGGCGAGATCTACAAGGCGTTCGACAAGTCCGGGCATGAGGCCGCATTGGGTTATCCCGTGACGGACGAGGTCGACGAAGCGGGCGGCAAGGCCCAGAAGTTCCAGAAGTCCACCATCCACTGGAACCCCTCCAGGGGCACCTGGATCACCGACAACTGACGACGTTTTCCTCCCCTGTTTTTCTTCCCTGTTTCCTTCCCTTTCACCACCCGGAGGTCATGTTGAGCGAGTACCGCCCCACCCGCAGGAACATCCTGAAGGCCGCCGGAGGTCTCTCCGCGGCGGTGGCCCTCGGCGCCGGAGGCGTCGTCGCCACGGCCTCGGCCGCCCACGCCGCCGGCGACGGCTTCGGGCTGCGCATCGCGGAACGCGGCGAGGCCGATCCCCGCATGTGGTACTACCGTTTCGAGACCGCCGAGATCGGCTGGAAGCCCGCCGTCAACGTCCTGCTCCCCGACGACTACCACACCAGCGGACGCACCTACCCCGTCCTCTACCTGCTCCACGGCGGGCTCCAGGACTTCATCGAATTCGACCGCCAGGGCGTCCGCGCCTGGACCGCCGGCAAGCCGATCATCGTCGTGATGCCCGACGGCGGCCAGGTCGGCTGGTACTCCAACCCCGTCAGCTCCAACGTCGGCCCCCGTAACTGGGAGAGCTTCCACATCAACCAGCTGATCCCCTGGATCGACGCCAACTTCCGGACGTACGCCGAATACGACGGCCGCGCCGTCTCCGGATTCTCCATGGGCGGCTTCGGTGCCCTGAAGTACGCGGCCAAGTACTGGGGCCACTTCGCCTCGGTGAGCGCCCACTCGGGCCCTGCCAGCCTGCGCCGCGACTTCGGCGCGGTCGTCCACTGGGCCAACGTGTCCTCCGCCGCCAAGGACCTGGGCGGCGGCACGGTCTACGGTGCGCCGCTGTGGGACCAGGCCAGGGTCACGGCCGACAACCCGGTCGAGCGCCTGGAGAGCTACCGCAACAAGCGCATCTTCCTGGTCGCCGGCACCAGCCCGGACAGGACCAACCCCTTCGACGTGTTCAACGAGACCCAGGTGCTCGCCGGCCAGCGGGAGTTCCGTGGCCTTCTCGACCGGGCCGGCATCCCGCACGAGTGGCACGAGGAGCCCGGCGGCCACTTCATCCGCCCCGACATGATGCTCCGCGACCTCGACGGCATCATCGACCGGCTGCGCAAGGCGTAGCCCCGCGCCGCACGGGCGCGGGGCTGCCCGGTCAGGAAGGGCCAGGAAGGGGCAGACGGGTCAGGACGGGTCAGGACAACTGGCCGTTGTAGTCGGGCAGCTTGAAGCCCTTCTCGAAGTATCCGCCCTCGAAGTCGGTCGAGCGGTTGCCGATGTTGGCGGTGATCGTGTACCCGTCCCCGGTGAGCTCCTCCCGGCAGCGCGCCTTGCCCTCGCCCTTGCTCTCCCCGTGGTCGCGCGTGCAGACCGCGTCCACGGGGTAGCCGGCGTCCTCCAGCTGCTGCCGGGCGGAAGCGGACGAGGTGCGGGCGGTGACGAACAGCACGGCCACGCCGTGCTCCTCCGCCCACCGGGCCACGTTCAGCACCGGCCCGTTGGCCCGGCCCGCGTGGTAGTACGTCTCCAGCGCGGTGTTGTCGATGTCCAGCACGATGGCCGGCTTCTCGACGCCCTTGCCGAGGCGATTCTGCAGCCACGGAATCACGGGGGCGACGGCCTGCTCCACATCGGCCTGCCACGTCTGGTAGCCGGGCACCGCCCGTACCGGAGCGGCCTGCGCCGCGGTGGCGCCGGCCAGGGACGCGGCCGGCAGCGTGACCGCTGCCAGGGCGGCGAGAGCAGCGATGCGGGACTTTGCGACGGACATCGATCCAGGTCCTTCCGGTGGGGGGCGTGCCGTCGCAAAGATCAACATCGCGAGAGAACGGAAGGGCAAATTACCTGTGTCGCATGTGTGAAGAGTGCGGACCACCGAAGCCACCGAAGTCGCCGGGCCGGCCGGGTCAGGCCGTGGTCAGGCCGGGATGTTCCAGCCGGTGATCACCCGCCGGGAATGCTCGGTGCCGAGTACCGACAGCGTCGCGGTCCCCAGCCGGTACAGCGCCCCCGCTTCCGTCCCCTGCCCCAGCCAGCGGGCGGTGAGGGCCCGCAGCACATGCCCGTGGGCGAAGAGGGCGACGTCGCCGCCCGTCTCCTCCAGCGCCGCGCAGGCACGGGCGAGGACGTTGTCGCAGCGGTTGCCGACCTGGGCGAGGGTCTCGCCGGGGCGTTCGGCGCCGTCGGTCGGTACGCCGTCGCGCCACAGGTCCCAGCCGGGCCGGGTCTGCCGGATCTGTGCGGTGGTCATGCCCTCGTACGCGCCGTAGTCCCACTCCATCAGCCCCGGCTCCAGGACGACACCCGTCCCGCGGGGCAGGCTCAACTCCGCCGTGCGCACGGCACGTTGCAGCGGGCTGCACAGCACCGCGGTGATGCGCCGCGCGGCGAGCACGGGGACGAGGGCGCGGGCCTGGGCCTCGCCGTCCGGGGCGAGGGGCACGTCGGTGCGGCCGGTGTGCCGATCGGTACGGCTCCATTCGGTCTCGCCGTGCCGGATCAGCAGCAGTTCGCCCGGGTCGGTGGTCATCGTTCCTCCGGCAGGACCGGCGGCAGGGGCGGACGAGGTCTCCTCCAGTACACGTCGTCCCGCGCCGGCCCGCATCCCGGCCGTCTGTCCCGATCCGCTCCTCAATGCTCGTGCAGGAAAGCCTTGAGGATCACGATGACCAGGCCGAGCACCAGGTTGACGACCCCCGAGGCGAGCACGCGCCGCCGGGAGCCGCCGGCGCGGACCTCCGCCGCGCCGGCCCAGCCGATCTGTTCGGCCAGGGCGACGGAGAGGGCGAACCAGGCCGTCCCCTCCAGGTCCAGCCCCAGCAGCGGACTGATCGCCACGGCCAGGGCCGGTGGCACCGCCGCCTGGAAGATCGGCCACTCGTCGCGCGCCACACGGCCGATCACGGCCCAGGTCGGGTGCCGGTAGGTGTCCCGCTCGCCGACGAGGCGGGAGTAGGCGTGCGCGGCCCAGAACACCAGACCGGTGACCAGCAGGATCACCACGAGCCCCACCCGGTGGTACGGCCCGAGCGCCCCGGTGCCGGCCACGACGGAGGCGGCCAGGAGCGCGCCGTACACCGCGCCCCCGTAGTCGGTCCGCGGCCGCTCCGGCCGGTGCCGGCCCTTGTCGTCCGCTGCGTCGTCCGTGTCGGCGCGACCTGTCACGTCCCCAGGATCACCGGGGACGGACCCGTCCGCACGACGGGTGCGCGGTGCGGGCGGGCCAGGGGAGTGACCGTCGCCCGTGCGGGTGTCGCCGGGCCGTGCCCGCGGGGGATCTGCTGCACGATGAGGGCTCGGCACGGAGCGAGCGTCTGCCGGAGGAGAGCGGGAGCGTCATGCGAACCAGCAGAAGGGCCGCGGGGCAGGGGCTGCGGACACCACGCGTCGCCGCGGTGGCGGGCATCGTCTCCGCACTGCTGCTGGGCGGAGTCGTCGTCCTGGTGCGCCTGGCCGTGCCCGAGCACCCCCAGGACGCCGCGGACTGGTTCGCCGACGGCTCCCGGCGCGACAGCCTGCACACGGCGCTGGCGATGGTGCCGTTCGCCGGGGTCTTCTTCCTGTGGTTCATGGGCTGCTTCCGCGACTACGTCGGCGCGGCGGAGGACCGGTTCTTCGCCACCCTGTTCCTGGGCAGCGGACTGCTGTTCCTGGCCACGCTGTTCGTCCTCGCGGTGACGGCGGGCAGCCTGCTGGCGGTGACCGGCTTCGCGATGCGGCCCCCGGCACCGGGCCGTGACGAACTCTGGCAGTACGGGCGCCACTTCGTCCTCACGCTGCTGTCCGGCTACTTCACGCGGATGGCCGCCGTGTTCGTCCTGTCCACCACCACGATCGGGCACCGCCTGGGCGTCTTCCCGCGCTGGCTGTCCTGGCTCGGCTATCTCGTCGCGCTGGTGCTGCTCTTCTCCGTCAGCAGCACCGGCCACCTCGAACTCGCCTTCCCGGTCTGGATGCTGGCCGTCAGCGGTCACATTCTCGTGAGGACCCTGCGCACCCGCTCCGGTCCGCCGACGTCAGGCGGAGGGTGAACCAGATGGTCTTCCCCGGAGCGACGGGCCGGGTGCCCCAGCTGTCCGCCAGGGTGTCCACCAGCAGCAGGCCCCGGCCCGACTCGTCCCCCGCCTCCGCGAGCCGCGGCTGAGGCGGCTGGGGACTGCGGTCGGTCACCTCGACGGTGAGCTCGCCCTCGCCCCTGCGCACCCGCAGCTGGATCGGGCCGGAGGCGTGGCAGATCGCGTTCGTCAGCACTTCGGAGGTCAGCAGCCGGGCGTCGTCGAGTGCCTCGGAACAGTTCCACGCGGCGAGGGTGACGGTGAGGAACCGCCTCCCGTCGGCAGCCGCGCAGGGCTCCGACGGCAGCTCGGTGCAGGCCCAGGCGAGCGGGGCGGGCGGGAGCCGGACCAGGAGCAGGGTGACGTCGTCGTTGTGGCCCGCGGCATCGGGCAGCAGAGCCGCGAGGGCCCGGTCCGCCGCAGCCTCGAGATCGCCGGTGGAGGCGAAGGAGCGGCTCAGCTCCGAGGCGAGTGCGGTGATCTGCTGCTCGATGTCGGTGGCGGGCGTCTCGACGAGGCCGTCGGTGTAGAGGGCGAGCGTGGAGCCGGGCGGCACGTCGACGACCACTTGCTGGTGAGGGATGTCCCCGACGCCGAGCGGCACGCTGACCGGTACGGGGATCGGACCGACCCGGTGGTCCGGGGCTGCCAGCAGCGGGGGCAGGTGACCGGCCGAACAGATCGCCATCTGGCCGGCATCCGGGTCGATGACCAGGTAGCTGCACGTGACCAGCTGGTCGGGCAGATCGGCCACGATGGTGTCGAGCGCCTGCATGAGCTGCCGCGGCGGCATCCCCGTGCGGGCCAGGGCGTTGGCCGCGGAACGCAACTGCCCCATGACGGCGGCGGCTTCGAGGCCCCGGCCCATCACGTCCCCGATGAGGACGCCGACCTGACCGCCGCCGAGCGGGACGAGGTCGAACCAGTCCCCTCCGACGCCCGCTCCCTGGGTGGCGGGCAGGTAGCGGCTGGCGTAGTGCAGGCCGGGGACGTCCGGCGGGGTGCCCATGAGACTGCGCTGCAGGGTCAGGGCGACGTGCCGTTGCTGTTCGTAGAGCCGGGTCAGTTCGGCCTCGGCGCGTTTCCGCTCGCTGATGTCGCGGACGATCGCGCAGGCGCTGATCACGGTGCCGCGGGCGTCACGGGTCGGCCAGAGGGTGACGTCCACGTCGAGGAGGGCGCCGGTGTTCGTCACCCGGAGCGTCTCGAAGTGCTCGACCTTCTCGCCCCGGCTCAGCCGGTCCAGCAGCACGCCGACCTCGGCCTTGCACGAGGGCGGGGCGAGCAGCGACACATGGCGGCCGACGACGTCCTCCGCCGTGTAGCCGTAGAGCCGGCGGGCCGCGGCGTTCCAGTAGGTGATGCGGCCTTCGAGGGTGTGGGCGAGGATCGCGTCCTGGGAGGACTCCACGAGGGCCGCCAGTTCGCTGATCCTCCTTTCCGCGGCCTTGCGTTCGCCGACGTCGCGCACCGCCGCGGAGAAGAGCAGGCCGTCGGCCGTCTCAAGGGGGCTGAGGCTGATCTCGACGGGGAATTCGTGTCCGTCCTTGTGCAGTCCGTACAGTTCGAGCCCGGCTCCCATGGGGCGCACCTGCTTGTTGCCCGCGTAGTCCCGGCGGTGGGCCGGGTGCTGGCCCCGGAAGCGCCGGGGCACCAGGATCTCGACGGGCCGGCCGAGGAGTTCCTCCCGGCAGTAGCCGAAGACGGCCTCGGTCTGGGCGTTGACGAGCTGGACCGTTCCCGTGTCGTCCACGATGACCATCGCGTCCGGAGCCGATTCCAGCAGCCCCTGGAACCGGGCCTCCGCCGCCCCGTGTTCGTCGCAGCTGCAGTTCTGTGGCATGGACGGCTCCTTCTGGTCAGGAGCCGATCTCAGCACCCGTGCACGACCCTGGCGCATGCAGACAGGGTGATTGGCCACCAACGTCCCCGATTGGCTGATCCGTTGGTGACGAAGAAGGAAGTTGAACGCCTGCTGCATGTTTTTGACCGGGCCGTGTGCCGGGCTTCGCGGCGGGGCCGGGCAGCCCGCCGGGCAGGGCCCATCGGCACATGGCCGGAGCCGCCCGCCGGGCCGAATGTGGGAGCGCCGGTGAACTCCGGCATCGCAGAGGTCGGAGAGGGAGGCCACGATGAAGGACACTCCGTGCACGGTCGGCGATGTGATGACGCAGACGGTCGTGGCGGTCAGCCGCAGCGCCGCCTACAAGGAAATCATCAGGACGCTCGCACAGTGGAAGGTGAGCGCCGTACCGGTGGTCGAGGGCGAAGGACACGTCGTCGGCATGGTCTCCGAGGCCGACCTGCTGCCCAAACAGCAGTTCAAGGACTGCGACCCCTCCCGCATCGAGCAGCTGCGCCACCTGGACGACCTGGTCAAGGCCGGGGCCGGGACGGCCGGGGAGCTGATGAGCACCCCCGCCGTCACCATCGGCGGACACGCGACCCTGGCGGAGGCCGCGCGCCTGATGGCCCGCAAGGGCGTCAAACGGCTTCCCGTCGTGGACGGGAACGGGCGGCTGACGGGCATCGTCAGCCGCAGCGACCTGCTCAGGGTCTACCTGCGCGACGACGAGGACATCGCCCGCGAGGTGCAGGACGAGATCGTGGGCCACTTCTTCCGCAACAGCAGGCCCACGGCCGAGGTGGCGGTGACGGAAGGGGTGGTCACCGTGACCGGACGGCTTCCCGACCCGGCCATGGTGCCGGTCATGGCCCGGCTGGTACGGGCCGTGGCAGGCGTCGTCAACGTCGAACTGCGCCTCGACGCGCCCCCGGCCGGGCGCCGGATCCCCGAACCGCCCGTCGTCGGACCCCAGTTCTGAGACCTGAAGGAGCACATCGTGTCCCGTACGGCAACTCCCCGGCAGGGCCGGGTCCTCGTCGGCTACGACGGTTCCGAGCATTCCCTGCGAGCCCTGGACCGTGCCGCCGACGAAGCCGCGCGCCGCGGCACCGGGCTGGAGGTCCTGTGCGGCTGGCCCTGGGGAAGGAACCTGGTCCCCGAGTCCGTGATGAGGTGCGGGGACGGCCAAGTCCTCCACGAACAGGCAGGGCTGGCCATGAAGCGGGCCGTCATACGGGTCCACAGGCGCGCCCCCGGCCTGTCCGTGACCCCCACCCTGACCGTCGAAGCGCCCGCCCGCGCACTCGTCCGGTCCGGGCACTCCGCCTGTCTGACCGTGCTCGGCAGCCGGGGCCACGGCGGATTCGCCGGGCTCCTGCTGGGCTCGGTCACCCTGCGGGTGGCCGCCCACACCACGAGCCCCCTGCTCGTCGTCCGCGACGACGTGCGGGGCACGCGCAGGAGCGTCCTCGTCGGCGTCGAGTCCGACGCCGACACCGACGCCCTGCGCTTCGGCTTCGAGGAAGCGGTACGGCTCGGCGCGGACCTGCGGGTGCTGCACGCCTGGCAGTACCCCGCCTCGCCCGGCACGCAGCCCCCGGGACCGCTCTTCCGCGACGACGTGCGCGTACTGGCGAAGGCGGCCGAAGCCGTTCCGGAGTTCGCGGTCGCACCCTTGCGCGACGCGTACCCCGGTGTCCGCGTCCGCACCGAGGCCCTGTGCACGGGGGCCGGCCATGCCCTGACCGAGGCGAGCAGGGAGGCGGACGTCGTCGTCATCGCCGCCCACCGCGCGAGCAGCCGCCTCGGCCTCCAACTGGGGCCGGTCACTCATGCGGTGCTGCACCACGCGCACTGCCCGGTGGTCCTCGTCCCGACCGGCTGAGGCCCCGGCACCGCGTGGCTCCGTCACCCGCGCGACCGCCCCGACCACCGCGGCTCCACCGCCTCCCACTCCGCTTCCCAGCGGGCGTACCGCCGGCGGTTCAGCATCCCGACGAGCGCCGCGCGGGCGCCGCAGTACACGAGGACGAGTCCCGCCCCTGTCAGGCACGCGGCGAACCAGCCGGCCGTCAGCGCCTCCTCGCGCCGCATCGGCGGCTTCGCCGGCCGTCCCGCGCGGTCCACCCAGATCGAGACCCTGTCGCCCTTGGCCGATCCTGCGGGGACGTCCGCAGTGCCGGTCCGTGCCGCACCCGTCGCATCCGTCCAGCGGACGGGTGCCCGTTGCAGGCTGTCCCCGGCGGAGGAGCCCTGTGCGTCCGCGGTGACGCGCGCGGCGATCCGGTGTCGCTGTGCCGACTGCGCGTGCAGCGTGCGCATCTCGGACGCGTAGACGTCCTGGGCGACCAGGACCGGGACCGTCGGCACGGCGAGGATCAGGAGCAGCAGGAGACAGGTGCCGAGCCACGACTGGCAGCGGTCGGAACGCCGTCGCAGCGGGTTGGCCGCCCGCAGGCGGAAGCGGTGCGGGAGTGGCCCTCGCGGGCGGGAGGTGCCTCGTACGTTCATCCTGTGCCTCCCTGAGCGGCAGTCGTCCTGTCCGGCTCGTGCGAGTCCACGGTCGGCCGACCGGGAGGGCGCGGTCACGGGGCCGAAGGGCCTGCGGTGGGGCCGCGCGGGCGGTGGCCGGGGACCGAACGGTCCCTGTCCGGCGGGCACCGGGCCTACCACCATGGGCGGCGCAGGCGAACGGGCCGGGACACCGGCCCGGCCCCGCGGCCGGGCGGCCTCTCCCCGGGGCCGTTCAGCCCTAGCCGGACCGGCGCGGGCCGTGCCTGACTGGTCGCATGGCACGGATTTCCACCCCCGACGACTCCCGGCCGGGTCCGCCGGCCCCGGCGGAGCTCTCCCGGCAGGAGGCGCTGGAGCTCCTCGACGGCGCACGGATCGGCCGCCTGGTCTTCAGCCACCAGGCGCTGCCCGCGATCCGGCCGGTCAACCACGTCCTCCTGGACGACCAGATCATCATCCGGACCCACACCGGTGCCGCCATGCTCGGCCCGGCCCGGGACGGGGCCGTGGTGGCGTACGAAGCCGACGAGTTCGACACTGAGAAGTGCACCGGCTGGAGCGTCGTGGTCACCGGCGAGGCGCACCTGGTGCGGGACCCCGCCCTGCAGCGGCACTACCGGGCGGCGCTCGAACCGTGGATAGGCGAGGAGATGGACCACGTGATCAGCATCAGCCTGGACATGGTCACCGGCTGCCGCATCCGCTGACGCGGCGGCGGAGGGCACACGGGAGGTGGCGGCAGTGACCGGGAACAAACGGCCGGAGCACCTGCCGGGCCGGGCCTACAAGCGGGAGCTGCGCCGGCTCCAGGCCGAGCTGGTCACGCTGCAGGAGTGGGTACGGGCGGAGGGCGAGCGGCTCGTCGTGGTCTTCGAGGGCCGCGACGCGGCGGGCAAGGGCGGCGCGATCCGGCGGGTCACCGAGCGGCTGAATCCGCGGGTCGCCCGGATCGCCGCACTGCCCGTGCCGAACGACCGGGAGCGCACGCAGTGGTATTTCCAGCGCTACGCGGCCGAGTTGCCGGCCGCGGGGGAGATCGTGCTGTTCGACCGCAGCTGGTACAACCGCGCCGGCGTCGAGCGCGTCATGGGCTTCTGCACGGAGGCGGAGCACGCGCGGTTCCTGCGCCAGTGCCCGGTCTTCGAGCGGCTCCTCGTCGAGGACGGGATCCTGTTGCGCAAGTACTGGTTCTCGGTGAGCGACGAGGTGCAGGAGCAGCGGTTCCGCAGCAGGCTGGAGGATCCGACGCGGCGCTGGAAGCTGTCGGCGATGGACCTGGAGTCGATCACCCGCTGGGAGGCCTACTCCCGGGCCAAGGACGAGATGTTCGCGCACACCGACATCCCCGAGGCGCCCTGGTACGTCGTCGAGGGCGACGACAAGCGCGCGGCCCGCATCAATATGATCGCCCACCTGCTCTCGACGGTTCCGTACCACGACGTCCCCCGGCCCGACCTCGAACTCCCGCCCCGCCCGCCCTCCACCGGCTACCAGCGGCCCTCCCGGGACCTCCAGACGTTCGTCCCCGACCGGTCGGCCGAGCTGCCCCGGTGAGCAGACGGCTCACCAGCGCGGGACGACAGCGACCGGGCAGTGCGCGTGCTGGAGCACCGTGCCGTTCACCACGCCCAGCCGGGGCCCGGGGGAGCCGTGCGGGCGTGCGCCCAGCACGAGCAGGTCCGACGCGGCGGAGGCCCGGAGCAGGGCCGTGTGCGTCGGCCCCCCGACGGGGTACGCCAGCAGGGGCACGCCGGGGTGGGCCCGGGTCGCCGACCGCAGCGCCTCGTCGGTGGCGTGTTCGCGCCGCAGCCGGCCCGCGTCCCGCGGGTCACCGCCGGTGCCGGACCAGGCGAACACCGTTTCCACCTCGCACCGCCGCAGCGCCGCCTCGGCGAAGGCGAAGGACACGGCCGATTCCTCCGGGTGCTGCCTGCTGATCCCCACGGTGATCCGGTGGGTGCGGCCGTGGACGTTGTCCGGGCGGCCGCGGACGACCACGGCCGGACAGTGCGCGTGGGCCGCGACCGCCGTGGCCACCGGGCCCAGGAACAGCGAGGTCACCCCTCCGCCCTGTCCGCGGTGTCCGACGACGACGAGGGACGCGCCGTGCGAGGCCTCCAGCAGGGCCATGGTGGCCGCGCCCCACACGGATTCGGCCGTCACCTTGAGCCGGGAGGAGCGCAGCGCGGCACGCTCGGCAGCGAGGTCGCAGACCTCCTCGGCCCGTGCCGCGGAACGTCCGGAGCGCGTACCGTCCGAGCCTGCATGGACGATCCACAGGGGCAGTTCGCGGAGGACGGCCGCGTCGGCCGCCCAGTCCACCGCCTCCAGACTCGCACGGGATCCGTCGGTTCCCACGACGACGGGAAGGTCCATTGTTGCCACCGCCTCCAGGTCCTGCTGTGCCGGTTCGTTCCCACCATCGGCCGTGTCGCGCCAGGGCGCCAGAGGCCACCGGCCTTGTCCGGAGGGCCTGTTGGGCGCTCTTCGGCCGCAACCGGCCCCGGGCGAGCGGGAATCCGCGCCTCAGGGGCCGAGCAGCCGCGTACGGGCCGCGCGGAGCCGGCGGCCGATGACGGTGGCGACATGCGTCAGCAGGGCGTGGTCGAGCAGCGGGTCGCGCTCGCACAGGGCGCGGACCGGGGCCGCCTCGAACTCCCACGCCCGCACGGGGCTGACGGCTTCGGCGCCGAGGTGCCACTCGTGCGGCGGGCACAGCCACGACCAGCCGAGGAGCCCGCCGGGTCCGACGCTGTCGACGACGGCGGGCCTGCGGCCCGGCACCCGGAGGTCGAGGTGGACCGTGCCCGTGCGCAGGACCCAGAACCGGTCCGCCTCGCCGTCCTCCTCGAAGATGCGGGTCCCGACGGGGAACGACACCTCGCGGGCGAGGGCCGTCAACTGCCGCTCCTGGTCCGCCGAGAGGGCGGCGAGAACCCCGGTCCTGGCCATGGCTGTGCTCCTCCTGCCCGGTCGCCCCGCGACCACGTGCCCGATGCCTCCGTCGGCCCCCAGCCTCCGCCGGTGCCGGTGCCCACGGGGTGGGCCGGCCGGTCCCGATGCGAGGGCGAACGGCCCTCGCCGGGCGCATTCCGGGCCCCGGCCCGCCCGGCACGCCGCCGGGCATCCGGAGATCTTGGGCATACCGGGGCGTTCCCTGCGCCGGGGCTCGGTACGGTTGCACCAGGGGGGTGGGCCGGGTACGGGTCGGAGGAGGCGTGTTGAGGAACACCGGGCAAGAGCCGGTGCGGCTGCCGCAGCTCAGGCTGGACGAGCTGCTGGAGGAGCTGCAGGCGCGGCTGGACGCCGCACGCGGTACCCGGGACCGGGTGCACAGCCTGCTGGAGGCCGTGCTCTCGGTGGGGCGCGAGCTGGACCTGGAACATGTGCTGCGGCGCATCGTGGAGGCGGCCGTCGTGCTGGTGGACGCCCGGTACGGCGCCCTGGGCGTGATCGGGCCGGACGGCCGCACGCTGTCGCAGTTCCTGACCGTGGGCCTGACCGACGGGCAGATCGAGGCCATCGGCCCCTTCCCGGAGGGGCACGGCATCCTCGGCGAGCTGATCCGCCACCCGGAGCCGCTGCGCCTGCCCAAGCTCTCCGAACACCCGGCCTCGTACGGCTTCCCGCCGAACCACCCGCCGATGCACAGCTTCCTGGGGGTGCCGATCCGGGTGCGCGACGAGGTCTTCGGCAACCTGTACCTCACCGAGAAGCGCGGTGGCGCGGACTTCGAGGACGAGGACGAGGCGGTGCTCTCCACGCTCGCCGTGGCCGCCGGCGTGGCGATCGACAACGCCCGCCTGTACGAGGAGTCCACGCGGCGCGAGCGGTGGCTGCGGGCGAGCGCCGAGGTGACCACGAGCCTGATGTCGGGCAGCCCGTCGGCGGATGTCATGGTCCTGATCGCCGAGCTGGCCAGGGAGATCACGGGCGCGGAACTGGCGACGTTCTCCCTGCCGCTGGACGGGGACTCCGCACTGACCGTGGAGGTCGCCGTGGGCGCCCGGGCCGATGCGCTGCGCGGTCTGGTGCTGCCGGCCGACGGCTCGCTGGTGGGTGCCGCGTACGAGGCCGGGGAGCCGGTCCACAGCCGTGACATCGGTGCGGATCCGCGCGCCGTCGCGGCATCGCGGGTCCTCGCCGGGTTCGGGCCCGCGGTGGCGGTGCCGGTCATGTCGGGTGCCACGGTGCGGGGCGTGCTGTTCCTGGTACGCGGCAGCGGCCGGCCGGGCTTCTCCGAGCAGGAGACCGGGCCGCTGCTCTCGTTCGCCGGGCAGGCGGCCCTGGCCCTGGAGCTGGCCGAGCGGCGCGCGGACGCCGAGCAGCTGGTGCTGCTCGAGGACCGCGACCGGATCGCCCGTGACCTGCACGATCTGGCCATTCAGCGGCTGTTCGCCACCGGGATGACGCTGCAGAGCGCCGACCGGTTCATCGACCATGCCGAGGCGTCGGAACGCGTCCGGCGGGCCGTCGACGACCTGGACGAGACGATCAAGATCATCAGGTCGGCGATCTTCGGCCTGCGGGCCAGGGAGGCCGCTCCCCAGCACGGCCTGCGCACCCGGGTCGTCCAGAAGACGGGCGAGGCCGGCCGGATCCTGGGCTTCGCCCCGAGCCTGCGGATGGAAGGCCTGCTGGACACGCAGGTGCCCCGTGCGGCCGCCGAGGACGCGGCCGCCGTGCTGGAGGAGGCGCTGGCCAACGTGGCCCGGCACGCGCAGGCGACGTCCGTGGACGTGTCCGTCGTCAACACCGGCGAGCAGCTGGTGGTGACCGTCGCCGACAACGGTGTCGGCATACCCGAGGGCGGGCGGCGCAGCGGGCTGCGCAACCTTGCCGAACGTGCCGAACAGCACGGCGGCGCACTCGAGTTCACCGGGCGCCCCGGCGGCGGCACGGTCCTCACCTGGCGGATCCCGCTCACCGGGTAGCGCCCCTGACGGGGCGCCCTCCTACGGCGTGTTGCCGCCCTTGGCCGCCTCCGTGGCGATCACGGCCGCCTGGATGCGCCGCTCCACGCCCAGCTTGGCGAGCAGCCGGGAGATGTGGTTCTTGACCGTCTTCTCCGAGAGGAAGAGCCGCTCACCGATCTGACGGTTCGTCAGCCCCTCGCCGATCAGCGCGAGGATGTCGCGCTCGCGCGGGGAGAGGTCTGCCAGCCGCTCGTCCTCCGGCTCGCTCCCGGCGTCCTGCGCCCCGCGCAGCGTGGTCATCAGACGGGCGGTGGTGGCGGGGTCGAGCATCGACTGGCCGGTCGCGACCGTGCGGACGGCGGTCACCAGGTCGGAGCCCTTGATCTGCTTGAGGACGTAGCCGGCGGCCCCCGCCATGATCGCGTCGAGCAGCGCGTCGTCGTCGTCGAACGAGGTGAGCATCAGGCAGGCCAGACCGGGCATCCGCGACCGCAGCTCCCGGCAGACCGTGATGCCGTCACCGTCCGGCAGCCGCACGTCCAGCACCGCGACGTCCGGCCGGAGGGCCGGACCCCGGACGAGCGCCTGGGCGATGGTGCCCGCGTCGCCGACGACCGTGATGTCGTCCTCGGCGTCCAGCAGATCCTGGATGCCGCGCCGGACGACCTCGTGGTCGTCCAGCAGGAACACCCGGACCGGCTGCTCCGCCGAGAACGTCCTTGACCTGTCCACAGCTCCCGGCTCCCGTCGGCTCGTTCCCGTGCCCTGCGCACGTCTCCTGCTTCCGAGGATGGGCCAAAGCAGTACAAGCCGCCATGGGCCGGTCGGCCCACCCGGCGGTCCGGGCCGGCCCCTGCCGCACTCCGGGCGCGCGGCGGACGCTGGCCTCGTCCCGCACCTCAGTCCCGAGGACCCGAGGAGACAGACATGTCCGGTGCCACCACTGCCCGCAAGAGCCGGGTCCTGGTCGGCTTCGACGGCTCGGCACGCGCCCTTCCCGCGCTGGACCTCGCCGCCGACGAGGCCTTACGGCGCGGAACCACCCTGGAGATCCTGTGCGGCTGGCCCTGGGGCAGACACCGGTCTCCCGACATGGCCATGGCACCCGGCGGCCCCTCGCTCCACCAGCTGTCCCGCGCCTCCCTGGACCGGGCCGTCACCCGCGTACACGGCCGCGCACGCCACCTGCCCGTCGTGCCGACGCTGACCACAGAGCCCGCCGCCAGGGCACTGGTGCGCGCCGGACGCACCGCAGCACTGACCGTCGTCGGCACCCGCGGCCACGGAGGCTTCGGCGAGCTGCTGCTGGGATCGGTCACCCTGCGCGTGGCCGCCCACTGCACCGGCCCCCTGCTCGTCGTCCGCGGTTCGGCGACGAACGAGCGGAACTGCGTCCTGGTGGGCCTGGAGTCGGAGGCCGACCTCGGCGCGCTCCGCTTCGGCTTCGAGGAAGCGGCCCGCCGCGGTGCGGTTCTGCGCGTGCTGCACGCCTGGCGCTACCCCGCGGCCCCGAGCCTGTGCCCCCCGGCGCCGTTGCAGTGGGACGACGTGCAACTGCTGGCGAAGTCCGCCGAGGCCGTGCCGGAGTACGCGGTCGCCGCCCTGCGCGGCGAACACCCCGGGGTCGAGGTCGACACGGTGGCCATGTGCCTCGGTGCCGGGCACGCGCTCACCGAGGCGAGCCGGACGGCCGACGTCGTCGTGGTCTCCGCCCACCGCCGCGCCCGCCGGCTCGGCCTCCAGCTCGGGCCCGTCACCCACACCCTGCTGCACCACGCGCACTGCCCCGTGGCGCTCGTGCCGGACACCCGCAGCGGCCCGACGCCGTGACCGGCTTCCGGGCCGAAAGTCCTTCCCGCCCCGGGACCTGCGACCCGCCACCGGCGCCCCGGAAGGGGACCGGTCGGCGGGGAGCCGGACCCCGGCGGCCCTGTGCGCAGCCGGGGCCGGGCGACGAGCATCGGCTGTGCGGACGCCGGCCCGACCGCCGCGACCGGCGTCGCCGACGAGTACGGAGACAGAAGATGACCGCAGTGGCCGAACCGACCGTGGACACCTCCGCGCAGCCCTGGCGCGGCTTCGCCGGGACGTGCTGGCGCGAACACGTGGACGTGCGCGACTTCATCCAGGCCAACTACACGCCCTACGAAGGCGATTCCGCCTTCCTGGCAGGCCCGACCGGGCGCACCCGGGCCGTGTGGGGCAAGGTGACCGCACTGTTTCCCGAGGAACGCCGCAAGGGCGTCCTCGACGTCGACGCCGCCACGCCCTCCACCATCACCGCGCACGCCCCCGGCTACATCGACCGCGACCGCGAACTCGTCGTCGGCCTGCAGACCGACGCCCCGCTCAAGCGCGCCATCATGCCCAACGGCGGCCTGCGTATGGTGGAGAACGGCCTCCGCGCCTTCGGGTACGAGCCCGACCCGTTCGTCACCAGGGTCTTCGGCACCTACCGCAAGACCCACAACGACGGTGTCTTCGACGCCTACACCCCCGCGATGCGCCGGGCCCGCAAGGCCCACATCATCACCGGGCTGCCCGACGCCTACGGCCGCGGCCGGATCATCGGCGACTACCGCCGCGTGGCGCTGTACGGCGTGGACCGCCTGATCGAGGCCAAGCAGGCCGAACGGGCACTGCTCGACGACCAGCCCTCCACCGAGGCCGTGATCCGCGACCGCGAGGAACTGGCGGAACAACTGCGCGCCCTGGACGAACTCACGCGCATGGCCGCCGGCTACGGCTGCGACGTCTCCCGTCCGGCCGCCACCGCCCATGAGGCCGTGCAGTGGCTGTACCTGGGCTACCTGGCGGCGGTCAAGGAGCAGAACGGCGCCGCCATGTCGCTCGGCCGCACCTCGACCTTCCTCGACATCTACCTCGAACGCGACCTGGCCGAAGGCCGGATCGACGAGGAGCGTGCCCAGGAACTGATCGACGACTTCGTCATCAAGCTGCGCATCGTCCGCTTCCTGCGCACCCCCGAGTACGACGAGCTGTTCTCCGGCGACCCCACCTGGGTGACGGAGTCCATCGGCGGCATCGGAACCGACGGCCGCCCCCTGGTCACCCGCACCTCCTTCCGCTTCCTGCAGACCCTCTACAACCTGGGACCGGCACCCGAGCCCAACCTCACCGTGCTGTGGTCGCCCCGTCTGCCCGACGGCTTCAAGCGCTTCTGCGCCCGCGTCTCCATCGACACCAGCTCCATCCAGTACGAGTCCGACGAGCTGATGCGGCCCTGCACCGGCGACGACACCGCCATCGCCTGCTGCGTGTCGGCGATGGCCGTGGGCAGGCAGATGCAGTTCTTCGGAGCCCGCGTCAACCTCGCCAAGGCGCTGCTGTACGCGGTCAACGGCGGCCGGGACGAGATCTCGGGTGAACAAGTCGCCCCGCCCATGACCCCGTTGACGGGCGAGTACCTGGACTACGAGGAGCTCACGGAGGCCTACGGCCGTGTCCTCGACTGGCTCGCCGGCACATACGTCGACGCCCTCAACGTCATCCACTTCATGCACGACAAGTACGCCTACGAACGCATCGAGATGGCGCTGCACGACCACCCGGTGCGCCGGACCATGGCCTGCGGCATCGCCGGGCTCTCGGTGGCCGCCGACAGCCTCTCCGCGGTCAAGTACGCGCGCGTGAAGGTGATCCGCGACGAGAGCGGGCTCGCGGTCGACTACGCGGTGGAGGGCGACTACCCGGCCTACGGCAACAACGACGACCGTGCCGACGAGCTCGCCGTCGGGCTCGTACGGTCCTTCATGGGCAAGATCCGTCGGCATCCCACGTACCGGGACGCCGAGCACACCCAGTCCGTCCTCACCATCACCTCCAACGTCGTCTACGGCAAGCACACCGGCAACACCCCCGACGGACGCCGGGCCGGGCAGCCGTTCGCTCCGGGCGCCAACCCCATGAACGGCCGGGACCGGCACGGCATGGCCGCCTCCGCCCTGTCGGTGGCCAAACTCCCCTACGAGGCGGCCCGCGACGGCATCTCGCTGACCTCCACCATCACCCCCGCCGGTCTCGGACGCAGTCCCGAGGACAGGGTGACGAACCTGGTGGGCCTGCTCGACGGCTACATGGCCTCCGGCGGCTTCCACATGAACGTCAACGTCCTGGACCGCGCCACGCTGGAGGACGCGATGGAACACCCGGAGAAGTACCCGGACCTGACCATCCGGGTCTCCGGATACGCCGTGAACTTCGTCCGGCTCACCCGCGAGCAGCAGCAGGACGTCATCAGCCGCACCTTCCACGGTGCCGCGTGAACAACGCCGCACCGCCGGTGGGCAGGATCCACTCCTGGGACCTGTCCACCGGCGTCGACGGGCCCGGTACCCGCTTCGTCCTGTTCACCAGCGGCTGCCCGCTGCGCTGCCTGTACTGCCAGAACCCCGACACCTGGCACATGCGCGACGGCCGCACGACGACCGTGGACGAGGTGATGGCGGAGATCACCAAGTGCCGTGCATTCCTGGCCGCTTCGGGCGGGGGAGTGACCCTCAGCGGCGGCGAACCCCTGCTCCAGCCCGCCTTCACCGGCGAGATCCTGCGCCGGTGCAAGGAGGCCGGCCTGCACACGGCCCTCGACACCTCGGGGAACCTGGGGGACCGGGCCGGCGACGCCCTGCTCGGCGACACCGACCTGGTGCTGCTCGACATCAAGTCCTTCGACAGCGCCCGCTACCGCAGGCTCACCGGCGGCGAGTTGGCGCCCACCCTGCGCTTCGCCCGGCGACTGGACGCGCTCGGGATCCCGGTCTGGGTGCGGTACGTACTCGTCCCCGGCTGGACCGACCAGGAGGCCGACGTCGACGGCCTGGCCGCCTTCGTGGCGGGGCTGTCCGCCGTCGAACGCGTCGACGTCCTGCCGTTCCACAAGCTCGGCGCCGCCAAGTACACGGCACTCGGCCTGCCCTTCCCCCTGCGCGACACCCCGGCGCCGCAGCCGGACCTGGTGAAGCGGGTGTGCGAGCAGTTCCGGGCGCACGGGCTCAGGGCGGACTGACCCGACCGGGGCCGTCAGTCCGCGGTTTCCACGGCGGGAACCAGCCGGTTCACCACGCCGATGACGCCGTCCACCCGCCAGGCGAGCCGGATCGCGGCCCAGGCGTCCGGGCCGCGGTCCACGCGTCCGTCCAGAGTGACCACCCCGTCCGCGACGGAGACGGCCACGGAGCCGGGCGGCGGGCCGAGGGGGCGGCCGAGCATCTCCGCCACGTCGGCGCGGATCTCCTCGTCCGTCCGCAGGAAGACCCGCAGCAGGTCGTGCCGCGTGACGATGCCGATCAGCCGGTCCTCCTCGTCCACCACCGGAAGGCGGTTGACGTGGTGGCGCTCCATGACCCGCGCGGCGTCCGAGACCCGTTGCTCCGGGTGGACGGTGACGGCAGGGGTCGACATCAGCCCCTGCACCGTCCCCGCGCCGGGCCGGCCGTTCGCCCGCACACCGGCCGCCTGATGGCGGATCAGGTCCGCTTCCGAGACGACGCCGAGCACCTTGTCGTCGTCGTCCACCACCGGCACACCACTGACGCGCCGCCGGTCGAGCAGAAGCATCAGATCCGCGAACGTGGTGTCGCCGCACGCATGGGCGACCTCGCGCGTCATCACCTCACCGACTGTCCGGGACTTCACCGCAGACCTTCCCTCTCGCCGATCCTCGTGCGCCGCGAACACGCGGCGTCCTTCCAGCTTCGCGCGCGGGCCCGGCCGATGCAGGGGCCGAGCGTCCCCGACCGGCGGCCCGAAGCGCCGGGCCGGGTGGTCCACGGACGGCCCCCGGCGACGGACCACCGGGCCCCGACCGGGGACCTTCGGACCACCGGGCACCGGAGGGGCGTGCGCAACGCTGGGGGCGCGGGCGGTGACCGCCGAGGCACACCGCCCGGAACAGCCGCGCCGGACGTCTCCGGCAGCGCACTTCCGACGACGGAGAGCCCACCATGAAACGACAGGACACCGGACGACGAGCCGCCGGCAACGCGCCCTCCGACACGGCGATCGCCGTCGACCGCCTGGTCACCAACGGACTGAAGGCCCTGGCGGATTACGAGTCCTTCACCCAGGAACAGGTGGACCGCATCGTCGCGAAGGCCTCGGTCGCGGCCCTCGACCAGCACACCGGCCTGGCCCGGCTGGCGGTCGAGGAGACCGGCCGGGGCGTCTTCGAGGACAAGGCCGCCAAGAACATGTTCGCCTGCGAGCACGTCACGGACAGCATGTCCCGGATGAAGACCGTGGGCGTCATCGCCCGCGACGACACCGACGGCATGACCGCGATCGCCGAACCGGTGGGCGTCGTGTGCGCGGTGACCCCGGTCACCAACCCCACCTCCACCACCGTCTTCAAGGCCCTCCTCGCGCTGAAGACCCGCAACCCCGTGGTCTTCGCCTTCCACCCCTCCGCCCAGCGCTGCAGCGCCGAGGCGGCCCGCGTCGTACGGGACGCGGCCGTCGCGGCGGGCGCCCCCGAACACTGCGTGCAGTGGATCGAGGCCCCGTCCATCGAGGCGACCGGCGAACTCATGAACCATCCCGGAGTCGCGCTGATCCTGGCCACCGGAGGCAACAGCATGGTCAAGGCCGCCTATTCGGCGGGCAAGCCCGCCATCGGCGTCGGCGCCGGCAACGTTCCCGCCTACGTGCACCGCAGCGCCGATCTGCGCCGTGCCGTGAACGACCTGGTGCTGTCGAAGTCCTTCGACAACGGCATGATCTGCGCCTCCGAACAGGCCGTCATCCTGGACACGGAGATCTACGACGAGGCGCTCGCGGAATTCCGCACGCTGCACGCCCACGTGGCCAGCGCGGAGGAGAAGCGGAAGCTGGAGGCCTTCCTCTTCCCCGTCTCGCCGGCCGGCGCCGACGGCACCCGCGTCAACCCCGCCGCGGTGGGACGGAGTCCGGCATGGATCGCCGGACAGGCGGGCTTCACCGTCCCCGCGGACACCTCCGTCATCCTCGCCGAGGCCGGCCGCGTGGGCCCCGACGAGCCCCTCACCCGCGAGAAGCTCTGCCCGGTGCTGACCGTGCTCCGTGCGGGCTCGCAGCACGAAGGCTTCGACCTGGCCGCCGACATGGTCGCCTTCCACGGGCAGGGCCACAGCGCGGTCATCCACACCGGCGACCCGGCACTGGCGGAGGAGTACGGCCGCCGTATGAAGACCGTGCGCATCATCGTCAACGCCCCGTCGTCGCAAGGAGCGATCGGCGGCGTCTACAACCAGCTGCTGCCGTCGCTGACCCTGGGCTGCGGGTCGTGGGGACACACCTCGGTCTCCGACAACGTCTCCGCGGCGAACCTGCTGAACATCAAGCGGGTCAGCGCCCGGCGGAACAACCTCCAGTGGTTCAAGGTGCCGCCGAAGATCTACTTCGAGCCGCAGGCCATCCGCTACCTCGCCGCCATGGCCGGGGTCCGCAGGGTCACCGTCGTCACCGACGCCACCATGACCCGCCTCGGCTACGTCGACCGCGTCAACCGCGTGCTGCAGCACCGGCCCGAACCGGTCACGGTGCAGATCATCGACAACGTCGAACCGGAGCCCAGCATCGACTCCGTCCAGCGCGGAGCCCGCCTGATGCGCGAGTTCCGCCCGGACACCATCATCGCCCTGGGCGGCGGCTCGCCCATGGACGCGGCCAAGGTCATGTGGCTGCTGTACGAACAGCCGGACGTCGACTTCTCCGACATGCGGCAGAAGTTCTCCGACATCCGCAAGCGGGCCTTCCGCTTCCCCGAACTCGGCAAGCGGGCCCGGCTGGTGTGCATCCCCACCACCTCCGGCACCGGCGCGGAGGTCACCCCGTTCGCGGTCATCTCCGACCCGGCCACGGGCCGCAAGTACCCGCTGGCGGACTACGCGCTCACCCCGAGCGTCGCGATCGTCGACCCGCTGCTCACCAAGGACCTGCCCCCGGCCCTGGCCGCGGACAGCGGCTTCGACGCCCTCACCCACGCCACCGAGGCGTATGTGTCGGTCTACGCCAACGACTTCACCGACGGCCTCGCCCTGCACGCCATCCGGCTGATCTTCGACAACCTCGAACAGGCCGTGAACGACCGGGCGGCACAGCCCGTCGCGCGGGAGAAGGTCCACAACGCGAGCACCATCGCCGGCATGGCCTTCGGCAACGCCTTCCTCGGCATCGTCCACGCCATGGCCCACACCCTCGGCGCCACCTTCCACGTGGCGCACGGGCGCACCAACGCGATCCTGCTGCCGCACGTCATCCGCTACAACGGCACCGTGCCCGGCAAGCTCACCGGCTGGCCCAAGTACGAGAACTACCGTGCCCCGCAGCGCTTCCAGGACATCGCCCGGATGCTGGGTCTCCCGGCGGACACCCCGGAGGAGGGGGTGGCCTCCTACGCCGCCGCGGTCGAACGGCTGCGGGACGCGGTCGGCATCGAACCCTCCTTCCGCGCCGTCGGCATCGACGAGACCGTCTTCACCGGTGCACTGCCGCGCCAGGCCCTGAACGCCTTCGAGGACCAGTGCGCCCCCGCCAACCCCCGCATGCCGATGCTCGACGACATGCAGGAGATCATGCGGACCGCCTACTACGGAGCTCCCCGGACGACGCCCGCGGAGTGAGAGCGTCCACCAGGCCGGCCGGTGGTGTCCGTCGCCCCGCACGCGGCGACGGGCACCACCGGCCTCTCCCGCTCCCTCACACCGGCCCGACCCGCGCACGCGGCGTCCGGCCGCCCTCGGGCCCGTAGCCGAAGCGGACCAGGAACTGCGGGTACCGCGACCGCCGCCGCATCAGGCGCTCGCGGAGATCCGGCCACTCGAGTGCCTGGTGCAGCGCGGAGGTCCGCACGCCGCGCGCGGTCGCCACCAGGAGCATGCGCTCCAGCGCCTGCCCGGCCCGGAGCCAGTCCACCGGCCGGTCGTCGGGCGTCCACAGCAGCGCCAGCTGCGCATGGCGCTCGAAACGCAGGGCGGGCAGGCGGGGGGTGCCCGCGGCCCCCGTGAAGTCCCGGATCGGCATCCGCTGCGCGGTGTCCCAGGAGCCCAGTGCCGTGACCGGCACGCCGTACGGCCCCGCCCCGGACGGGACGACCCACGCCCGGCTCTCCGCGATGCGCCAGCGGTCGGCGTGGTTGCGCCGCTCGGCCTCGGCGGTCAGGCCCAGCAGGGCCTTGGTCTCCACGATGCCCGGAAGGTGGACCTGGGCGCCCTCCGCACGCACGGCGGAGGCCATCGCCGCCACCACCGGCTCCGCCACGGGACGGCCCGTGAACGGCAACCTGCTGGTGTGCCGCCGCGCAATGGCGTCGTACAGGTCCGCACAGCCGGAGCCGGTGCCCCGGGCGGCCGACAGGCGCACGGTGGCGAGGAGTTCGGGATCGTCCCCCTCCGGAAGCAGGTGCACGTCCGGTTCCCAGCCCAGGTGCGCGGCCGCCACCCGGAGGTTGAACACCGCGGCCCCCACGGAGAGATGCAGGGCCCGGCGCACCGGGTCCGCCAGCGGCAGCGAGCGCCGCAGCGCGGCACGGACCTCCACGGCGGGGGTGTCCGGATCCAGCCGGAACCGCCACGGCTGGGAATTGTGGATCGATGGCGCGGCCACCGCGGCGGAGACGAGCGTCTCGACGGCGGCGGCGTCGATGTCCGGGACACGCATCGCAGTCCTTCCTTCCTGGGCCGTGACGGCCGGTACGGGTGCTGCTCCCAGACTTTGCCGACGGGCGCGCTCCGGACCATGGTCCAGGGGGCCCGGAGGGCCTGGAGACCGGCCCTGATCTGCACAGGGAGACGCGGGAAGGTCTCCCGGCCCGGGCGGGAGGGCCGGTCGGCCCATGCCGCGGGTTCCGGCGGCGGGACAGGATGAGGCGGGTCCCGCCCCACCGGGACGGTCAATGAGTACGGAGCACGTCATGACGGTCGACAGCACAGCAGGGACCGGCGCGCAGGCGCCTGTCACGGTCTTCCTCCTGGACGACCACGAAGTGGTGCGGCGGGGCATCCACGACCTGCTGTCGGCCGAGCCCGGCATCACCGTGATCGGCGAGGCGGCCACGGCCGCGGACGCGCTCGCCCGCATCCCCGCACTCCGCCCCCGGGTCGCCGTGCTCGACGTCCGTCTGCCCGACGGCAACGGGGTGGACGTCTGCCGCGAACTCCGCTCCCGGATGCCCGGACTCGCCTGCCTGATGCTGACCTCCTTCGACGACGAGGAGGCCCTGCTGGACGCGGTCCTGGCCGGGGCCGCCGGCTACGTCCTCAAGCAGATCAGCGGCAACGACCTCGTCGGCGCCGTGCGCGTCGTCGCCTCCGGCAAGTCGATGCTCGACCCCGGCACCACCACCCGGCTGATGGCCCGGCTGCGCGGTGAGCACCGACGGGAGGAAACGGAACGGGACCTGCCCGACCTCAGCGAGCGCGAGCTGGAGATCCTGGCACTGGTGGGAGCGGGCCTGACCAACCGGGAGATCGGCCAACGGCTCTATCTCGCCGAGAAGACGGTGAAGAACAACGTCTCCCGGCTGCTGGCCAAGCTGGGCGTGGAGCGCCGGGTGCAGGCCGCCGTGATCGCCACCCGGCTGCCGGAGGCCGGCGGGGGACGGCCCGCACGTCCCGTGCTGCCCCGGCAGCGCGGCTGACCCGACGGCCGGTTCCCCGGCCACGGCTCGACGAAGAGGCGCCTCGTGCGCCTCTTCGCGCTGTCCTCTGTGGCGGGGCGTCATTTCCGCCGCCGGTGCGGCACATGGGCCGAAAGGTCCCGGCCATGTGGCTGAACAGGTCCCCCGATGGGTACCGGCCAGGCCCCCACCGGGGCCCGTTCGCCGCCCGGTTCGGGTGGTGCCGGTGTGACACGGTTCAAGTGTCAGCCGGAAACAGCCCTTTCAGGGGCGGATTCCGGACCTCCGGAGGGCGAGCGCATCCGACGCACCGGAGCCGACGCCCGTCGCTCCCGTTCCAGGAGAGCCATGAACTTCCACGTCGATTCCGAGGCCGGCCGGCTGCGTCAAGTGATCCTGCACCGGCCCGACTTGGAACTCAAGCGCCTGACCCCCACCAACAAGGACGACCTCCTCTTCGACGACGTGCTGTGGGTCAAGCGGGCCCGCGAGGAGCACGATGCCTTCGCCGACACCCTGCGCGACCGCGGCGTACACGTCCACTACCTGGCCGAACTGCTCACCGAGACACTGGCCGTTCCGGCCGCCCGCGACCTCGTCCTCGGCCGTGTCTTCGACGAGCGGGACTTCGGCCCGCTGGCCACCGACCGCCTGCGCACCGCCTTCGACGCCCTCGCACCGGCCGAGATGGCGCAGCACCTGATCGGCGGCATGACCAAGCGCGAAGCGGTGCACCGCCTCGGCGCCATCCGCAGCGTACGGCTGCACACCCTGGCACCGGACGACTTCGTTCTCGCCCCGCTGCCCAACCATCTCTTCACCCGCGACACCTCCTGCTGGGTGTACGACGGCGTGAGCGTGAACCCTATGAAGAAGCGCGCCCGCCGCCGCGAGACCGTGCACTTCGAGGCGATCTACCGGCACCACCCGCTCTTCGAGAAGCAGGAACACCACCTCTGGTCCGGTGGCCAGGCCGACCACCCGTCCACGATCGAGGGCGGCGACGTCCTCGTCATCGGCAACGGCGCCGTCCTGGTCGGCATGAGCGAACGCACCACCCCGCAGGCCGTCGAGGCCCTGGCCCTGCGGATGTTCGCCGCCGGCTCGGCACGCCGCGTCGTGGCCCTGGAGATGCCCAAGAAGCGCAGCTTCATGCACCTCGACACCGTGATGACCATGGTCAGCGGCGACACCTTCACGCAGTACGCCGGCCTCGGCATGCTGCCCTCCTGCACCATCGAACCCGGCACGGACGGCGCCAGGCTGACCATCACCGACCACGCCCCGCAGGACATGCACCACGCCGTCGCCGACGCACTCGGCCTGTCCTCGATCACCGTGCACACGGCGACCCAGGACATCCATTCCGCCGAACGCGAGCAGTGGGACGACGGCTGCAACGTCCTCGCCGTCGAACCCGGCGTCGTCGTCGCCTACGAGCGCAACGTCACCTCCAACACCCACCTGCGCAGGAACGGCATCGAGGTCATCACCATCCGCGGCAGCGAACTCGGCCGCGGCCGCGGCGGACCGCGCTGCATGAGCTGCCCCATCGAGCGCGACGCCGTCTGAACGCCCCTTACCGGTACCGACTTCTCAAGGAGACACCGTCATGGCCCTCAACCTGCGCCACCGCAGCTTCCTCAAGGAGACCGACTTCACGCCGGCCGAACTCCGCTTCCTGCTCGACCTGTCCGCCGAGCTGAAGGCCGCCCGCCGCGCGGGCAGCGAACAGCAGAGACTGCAGGGCAGGAACATCGCCCTGATCTTCGAGAAGACCTCCACCCGCACCCGCTGCGCCTTCGAGACCGCGGCCCACCAGCAGGGCGCCCACGTCACCTACCTGGAGCCGTCCGGATCGCAGATCGGGCACAAGGAGTCCATCAAGGACACCGCGCGCGTCCTCGGCCGGATGTACGACGGCATCGAATACCGCGGCAGCAGCCAGGACATCGTGGAGCAACTGGCCGACTACTCGGGCGTGCCCGTGTGGAACGGCCTGACGGACGAGTGGCACCCCACCCAGTCCCTGGCCGACGTCCTGACGATGTGGGAGCACACGGACAAGCCCCTGCACGACGTCTCCTTCGCCTACCTCGGCGACGCCCGCAACAACGTCGGCAACTCCCTGCTGGTCGCAGGCGCCATGTTCGGCATGGACGTCCGCATGGTCGGACCCGAGAGCCTGCGCACCGCGCCCGAGGTGGAGAAGGAGGCCCGGCGCATCGCCGAGACCACCGGAGCCCGGATCACCCTCACCGAGAACCTCGAAGAAGGCGTCGCCGGCGCCGACTTCCTCTACACCGACGTGTGGGTGTCCATGGGCGAGCCCAAGGAGATCTGGGACGAGCGCATCACCCTGCTCAAGCCCTACCAGGTGACCTCGGAAGTGCTCGCCGCCACCGGCAACCCGCGGGTGAAGTTCCTGCACTGCCTGCCCGCCTTCCACGACGCCGGGACCACTGTCGGCGCCGACGTGCTGGCCCGCACCGGCATGACCGCCCTCGAAGTCACCGACGAGGTCTTCGAGTCCGCGCACTCCATCGTCTTCGACCAGGCCGAGAACCGCGTGCACACCATCAAGGCCGTCCTCGTCGCCACCCTCGGCCACTGACCACCGGCACACAGGAGAGAACCATGCGCGTCGTCGTCGCCCTCGGCGGAAATGCCCTGCTCCGCAGGGGAGAATGCCCCGACGCAGCCGTGCAGCACGCCAACGTCAGGGCGGCCGTGGCCGCCCTGGCCCCCCTGGCCCGCGAGCACGAACTCGTCATCACCCACGGCAACGGCCCCCAGGTCGGCCTGCTCGCCCTGCAGAGCGCGGCCGACCGCTCCCTCACCTCCCCCTACCCCTTCGACGTCCTCGGCGCCGAGACCCAGGGCATGATCGGCTACTGGCTGCTGCAGTCCCTGCAGAACGCCCTCCCCGGCCGCCAGGTCTGCGCCCTGCTCAACCAGACCCTCGTCTCCGCCGCCGACCCCGCCTTCGCCGCCCCCACCAAGTTCGTCGGCCCCGTCTACGAACGCGAGGAGGCCGAACGCCTCGCCGCCGAACGCAACTGGACGGTCAGGGCCGACGGCCCGCACTGGCGCCGGGTCGTACCGTCCCCCGACCCCCAACGCGTCGTCGAGACACGGCTGATCCGCCTCCTGCTCTCCTCCGGAGCGGTCGCCGTCTGCGCCGGCGGCGGAGGCGTCCCCGTCATCCGCGACGACCAGGGCCGACTGACCGGCGTGGAAGCCGTGGTGGACAAGGACCTCACCGCCTCCCTGCTCGCGGAGGCGCTCGACGCCGACGCGCTGCTCCTGCTGACCGACGTGCCCCAAGTCGTCCGCGGCTACGGCACTCCCGAGGCGGAACGCATCGGCCGCACGACCCCCGCCCGGCTGCGCGCGGAACAGTTCCCGGCCGGATCCATGGGACCCAAGGTGGAGGCGGTATGCCGGTTCGTGGAACTCACTGGAGGCTTTGCCGCCATCGGCGCCCTCGCCGACGCACCGGCCATCCTCGACGGCACCGCGGGCACCCTTGTCACGCCCAGCGGCCGCTACCCGGAGGACGGCAACGACGATGCGGAGGACCGGTCATGACCGCCACCGCCTCCGCACCGGCCCCGGCGGGCCCGGACGGGGAACCCGGGCCGGGCCGGCCACGGCGCGGAATCCGCTTCCCCTCGGCCTACACCGTCCTGGCCGCGGTGACCGTCGCGGTCTGGGGCCTGACCTTCGTCATCCCCCCGGGCCGCTACGACACCGAGGACGGCGCGCCGGTCCCCGGCACCTACCACTCCGTGGAACTGACCCAGGGCTTCGGGAGCCGGCTCAAGGACCTCTTCCTCTCGCCCGTGAACGGCCTGTACGGCGTCACCGACGCACACTCCGGACTCACCGCACCGGGCGGCAACGGCCAGTTCGCCGGCGCGGCAGGGGTGTTCCTGTTCGTCCTCGCCGTCGGCGCCTTCATCACCGTCACCCTGCGGACCGGCGCCCTCACCAGCGGCGTGGCCCGGCTCGCCGCACGGCTCCGCCGCCACCGGACCCTGCTGCTCGTGGTGCTGCTGACCCTCTTCTCGCTCGGCGGCACCACCTACGGCATGGCCGAGGAGACACTCGGCTTCTACGGGCTGATGATCCCGCTCATGCTCAAACTCGGCTACGACCGGATGGTCGGCGCCACCGTCATCATGGTCGGCGCCGGAGTGGGCACCCTCGCCTCAACCGTCAACCCCTTTGCCACCGGCGTGGCATCCGACAGCGCCGGCATCGGCACCGGGGACGGCATCGTGCTGCGCCTGCTGATGTGGGCCGTCCTGACCGCCGTCGCCGCGGTGTACCTCGTGCGCTACGCCGACCGCGTGTTCGCGGACCCCTCGCGCTCCCTGATCGCACCGACACCCGAGGACGAGGAACTCAAGTCGGCGGGCGGCACCGCGGGCCCGCTCCCGGCACGGCAGCGGCTGGTGCTCGCGGTCTTCGGGGCCACGTTCCTCTTCATGATCTTCGCGGTGATCCCCTGGGCCGACTTGCACGTCACCTTCCTGCCCACTCTGGGCTGGTACTTCCCCGAACTCGCCGCCCTGTTCATCGTCGCCGCCGTCGCCGTCGGCCTGATCGCGGGACTCGGCGAGAAGGGCACGGCGAACGCCATCGTCGCGGGCGCCGGGGACTTCATCGGGGCGGCTCTCATCATCATGCTGGCGCGCGGTGTCACCGTCATCATGAACAACGCCAGCGTCACCGACTCCATTCTCGACGGGCTGCACAGCGTGGTCGCGGGCACGTCGTCGGGCTTCTTCGCCGTGCTGATGTTCCTGGTCAACATGCCGCTGGCCTTCCTGGTCCCCTCCTCCTCGGGGCATGCGGCCCTGGCCATGCCCATCCTCGCCCCGCTCGCCGACTTCGCCGGCGTGAGCCGGTCCCTGGTCGTCACCGCGTACCAGTCGGCGTCGGGCTGGGTGAACCTCGTCACCCCGACGTCCGCGGTCGTGATGGGCGGCCTGGCCCTGTCCAAGGTGCGCTACGACCGCTACCTGCGCTTCGTGGCACCGCTGATGGGCATCCTGCTCGTCGCGGTGACGGGGTTCATGGTTCTCGGCGCGGTCGTGATGTGACGGGGACGCGCACAGCATGCCGACGGCCCGCGGGTTCACCACCCGCGGGCCGTGAGTATCTTCCGGTCAGGAGGCTTTTCCGACCAGCTCCGTGAACTCCGCAGGCGTGACGGAGGAAGTGCCGTCGCCGGACAGCACGTTCAGGGGCCGCCCGTCGAGCTTGACGACGGGCGTGCCCTTCTCGCCGCTCTTGTAGAAGGCGGATGACACCTTCTCCGCCCATGGCATGTACGTGAGTTCCTTGACGGCCTTGTTGAAGGCGGGCGTGCGCAACCCGTGGACCTGGTCGGCCAGCTCCAACAGGGTCGCGGTCGAACCGAACGTGTCGTCCTTCTCGTCGTCCGGCTGGTGGGCGAACAGGGCGTCGGCGTACGCCATGAACTTCTCGGGGCTCTCGTTCACCGCCGCCCCGAGCGCGTTGAGGGCACGCTTCGATCCCTTGCCGCCGAGGGCGCCGTCCAGGAACGTCGCGAAGTGGTATTCGATCCTGAGCGTCTTCTTGTCGGCGAGTTCCTTGAAAGTCTTTCCGAGCCCTTTCTCGACGACGGCGCAGTACGGACAGCGCGGGTCGAGCCAGACGGAAAGGGTGTGCCCGGCATCGGCTTCGCCGTAGGGGACGACGGTGCCGCCCTCGCCGGAGGTGTGTGCGGGGGCGGCGGCGGGCAGTTCGGCGGCCGCCGGCCTCCCGGCCGTGCGGCCCAGGTACCAGCCGGCGCCTGCCGCCAGCACGAGGGCAGCGGCGGTGGCACCGCCGAACCGTGCGTATCCACGGGACTTGGCGTTCATCGGCTGCTCCGCCGGGGGTGCCCCAGCGTGCGCAGGGCGGCGTCCCGCGCCCCCGCGACACAGGCGGCGACGCCCACGCCCTCGTACGCGGCCCCGCACACCTCCAGGCCGGGCAGGCCGGCCACGGCGCCGCGGATCGTGCGCACCCTGTCGAGGTGTCCCACGGAGTACTGCGGCAGCCCCCGCGCCCACCGTGAGACGTGGAAGTCGACCGGGCGGCCCAACGGGCCCAGGATGTCGGACAGTTCGGCGAGGCAGACGGCGGCCAGCTCGCCGTCCTCCCGGCCGAGCAGGGATTCCTCGCCCAGCCGGCCGACGGAGGCGCGCAGTACGAACGTTCCGGGGAGGGCCTCGGCGAGCCAGTGCCACTTGTTGGTGAGGAAGGTGGCCGCCTTGACGGCCTTGCCCTCGACGGGCGGGACGAGGAAGCCGTTGCCCCGGGGCACGCCGGCCGGTATCCGCGAGCGCTCGAAGGCCAGGGTCACCAGCGCCATGCTCGCGTGCTCGACCGCGCCCAACTCGCGCGCGGCCACGGGCGCGTGCGGCCGCAGCAGCGGGGCGGCGGCGTAGGCCGGGGCGGCCAGGATCACGGAGTCCGCCTCCAGACTGCACGGCGCGGGGCCGGAGAGGACCACCCGCCAGCCGTCGGGCGTGCGGTGCAGCTCCCGCACCCGGGTCCGGGTGAGCACCCGTGCCCCGCAGGTGTCGGCGATGGCGCGGGGCAGCCGCGCGAGGCCGCCGCGCAGCCCCTGCATAACGGCGGGCGGGGCCCCCGTCCGCGACTGCGCACCGGACCGCAGGGCGGTGAGCAGCGAACCGCCGCGGGCGGCGATGTTCGCGACCCCGGGCAGCGCGGCGCGCAGTGAGATCCGGTCCGCCCGCCCCGCGTAGATCCCGCCGAGCAGCGGCTCGACGAGCCGGTCCACCACCTCCTGGCCCAGCCGGCCCGCGAGATACGCGCCGACGCTCGTGTCGCCGTCCAGGGGCGCGGAGGGAAGCTCCTCCTCGTGCGCGAGCCTGGCCAGGCCCTCGGCGGACAGGAGGCCGGTGTCCCGGAGCGCCGTGAGGTCCGTGGGTATGCCCATGACGTGGCCCGCGGGCATCGCGCGCAGCGTGCCGCGCGTCCACATGGTGACGGGAGCCCGCGCGGGTGCGACGAGGTCGTCGCCGAGTCCGACGGCCTCGGCGAGGTCCACCGCCTCCGGGCGCAGGGCCAGCATCGCCTCCGCGCCGTCGTCGACGGGGACGCCGGCGACGGTGCCGGAACGCAGGATGCCGCCCGGCAGCGGGCCGGACTCCACGACGGTGACCTCGGCCTCGGACCTGAGGTACCACGCCGCGGTCAGGCCGCTGATGCCGCCGCCGATGATGATCACTGATTGCACGAGGCCTCCTGGCCGGTCGGTTCGGTTCGGATGTCGGTGGCGGGAGGGGTCCCCGCGCGGGGCGTCAGGTGGGCGGCAGCCCGGTGGCGAGGAGAACCGCTCCCCGGGAGCCGACCAGAGAGGCGACCGCGAGCGCCCGGGCGGTCCCCGGCCGGCCGCGGGAGTATGCCCGGCCGTGGAGGGCGGCTGCGGCCGACACCAGCCGGACCGTGTTCCACCGCTCGTCCGGTTGCCGGGTGTGCAGCAGGGCCCGGTCAGGGGCGTCGAGGGGCGACGTTCTCATGGTGCGCGTTCCTCGCTCACCCTGCCGCGAGCAGCAGCTGAGCCACTTCCTGCCGGTGGGGGAAGGAGCCAGGGCGGTAACCGCACCAGGGCTCCTGGGCGTACGGGTCGCCGGTGGCGGCGTAGGCGCGCGAGCGCGAACCCCCGCAGACCGTGCGGAATTCGCACCGGCCGCACCGGCCGCCGAGCCGGTCGGGATCGCGCAGGCCGGTGAACAGTTCGGAGGTGCGGTAGATCTCAGTCAGCGGCTGGGCACGCACGTTGCCCGCGGCGAGCGGCAGGAAGCCGCTCGGGTGCACGGTGCCGGTGTGGGAGACGAAGGCGAACCCCCGGCCGGCGTTGACGTCCAGCGGGGGACGCCGGGAGTGCCGCGAGGCGACGTCCAGCCCGAGTTCGGCGGCGCGCTCGCGCAGCTTCTCGTACAGCGGGCCGAGCCTCAGGGCCGCGACGTGGTCCTCGCCCTTGGCCGCCAGCACCGCGCGCTGCAGGGCGACGCGGCGGAAGTGGTGTGCCTCGGTGGTCTTGGCGGGAACCGCCGGCCCCACGTCGTGGACGAAGTTCAGGACGTCCTCCGCCTCGCGGGGCGTGAGCGCGTCCAGCAGCCGGCCGCGTCCGGTGGGCACCAGGAAGAACGCGCTCCACAGCATGGCCCCGTGCTCGCGCACGAGTGCCACGATGTCCGGCAGGTCGAGCAGGTTGTGGCGGGTGACCGTGGTGTTGATCTGCACCTTGAGCCCCAGCCGACGGGCCGTGTCCCAGGCGTCCAGCGTCCAGTCGTACACGCCGGGCACCCCGCGGAAGGTGTCGTGCAGCGCCGCGGTCGACCCGTCCAGGCTCAGCGAGAGCCCGACGGCCCCCGCGTTGCGCACGGCTCGCAGGTTCTCGGGGGTGAGGGTGGGTGTGCCGGAGGGTGCGACGGCGACGTGCAGCCCGGACAGGGTGCCGTAGGCGATCAGCTCCAGGAGGTCGGGCCGCTGGAAGGGGTCGCCGCCGGTGATCACGAACAGGGGCGCCGGCCGGCCGAACGCGGCGACCTGGTCCAGCAGTTCCTTGGCGGCGGCCGTGTCGAGTTCGCCGGGGTCCCGGTCGGGGACCGCCTCGGCCCGGCAGTGACGGCAGGCGAGCGGACAGGCCCGGGTGGACTCCCAGATGACGATGAACGGCCGGTCCGTCACGTCCCGGCGCACCGAGCGCACCGGTCGGCGGGCGCTCATCGCGGCCACCGGCCGTGACCGGCCGCCCGGGAGTCGGCATGGCCCGGGCGGACCGGTCGGTGACCGACGGGAGGTGCCGCGTGGCGTGCCGCGTGCGGTGCCCGCCCGGGCGGTGGTGAGGGGGAGTGGCCGGGCCGGCGCTGCCTGCGGTCGTACACGAGAACCTCCGTATCGGTTGCCGCCCAGCATGCGGTGTCCGGGTGCCCTCGGGCGGCGGCCGAGCGGTCCCTCTCCCGGGCCGTTGGTCCCGTGCCGGGCGCCGTTTCCCGGGCCGTGCGGCCACCCGGACAGGGACCCTTTGCCCCGCCTTGTCCGCTTCCTTCTCGCCTAGCGTTCGACCCCATGGACAACGACGAGACCGCCGGTAACCCCGGTGCCCGCGGGGAGCGGAGCGGTCCTCTCGCCGCGCGGAGACTGCTGAGACGGCGCGAGACCTCGGCCGACGGACGTGCCGTGTTCGCCCCCGGCGACCCGCAGTGGGAGGGCTTCTACCGCAGCCGCTGGGCCCACGACAAGGTCGTGCGCTCCACGCACGGCGTCAACTGCACCGGCTCCTGCTCCTGGATGGTCCACGTCAAGCAGGGCATCATCACGTGGGAGCACCAGGCCACCGACTACCCCTCCATCGGCACCGATTGCCCCGAGTACGAGCCGCGCGGCTGCCCGCGGGGCGCCTCGTTCTCCTGGTACACCTACTCGCCCAGCCGGGTCCGCCACCCCTACGTGCGCGGCGCGCTGCTGAAGATGTGGCGCGAGGCGCGCAGCCGGCTGGGCGACCCGGTGGCGGCCTGGGCCGAGATCACCGGGGACCCGGCCAAGGCGCGCGCCTACAAGAGGGCCCGCGGCAAGGGCGGCCTGGTGCGCGCCGATTGGGACGAGGTGTCCGAACTCGTCGCCGCCGCCCACGTCCACACCGTCAAGACCTACGGGCCCGACCGGGTGGCCGGCTTCTCCCCGATCCCCGCGATGTCCATGGCCTCCTTCGCGGCCGGTTCGCGGTTCATGTCGCTGATCGGCGGCACGCTGCTGTCCTTCTACGACTGGTACGCCGACCTGCCGGTCGCCTCCCCGCAGGTCTTCGGTGACCAGACCGACGTGCCCGAGGCGGCGGACTGGTGGAACGCCGGCTACCTCGTCATGTGGGGCTCCAACATCCCCGTCACCCGCACCCCCGACGCCCACTTCCTCACCGAGACGCGCTACAACGGCACCAAGGTCGTCGCCGTCAGCCCGGACTACGCCGACAACGTCAAGCACGCCGACGAGTGGCTCGCCCCGCACCCCGGCACCGACGGGGCCCTTGCGATGGCCATGGGCCATGTGATCCTGCGCGAGTTCCTCGTCGACCGGCAGACCCCGTACTTCGAGGACTACCTGCGCCGGTTCACCGACGCGCCCTTCCTCGTCGCCCTCCGCCCCCATGACGACGGGCGGTACGTCCCGGACCGTTTCCTGACCGCCGCCGACCTCGGCCATCAGGAGGAGAACGCCGAGTTCAAGACCGTCCTGCTCGACCGCGACGGCGGCGAACCGGTCGTCCCCAACGGCTCCCTCGGCTTCCGCTGGGGCGAGAGCGGCGAAGGCCGCTGGAACCTCGAACTCGGCGACACCGTCCCCGAGTTGTCCCTGCTGGAGCGGGCCGAGGAGAACGTCGAGCTCGCGCTGCCCCGGTTCGACGAGGGCCCCACCGAGGGCGGCTCCGTCATGGTGCGCGGCGTACCCGCCCGCCGGGTGGGCGGCCGCCTCGTCACCACCGTCTTCGACCTGATGCTCGCCCAGTACGGGGTGCACCGGGACGGACTCCCGGGCGACTGGCCCGGCTCCTACGACGACGCGGGGCAGCCCTGCACCCCCGCCTGGCAGGAGACACTCACCTCCGTCCCGGCGGAGCAGGCCGCACGCATAGCCCGGGAGTTCGCCCGCAACGCGGAGCGCACCCGCGGCCGTTCGATGATCGCGATGGGGGCCGGCACCAACCACTGGTTCCACTCCGACACCGTCTACCGGGCATTCCTCGCGCTCACCACCATGACCGGGTGCCAGGGCGTCAACGGCGGCGGCTGGGCGCACTACGTCGGACAGGAGAAGGTCCGCCCCGTCACCGGCTTCCAGCACCTGGCCTTCGCCTTCGACTGGCAGCGGCCCACCCGGCACATGGCGGGCACCTCGTTCTGGTACCTCAACACCGACCAGTGGCGCTACGAGGCCTTCGGTCCCGCGGAACTCGCGTCGCCGCTCGGCGAAGGCCGCTTCGAGGGCCGGGCGTTCGCCGACTGCCTGGCCCAGGCCGTCAGGAACGGCTGGACACCCGGCCACCCGGGCTTCAACCGCAACCCCCTGGACCTCGCCGACGAGGCCGCCGCCGCACACCGCCCCGTCGCCGACCACATCACGGACGAACTCGCCGCCGGGCGGCTCAAGTTCGCCGCCGAGGACCCCGACGACCCGGCCAACTTCCCCCGCGTCCTGACCGTCTGGCGCGCCAACCTGCTGGGATCCTCCGGCAAGGGAAGCGAGTACTTCCAGCGCCACCTGCTCGGCGCCGACGCCGCCGTGCGCTCCGAACAGTCGCCGCCCGGCATGCGCCCGAAGGACGTGACCTGGCACGAGGAGGCTCCCGAGGGCAAGCTCGACCTGCTGGTCACCCTCGACTTCCGCATGACCTCCACCGGGCTGTACTCCGACGTGGTGCTGCCCGCCGCCACCTGGTACGAGAAGGACGACCTGTCCAGCACGGACATGCACCCCTTCGTCCACGCCTTCACCCCCGCCATCCCGCCGCCCTGGCAGGCCCGCACCGACTACGACACCTTCCTCACCCTCGCCGACCGCTTCAGCGAACTCGCCGCCGAGCACCTGGGCACCCGCACCGACGTCCTCGCCGTGCCCCTGCAGCACGACACCCCCGACGAACTCGCCCAGCCCCGCGGAACCGTCGAGGACTGGCGGTCCGGCGCCTGCGCGCCCGTACCCGGCCGGACCATGCCGAAGCTCGTCACCGTCGAGCGCGACTACGCGGCCGTCGCCCGGAAGATGCGCGCGATCGGCCCGCTGCTGGACGACCTCGGCACCACCACCAAGGGCGTCACCGTCCGGGTCGGCCCCGAACTGGACGAACTGCGCCGCCGCTGCGGCACCGTGCGCGACGGCATCGCCGCCGGACGGCCCTCGCTGGCCACCGCCTCCGAGATGTGCGAGGCCGTCCTCGCCCTGTCCGGCACCACCAACGGCCGCATCGCCACCGCAGGCTTCCGCGCCCTCGAACAGCGCACCGGCACCGAACTGGCCCACCTCGCCACCGAACGGGAAGGGGAACGCATCACCTTCGCCGACACCCGAACCCAGCCGCGCGCCGTCATGACCTCCTACGAGTGGTCCGGCAGCGAGACCGGCGGGCGCCGCTACTCCCCTTTCGTCATCAACGTCGAGCACCGCAAGCCCTGGCACACCCTCACCGGGCGCCAGCACTTCTTCGTCGACCACGCCTGGATGGCCGAACTCGGCGAACAACTCCCGGTCTTCCGCCCGCCCCTGGACACCCGCCGCCACTACGGCGTCGAGCACCTGCACGAGGACGGCCGCGCGGAGGTCACGGTGCGCTACCTCACCCCGCACTCCAAGTGGTCCGTCCACTCCACCTATCAGGACAACGCCCACATGCTCGCGCTGTCCCGCGGCGGGCCGGTGATCTGGATGAGCACGGCCGACGCCGCGCGTATCGGAGCCGAGGACAACGACTGGGTCGAGGCCTACAACCGCAACGGCGTCGTCGCCGCCCGCGCCGTCGTCACCCACCGCATGCCCGAGGGGACCGTGTACATGTACCACGCCAAGGACCGCACCGTGAACGTGCCCAGAACGGAGGTGAGCGGCAGGCGCGGCGGCATCCACAACGCCCTCACCCGGCTGCTGATCAAGCCCACTCATCTGGCCGGCGGATACGCCCAGTTCACCTACGCCTTCAACTACTACGGACCGACCGGCAACCAGCGCGACGAGGTCACCGTGATCCGCCGCCGCTCACAGGAGGTGGAGTACTGATGCGGGTGATGTCCCAGGTGGCCATGGTGATGAACCTCGACAAGTGCATCGGCTGCCATACCTGTTCGGTCACCTGCAAGCAGACGTGGACCAACCGCAGCGGTGTGGAGTACGCCTGGTTCAACAACGTCGAGACCAAGCCCGGAGTGGGCTACCCCCGCCGCTACGAGGACCAGGAACGCTGGAAGGGCGGCTGGGTGCTGGACCGCAAAGGCCGGCCGGCCCTGCGCTCCGGCAGCCGGCTGAAGCGGCTGTCCTCCCTGTTCGCCAACCCCGGACTGCCCTCGATCGACGACTACGCCGAGCCCGTCACCTACGACTACGACACGCTCGTCAGCGCCCCCGCAGGCCAGGACGTCCCCGTCGCGCGCCCGCGGTCGGCGCTCACGGGCCGCCCCGTCGCTGTCACCTGGGGCGCCAACTGGGAGGACGGACTGGGCGGTACACCGGAGCACGGAGCCGGGGACCCCAACCTCGGCGGCGGCCTGGCGGAGAAGGTCCGGTTCGAGTTCGAGCAGACCTTCATGTTCCACCTGCCCAGGCTGTGCGAGCACTGCCTCAACCCCGCCTGTGTCGCCGCCTGCCCCTCGGGGGCCCTCTACAAGCGTATGGAAGACGGCATCGTCCTCGTCGACCAGGACCGCTGCCGCGGCTGGCGCATGTGCGTCTCCGCCTGCCCCTACAAGAAGGTCTACGCCAACCACGCCACCGGCAAGGCGGAGAAGTGCACCTTCTGCTTCCCGCGCATCGAGGCCGGACAGCCCACCATCTGCTCCGAGACCTGCGTCGGCCGGCTGCGCTACCTCGGCGTCGTCCTCTACGACGCCGACCGGGTGGGACGGGCGGCCGCCGTCCCCGAGGAGACGGACCTGCTCGACGCCCAGCGCGACCTCTTCCTCGACCCCTACGACCCCGAAGTGGCCGCCGCCGCTCGCGCGGACGGCATCGCCGAGGACTGGATCGACGCCGCACGGCGCTCCCCGGTACGGGCCCTCATCAGCGAATACCGGGTGGCCCTCCCGCTGCACCCGGAGTACCGCACCCTCCCGATGGTCTGGTACGTGCCCCCGCTGTCCCCGGTCCTCGACGCCGTCGGCGCGGCGGGCGGCAGCGCCGACGACCCCGACCACGTCTTCGCCGCCGTCACCCGGCTGCGCATCCCGCTGGAGTACCTCGCCAACCTCTTCACCGCCGGGGACACCGACGCCGTCGCCGGCGTCCTGATGAAACTCACCGCCCTGCGCAGCCACATGCGGGCCCGCAGCCTCGGCGACCCGGCCGACCGGGGCCTGCTCGATGCCGTGGGACTCACCCCCGAACAGGCCGAGGACCTGCACCGGTTGCTGGCCGTCGCCCGGTACGCCGACCGCTTCGTCGTGCCCACGGCACACCGGGAAGCGGCCACCGAGGATCAGGGAGCGGCCGGATTCCGCTGCCCGGTCGATGCGGGGCAGGGCCCCACCCCGCTCGGCATGCCCACCCGGCGCCGCACGGACGAGGGCGCGCCGTGAGCCTGTTCACCCGCGACCGTCGGCCCACCCCCCGACAGACCGCGGAACGAGCCCGTTCGATGCGCCTGCTGTCCCTGCTGCTCCAGTACCCCGACCCCGAACTGGCCGCCGCCGCACCGGAACTGGCGGCAGCCGTCGCGCAGCTGCCGCCCTCGCCCGCCGCCGAGCACCTGTCCCGGTTCACCGACTGGTTCGCCCGACAGCCGGCCCATGAACGGGAGATGCACTACGTCGAGGTCTTCGACCTGCGCCGCCGGAGCGGGCTGCACCTGACCTACTACCTGCACGGCGACACCCGCCGCCGCGGCATGGCCCTGCTCGCCCTCGCCCAGTCCTACCGCGCCCACGGCTGGGAGGTCGCCGACGGGGAACTCCCCGACCACCTGCCGGTCGCGCTGGAGTTCGCAGCCCTGGTGGGGCCGGGGCCGGGGGAGGCCCCCCTGCGCCGCCACCGGCGCGGACTGCAGCTGATCCACCACGCCCTGGACGACCTGGAATCCCCCTACCGTCACCTCCTCGCCGCCCTCCTCGCCCTGCTCCCGCCCCCGACGGCCGCCGACCGGGAAGCAGTGCTCCGCCTGGCCGCCGAGGGCCCGCCCGGCGAACGGGTGGGCCTGCACCCCTACGGAACGCCGCCGCCCGCGCCGGACCCCCTCACGAACCCGGAAGACCCCCGATGAACCACCACGCCTCCCCGCCCGCCGTGCAGCTCCTTCTGTGGGTCGCCGTCCCCTACGTCTGCCTGACGGTGTGCGTCGCCGGGCACATATGGCGGTACCGGCGGGACCGGTTCGGCTGGACGTGCCGCACCACCCAGCTGCTGGAACACCGCTGGCTGCGCCTCGGCAGCCCGCTGTTCCACCTGGGCGCCTTCGCCGTCATCGCCGGACACGTCGTCGGCCTGGCCGTACCCGTGTCCTGGACGGAAGCCGCCGGAATCGGCGAACACGCCTACCACACCACGGCGGTGGCGCTCGGCTCGGTTGCCGGGGCGGCCATGGTGGCAGGGCTGGGCATGCTGTGCGCCCGGCGCCTGCTGTCCGCGCGCGTCCGCCGCACCACCGACCGCAGCGACCGGGTGCTCTTCCCGGTGCTGTTCGCGACCGTCCTGCTGGGTGTCTCGGCCACCGCCGTGCACAACCTGGCCGGAGGCGGCTACGACTACCGTGCCACGATCTCGGTCTGGTTCCGGGGACTGTTCACCCTGCAGCCGCACCCCGATGCCATGGCCTCGGCACCCCTGCTGTTCCAGCTCCACATCCTGAGCGCCTTCCTGCTGTTCGCCGTGTGGCCCTTCACCCGCCTCGTACATGTGTGGAGTGCGCCCGTCGGTTACCTGCGGCGTCCGGCACTGGTGTACCGGAGCCGGAAGGAGGGATGACCGGACTGCGCACCGCACGGCGGCGCCCCGGCGCGCCGGCCCGGCGGACGGGCCGGCTCAGTCGAGTGCGTCGGCGGCCAGCACCCACAAGTCGCCGTCGCCGCAGGCGATCCTGCGGCCCGTGCCCGGCGGAGGCTGCGTCAGCGCGGTGCGGCGCAGCCGCCAGCGGGTCCCGTCGATCACCGCGACCGGACCCTCGACCCGGGGGTGATGTCCGGCGATGTTCCACGCCCGTACCTGGGTGTGAACCTGCGCAGCCGGGGCCGACCAGTCCACGGTGGCGTAGTCCTTCCCGAAGAACCCGGCCCAGCTGCCCTCCCGCTGCGACTGCGGTTCGCCCGCATCCCCGCGCACCAGTCGTCGCAGCACCTGCGGCAGCATGGCCGAAGCCGCCTCCAGCACACGGGAGTTGACGCCGGTGAACGACCACACCGCATCGTCCAGCGGGATCGTCGTCCGGGCGAGTACGGAGCCGGTGTCCAGCTCCGCATCCATCCGGTGCCAGGTCACGCCGATCGTGCGCTCGCCGTTGCGCACCGCCCACCCCACCGGGTTCGGCCCCCGGTAGGAGGGCAGGTCGGAGGGGTGGCAGTTGACCGTGCCCAGGCGGGGGGCGGACACGGCGTCCGCCGGCAGCTTCCTCGGGTAGCCGTAGCTCACGGCCGCGTCCGGGGCGTAGGCGCGCAGGAGCGCGGCGACCGACTCCGGGCGGGAGGGGACGGCCAGGTCCACCCCCGGCGGCAGGTCGTGTTCGCCGAGCACGTGCCCGGGCCAGTCGGCCGGGCGCCGGAAGCCGATCACCACCGGGACCCGGTGTCCCCGTGCCCGCAGCGCATCGACCAGCGGGGGAGCGGTCTGCGGCAGCGCCGCCACGACGGCGACCCGCAGCGACGGTGCATCCGCCACGCCCGGGGCGGTCACCGGGCGGTCCCGGCGGTGCGCAGCGAACGGGGTCGCAGGTCGGTCCAGGCCGTCTCGATCCAGGCCAGACAGGTGGCACGGTCGGCGCGGGGGTGCACCTCGCGCCAGCCGTCCGGGACGGCGAAGCGGGCGGGCCAGAGGCTGTGCTGGTCCTCGTCGTTGGCGAGCACGACGAAGACGCCGTCGGGGTCGTCGAAGGGGTTCATGGGTCTCCTCGGGTGGGTGATGTGCGGTGCGCCGGGCGGACCGGCAGTGCTCAACTCCGGGTGGGCGTGGGGGCGTCGGCCGGGCCAGTCGCCGGTGCGAGCACGGCGGCGAGGGCTGCGGGGGTGGCCCGTTCCATCACCTGGGACAGAGTGGCCGCGGGATCGACGCGCTCCCGCAGGCGTTGCAGCAGCCGGGCCGCGAGCAGCGAATGACCGCCCAGGTGGAAGAAGTTGCCGTCCACGTCCACCTGCTCCAGGCCCAGTACCTCGGCGAACGCCTCGGCGACTGCGCGCTCGGCGGCCGTGCGCGGCTCGCGCACCTCGGCCGGCCCGCGGTCGGGCTCGGGCAGGGCCCGGCGGTCCACCTTGCCGTTGACGGTCAGCGGCATCCGGTCCAGCACCACCACCCGGGCGGGCAGCATGAAGTCCGGCAGCACACCGGCGAGCGCCTCCCGCAGGGCGGCCCCGTCCGGCGCCGGCCCGGCCTGGTCCGGGACCACCGCGTAACCGGTCAGTTCCTTGCCGCCGCGACCGTCCGGACGGGCCACCACGGCCGCCTGCACCACGCCGGGCACGGCCGCAAGGGCGGCCCGTACCTCGTCCGGCTCGATCCGGTGCCCGCGGATCTTCACCTGGTCGTCGTTGCGGCCGACGAACTCCAGCGTGCCGTCCGGGAGTCGGCGGGCCAGATCACCGGTGCGGTACATCCGCGAGCCGGGCGGCCCCCACGGGTCGGCGACGAACCGCGCGGCCGTCGGCCCCGGCCGGCCCAGGTAGCCGCGGGCCAGTTGGTCGCCCGCCACCCAGAGCTCCCCGGTCAGCCCGTCGGGCACCGGCCGCAGCCCGCAGTCCAGCAGCATCACCCGCGAGCCGGGCACGGGGACGCCGATTCCGGGCCGCGCGGGCCAGTCCGCCGGGTCCCCGGCGATCTCGCCCGCGGTCACCACGTGCGTCTCGGCGGGGCCGTAGTGGTTGTGCAGCCGCTTGCCACCCCGCGCGCACAGCGCACGCAGCTGCGGGCCGACCACGAGCGCTTCACCGGCCTGCACCAGGTGCCGCAGGTCGGGCAGCAACTCCCGCTCTCCGTCGGCGAACTCGCACAGGGCCGCCAGCACGGGAGTGGGGGCGAACAGCTCGGTCACCCGGTGGGCACGCAGCCACGCGGTCCACGCGACCGCGTCGGCACGCGTGTCGGCATCCGGCACCGCGAGCGTCCGCCCCGTGCACAGCGCGGTGAGGACCTCCTGCGTGGCGACATCGAACGCCATCGAGGTGAACTGGGCCGTCACCGCGCCCGGTTCGGCCGGGAAGCGCTGCTCGTGCCAGTCCACCAGCCGGTCCAGGGCGGCGCCGGGCATCACCACCGCCTTCGGCACGCCCTGCGTCCCGGACGTGTGCACCACGTACGCCGGGTGACCCGGCAGGCGCTCCGGCCGCCGGTGCCCCGCCGGCGACGGCCCGGGCGACACATGCCGCGGCTCCAGCAGCATCCGGGGCACCTCGGCGGGGACCAGCGCCAGGGCGTCGTCGAACTCCGCATGGTGCAGGAGCAGCGCCGGACGGCCCTCGGCCGCCAGCACCCCCACCCGCTGCGCGGGGTGGCGCGGATCCAGCCACAGGTAGGCGGCACCGGCCTTGAGCACGGCCAGCATCCCTGCCACCGCGTCCCGGCCGCGCCGCAGGCACAGCGCCACCACGTCCTCGGCACCCACACCCCGCGCGGCCAGCTCCCCGGCCAGCCGGTCGGATGCCGAGTCCAGACCCCGGTAGTCCAGCACCCCGGCCCCGTCCACCACGGCCGCCCGCCCGGGCGCCACCCGCACCTGCGCCGCGAAACGCTTCAGCACCGGAACCGGTGCCGCCGCCCGGCCGCGCTCGACCGCCGCCGACGGCCGCACCGCGCCCACGGGCAGCGTGGCGGGCACGGACAGGTCCCCGGCGAGGGCGTCCAACGCCTCCAGCAGCCGGGCACCGACCTCCCGCGCACCCTCCTCGGTCAGCCGCCCCGGCCGGTACTGGACCCTGACGGCGATCCGTTCGCCGGGCGAGACCAGCAGGCACAGCGGATAGTGCGTGCCGTTCTCCACCCTGCTGGACACGACCCGCACGTCCTTCCCCCAGGCGGTGGCGAACGCGTCGGTGTACGTCTCCAGCACGGCGACGGTGTCGAAGAGCTCGCGCAGCCCGGCAGCCCGGGTGATCTCGGCGAGGCCCAGGTGCTGGTGCGGCATCATCGCGGCGCGCTGCTCCTGAAGAGCCGTCAGCAGACCGCCCCGGTCGCCGGCCGACGTGGTGTCCACCCGTACCGGCACCGCGTTGTTCATCAGCCCGACCATGGACTCGACCCCGGGCAGGTGCGGCGGACGGTCGGCGACGACCGTGCCGAACACCACGTCGCTGCGGCCGGTCAGCTGCGCCAGCACCAGCCCCCAGGCGCCCAGGATCAACGTGTTGAGCGAGAGGGCCCGCTCGCGCGCCCGGGACCGCAGGGCTGCGGTGCGCTCCGGCGGCAGTTCCAGCAGCACCGTGCGCGGGCGGCCGTGCTCCTCGCCACCCGGGGAGGTCAGCAGCGTCGGCTCGGTCACGCCGGCCAGCAGCTCCTGCCACGCCTTGCCGGCCAACCGGGCGTCCTGGCCGGCGACATGGCGCAGGTAGCCGAGCGCGGACGGCCGCGGGAGGGGCGTGGGCACGGCACCCGAAGCGGCCCGGCCGTAGAGCTCGGCCAGGTCGGCCAGGGCGACCTGCATCGACCAGCCGTCCATGAGGATGTGGTGGTAGCTCAGCAGCAGCCGGGAGCGCGCCTCGCCCAGGCGCAGCAGTACGGCCCGCAGCAGTGGCGGCTCGGCCAGGTCGAACGGTTCGTCCCGGTCCCGGCGGGCCTCCTCGTCGGCAGCCCTTTCCCGCTCTTCCCCCGTCAGCCGCGACAAGTCCGCCTCCCGCAGCGGGACTTCCACCGTCCCGCGAACGGTCTGCACCGCCTGGCCCCGGCAGTTCCACCGGAACCCGGCACGCAGCGCAGGATGCTGGGCGGTGAGCGCGGACAACGCAGCGCGCAGCGCGGCCGCATTCACCGGTCCCTCCAGGTCCAGCACGGTCTGCACGTGGTAGGGGTCCGGGGCGCCCTCGCCGCGGTGGGCGTGGTAGAGCAGCCCCTCCTGGAGCGGCGAGCAGGGCCATTGACCCTCCTCGCGCGGGGCCGGAACGGCCGGTCCCGCGGCCCGTCCCCGCGTGCCGGTGGCCGAGATGCGGGCGAGCGAGGCCAGCACGTCGGCCCACTCCCGGGCCAGGCTCGCCACGTCGGTGCCGTCCACCAACCGTGCCGACCAGCGCCAGACCGCGGTGAGGAGGGGCTCCCCGGTGCGCTCGTCGACGACAGCGTTGATCTCCAGCGGGTGCGACAGCGGCTGCCGGGCGGCCCGGTGGATGCCCAGCACGGGCGCCTCGGCGGCGTACGGCCAGGGGTCGCGGCCCGGAACGGCGTATCGCCCCAGGTAGTTGAAGAGCAGCGGCCTGCCCGGCGCGGCGGCCAGCAGGCCGGCGGTCTGCGGGTGCAGGTGGCGCAGCAGCCCGTAGGACGAGCGGTCCTCCGGCACCCGCTGCCACTGGGACCGGATCGCGCGCACGGCCCCGGCGAGGGCCGCCTCCTCCTCGCCCGGGTCCTCTGTGCGGCGGGCCGCGCGCTCGGGGCATTCCAGCCGGAGCGGATACAGGCAGGTGAACCAGCCGACCGTGGCGGAGACGTCGACGGGCGGCTCGGCCGCGTCCCGGCCGTGCCCCTCGGTGTCCAGCACCAGTGTCCGCGATCCGCCGCACCGCGCGGCGGCCACCGTCAGGGCGGTCAGCAGCAACTCCTGCGTGGTGGCACCGAAATGCGCCGGGGCGGTGGTCAGCAGGGCCCGGCCGGTCTCCGGCGGCAGGACGGACTCCAGGGTGCGCGAGGCGGCGATGGTGTCCAGCTCCGGAGCCAGCGGCCCGCGCGCCGGCCACGGGGTGGGAGCCGGGGCGACGGCCGCCCGCCAGTGCGGCAGCGTCGCCAGTACGCCTGGGCTGCCGGCCCGGGCATGGTGCACCTCCGCCCACCGGCGGTAGGGCGTGGCGGCTCCCCAGGCACCCAGCGCGCGCGGGTCCTCGGCGGCCCGGGCCAGGTCCGGCAGCAGCACCTGCCACGAGACCCCGTCGACCACCAAGTGGTGCACGGCCAGCAGCAGCCGGCCCGGCCGCGCGGGACCGGCGTCCCACCACACCGCGCGCAGCGTCCGCCCGGCCGGCAGGTCCAACGACCGCATGGCGCCCCGCACCGCCTCCTGGACGGCGCGCGGCGCCGGGGCACCGGGCAGCGCACGCACGTCCACCACGTCCAGCAGCTCTCCCGCCGCCACCTCGCCCGGCGGCAGCACTTCGGGCTGCCACACGGCCCCGGCCGACGGGTCGGGCAGCCGGGTGCGCAGGACGTCGTGCCGGTCCAGCACCGTCCGCAGGGCCGCGACGAGCGCCTCGCGCTCCAGGCCGGCGGGGGTTTCCACCAGCACCGACTGGACGAACTCGGCCGTGCCCTCGCCCTGTTCGCGCAGCCAGAGCGCGATGGGCGGCAGGTCCCACGCGCCGGTGGCCGACTGGTGCAGCAGGTCCGCGGCCGGAGCCGCCACCCGGGCGGCGGCCGCCAGGGCGGCGGGAGTGCGCAGCCTGAAGACATCCTGCGAGCTGATCGCCACGTTCTCCCGGCGGACCCGGCTGACCAGACGCATCGCGGTGATGCTGTCGCCGCCGAGGACGAAGAAGTCGTCCTCGGTGCCCGCCCCGGGCAGGCCCAGAACCTCCGCGAACGCGCTGCACAAGGCCTGTTCGGCCGGCGTGCGCGGCACACCTGCACCGGCCCGGGCGGCTGCGGGTGCGGGCAGCGCCTTCCGGTCCAGCTTGCCGTTCACGGTCAGCGGGAGCCCGTCGAGCAGGACCACGGCCGAGGGCACCAGGTACTCGGGCAGCAACCGGCCCAGCCCGGCGCGCAGTTCCTCCGCAGTGGCGCCGGCACCGGGTTCGGGAACCGCGTAGCCGACCAGTCGCCCGTCCCGCACCACCACGGCCGCCTGCGCCACCCCGGGCAGGGCGGCGAGAGCGGCGCGCGCCTCGCCCGGCTCGACCCGATGCCCGCGGATCTTCACCTGGTCGTCGTCGCGGGCCAGATACTCCAGCGCTCCGCCGGGCCCGCGCACGGCGAGGTCGCCGGTGCGGTACATGCGGGTGCCCGCCGGGCCGTGCGGGTCGGCGACGAAGCGTTCGGCGGTGAGGGCGGGAAGGCCCAGATATCCCCGGGCGACCTGTTCCCCGGCGACGTACACCTCCCCGGTCCCGCCGTCGGGGACTTCGGCCAGGTCCGGGCCGAGCAGCCGCACCGTGACCCCGGGCAGGGCGGTGCCGATCGGCACCCGGCCGCCGGGCAGCGGCTTCCCCGGCGGCAGCGGATGGCGGGTGGTGAAGGTGGTGCACTCGGTCGGTCCGTAGACGTGGCCCAGCGCCAATTCCGGGCAGGCGGCGCGGACACGGGCGAAGGCCTGCGGATCGGCGGCCTCGCCGCCGGTGAGTACGGTGTGCAGCCCACGCAGCGCGCCCGGGTCGTCGGCGGCGATCTGGTTGAACCAGGCGGTGGTGAGGAAGACCCCGGTGACGCCGTGCGCGGCGACCAGGGCGGCCAGCCGGTGCGCGTCCACCCGGTCCTCGGCCGGGACGACGACGGTGCCGCCCCGGGTGAGCGGCAGCCACAGGTCGTGGCCGAGGGCGTCGAAGCCCAGAGCCGAGACCAGCGCGGTGACCCGGTGGCCGGGCCCGTCCCAGTACGGGTCGGCGGCGAAGCACCCCAGATTGCGGTGGGTGACCTGGACGCCCTTGGGCCGCCCCGTCGAGCCCGAGGTGTAGAACACGCAGGCGACACGGTCGGCTTCGTCCTCCGGTCCGCTCGGCGGCAGCACCGCGCCGAGGGCCGCGGCACCGGGGGAGGCCGGCACCGGGACGGGCACGGGCCCGCGCGCGCCGTCCGGTCCGGCGGCCGTCTCGGCGGGGACGACCACCGCCGTGCAGCCGGCGTCGGCCTCGATGGCCGCCAGCCGCTCGTCGGGCGTGCGCGCATCGAGGACCAGGGCGGCCGCACCGGTCTCGAAGACCGCCAGCAGCGCGGCGATCAGCCGAGCCGAGCGGGGCAACCGCACCGCGACCGCGGTCCCCGGGCCCGCCCCCGCCCCTCGCAGGGCGGCCGCCACCTCGGCGGCCCAGGCGCCGACTTCGCGATAGGACCAGCGTCCGCCGGTCTCCTCCACGACCGCCGTGGCGTCCGGCATGTGCTGTGCGACGGCCGCGAAGGCGCGGTGAACGGGCAGAACGCCATCCGCCCTGCGGTCGAGGGGCGTTGACCCCTCTGCAGCTGCTGAAATGATCACGCGGTCATCCAAGCGTGCCCTGCGGGCTCCTGCGGCCGTTGAGCCGGGTGCCGTAGCCCGATTCACCCGAATGAGAAGGGCTGCTGCTTCCGACGAAGCGCACGGCCGAGCCGCGTCCACGGCCGGACTGCATCCCGGGCCGGAAGGTCAGCCGGCGGGCCCGTCCGGCACCGGCCGGACGATGTGCAGGAGCGGCGGCGTGACCGCGCCGGTGCGGGCCGATGCGCAGGAGCGCGCGAGCGCACACCCGCCGCAACCGGCCGTCGGGCACCCGCCGTCGACCGCCTCGCGGGTCAGCAGCCCGCGGCCGATCCAGTAGTCGACCATCGAGGCGGCCTCGTCCGGAGCGATTCCGGCCCGCTCGGCGATCTCCTCCAGGCGCAGACCGCCCTGCGCCCGGAGGATCTGCTGCAGGACGTGCCGCAGCGGGCTGACCGGCCGGTTCACCACCACAGGCTCCCGATGCGGAAGACCGCGACCGACAGCAGCCAGGCGACGGCCAGTTGCAGCCCTGTGGCGGTGAGCGTCATGCGCGGTCCGATCTCCTGCCACTGCGCGGCGATCGTGGTCATGCACGGTGTGTAGGCCAGCACGAAGACCAGGAACGCCAGCACCGCGGGCAACGGGTGCCCGCCCGAGGCCCGGTCGAAGGTTGCGCGCAGCTCCGCGCCCAACTCCCGTGGGCGGCCCGCATCGTCGGCACCGTAGGTCTGCGCGAGCGTGGACACCACCGCCTCCTTCGCCACGAACCCCGTGCCCAGCGCGGCCGCCGCGTGCCAGTCGCCGAAGCCGGCCGGCGAGAACGCGGGCGCCACGGCCCGCGAGGCGGCACCCAGGACGCTGTGTCCGGCCGGGGCGGCACCGAATTCCGTGCCGGGCGCGGCACCCAGCGGAACGGCGGAGCACAGCCACACCGCGGTGACGGCCGCGACGACGACCCCGCCGGCGGTCCGCAGGAAGGCGACGAGCCGCTGCCAGGTCTGGGCGCCCACGACGCGAACGGCCGGCAGACGGTAGGGCGGCAGCTCCAGCACCAGGGCCTCGCCGCGCAGTTCGCGGAAGAGCGTGCGCCGCAGCAGCATGCCGACCCCGATGACGAGCAGTACGGACAGGACGTACAGGGCGAACACCACGGTGCCCGCCGCGCTGCCGAAGAAGATGCTCGCCAGAAGGACGTAGACCGTCAGACGGGCGCTGCAGGACACATACGGGATGATCATTCCGACGAGCATGCGCTGCCGCCGGTCCCCGAGGACACGGACGGCGGAGAGCGCGGGCACATTGCAGCCGAAGCCCACGACGACGGGCAGGAAGGCCCGTCCGGGCAGGCCCAGCCACCGCATCAGCCGGTCGACGACGAAGGCCGCCCGGGCCATGTACCCCGAATCCTCCAGGACGGCCATCAGGACGAACATGACGACCATCAGCGGCACGAACGACAGGAGTTGGCCGACGCCCGCGATCAGCCCGTCGACGACCAGGCCGGACAGCCAGGCGGGAGCGTGCACCGCACCGAGCGCCGCGGCGGCGCCCCCGGCCACCGGCCCGGCGAAGAGCGCGGCCAGGCCGTCCTGCAGCGGCTTGGCGACGGTCGTGGTCGCCGTGAACACGAGCCACATGACGGCGAGGAAGAGCGGGCCGCCGAACCGGCCGGAGGTCAGCACCCGGTCGGCCCGGTCGGAGAGGGTCGGCCGGAACGCGCCCTGCCGGGTCCGCACTTGTGCGAGAACCTCGTGCGCCCAGGCGTAGCGCGCCTCGGCCCGCGCGATGCCGGCTTCCCCGTCGTCGTCACCGTCCGGCGCATACGCCGGAACATCGGGCAGGTCCTGCGGCAGCGTCCCGCCGTCGGCGAGCGCACGGCCCACGGCGTCGCCGAGCCCGGCGAGCCCCCGCCGCCGCCGGGGGAGGACCGGCACGACGGGCACCCCGAGCAGCGCGGCAAGCGCCCCGGCGTCGACCGTGGTTCCCCGCGCCGCCGCCACGTCGGTCATGGTGAGCGCGACGGCACAGGGCACCCCCGTCCCGAGCACTTCGGCGATCAGGCAGAGGCTGCCGGCGAGGTTCGCGGCATCGGCCGTGACGACGACGAGGTCGGGGCGCTCCGCCCCGTCCGGGGCGAGCAGCAGGCTCCGGGTGAGCGCCTCGTCGGGCGAGTGCGGGACGAGGCTGCGGGTGCCGGGGAGATCGAGCAACTCGACCGGGGCGCCGCCGTCCGGGCGCCATGTGCCCCGGGCCACGTGGACCGTCGTGCCGGGCCAGTTGCCGACGCGCCCGCGTGCCCCGGTCAGCGCGTTGAAGAGGGTGGACTTGCCGACGTTGGGGGCGCCGACGAGCGCGACGACCGGGACGGCCCCGTCGCGCCGGCAGGCGGAGCCGCGGCCGGCCGCGGCACACGCCCTAGACATGGGAGTCCACGACGGCGGTCACCCGTATCCCGCGCGCGGTGTCCGCGTCGACGGCGTACCGGGCGTCCCCGAGGGCCACCACCAGGCCTCCTGCCGCACCCCGCCCGATGACCAGGACCTCGTGGCCCGGCAGGAACCCCAGGCCGGAGAGCCTGAGGCGGTCGGGCCCGGGCAGGCGGAGCCTGCCCAGCCGTACGCGCACACCCGGTGCGCAGTCGTGCAGTGTCATGGATACCTCCGCGTCGATCACGGAAAAGGTAAGGCTTGCCTTGGTTCAAAACTGCGCGGAAGGGGCCGGCACGGGCGATCCGGTGCAGATCGGGGACCTTCGGCCCGGGTGGATGGTCCGGGTGGCCCCGGGGAAGGGGCCGCCGTCCGGCCGGGAATGGGCCCGTTCAGCCCGTGTGTCCCGGTGTGTTCGCGCTGATCCTGATACGGGGGGTTGCCGCGCTCGGCGCGGCAGGCTCTTGCACATCCGAGGAGAGGGACGCCATGCGCGCTCCGCAGCACCTGACCCACGACGCACGACCCGCCGACGCGCGCCGGGCCTCCCCGGCCGCCCGCCCGGGCGTCATGCTGGTACTCGCCACGGTCGGGTTCGCAGTCAACTTCTGGGCGTGGGCACTGCTCAGCCCGCTCGGCCCCCGGTTCAAGGACATCCTGGAGCTCAGCTCGTTCGAACAGTCCCTGCTCGTCGCCGTACCGGTCGTGGTGGGGTCGCTCGGCCGCATCCCGGTCGGGGCGCTCACCGACCGGTTCGGCGGGCGCGTGATGTTCCCCCTGGTGTCGGCCGCCACCGTCGTCCCCGTGCTGTACCTCGGGCTCTCGGGCCACTCGTCGCTGTGGGGCCTGCTGGCCGGAGGCTTCTTCCTCGGCATCGGCGGCACGTCCTTCGCCGTGGGCGTGCCCTTCGTCGGCGCCTGGTTCCCGCCCGAGCGGCGCGGCCTGGCGATCGGCCTGTTCGGCGCGGGCATGGGCGGCACGGCCATCAGCGCGCTGACCACGGTGCGCCTGGTCGACGCGCACGGCACGGCCTGTCCCTTCCTGATCACCGCCGGCGTCCTGGCCGCCTACGCGGTCCTGTCCTTCGTCCTGCTCAGGGACGCCCCCGGCCGCGCGGTGCCCACCGAGCCGCTGGCGCGGCGGCTGGCCGCCACCGCCCGGCTCGGCGTCACCTGGCAGGCGTCCGCCCTGTACGCGGTGACCTTCGGCGGCTACGTGGCCTTCTCCGTCTACCTGCCCACGTACCTCAAGACCGGCTATGGCCTCGCCCAGGCCGACGCGGCCAACCGCATGGCGGGATTCGTGCTGCTCGCCGTCGCCATGCGGCCGGTGGGCGGCTGGCTGTCGGACCGCATCGGGCCGGCGCGGGTCCTGGCCGCGTCGCTGGCGGTCGTCGTCGCCGGTGCGGCCGCCCAGGCCGCCGCACCGCCCCTGATGCCGGCGGGCACGGCCGCGTTCCTCGCGATGGCCGCCGCGCTGGGGGCAGGCAGCGGAGCCACCTTCGCGCTGGTCGCCCTGCTGACACCGGCGAACCAGGTCGGCTCGGTCACCGGTGTCGTCGGTGCCGCCGGCGGCCTGGGCGGCTTCGTCCCGCCCCTGCTGATGGGAACCCTCTACGGGACCTACGGCTCCTACGCCCTGGGCCTCGCCCTCCTCTCCGTCATCGCGGCGGCCGCACTGGCCTTCACCCTGACCCGGGTGCGCAAGGACGCGGCCCGCGCGACGGCGGCAGGAGCAGCGGCCGCGTCCGGCTGAGCACGGCGGCAGGCCCGGCAAACGGAGGTCCGAAGCGCGTCGTGCGCCCCCGGAGCGCGGGCGCTGCGGCATGGTGACGCGTGAGGTTCGCGTATCACCATGCTGCGAGCCGCGGACGACAAGGGCCGCGAGGCCCGGAGGAGGGCGAGGCCGTGGCCGCCGAGCCGGACCGTGAACAGGCCCGCCTGGACGGCGAGTTGACCGAGGCTCTCGTGCGGGCCCGCAGGTTCCTCACCCGGGCCGACATCTCCGACGACCTGCGCACCGTCCACCGGAAGGGCGGGCGGCGGGCGGACGACTTCTACCGGGACCGCTGGTCGCACGACAAGGTGGTGCGCTCCACGCACGGGGTGAACTGCACCGGCTCGTGCTCGTGGAAGGTGTACGTCAAGGACGGCATCATCACCTGGGAGTCCCAGCAGACGGACTACCCCAGTGTCGGCCCGGACCGGCCGGAGTACGAACCCCGGGGCTGCCCCCGCGGTGCCGCCTTCTCCTGGTACACCTACTCGCCGACGCGCGTCCGATACCCCTATGTGCGCGGCATCCTGCTGCGGATGTACCGCGAGGCCAAGGCCCGGCTCGGCGACCCGGTGCTGGCGTGGGCGGACATCGTCTCCGACCCGGAGCGCTCCCGCCGTTACAAGGCGGCGCGAGGCCGGGGCGGCCTGGTGCGGGCGGGCTGGGACGAGGCGGTCGAGATGGCGGCCGCGGCCCATGTGCACACCATCAAGGGGCACGGGCCGGACCGGCTGGCCGGATTCTCGCCGATCCCGGCGATGTCGATGGTCTCGCACGCCGCCGGAGCCCGGTTCTACTCGCTGCTCGGCGGGGTGATGCTGTCGTTCTACGACTGGTACGCGGACCTGCCCGTCGCCTCGCCGCAGGTCTTCGGCGACCAGACGGACGTACCCGAGTCCGGTGACTGGTGGGACGCCGGATACCTGATCATGTGGGGCTCCAATCTGCCGGTGACCCGTACGCCGGACGCGCACTGGATGGCCGAGGCCCGCTACCGCGGCCAGAAGGTCGTCGCCGTCTCACCGGACTACGCCGACAACGTCAAGTTCGCCGACGAATGGCTGGCCGCCCGCCCCGGCACCGACGGTGCGCTCGCGATGGCCATGGGACATGTCGTCCTCAAGGAGTTCTTCACCGACCGGCAGTGCGCCTACTTCGACGGCTACGTCAAGCAGTACACCGACTTGCCCTTCCTCGTCGCGCTGGAGGAGAACGGCCAAGGGGCGTACGTTCCCGGCAAGTTCCTCACCGCCGAGGACCTCGGCGGTGAGGCGGCCCGTGCGGAGCACGCCGCCTTCCGCACCGTGCTGCTGGACTCCGCCACCGGCCGGCCCGTCGTGCCCAACGGCACGCTGGGCGACCGGTTCGGCGAGTCAGGGGCCGGGCGCTGGAACCTCGACCTCGGCGGCATCGACCCGCTGCTGTCGGCGGCCGGGGGACCGGACGGCGCGGTGCCGGTGCGGCTGCCGCGCTTCGACGCGGCCGACGGCGCAGCGGCCGGCCTGCTGCGCGGCGTCCCCGTACGCCGCGTCGGCGGCCGCCTGGTGACCACCGTGTACGACCTGCTCCTCGCACAGTACGGAGTGGCCCGCGACGGACTGCCCGGGACGTGGCCCGCGGGCTACGGCGACCCGGACCAGCCGTACACCCCGGCCTGGCAGGAGACGGTCACCGGCGTACCCGCCGCCGTGGCCGCCCGCATCGCCCGGGAGTTCGCCGCCAACGCCGAGGAGTCCCAAGGGCGTTCAATGATCATCATGGGGGCGGGGACGAACCACTGGTTCCACTCCGACACCATCTACCGCGCCTTCCTCACCCTCACGACCCTCACCGGCTGCCAGGGCGTCAACGGCGGCGGCTGGGCCCACTACGTCGGACAGGAGAAGGTCCGTCCCGTCACCGGCTATTCCATGCTGGCCACCGCGTCCGACTGGAACCGGCCCGCCCGCCAGATGATCCAGACCGCCTACTGGTACCTGCACACCGACCAGTTCCGCTACGACCACTTCGGCGCCGACACCCTCGCCGCAGCCGGCCGCGGCACACCCTTCGCGGGCCTGTCCACCGCCGACGTCATCGCCGCGTCCGCCCGTATGGGCTGGATGCCCTCCTACCCCACCTTCGACCGCAACCCCCTCGACCTCGCCGACGAGGCCACGGCGGCCGGACGCAGCCCCGCCGACCACGTCGTCGCCGAACTCACCGCACGAAGGCTGCGGTTCGCGGGCGAGGACCCTGACGACCCGCGCAACTTCCCCCGCGTCCTGACCGTGTGGCGCGCCAACCTCCTGGGCTCCTCCGCCAAGGGCAACGAATACTTCCTCAAACACCTCCTGGGCACCGACTCGGCCGTCCGCGCCACCGAGACCCCGCCCCGCGCCCGCCCCCGCGACGTGGTCTGGCGGGAGGAGGCCCCCACCGGCAAACTCGACCTGCTGCTCACCCTGGACTTCCGGATGACCAGCACCACCGTCCACTCGGACATCGTGCTCCCCGCCGCCACCTGGTACGAGAAGCACGACCTGAGCACCACGGACATGCACCCCTTCGTCCACTCCTTCAACCCGGCCATCGCCCCGCCCTGGCAGACCCGCACCGACTGGGACGCCTTCCACGCACTCGCCCGCGCCTTCAGCCGCCTCGCCGCCGGCCACCTGGGCACCCGGCAGGACCTCGTCGCCGCACCCCTGACGCACGACACCCCCGACGCCCTGGCCACCCCGCACGGCCGCGTCCGCGACTGGAAGGCCGGGGAATGCGATCCGGTGCCCGGCCGCACCATGCCGAAACTGCTGGTCGTCGAGCGCGACTACGCCGCCGTCGCCGAGAAGATGGCCGCCCTCGGCCCGCTGCCGGACACCCGGGGGCTGACCACCAAGGGCATCACCTACCGGGTGGAGGCCGAACTCGAGCACCTGCGCCGCAAGAACGGCACCGTGCGCGGCGGAGTCGCCGACGGGCGCCCGTCCCTCGCCCGCGACGTGGACGCCTGCGAGGCGATCCTGGCCCTGTCCGGCACCACCAACGGCCGCCTGGCCACCCAGGGGTTCCGCACCCTTCAGGCCCGCACCGGCACCCGGCTGGCCGACCTCGCCGCCGAACACGAGGGGAAACGGATCGCCTTCGCCGACACCCAGAGCGCGCCCGTCCCCGTCATCACCTCGCCCGAGTGGTCCGGCTCCGAGGCCGGAGGACGCCGCTACGCGCCCTTCACCGTCAACGTCGAACGCCTCAAGCCGTGGCACACCCTCACCGGGCGCCAGCACTTCTACCTCGACCACGACTGGATCGCCGCACTCGGCGAACAACTGCCCGTCTACCGGCCGCCGCTGAACATGCACGCCCTCTTCGGTGAACCGCAGATCGGCGACAACGGCGAACTCGGCCTCACCGTGCGCTACCTGACCCCGCACAACAAGTGGTCCATCCACTCCGAATACCAGGACAACCTCTTCATGCTCTCCCTCTCCCGGGGCGGCCCGACCATCTGGATGAGCGCGCAAGACGCCGGGAAGACGGGCATCCACGACAACGACTGGATCGAGGCCGTCAACCGCAACGGCGTCGTCGTCGCCCGGGCCGTCGTCTCGCACCGGATGCCCGAGGGCACCGTCTACATGCACCACGCCCAGGACCGCCTCATCGACGTCCCCCGCACCGAGACCACCGGCCGCCGCGGCGGCATCCACAACTCCCTGACCCGGCTGCTGATCAAACCCACCCACCTCATCGGCGGCTACGCCCAGCTCTCCTACGCCTTCAACTACCTGGGACCCACCGGCAACCAGCGCGACGAGATCACCGTGATCCGCCGCCGCTCGCAGGAGGTGCAGTACTGATGAGGGTGATGGCCCAGATGGCCATGGTGATGAACCTCGACAAGTGCATCGGCTGTCACACCTGTTCGGTCACCTGCAAGCAGGCATGGACCAACCGCACCGGCGTGGAGTACGTGTGGTTCAACAACGTCGAGACCCGGCCCGGCCAGGGCTACCCGCGCCGCTACGAGGACCAGGAGACGTGGCGCGGCGGATGGGAACTGAACAGCAGGAACCGGCTCGTTCTCAAGGGCGGCGGAAGGCTGAGGAAGCTCCTGACGATCTTCTCCAACCCCAGGCTGCCCGCCCTCGACGACTACTACGAACCCTGGACCTACGACTACGAGACCCTCACCAGCGCCCCGCTCCAGGAGCACACGCCCGTCGCCCGCCCCACATCGCTGATCTCCGGCAAGGACACCAGGATCACCTGGTCGGCCAACTGGGACGACGACCTCGGCGGCTCGATCGACCACGGTGACAAGGACGTCCTGCTGAAGAACCTCTCGGAGAAGATCCGCTTCGAGTTCGAGCAGACCTTCATGTTCTACCTGCCGCGCATCTGCGAACACTGCCTCAACCCGTCCTGCGCCGCCTCCTGCCCGTCCGGCGCGATCTACAAGCGGGAGGAGGACGGCATCGTCCTGGTCGACCAGGACCGCTGCCGCGGGTGGCGCATGTGCGTGACGGGCTGCCCGTACAAGAAGGTCTACTTCAACCACCGCACCGGCAAGGCGGAGAAGTGCACCTTCTGCTTCCCCCGCGTCGAAGTGGGCCTTCCCACCGTGTGCTCGGAGACATGCGTCGGCCGCCTGCGGTACATCGGACTCGTCCTCTACGACGCCGACCGCGTCCTCGCCGCCGCCTCCACCCCCGAGGCCACCGGGCTGTACGAGGCCCAGCGTTCGGTCCTCCTCGACCCCGCCGACCCGCAGGTCGTCCGCGAGGCCGAACGCGCCGGCATCCCGCGCGACTGGATCGACGCCGCACAGCGCTCCCCGGTCCACGCACTGATCAACCGGTACAAAGTGGCCCTGCCCCTGCACCCGGAGTACCGCACCCTGCCCATGGTCTGGTACATCCCCCCGCTCTCCCCGGTGGCCGACGCCCTGCGCGCCACCGGCCACGACGCCGAGGACCGGCACAACCTCTTCGCCGCCGTCGACGCCCTGCGCATTCCCGTCGACTACCTCGCGCAGCTCTTCACCGCCGGAGACCCCGCACCGGTCAAGGCGGTGCTCGGGCGACTGGCCGCCATGCGCGCGTACATGAGGGACATCAACCTCGGCAGGAACCCCGACGACACCATTCCGGAGGCCGTCGGCATGAACGGCGAACAGCTCCACGACATGTACCGGCTGCTGGCCCTGGCCAAGTACGACGAGCGGTATGTGATCCCGCCCGCGCACGCCGAACAGGCCCACGCACTGGAGGAGTCGGTCACCGAGTGCGCCCTGGATTACGAGGGCGGCCCCGGCATGGGCGGCTCCGGCCCGTTCGGGGAATCCTCCGGCGGCCCGGCGCCGGTCGCCGTCGAGAACTTCCGGGCGCTGCACGAGCGGCAGACCTCCGACGCCCCCACCACGCCCGCCGGCCGGACCGGCCGCGTCAACCTGCTCAACTGGGACGGCAAGGGACAGCCCGCCGGCCTCTTCCCGCCCTCCGCTACGGACGATGAGAGCGAACCCCGGCCATGACCCCGCCCGACGCCTGGATGCCGCGCGCCTGGCAGACCCAGTCCCTGCTGCTGGCCTACCCCGACGACCACTTCCGGCAGCACCGCCTGCCCCTGGCCCGCCGGGCCGCCGCCACACTGCCGGACCGGGCCGGCGCCCCCCTGCTGGCCTTCGCCGAGCACCTCGACGGCCGGACACAGGAGGACACCGCCGCCGAGTATGTCGCCACCTTCGACCACCGCAAGCGCTGCTGCCTGTTCCTGACCTACTACGCCCACGGCGACACCCGCAAACGAGGCCTCGCCCTGCTGCGCCTGAAACGCACCTACGCCGCGGCCGGTTGGCATCTGACGGACGAGGAACTGCCCGACCACCTCGCCGTCGTCCTGGAATTCGCCGCCGCCGTCGGCACCCGCGACGGCAGCCGCCTGCTCCGCGACCACCGCGCCGGCATCGAACTCCTGCGCCTGGCCCTGCGCGAGACCGGCTCGCCCTGGTCCCACGTGCTCGACTCCGTCCGCGCCACGCTGCCCCGACTGACCGGCGGCGAACACACCGCCGTCGCCCGCCTCGCAGCCGAAGGCCCCCCGGAGGAACAGGTGGGTCTGGCCCCCTTCGCACCCGACCCCGCAAGAGGCCTCTGATGCGCCACACGCCGACCATCTGGCAGACGCTCCTGTGGGTGGTCCTGCCCTACCTCGTCCTCCTCGTCTTCGTCCTCGGCCACGTCTGGCGCTACCGCTACGACAAGTTCGGATGGACCACCCGGTCCTCCCAGCTCTACGAGAACCGCCTGCTGCGCATCGGCAGCCCCGTCTTCCACTTCGGCATCCTGCTCGTCCTGGCCGGCCACATCGGCGGCCTGATCGTCCCCAAGACCTGGACCGAGGCCGCCGGCATCGGCGAGCACACCTACCACGTCACGGCCGTCGCGCTCGGCACGGCCGCCGGGGTCTGCACCCTGGGCGGCCTCGCCGTCCTCGTCCACCGCCGCCGCACCGTCGGCCCGGTCCTCTCCGCCACGACGCGCAACGACAAGGCCATGTACCTCTCGCTCACCACGACGATCGCACTCGGCCTGGCCGCCACCGTCGTCGCCAACCTGGTGGGGGAGGGGTACGACTACCGGAGCACCATCTCGCCCTGGTTCCGCTCCCTGTTCGTCCTGCACCCCGACCCACAGCTGATGAGCGGGGCACCCGTGCTCTTCCAACTGCACGCCGTCAGCGCACTGTTGCTGTTCGCCTTCTGGCCCTTCACCCGGCTCGTCCACATGCTGACGGCACCCGTGGGCTACCTGTGGCGCCCCTACATCGTCTACCGCACCCGCGAACCCGGCCTGGGCACCCGGGCCCCGCGACGCGGGTGGGGCGGGGCACCGTAAGGGACAGCTCCGCCGTGCGGGCGCGGAGTTCCCCGCGCCCCTGACTGGGCGCAGACCCGCCCGACGGAACCGGCCGTTCCCCCGGCTGCTGCGCCGACATGCAGGATCGACTGCGCCGGGGGAAGCTGACCCTGTTCCTACGCAGGAGGTATTCCATGCTGAGGCGCAGGCATTCCGCCTCGACCGCTGTCGCCACCGTCGCCGTGCTGGCGCTGCCGCTGTTCACCGGAGCCGGGACGGCGCACGCCGCGGAATCGAGAACCGGGAAGCACCATCCCACCAAGGGGCAGGTCAAGGCCCTGTTCGATCGCTGGAACGCGGCTCTGGCCACCGGCAATGCGAACCGTGTCGCAGACCTGTACGCCCCCGACGCCGTGCTGCTGCCGACCGTCTCCTCCGAGATCCGCACCACGCGGGCGGCGCGGGTCGACTACTTCAAGCATTTCCTGGAGAGCAAGCCGGTCGGCCGCATCCAGGAGCGGCACATCAAGATCCTGGGTCGCAACGATGCCGTCGACAGCGGACTGTACGAGTTCACGCTGACCAACAAGGACGGCAGCAAGTCGAAGGTCGACGCCCGCTACACGTTCGTCTACGAGCGGTGCCGGGGCAAGTGGTTCATCGTCAACCACCATTCCTCGGCGGTGCCGACAGGATGACGAAAGGCCCCGCGGACGCAATGTCCCCGGGGCCTCACTTGCGTGCGCATCGGGCTGCGGGGGACCCCGCCACCAGGTCACACCTGACGCGAGGTGCCGCTAGGCCAAGAGCAACTGCCGCACCAGGAACGGCGTTCCCGCGGCCGCGAGGGCAACCCCCGACAGCCCCCACGCCAGAGCGGTCCGGCCGGGCCGCCCGGGGGCGGCGACCGGCGGCGCCCCGAGCTGCTCCGCCCACTGCCCGGCCTCGCGCCGGTCGCGGCGCCGCAGCAGCCCGGCGCGCACGGCGAGGGACGAGGCGGCCGCCGCCCCGACCGCGGCAACGGCTCCGGCAACGCGCCACGGGGCCTGCGCGAGCAGCAGGAGCACGACGGCGGCAAGAGTTCCCCACCCCGTCAGGCAGGCGAGGGCCGCGGTCCGCAGGGCAGGCGGCCGGTCGTCGCCGGCCCGGAGGTCGGACAGGGCCGGCAGATACCAGACGCAGCCGGCTGCGCCGATCACCGCGGCGCCGAGGGCGAGGAGAGTGCGCGGCATGTGGTCCATCTCCTCCTTCAGCGGCGCGTCAGTTCGGCTGCGGCGATCTCCGGCCGGTGCAGGTCCAGCGCGGGGGACTCGGACCGGATGCGCGGCAGACTCACGAAGTTGTGCCGCGGCGGCGGGCAGGAGGTGGCCCATTCCAGGGAGCGGCCGAAGCCCCACGGGTCGTCGACCTCGACCTTCTTGCCGTACTTGGCGGTCTTCCAGACGTTGTAGAAGAACGGCAGCAGCGACAGGCCGAGGAGGAAGGAACCGATGGTGGAGATGGTGTTCAGCGCGGTGAAGCCGTCCGAGGCGAGATAGTCGGCGTACCGGCGGGGCATGCCCTCGGCGCCCAGCCAGTGC
>NZ_JABBXF010000028.1 GCF_013030945.1 Streptomyces morookaense | reverse complement strand
AACTGAGCTAGCGGCGCCTGCTGACAGGAGAAATACTACCTGGTCCGAACGGGTGCTCTGAACCACCCGTTCCGCAGGCGCTCCGGGACCCGGCTCAGAGGGCCATCGACAGCAGCATCGGCGCCGCGTGCCGGTTGAGCGCCTCGGCCGCCTGGCGCAGCCGGTGCGCGTGCTCCAGCGGGAGCGAGAGCGCCAGGGATCCCACCGCGCGCCCGGCCGTTATCGGCACGGCGGCGCAGACGGTGCCGAGCGCGTACTCCTGGAGGTCGAGCACGGGGACGCTGGCGGGCTGGGCGTCGAGTTTGCGGAAGAGCAGCTTCTCGCTGGTGATCGTCCGGGAGGTGAGCCGGGCGGTGCGGTGCCGCGCGAGGTGGTCGCGCCGGTCGTCGTGGTCGAGCTGGGTGAGCAGGCACTTTCCGGCCGCCATGGCGTGGGCGGCGGAGCGGAAGTCGACCCACTCGTTGACCTTGGGGGTGCGCGGGCCGTCCGCGTACTGGGTGATCCTGATTTCGCCGTCGACGTAGCTGCTCAGGTAGACGGCGGCGCCGACCGTGTCGCGCAGGACGGTCAGCGACCGCTGGAGCCTGGCCTCCAGGGCCTTTGTGCGGTCGCGGCCGGCGGTGAGCAGGGGCACCGCGTCGCCCGTGACGTAGCCGCCGTCGGCGGTGCGCTCCACGTACTCCTCGTGGCGCAGCATCTGCAGGAGGTGGGCGAGGTGTCCGCGGGGCAGCCCGGTCTCACGGGAGATCTGAGCCTCGCTCACGCCTCCGGTGTATTTGGCGACGGTCTCCAGCACGCGCAGCGCGTACTGCACCGAGTGGAACGGTGCGGTCGGGTCGGGCCTGAGCGCCACGGTCTCCCCCTTGCGGTTTTTCCTGTGGGTGTCCCCGGTTGTCGCCCTCCCCACGATAAGGGCGAAAGGGCCTGCACGGAGAGGGTGTTGAGCAGAATCCCCGCTTGGTCCGTACCCCTGCCCCGGGCCGTCGACCTTGGCATATGCCGCCGTCGTAGGCGGTTGTGCGGGAATAACCGGAGAATGGCTCCGGTTGGTTGCGGCGACGGCGCACACGCGCGCGGAGACGACCGCAGGGAGGCGGGCCACCGTGGCCGACGCACAGGAGAACGCCCAGGGCACCCAGGACGTTCGGGATGTCCGCGACGAGACGGACGAAACCATCCGGGCGAGGCCCCGCGGCAGTGCTCCCGTCCCCCTCTCCGTACTGGACCTGGCGACCGTCGGCAGCGGCCGCACCGCCCGGCAGGCGCTCGGCACCACGGTCGAACTGGCCCGCCTCGCCGAACGCCGCGGCTTCCACCGCTTCTGGGTCGCGGAGCACCACTCCATGCCGGGGGTGGCCAGCTCCTCGCCGGCCGTCATCCTGGCGCACCTCGCCGCTCACACCGATCGCATCCGCCTCGGCTCCGGCGGCGTGATGCTGCCCAACCACGCGCCGCTGGTGATCGCCGAACAGTTCGGCACCCTGGAGGCCCTCGCCCCCGGGCGCATCGACCTGGGCCTCGGGCGCGCCCCCGGCACGGACGGCGCGACCGCGGCCGCCCTGCGCCGCACGGACGCGCTGCAGGAGGGCGCCGACGACTTCCCCCAGCAGCTCGCCGAGCTCACCCGTTTCCTGGACGACGACTTCCCCGACGGCCACCGTTACGCCCGCATCCACGCCGTGCCGGGCCCCGTCCAGGGCCGGGTGCCCGGCGGGGTGCAGCGCGCCGACCGCCCGTCGGTCTGGCTGCTGGGCTCCTCGGGCTTCAGCGCCCGCCTGGCCGGTCTGCTCGGCCTGCCGTTCTCCTTCGCACACCACTTCTCGGCCGCGAACACGATTCCGGCTCTGGAGCTGTACCGCGAGTCCTTCCGCCCGTCCGAGGTTCTCGACCGCCCCTACGCCAAGATCGGCGTCCAGGCCTTCGCCGCGGACGACGCCCGCGAGGCGCACCGCCAGGTGATGACGGGCGCCCTGGCGATGCTCCGGCTGCGCAGGGGCCGCCCCGGCCTGGTTCCCACCCCGGAGGAGGCGGAGGCGTACGCCTTCACTCCGCCGGAGAAGGAGTTCGTGGCGGACTGGCTGCGAAATGTGGTGTACGGGACGGCAGATGAGGTGAAGGAGCGACTGAACGCCCTGGCGCACCGGACGGGCGTGGACGAGCTGATGCTCACGTCGAACGTGCACGGGGCGGAGGGCCGGGTGCGAAGCCTGGACCTGATCGCGGACGCGTACGAGATGTAGGGGT
>NZ_JABBXF010000027.1 GCF_013030945.1 Streptomyces morookaense | reverse complement strand
TGATCGCGGACGCGTACGAGATGTAGGGGTTCCGCGCCCCGTAAGGGGCGCGGGGAACTGCGCGAGCAACCACGGGCGGCCCGCGGCCGACCACCGACCGCTCAGGCCCCCAACAGCGCCGAGATCCGGTCGGCCGGCACCGGGCGGGAGTAGAACCATCCCTGCCCGGTGTCGCATCCCATGCGACCGAGGCGTTCAGCCTGCTCCGCACTTTCCACACACTCCGCCGTCACCGTCAGCCCCAACCGGTGCGCCAGTTGCACCAACGCCTCCACGATCGCCTCGTCCGCGGGATTGCGGCCGTGCACGAACGTGCCGTCCAGCTTGAGCGCGGACACCGGCAGCCGGCTGAGGTAGGCGAGGTTGGAGTACCCGGTCCCGAAGTCGTCGATGGCGATGGCGACGCCCATGTCGCTCAGCTCCCGCAGCTGCTGCAGCGGCCGTCCGGCCGTGCCCATCACGGCCGATTCGGTGAGCTCCAGCTGCAGCAGGTGCGGCGGCAGTCCGGTGCCGGCGAGGGCCGCGGCCACGTCCGCGACCAGGTCGGAGTCCCAGACCTGACGTACCGCCACGTTGACGCTGACGACCAGCGGCGGCCCGTCCGGCCGTTCCAGCTGCCAGTGCCGGGCCTGCCGGCAGGCGGTCGTCAGCACCCAGCGGCCGAGCGGGACGATGGCGCCGGTCTCCTCCGCGAGCCCGATGAACCGGTTCGGGCCGAGCGTGCCGAGCTGCGGGTGGCACCAGCGCACCAGCGCTTCCACCCCCCGTACGACGCCGTCGGCCAGTCCCACCAGCGGTTGGTACTGCAGCGCGAACTCCCCTCGCTCGACCGCCGGGCGCAGCGTGCGGGAGAGCGCCTGCCGGGTCATCCGGTGGGCGTTGCGCTCGGGGTCGAAGAGGGTCCAGCGGGCCTTGCCGTCGGCCTTGGCCCAGTACAGCGTGGTGTCCGCGGCCTGCATCAGCTCGGTGGCGTGCGTCCCGGCGGCCGGGCGTTCGACCACGCCGATGCTCGCCGACACCGACAGCTGCTGTCCGGCCGTCTCGAACGGCCGCTGCAGCGCGGTCTGTACGGTCACCGCGAGGTCGATCAGCTGCTGGGTGCCGGCGGACTCCTCGACCAGCAGGGCGAATTCGTCGCCGCCGAGCCGGGCCACGAGGTGCCCGCCCGGTGCCGCGCAGGCCGTGAGCCGGCCGGCCACGGCGGTCAGCAGCCGGTCGCCGGCGCCATGGCCGAGGGTGTCGTTGACGGCCTTGAAGCCGTCGAGGTCGAGGTAGCACAGCCCGATCCGGCCCGTCCCGCCCGGCAGGGCCGTGGCGGCGGCCAGCGCGCCGGCCAGCCGCTCGAAGAACAGGCTCCGGTTGGGCAGTCCGGTCACCGGGTCGTGCATCCGGACGTGCCGCAGCCGGGCCCGCAGGTCGCGCCGGTCGCTCACATCCGCAACCGACAGCAGCGCGTCGTGGCTCTCGGGGAGCTGGGTGACGGTCACCTCGGCCCACAGCCCCCGTCCGCCGGCCTGTCTCAACCGCCGGGTGCAGTGCAGGCGGTCGCGGCGGCCCAGCAGCACCTCGCGGTACTTCAGCCAGGTCCGGGTGTCGTCGCGCAGTCCGGTGAACTCGGCGGCGGGGGAGTCCTGGAGCCGGGCGGGGTCGGTGCCGAGCAGGACGCCGAGTGCGTCGTTGGCGGTGCGGACGAGGCCGTCGCGGCCGACGACGGCCATGCCGAGGTGCGCGGCCCGGAAGGCAGCCCGGAATTCCTGTGGGGTCAGATTACTTTGTGTGACGACGGGCGGCATGGTGCCGGAGGTGCCGCCCTGGCCGTCGAGGGGTCCGCTCACCGCTCGCTCCCGCGTGGCATCGGGGTCCGCACTGCTGGAGTGCAGGGGTCTTCGGATCGTGTGCGTGGGTCGTACGAGTGGTCGAAATGGGGCTGAATGGCCGTCTGTAGGGGGGTTTCCGTGCTGGAAATGTGGCGATCATAGGGCTCGCGCAGAGCCCGTTCCAGCGGTCCGGCCGCGAGCGGCGCAGCCGCCGGCCGCGGGGTGATCGATTCCGTTCGTCCTTGCCCTTCCATGCGCACTCATGTCCGGGGCTGCATGACAGCGGCTTCCCGATTGACTGACCGTGACTGAGTGTGATGTACCCAGAAGTCGGCTTAGTCACTCGACTGGGGTAGTGAAACGGGGCATAACACCGCAAATAACAAGAGGGTGGTGGAGGTCTCCCGATTCCGTCCCCGGAGGTCGACGTGGTGCGTCCGCAGACACCCATGGGAGTGGACCGGCCCCGGCTGCGTCGTGCCGGGGCTGTGATCACTTCCCTGTGTGCGATCGCCACGACGATCGCGACCGGGCCCGCACATGCCGTGGGGCCCGGCGGCCCGTGCGCGCTGCCGCGCAGCGAGGCCCATCACTCCGAGGGGCTCGACACCTGGAACCCGGCCTTTCCGCGCCCGGTCGGCCGGCTCGACGCCGTGATGGTCTTCCTGTCCTTTCCCGACTCCCGCCCCTACGTCACCCCGGAGCGGCTCGCGGCGGACCACTTCCCCGGCACCTCCCGCTTCTTCGAGCGGGCCTCCTACGGGCAGTTCTCGCTGCGCGTCCACCCGCTGAAGAAGTGGATCCGCATGCCCCGGCCCTCGGTCGACTACCGCATACAGCGCGACTGGGACGGCGACCTGCGCTCCGCCTATCTCAAGGACGCCATCGCCGCGGCCGACGGCGAGGTGGACTTCAGCCGCTACGGGCTCGTCTACCTCGTGGCCGACCCCGACGCCCCCGGCGTGGATTCCGATGCCACCAAGGTGGTCAATCTCGACCAGCCGATCCATGTCGACAACACCGACCTGCGCCGCGTCGTCACCGTCTTCGAGCACCACCCGCCGGACCGCAACGTACTCGCCCACGAGACCGGCCATGCCCTCGATCTGCCCGACCTCTACCACCGGCCCGAGGACGGCAAGGGCGACTGGGACACCCACGTCGGCGACTGGGACCTCATGGGCAGCCAGTTCGGGCTCGCCTCCGACCCCTTCGGCTGGCACAAGTGGAAGCTGGGCTGGCTCACCACCCGGCAGGTCGACTGCGTCCTCGGCCGGGGCAGCACGCTGCACACCCTCCAGCCGGTCGAGGCCCCGATGGTGCCGGGCACCGACCCCCGCGCCCGGCTGGTGGTGGTGCGTACGGGCCTGAACAGCGCGATCGTCGTCGAGGCGCGGGGCGCCTCCGGCAACGACGCCTCCACCTGCACCGAGGGCGTGCTGGTCTACCGGGTGCGCAGTGACGTTCCTTCGGGCAGCGGGCCGATCCAGGTGCTGGACGGCCATCCGGGGCGGCAGGCCTGCTGGGGCGAGTCCGTGAATCCGCAGCTGGCGGACGCGCCGCTCGGCGTGGGCGAGACGCTGGCGGCCGAGCACGCGGACGGCGTGGAGGTGAGCGTCCGGGCACGCACGGCGGGCGGGGCCTGGACCGTGCGGGTGCGGCGCGAGTGACACGGGGGCGGCAGGAAAGGAAGAAGGCCCCCGCACCGGAGTGCGAGGGCCTTCCTCTGTCTGTGCGCCGCCAGGGACTCGAACCCCGGACCCGCTGATTAAGAGTCAGCTGCTCTAACCAACTGAGCTAGCGGCGCCTGCTGACGTGGAAGACTTTAGCACCCTGATCCGGTGGAAAGAAAATCCGGATGTTTAAACCGCTGCGCGGGCGGCCCGGACGCAGGCCCAGAGCAGGACGTCGGGCCCCGGCAGCCAGGGGTCCCGGGTCTCCGGGGCGACCAGCCAGCGGGAGGCGGGAGGCACGGGCTCGGTCTCGTCCGCCGGGAACAGCGGCGGGACGGCCACCGTGTCGCCCGTGCCGTGACACAGCAGCGGGGGCACCCGGCGGTCGCGGCCTCCCCACTCCTCCCAGCTCAGCAGCGCGGGGAGCCGCTGGGCGGTGCCGGGGGCGGCGAAGAGCAGCAGCCGGCCGCGCTGGGCCGCGACCGGGCCGGAGCCCGGCCCCGCCGCCCACAGCCGGTCCAGCACACGGCGGCCGAAGAGCGCGGGGAAGCCGATCACGTCGAAGACGGTGCCGCAGGGGAGCATGACCGAGGACCCCGGGCTGTCGGCCCACAGGGCGTGGACGCTGCGCGGGTACCTGCTGGCGGAGGCCAGCCAGTCGGCACCGGCCAGGGTGACCCGGGCGGCGGCCGGTGCGGCGTAAGGGGGACGCGGCGAGTGCTCTCGGGTGGTCATGGATCCATGATCTGCGTCACAGACCCGGCCCCCGCGGTGCTTGCCCGAATCCGGGACAGGGCGGCGGGCGGTGCGCTACCTTGTGCGCCGCATATGCCAGCGGCCCATGGTCGCCGGACCACGGGCCGCATTCGTCCCGCTACTCGACGACGCTGCCGTCGCGCAGCAGTCCGCGGCCGAATTCCACCATCTTCCTGGTGTAGTCCTCGCTCCACTCGGCCCGCTCCGCGATCACGGCGGTGGGCAGCCGGTCGAAGCGCCGGGGGTCGGCGAGCTGGGCCGCCGCCACCGCCTGGTACTCGGTCGCACGGTCGGCCGCCGCGCGGAAGGCCAGCGCCAGCTCGGTGGAGCGGGCCAGCAGCTCGCGCGGGTCCTCGATCGATTCGAGATCGAAGAAATGTTCGGGATCGGCGACGGCCTCGGGCGGCTCGAAGAGCAGCTGGGCGGGCTTCAGACGACGCGGTCCACTGCTGTCACGCGCGCCGGGAGCCTGCTTCGGCTCGCACATGTACATACCTCCAGGATCGTCTGCACCGCCATCCATTCTCCTGCGCCGTGCAAGGGGGCGGTCGAGGAGGGCGGTCCCCGCCGGGGGACGCCGCCGTACCGGGGCCGCCGTGCACCCGGCGGGGCGGCGGGACCGCGCCTTCCGGCCCGCGCCTTCCCGGCCCGCGCTCCGCAGGGGCCCGGGGCGAAGCCCCCGACCCCTCACGGCGGTGCCCACCGCACCCGGTGTTCGCCGAGGTGCGCCAGCACCGCATGGTTCGCCTCCCACCCGTCCGGGAACTTCACGGTGACCCCCAGCTGCACCGGCTCCGTCGACGGATGGTCGTCCAGCAGGCGGTCGACGCCCGCCCGGCAGACCACCACGCACGCGTGCCGGTGCCGCGAGGCCAGGACGCACAGGCGGCCCGTCTCCAAGTGGAACGCCGTCGCGTCCGGGCGGCCCGACAGCGGGTGCAGGACGACCGTCACGTCGAACTCCCGGCCCTGGAGCCGGTTGGCGGTGTCCACCGTGACGCCGCCGACCCCGCGCTCCGCCAGCGCCGCGCGCACGGCCGCCGCCTGGTCGCGGTGGGCCGTGCCCACCGCGATCCGGTCCGCCGTCAGCGGCACCGGGTCCGGCGCTCGCTCGCTGGTCGTCGCCCCGCCCCGGTCCAGCAGCCGCCGGACCACCAGCGCCACCGCGGCCACCGCCTCCGGATCCGTCCGCGGCGTATGGCGCGCCGGCAGCTCCAGCAGGCCCCAGCCCGACTCCGCCGCCTCGTCCAGCACCCGGTCCGGCCCGGAGCCGTCGGACGGCACCCCGAAAGCCAGCCGCCGGTCCCCGTGGTCCGTGCCGCTGCGGAAGGGCGTGTACGGGTAGAAGGCGTCCGACACCAGCGGCGCGGCGGAGGCGGGCAGCCGCCAGGACACCGGCAGCCGGTGCTGCGGCAGGCCCGGATTGTGGGCCAGCAGCGTCGTCACTGCGCTCGCCGACGGGTCGTACGACAGCCCCGCCCACTGCGCCGACCCCCCGGGCCCGACCACGCTGAACGGGTCCAGCTGGCCCGGGTCGCCGACGAACAGCGCCCGCTCGAAGAGGCCCGCCACGGCCAGCAGCGCGTCCGAGCGCATCTGGTACGCCTCGTCGACGATCGCGTGCCCCCACGGCTCCGCCGCCTTGGTGTGCGCCCACTTCGCGGCCGTGGAGACCACGACGTCCAGCCCGGCCAGGTCGGCCGCCTTCGCGGACGTCACCACCGAGTCCAGTCCGGCGATCGCCGGGTCGTACGGACGCCGCTCGTTGCTGTGCAGCCGGCCGACCGGCAGCCCGGGCTCCGCCTCGGCCAGGCGCAGCACCAGGTCGTCGACCTGGGCGTTGGTCTGGGCGACGATCATCAACGGCCGCCCGGCCGCGGCCAGTTCGCGGGCCGCCCGGACGACGAGCGTGGACTTGCCCGCGCCGGGCGGGGAGTCCACGACGACGCCGCGGTGCGGGCTGTGCAGGGTGTCGTGCAGGATCGCCCCGGTGGCCTCGGCCGCCGCCTTGGCCGGGTCGAAGGCGCGTCCGCGCGCCATGCGTACGCTCACAGCCGGTCCTCCGCGGTCACGGGATCGGGTGCGTCGGGCGGCGCCGCCGGGTCAGGCGGGCCGCCGTGGGTCCAGGGCGTGCGCTCGGGGTCGGGGAGCTCGGGGCCGCCCCGGGGCGCGTGCTCGAAGAGCGTCCAGCAGACCCGGTCGCCCTTCTCCGGCACCGAACCCGGCTCGGGCACCTTGCCGCGGCCCATCCCGCCGGTCAGCCGCACGGTCGGCGCGCCGTCCGGTCCGTACGACACGAACTCCCCTGTCTGGGCACGGCCGTCGGGCAGCGCCCGGTACAGCTTCACGCCCTCGGCGAGGTGCGGGGCGTCCTCCGTGCGCACCGTGACCAGCGGGCGGGGGCGCGGGACCTTCGCCTCCGAGTACTCCATCACCACCTCGGTGACCTCACCCGCGAACGCCTCGCCGGCCAGCCGCCGTTCGGCCATCACCAGCGGATCGTCCAGCGCCTCCTGGGCGTCCAGCTGCGCCAGCGCGCTCTCGCGCGCGGCGAGTTTGCGGGCCGCCGTCACCGCGTCGTCCCGCCGGGGCTGCGGGGGCTCGCCCGCGCGGATCCGGTCGCGGTGGGCGGTGTACGACCAGCGGTCCCGCTTCCAGCGGTCGGCGACCCGGGCGCCCTCCGGCAGGGCGCGCACCAGGTCGATGCCGCGCCACATCGCCTCCCATGTGGGGCGGAGCTGGGAGGCGAGGAGCTCGCGGATCTCCTCCTCGGCGGCGGACCGCTGCGCCGCGGTGCGCGCGAGGTCATGGCGTGAAATGGCGGGCGCCAGGCGTTTGTTGTCGAAGGCCGGATCCGTGGCGGGCCCGGCCGGAGGGTGGTGGAGGAGCCCGTCGGGGCCACGCCCGGTCTCCGCGCGCAGAGCGGCCTCGGCGCCCGTCGTCCCCGGCGGGGGATCGATCCAGGCGAGCAGCGCGCCGAGGTGCTGATCCTCCAGACGGCTCTGGCCCGTCGCCCAGTGCCGGCCCAGCAGGTGCGTCATCGGCAGCAGCAGGGACGACCCCGGCACCCGCGCCCGCTCCCCGGCGTGCGTGAGCCACCGGCCCAGCAGCGGGACGCGCGGGGGCGCGGGATACGGGGCCTCGGGGTCCTGCTCGGCGGTGCGGCGGAAGCGCATGGAGCGCCCGAGCAGACGGACGTACTCCACGCCGGGCGCATTGGGCACGAGGATCTGCGGCGCGTCGGAGCAGGGCTCCTCGCCCTCGCCGCAGTCCTCTTCGCCGTACTGCTCGATGTACGGCAGCATCACGTCGGCCAGTTCGGCGAGGAACGCGAACCGCAGGTCCCTGTCGCGCGGCTGGGGCACGGCCAGCAGCCGCGGGGCGTCCCGCCCGGTCCCAACCATCGCACCGAGCGGCGCACCCGCCTCACCGGCGGTGGTGAGCAGTACGAGCACGAGCGGTCGCTCGGAAAGATGCCGATGCCGCACGGTGGCAAGCGGCCGGGCCTTGCCGGCCTGAACGGCTTCGATACGGGCGAGGGTGGTGAGGAGGCTCATACGAGCTCCTCCGCACTGCTGAGCGCCTCGGCCCGCAGCCCGGCGGCACGCCGCAACGCGGCAACGACCGGGTCCCCCGCATCCCCCGCCCCGCTCAGCGCAGCGCCCCGCACCGCCTCGACCGTCGTGAGGTCCCCCAATTCGGCCCGCAGCCCCCGCCCGAGCACCGTCACGGCCCCCTCCTCCCGTGCCCGCTCCCGGCAGTGGAAGGCGAGCTCGCACGCCGCCAGGCATTCCGGTGCGTATGCCGCCTCGACCGCGCCCAGCGCAGCGCCCAGCTCGGCCGCCGGCCGGTCCGTCGCGAACGAGAGACCGGGCGGCAGCGCGGCGGCGATGTCCGCCACCCGCTCCAGCCGGGCCAGCTGGCGCCGCGTGGCGGCCAGTTGGCGGCGGACGTCGACGAGCGCCGCGGCCGGCAGGTTGGAGAAGTCCTTCGGGCAGACGAGCAGCACCTCCGGGCGGACGCGCCCGCCGAGGGCCTCCAGCGCGAGCGCGTACACCGCCGCCTGCCGCGCCGCCGCGCCCACCTTGGCGGCGTCCGCGGCCCCGTCGACCATGGCGAAGGACTTGATCTCCACGACCGTCCGGCCCCCGTCGGGGTGGACGATCACCGCGTCCGGTTCCAGGAAGGCGGGCGTCCCGGCGACGGTCAGGCTCAGCATCGGGTGGTCCAGCAGCGCCCAGCGACCCGCTGCCGTGGCCTCGCGGAGGGCCAGGGCCGTCCGCGCCGTGCGGCCCTCGGGGCCGGCGGCCGACAGGTCGGGCACGTCCACGGCGTCCGCTTCCGGAGGCTCCGCCTCGCGCAGCTGCCCGCACAGCAGCCGCACCAGCTCCGCCCCGCCGTCGGCCTTCACCCGTGCTTCGAAGGCGTGGCCGCGCACGAACGCGAACTGCGACTGCCCGAACGTGACCTGCGCCCCCAGCGCCCGGGCCAGCGCCGCCTTGTCCACCCCGGCACCGTCGAGCAGGGCCCGGCGGCGGCAGCCGGGATTGGCGGCCAGGGCCGCCAGCGCGCGGGCGTCCAGGGGATGCTGCGCGGCCTCCGGGCCGCGCAGCTCAGCGAGCTGCTGTCGCAGCGCCGTCGGTGCGGCTGTCTCCGGCTCCGTCCCGGGCCGGCTGTCGAGGGATCTGGTCACTGGCGTCCGCCTCGCGAAGTCGGTGCGCTGTATCCGCCGTACGCGCCGCAGTCTCGCATCCGCCACTGACAACCGCGGGCACCTCACGGGTTTCCGCGTCCTCCGGGCCGGTGAAGCGGGCCCGGATGCGTGCGGCGAGGCGCAGCGCGGGCCGCGACAGGAGATACCCGACGCCCATGACGGCCGCCCCGGCCAGGCAGTCCAGGAGGTAGTGGTTGGCGGTGCCCATCACCACGAGGGCGATGGCGAGCGGGTAGACCGCGCCCGCGACCCTGGCCCAGACACTGCGCGCGTGCCGCCAGAGCACGATCCCGCACCACAGGGCCCAGCCGACGTGCAGGCTCGGCATGGCCGCGTACTGGTTGGTGAGCCCGCCGAGCCCGCGCGGGGCGCTCGCGTCGCCGCCCCACCAGCCGTACGAGCCGTACTGGGCCATCGTGTCGACGAACCCGTAGCCGGCCTCCAGCAGCCGGGGCGGGCAGGTGGGCAGCAGGGTGAAACCGACGAGGCCGATGAGGGTGGAGATCATCAGCCAGGTCCGCAGCCGGCGGTAGTGCTCCTGCCGGCGTCTGAACAGCCAGATCAGGATCGCGGGGGTGAGCAGGTAGTGCAGGGACGCGTAGGCGAAGTCGGCGGGTATGCCGATCGCCGGGTGATCGGTGAAGAGCCGGTTGAGCGGGTGCTCGATGTTTATTCGGAACGTTTTTTCAAGATCGAGTATCGACAGGCCGTGGTCGACGGCCGTCTGCACGTCACCCCGCACCAGCAGCCGGCCGGCCGAGTAGAGGCCGTAGACGACGGCGATCAGGGGCAGCTCGGTCCACCAGCGCGGCCGCTTCCCGAGTGGTGCGGTGCGGTACATCCGGACGCTCTCCATGTGTTCAGGCGGCCAACAACAAGCGGACATGCAACCGTACGGTGTACGCCACACAGGCCGCACACCGCCCCGGGGCGCGGGAAGGGAGACGTCCCAGTCGCCCCAAGGGTTGCCTGGTGAGGGTGTGAGTGATGATGGAGAGGAACGTCACCGCACACTCGTGAAGGGGCCCACCCCATGGCACCGCGCATCCTGCTGGCCCGGCACGGACAGACCGAATGGTCGCTCTCCGGCAAGCACACCGGCCGCACGGACATCCCGCTCCTCGACGAGGGGCGGCGCGGCGCCAAGCTGCTCGGCGAGCGCCTGCACCGCGCCCCGTGGGACGGCCTGCCGGACGTCGAGATCCGCACCAGCCCGCTCGTGCGCGCCAAGGAGACCTGCGAGCTGGCCGGCTTCGGGGGCCGGGCGGCCGAGTGGGACGCGCTGATGGAGTGGGACTACGGCGCGTACGAGGGCATGACCCCGGCCGAGATCAAGTCCGGCCGCCCGGACTGGTTCATCTGGCGCGACGGCGTGCCGGAGGGCGAGGCGCTGGCCGAGCTGTCGGCGCGTGCGGACGAGGTCGTCGCGTGGGCGAAGTCGGCGGACCGCGACGTCATGGTCTTCGCGCACGGCCACATCCTCCGTGTGATCGGCTCCCGCTGGCTGGGCCAGGACGCGTCGTTCGCGGCGCGCATCCGTCTCGACCCGACGTCGCTGTCGATCCTGGGCTGGGCGTACGGCGAACCGGCCATCGAGCGCTGGAACGACACCGGGCATCTGGCCTGACGCCAGGATCCGGACGCCAGGATCCTGACGTCCGGGGGCGTCACACGTTCCGAGTCCGGAGCGTCCGGAGCCTCACATGATCAGCGTCCGGATCCTCACAAGGTTCGCGTCCGGGGCCTCACACGCCTCACACGGCCTGTCACACGGCCTGCGCGTCGTGCCGCGTCAGGAACGCGCCGACCGCAGGCACGCGCGCGTGGGAGCGCAGCACCCGCGCCGTGGAGGCCAGCATCCCCCGGATCCGCGCCGACTGGACCTGCGCCAGCAGGTCCAGGACCCGCTCCCCGGCCACCGCCGCCTCCGCCACGGCGCCCCCCTGCGCCAGGTCCCCGGACAGCTGCGCCGTGTAGAGCGCGACGTTCCGGGCGAAGTGCGGGTCGGCCAGCTCGACGGCCCGCCCGCCGTGCTCCGCCGCCCTGCGCCAGTCGCCGAGGGCGGACCAGCACTGCGCCTCCAGCAGCTCCAGCTCGGCCTCGCCGAAGAACGTCATCCACTCCGGGTCGTCCTCGCTCCGTCCGTGCTCGAAGAGCGTCCGCGCGCGCAGCAGCGTTTCCTCACAGGCTGGCCGGTCGCCCAGCTGCGCCCAGCCGCCGGCCTCCCGCAGGGTCAGCAGGGACATCAGCCGTGCCGAGGCCAGTTGCCGGCCTGCCCGCTGTGCGGCCTGTGCGGCGCGGACGGCCTCCCGCGGCCGGCCGGCGTCGCGCGCGAGGAAGGCGGTGTTGCAGAAGGCGTGCGCCTCCAGCGCCGCGTCCCCGGCGACCCGTGCGGTCGCGAGGGCCTCCGCGTAGTGGGAGCGGGCGTCGCCGAAGCGCCCGGAGTCGTGGGCCAGCCAGCCGACGGAGATGGCGAGTTCGCCCGCGCCCGCGTGCAGCCGGTCCGCCACCGTCTGCCGCCTGGTCTCCGCGTCGAGCAGTTCGTACGCCGCCCGCAGCGGCTGCGCAGCGCGCCGGTAGAGGTGGTCGGCGCCGTGCCGGTCGTCGAGCAGCCGGATCCGCCGGACCGCCTGCTCGAGGGCACAGGCCTCGGCCTCGCCCGCGCGCCGGGGCGTGCGGGTTCCCGGCGCTCCGCCCAGGGAGGCGGCGGCCACGGCGGCCGGGCCGGAGGAAATGAACGCGCGACGCAACACGTCGCTCTCCTTGCTGCTGTCGAAGCGGTCGAGGGGACCGCCCCCGTTGCCCGGGATGCGGCCGCCCGAGGGGCTCTCTGTGGAATCGGACGGCGCACTGCCCGAGTCGCGCGCCCCCCGTCCGCGCACCGCCTCCCGCGGCGCGAACCCCATGTCCGCCGGTTCGCAGCCGGGGAACATATGGCGGAACACTCGCTCGTAGGCGTAGTTGGGACAGCGGATCTCGCCCGACTCGACGCGCCCGATGTAGCGCGCGTCGCAGGAGACGTGTTCGCCGATCTCCCGCGCCGCCCGCCGCACTTCCGCCGCGAACTCCCCTGGTGAGCGCTGCCCCCGCAGCAGGCGGAAGGCCGTGTTCGGACGGCGCGGCGAGGACGCGGAGGAAGATGTGCGAGACGACGCCATGGCCGGACCCTCTCCCTGGCGAACCGCCCCGCGAGGTGCCTGCGGGACGGGTGGCTGTGCTGCCGTATGGCGTGATGACCGTACCGGCTGTCGCAGGCCCACTACGCCTGGTTTCTCTACAAAACGGATATCTCACCTGCCATCCGCCATGAACTGCCATCCTTTGCGGCGGCGCGGCGCCGTAGCCGTTGACACCGCACGGGCGTTGAACACGGGTGAACGGACTGGAGCAGGCCCGTGAGCGGGGCCCGCGGACGGTCCGTTCGATGCGGAGCGGACTTGTGCGGAGGAGGGGTTTCCCGTGGTGGAGGCCGGAGTGGACATCGGCAGCTCGCGAACGACGGCACTGCACCAGCCGCGTCAGGACCGCAGCGCTTCCCCGTACCCGCCGTCGGCGGCGGGTACGGAGAGCGGTCCGTGCGACCTCGTCACCGTCCCCGCGCGGCAGGGCCTGGAGGCGGTCGACATCCTGCGGCTGCGCGACGGCGTGGGGCCCGTGCTGCACGACGGCGACTGCGACACCCTGGGCTTCCTCGTCCCGCCCGGCACCGCCGCCGCCTGGGACATGCCGGGCAGCGCCTGCACCCAGACCTACGGGCGCGGCCTGCGTACGGGCGCGCCCGACGGCGTCGCCGAGCCGCCGGTCACGGGCACCGGCTGGCTCGTCGCCCCGGACGCGGCCTTCACCTCGGCCACGGACCCCGTCGTGCTGCGCGCGGCGCTCGGCGAGGCGGCCCGCACGATCGAGGCCGTCGACCGCTGCAGATAGCCGCCCGTGCCGCCCGCGGGATACTTGCCGTGTGGCAAAGGGCAAGCAGAAGCAAGGCCGCGGGCGCGCGGCGGAACCGATATCGGCGCAGGTGGCAGGCGGTCTCGCGGAACTCGTGCCCGATCGCGACCGTCCCCGCGGCCGGACCCTGCTGATCGACAGGGCGCCGCAGTCCCACGTGGACCTCGACGATCCCGCCCACCTCGAATTCGCCTACCAGCGCCGGATCGGGCACATCGCCGACCTCGTGGCGCCGCCCGGCAGGCCCGTCCAGGCGCTCCACCTCGGCGGCGGCGCCTTCACGCTCGCGCGCTACATAGCCGCGACGCGGCCCCGGTCGACGCAGCAGATCGTCGAGATCGACGCCCCGCTCGTCCGGTTCATACGTGCCGAGCTGCCGCTGGACAGCAGCTGGCGGATCCGGGTCCGCGGCGGCGACGCCCGCGAGGGGCTCGCCAAGGTGCCGGACGGCTGGGCGGACCTGATCATCGCGGACGTCTTCGGCGGCGCCCGCACCCCGGCGCACCTGACCAGCACGGAGTTCGCGGCCGAGGTGCGCCGCGCCCTGCGCCCCGGCGGCTTCTACGTCGCCAACCTCGCCGACGGCCCGCCGCTCGCCCACCTCAAGGCGCAGATCGCTACGGTACGGATGGTCTTTCCCGAACTGTGCCTGACCGCCGACCCGGCGGTGCTGCGCGGCAAGCGCTTCGGCAACGCCGTACTGCTGGCCTCGGACCGGGAACTGCCGGTCGCGGAGCTCACCCGGCGCGCCGCGACGGACCCGAACCAGGGGCGCGTGGAACACGGCCGTGCGCTCGCGGACTTCACGGGAGGCGCGACCCCGGTGACGGACGCAACGGCCCGCCCGTCGCCGGTTCCCCCGCCGTCGGTCTTCGAGTAGGGGGTGCGGGGATCACCCCAGCCGCCCCGAACGCACAACCTCCGCATACCACCGGGCACTTGACTTGGGCGTACGCGCCTGCGTCGCATAGTCCACGTACACCACCCCGAACCGCTTGCTGTACCCGTAGGCCCATTCGAAGTTGTCGAGCAACGACCACACGAAGTACCCGCGTACGTCCGCGCCGTCGGCGACAGCACGCAGCACCGCCTCCAGGTGGGCGCGCAGATACGCAATGCGCTCCGGGTCGTGCACCGCACCCTCCGCGTCCGGCTTGTCGTCGTAGGCCGCGCCGTTCTCGGTGACGAGCAATGGCAGGCCGGGCCGTTCGCGGGTGAAGCGCATGAGCAGGTCGTGGAGGCCGGTGGCGTCCACGCTCCAGTCCATCGCGGTGCGGCTGCCGGGGGGCCGGTGGAAGGTGACGTGACGGTCGGCGCCGGGCCAGGCGGAGTGCTCGCCTCCGCCGTGGCCGTCGGCGCGCGAGGGGCCGTTGTCAGTGCCCGCTGATACCACTGTGGGTGCGTAGTAGTTGATGCCGAGCGCGTCCAGGGGGTGCTTGACGATGTCCGGGTCGCCGTCGCGGACGAACGACCAGTCCGTGATCCGCGCCGTGTCCGCCAACAGGTCGGCGGGGTATGTGCCGTTGAGCATGGGCTCGGTGAAGATACGGGTGGACAGGGCGTCGATGCGTCGCTGAGCGTCCAGGTCCTGCAAGGAGGGCGTGCGGGCCCTGACGGCCGCGGTGTTGAGGGCCACCGTCAGCTGCGCCCCGGCGGGGAGCACGGAGCGCAGTGCCCGCGCCCCGAGGCCGTGCGCCAGGTTGAGGTGGTGGGCCGCGCGCAGGGCGTCCGCCGGGTCCGTGCGGCCCGGGGCGTGCACGCCGGATCCGTAGCCGAGAAACGCGCTGCACCAGGGCTCGTTGAGGGTGCACCACATCCCGACGCGGTCGCCCAGGGCCTCGCCGACGAGGTACGCGTAGTCGGCGAAGCGGTGTGCCGTCTCCCGGGCCGGCCAGCCGCCCGCCGTCTCCAGCTCCTGGGGCAGGTCCCAGTGGTAGAGGGTGAGCAGCGGCCGGATGCCGTGGCCGAGCAGGTCGTCCACGAGCCGCCGGTAGAAGTCGAGGCCCCGCTGCGAGGCGGGACCGCGGCCCGTGGGCTGGACGCGGGGCCAGGAGACGGAGAAGCGGTAGGCGCCCAGGCCCAGTTCGGCCATCAGCGCCACGTCGGCGGCGCGGCGGTGGTAGTGGTCGGCGGCGATGTCACCGGTGTCGCCGTCCAGTACCCGGCCGGGTGTGCGGGAGAAGACGTCCCAGATCGAGTCGGTGCGGCCGTCCTCCTGTGCTGCTCCCTCGACCTGGTACGCGGCCGTCGCCGCGCCCCAGAGGAAGCCGGGCGGGAAGTTCGCGCTCATGGACATGCTCCGGAAGGTGTGGGGGGAAAGGGACATGAGAGTTCATAGGGCAGTCGACAGGGCATCAGCCCTTGACGGCGCCGCGCATGATGCCGCCGACGATCTGCCGGCCGAAGACGGCGAAGACGAGCAGCAGCGGCAGCGTGCCCAGCAGCGCGCCGGCCATCACCACGGCCTGGTCCGGCACGTAGCCGCGGCCGAGCCCGGTCAGGGCCACCTGCACGGTGGGGTTCTCCTGGGTCAGCGCGATCACGGGCCAGAAGAAGTCGTTCCACGCCTGGACGAAGGAGAGCATTCCCAGCACGGCCATCGCCGGCCGGGCCACGGGGAGGACGATGTGCCGCACGATGCGCAGGCTGTTCGCGCCGTCGACGCGGGCGGCCTCGATCAGTTCGGTGGGCAGGGCCTCCACCAGGTACTGCCGCATGAAGAACACCCCGAAGGCGCTGACCAGGGTCGGCATCACCACGGCCGGGAGCCGGTCGGTCCACCCCAGGCGGGCGGTGATCATGAAGAGGGGGACCACGCCCAGCTGGGGCGGCACCATCATCGTGCCGATCACCAGCGCCAGCAGCGGCCCGCGGAAGCGGAACCGCAGCTTGGCGAAGGCGTACCCGGCGACGGTGCAGAAGAGCACCGTGCCCAGCGCGATGCTGCCGGCCACCAGCAGCGTGTTGCCCAGTGCCGGGCCCAGTCCGGCGTCGGCCCAGGCGGTGCGCAGATTCCTGCCGAGGTTGCCGCCGAACCAGAAGGGCGGCGGCGTCCTGGCCAGGCGGGTGTTGTCGTGCGAGGCGGCGACGGCCGTCCAGAGCAGGGGGAAGAGGGAACCGGCCGCGAAGAGGACGAGCACGGCGTAGGCGAACGGCCCGCCGTGCAGCTGCCGTCCGGCACGGTGCGCGGATGTCCGGGTGCGGGTACGGGACGGCATGGCTCACCTGCCCCTGCGCAGCCGCCGGGCGACCGCCTGCTGCCCCGCGGCGATCAGCAGCAGGATCAGGAACATCGTCCAGGCGACGGCCGAGGCACGCCCGAGGTGGAAGTCGAACCAGCCCTGTTCGTAGAGGTAGAGCCCCAGCGTCTGGAACTGGTGCGAGGCCCCGCCCTTCTGCCCGGCCGCCCCGCCGAACAGCAGCGGTTCGCCGAAGAGCTGGGTCGCCCCGATCGCGGAGACGGCCACGGTGAACAGGATCGTCGGCCGCAGCACCGGCACGGTGATGTGCAGGAACTGCTGCCCGCGCGAGGCCCCGTCCAGTGCGGCGGACTCGTACAGCTCGTCCGGGACGGCCTGCATGGCCGCCAGGTAGATCAGCGCGTTGTAGCCCGTCCACCGCCAGACGACGATCGAGGACACCGCGATCTGCGAACTCCAGGTGCCGCTCTGCCAGTCGACAGGCCCGAAACCCACTGTCTCCAGCGCCCAGTTGACCATCCCGTAGTCCCGTCCGTAGAGCAGCACGAAGACGAGCGTGGCCGCGGCGACGGAGGTGGCGTACGGGGTCAGCAGCGCGACCCTCCAGAAGGTGGCGGCGCGCAGCCGGTAGTGCAGCAGCTGGGCGAGGCCCAGGGCCATCAGCAGCTGGGGCACGGTCGCCAGGAGCCCGATGGTGAGGGTGTTGCACAGGGCGTTCCAGAAGAAGGGGCTGCTCAGCAGCCGCGCGTAGTGGTGCAGTCCGACCCAGGTCATACGGTCCGGCGCCGTGAGCTCCACGCGGTGCAGGGAGGCCCAGCCCGTGTACAGGAGGGGGAAGAGCCCGAATGCGGCGAAGAACAGGAAGAACGGCGCCACGAAGGCGTAGGGGCTGTAGCGCACGTCCCAGCGGTGCAGCTGACTGCGCCAAGTGCCCCGTGGCGGTGGGAACTTGCCGGGGATGCGGTCGTCGTCGTGCGGTCCGGGCGGTCCCGCCTCCGGGTCCTCGACCGCTGCGGTCGTGGCCGTCATTCGTCCACCGCGTTCTCGATCTCCTTCTGCGCTGCCTGCCAGGCTTCCGCGGGCGGCTTGCCCTGCTGTTCGGCCTGCGGGATGCCGACGTCGGTGAAGGCCGTCCCGATCTGCTGCTCCATCGGGCCGAAGACGAGGGTCGGCACGCCCCGGGCCGCGGCGGCGAAGATCTCGCCGACGGGCGCGTCGCCGAAGTAGGGGTTGCGGGCGTCCCTGACCTCCGGCATGGCGTACGCGGCCGGGGTGGAGGGGACGCCGGCCTGCCGTGCGAAGAGCCGGGCCTGCTGGGCCGGGGCGGTCAGCCAGACCGCGAGGGCGATCGCGGCGGCCTTGTGCCGCGCGGCCTTCGGCACGGTGATGAACGAACCGCCCCAGTTGGCGGGCCGGGGCGCGGCGGCCACGTCCCACGCGCCCCGGCCCGCGTCGCCGGACTTCTCCTTGATGTAGCCGAGCATCCACGGCGGACAGGCCACGGCGGCGAAGCGGCCGTTGGCGAACGCCTGGTCCCAGGGCTTCTCGAACTGCCGCAGCCGGGCGGTCAGTCCGCCGCGTGCCGCCTGCACGGCCAGACCCCAGGAGGCGGTGACCGCGGGACTGTTGCGGTAGACGGGCCTGCCGCGCCGGTCGTAGTAGCGCTCGGCATAACCGTGCACGGACGCGTTGTAGATCCCGGCGGCCGAGTCGGTGAAGACGGTGCCGGCGGGGGCGCGGCGCATGTACGCCTTGCCGGTGTCGATGAACTTCTGCCAGTCGCCGGCCCACAGCCTCCCGACGGCCGCCCGGTCCGTGGGGAGACCGGCCTGCCGGAAGAGGTCCTTGCGGTAGCAGACGGCGAGGGGGCCGATGTCCGTGCCGAGGCCGATCGTCCGGCCGTCGGGGGTGGTGGCCTGCGCCCACTTCCAGTCCAGCCAGTCGCTCCTGCGGACGCCCGGTGCGCGGGACAGGTCCTCGAAGCGGTGGCCCTGTCCGGTGGCCACGTCGTGGATGTTGCCCACTTCGACGGCCTGGATGTCCGCCAGTCCGCTGCCGGCGGCGAGGTGGGTGAGGAGCTGCGGGTAGTAGGTGTCGTTGCGCTCGACCACGCTCTCCTTGATGGCGATGCCGGGATGCAGCTGCTCGTACTCCCGGTAGAGACCGGCCTGTTTGTAGCCGAAGACGCCGAAGGTGCCGATGGTGACCGTGGTCCTCCCGCCCTCGTCGCCGTGCCGCGCGCAGCCGGCGAGCAGGACGGCGCCGAGGGCCACGGCCGCTGCGACGGCACGGCAGAAGGTGCGGCGGGCGGTGCGGGTGCTGCGCGGCATCGCGTCCTCCCGGTCAACTGCCGTGCCGGAGTGAGGCCTTAAGGGCCCGCCGGGCCCGCAGTACGGTGGGAGCGCTCCCAGAACGACAAGTCGAAGCGTTGCCGCAACCTGGCAGGGTGTCAAGGACGCGGCGCGCGACGTGCCATGGAGGCGCCCGATGTCCCGGACCGGAGAATCAGCCCGCAGCACGGACACCGCCGGCGGCGGCCCGCGCCGCACCGTTCCCACCCTGGAGGAGGTGGCCGCCCGCGCCGGTGTGGGCCGGGGCACGGCGTCCCGGGTGATCAACGGCTCGCCGCGGGTCAGCGCCCGCACCCGGGCGGCCGTCGAACAGGCCGTGGCCGACCTGGGCTACATACCCAACCGCGCTGCCCGTGCCCTCGCGGCGGGCAGCGCGGACGCCGTCGCCCTCGTCCTCCCCGAGCCCGGATCGGGCCTGCCGGCCGACCCGTACTTCGCCGACCTCGTGCGCGGTGTGGGTGCCGGGCTCGCCGACAGCGGCCTGCAGCTGCAGCTCTCCCTCCTGCGCGCCCCGGAGGAGGGCCGCCGGTGCGCGGACCAGCTCGCCGCGCGGCGCGTGGACGGCGTGCTGCTGGTCTCCGTCCATGACGACGACCCCCTGCCGGGCCTCGTCGCGGAGCTCGGTGTGCCCGCCGTCCTCACCGGCCGCAGGCCCGCCGGCCTGCCCCTGACCTGCGTGGACTCCGACGACACGGGAGGCGCCCGGGCCGCGCTCGGCCACCTGCTGGCCCGCGGCCGCCGCACCGTCGCCGTCATCGCCGGCCCGCCCGGCACGGATGCGGCCCGGCGCCTTCTCGACGGATGCCGGCAGGCGCTGGGCTCCGCCCCGGACGCCGCCCTCGTCGAGGCCGCCGCCCTCACCGAGTCCGGCGGCCGCCACGCCATGCGGGCCCTGCTCGACCGGCGCCCCGGCCTGGACGCCGTCCTCGCCGCCTCGGACGCGGTGGCCGCCGGAGCCCTCCAGGTGCTCCGCGCCCGCGGCCGCCGTGTCCCCGCCGACGTGGCCGTGACGGGCTTCGACGACTCCGCCGTCGCCCGCCACACGGACCCGCCGCTCACCAGCGTCCGCCGCCCGACCGAGGCGGTGGGCCGCACGATGGCCGCGGTCCTGCTCGCCCGGATCCAGGACCCCGCGGCGCCGGCCGGCCCCCGGATCGTCCTGCCCACCGAACTCGTCGTGCGGGAATCGACCTGACGCCTCGTCGGCCCGGCGGTCAATCCGGGTGAACACCCCGCCGGGCAACCGGGGGAGAGGCGCCCGGGCGGGCAGGGTCGGGGGCATGTGGAAGAAACTCGTGCTGCCCGCCGCCGTATTGGCGCTCACCGCACCCGCCGTCCCCGCCACCGCCCGTCCGCCGCTGCCGGACACCACGGACGGCGGTTTCCTCAGGGAAGCCGTGGCCGCGGCCAATCGCCACCGCGCACAGCACGGCGTCCGCCCCCTGGCGCTCGACCCCGCCCTCACCGCCTACGCGAGGAAGCGCGCCCAGGAACTCTCCCGCGGCGCCCCCGGACGGCTGAGCACCGAGGGGGCGGACCAGCGGCTGGGCGAGGACCTCTTCTGGTCGTCGGCCGGGGGCGAACGCGCCCCGGCCGCGGGCGCGGCACAGGCCGTCGAGACCTGGTACGCCGAGGCACGCTCGTACGACTGGCGGAAGCCGGGCTTCAGCGCGGCCACCGGCGACTTCACCCAGCTGGTGTGGAAGGCCTCGGACCGGCTCGGCGCCGCCCGGGTCAGCGGCACGGCCGGCGGCCGCACCGAGACCTATGTGGTCTTCGCGTTCGCCCCGCCGGGAAATGTGGACGGGGCCTTCCGGGAGAACGTCCTCCCGCGGCGGTGAACGGGTCCGTCTGACGGTCCGTCCGATACGCACAACGCCGAGGGCCCGGTCCGCTTCCGCAGACCGGGCCCTCGGCTTCAGGGTGAGTAACGGGACTCGAACCCGCGACATCCTGGACCACAACCAGGTGCTCTACCAGCTGAGCTATACCCACCATGTCCGGCGTTTGTTTCCGTGTTTCCCACCGGCCGAGAAAAAGTGTACAGGGTCCGGAGGGGTGCTCGCTCCCGGCTTTCGCCCTGGCCGGGAGCGAGCTGCGTCACTCTGCCGGGGCTAGCCCTCGGCGGGCAGGACGTGCTTGGCCGCGATGGCCTTCGCGGTGTCCGAGTCCGGGCCGGGCTGGGGCACGAAGATCGCCTCGCGGTAGTAGCGGAGCTCGGCGATCGACTCGCGGATGTCGGACAGTGCCCGGTGGTTGCCGTTCTTCTTGGGACTGCCGAAGTACGCGCGCGGGAACCAGCGCCGGGCCAGCTCCTTCACCGAGGAGACGTCCACGATCCGGTAGTGCAGGTGGCCCTCCAGTGCGGGCATGTCCCGCAGCAGGAATCCGCGGTCGGTGCTGACCGAGTTTCCGCACAGCGGGGCCTTGCCCGGCTCCGGGACGTGCTCGCGGATGTACGCCAGGACCCGCTGCTCGGCTTCCTCGAGCGTGGTCCCGCCGTCCAGTTCCGCCAGCAGCCCGGAGGCCGTGTGCATCTGGCGCACCACCTCGGGCATGGTGGCGAGGGCCTCGGCGGGCGGGCGGATCACGATGTCCACGCCGTCGCCGAGGATGTTCAGCTCGGAGTCGGTGACCAGGGCGGCCACCTCGATGAGTGCGTCGTCCGACAGCGAGAGTCCGGTCATCTCGCAGTCGATCCACACCATGCGATCGTTCATGCATCTCACCCTACGGGGCGCTCCCGCTGACCGGGCAGGCGCGGAGTGTAGAGGTCGGTGTCGGGCTTGCCCGGCTCCGGCCCACCGGTGAGATGACCTCCGGCGGAACCGGGGTCATGAACGATATGTCCTGTATGTCTGCTATGACCTCCATGAGGCGGCGGAGCTCCCAGCGGCGCCCCGGTGACGGCATGGGCCGTGGTGGCCATGGCCGCCCGCCGCATCGCCGCCAGCGAAGGATCCCCCGGCCGTGGTTCGACCGGCTCCGGCCGGTCGAACCGCTCGCCACGGTCGCCCCGCTCCGGCCGCTCGCTCCGCTCCGGCCTGCCGTCCGCACCGCTCTGCGGGCGGCGCGCCCGGTAGGCGGCCCGGTAGGCGGCGGGGGAGGACCCCAGCTGCCGGCGGAAGTGACCCCGCAGGGCCACGGGCGAGCGGAAGCCGCAGCGTCCGGCGACCTCGTCCACGGAATAGTCCGAGGTCTCCAGGAGCCGCTGCGCCTGGAGCACCCGCTGAGTGATCAGCCACTGCAGGGGAGCGCTCCCGGTGAGCGAACGGAACCGCCGGTCGAAGGTGCGACGGCTCATATAGGCGCGGGCGGCCAGGGTCTCCACGTCGAACTGCTCGTGGAGGTGCTCCAGCGCCCAGGCGACGACCTCGGCGAGCGGGTCGGCGCCGATCTCCTCCGGTAAAGACCTGTCGAGGTAGCGCTCCTGTCCTCCGCTGCGGCGCGGCGGCACGACGAGACGCCGGGCCAGGGCCCCCGCCGCGTCGGCTCCATGGTCGGTGCGGACGATGTGCAGGCACAGGTCGATGCCTGCCGCGGTGCCCGCGGACGTCAGTACGTCGCCGTCGTCCACGAAGAGCTCCCGCGGGTCCACGTGGACCGACGGATAGCGCTTGGCGAGCGTGGGCGCGTACATCCAGTGGGTGGTGGCGGGCCTGCCGTCGAGCAGCCCCGCCGCGGCCAGTACAAAGGCCCCGGTGCACAGCCCCACGATGCGGGCGCCCTCCTCATGGGCACGGCGCAGTGCGTCGAGTGCGGCGGCGGGCGGCGGCTGGGTGATCGACCGCCAGGCCGGTACGACGACGGTGCCGGCCCTGGAGAGTGCCTCCAGGCCGTACGGTGCGGTCAATTCCAAGCCGCCGGTCGTTCGCAATGGCACATCTTCGCCCGCGCACACCAGCAATCGGTAGCGGGGAACTCCCGCGTCCTGTCGGTCGATTCCGAAGACGGAGAGCGGGATGGAGCTTTCGAAGATGGGGCCGCCGCTGAAAAGCAGCACTGCGACGATCTCCCGGCGGCGGCGTCCGGAGAGCTTGCGCGCGGTCTCCGGTACGGTCGTGGAGTCCTGGCTCATGGCGCTAAGCCCCCCTCGGCGGTCGAGTCCTCTCGGTCCTGCACGTTTCCCCTCGGTCCTGAACGGTTCCCCCGCCGGTCATGGCCAAGATCGAATCTACTGCGTCGCATGGAGACGCGGTGACCAGTTCACCACCCGGCTCTATGTCGACATGACAACTTGGCGCGAAGCGTTCGATCACGAAGCGTTGCACTTGCAGGGCGCGGTGAAAAGTACGCCTCCCGCCCCTGCCCACACAGCGTAGGCGGCAACCGCCCTCCGTGGTCCTTTCCTTGCTGGTCGACCGGCTGTTGGGAGCGGCTGCGGCCAAGGTGGGGAGTTCGGCCTGAAGTTGGCTGAAAACCTACGGGTGCAGGCGTACGAGAGCGTCAGTCGAGGGGGTGTCCGGTGCCCGGATGGCGTGCGCCCCGGTGCGTGCCGGCGCCCGTTCTGCCGTGCCGTCCGCGGTGCGGCGCGGTGCGGTCGGCGGCGACCCGTGCGGCGGTGCGCTCGGACTGGCGCAGCAGGGCGTGACAGACGCAGGTGAGGGCCACCAGTCCGGCCGCGCTGCCGACCGCACCGCCGAAGGACTGACCGCACATCAGCAGAACGACCGGGACCAGGGCGCAGCTGAACGCCGCCCAGCGCACGACATCGCTCACCGGATCGGGGGATTCCCCCTCGGCGTCGTCGTCGCGGGTGTGGTCACGGGTTCCGGGCACGGAGCGGCTCCCTGCTGGCGGCTGCTGGCGGTACTACAACGCCGCTCCCGCCGCCCGGGTCACTGGGGGCACGGGCATCTCCGGGAAGCCCGGCCCATTGCGCTGCGCGCCGCCCTCGTGCATGCTCCGGGGAACGCCCGCGCGCCTTGGCCAAGGGCACCGGGTGCCGTGTCCCGTGCGGCCGCGCGCCCGGCGCCGAACGGCCGGTTCCGGGGGGCACGCATCATCCGCAGGCATCTGGGCAGGCGGGGAGTGGCGCCGTACCCTGGGGGTAAGCACTTGAAAAGATGAATCCCGGACGGATTTTGCCGTCCATGATCCATCTGCGGGCAGCGCCCCTCAGCTCCGTCGACAACTTCAACCAGCCCACTGCCGATCCCTCCGTCCGAGGACTTCCTTCGCCGAGACACCGATGGCCGGTCACGAATTCTCCGAACCCGCGGACCGCAAGCGGATCGCCGATCAGATGGCGGATCCCGAAGCGGCGGAAGAAACACGTCATTCCTGCGATCCGGCGTTCCAGCACGGCGTCGTGGTGGGCTTCGACGGTTCCATGTCGAGCGAGCGGGCGCTTGCGTATGCAATCGGGATGGCCCGGCGCTCCGGCTCGGGTCTGATCATCGTCCATGTGGCCAACCGGCTGCCGACGACCGTCTGGGCGGGCTGCGAGCCGCCGGTCTTCGTGGACGTCCCCGACCACCGCACCGAGGTGCTCGGCCTCGAACTCGCCTGCGCGGACCATCTGTCCGAGGTGCCGTGGATCCTGGTGGAGCGCGGCGGGGACATCTGCCACGAACTGGAGGAAGTCGGGCGGGAGTACGCGGCGGACGCCATCGTCGTCGGCTCCACGCACGGCCTGGTGGGCCGGATCTTCGGCTCGGTGGCGGGGCGGCTGGCCCGGCGCGCGCAGCGCCCTGTGGTCGTGATCCCCTGAGCGGTGCCCCGCTTGTCGTTTTCTGCAGGTACGTCAACTCCCCCATGCCGTCGGCGACATGAGGGCGGGGGAGGATACGGCTTCCGGAATCTACTCGCGCGTAGAGGTGGCAGGCGCCGTTCCGGGGGGTAGGCATCCGGCAACAGGACGCTTGCGTGCTGCCGGACGGGAGGTGACGGTTCCCGGGCCCCGGCGGCATCACCGCCGGCGCGAGGGCGACGCCGGCACAGGGGAGGCGGTCCTCCCCGCGCGCGTGGTGGCACGCGCAGGGAGGACCGTCCTTCTCGGACCTGTCGCGGACAGGTGCGGACAGGTACGAGAGTTCATGGCCCCGGTGGGGGCCGGTCCGGCGGCTACTCGACCGTGACGGACTTCGCCAGGTTGCGCGGCTTGTCGATGTCGCGGCCCATGGCCTTCGCCGTGTAGTAGGCGAGCAGCTGGAGCGGGATGCCCATGAGGATCGGGTCCAGCTCGTCCTCGTTCTTCGGCACCACGATGGTGTGGTCGGCCTTCTCCTGCTCCCGGTGCGCGACGGCGAGGATGCGGCCGCTGCGGGCCTTGATCTCCTCCAGCGCGGCGCGGTTCTTCTCCAGCAGTTCGTCGTCCGGCACGATCGCGACCGTCGGCATCGCGGGCTCGATCAGGGCCAGCGGGCCGTGCTTGAGCTCGGAGGCCGGGTAGGCCTCGGCGTGGATGTACGAGACCTCCTTGAGCTTCAGCGAGGCCTCGCGGGCGACGGGGTAGCCGCGGACCCGGCCGATGAACATCATCGACTTGGCGTCGGCGTACTCCTCGGCCATCTTCTTGATCTGCTCCTCGTTGTCCAGGATCTCGGCGATCTGGGCGGGGAGCTTGCGCAGGCCCTCGATGATCCGCTTGCCGTCGGCGACGGACAGGTCGCGGATGCGGCCCAGGTGCAGGGCGAGCAGCGCGAAGGAGACCACCATGTTGGTGAAGCACTTGGTGGAGACGACGCAGACCTCGGGGCCGGCGTGCACATAGATGCCGCCGTCGGTCTCCCGGGCGATCGCCGAGCCGACCACGTTGACCAGGCCCAGGACGCGGGCGCCCTTGCGCTTGAGCTCCTGGACGGCCGCGAGGACGTCGTAGGTCTCACCGGACTGCGACACCGCGATGTACAGCGTGTCGGGGTCCACGACCGGGTTGCGGTAGCGGAACTCGGAGGCGGGCTCGGCGTCGGAGGGGATCCGGGCCAGCTCCTCGATCATCTGGGCGCCGATCTGGCCGGCGTGGTACGAGGTGCCGCAGCCGAGGATCTTGACGCGGCGCACGGCGCGGGCGTCGCGGGCGTCGAGGTTGAGGCCGCCGAGGTGCACGGTGGAGAAGCGGTCGTCGATGCGGCCGCGCAGCGCGCGGTCCACGGCGTCGGCCTGCTCGTGGATCTCCTTGTGCATGTACGTGTCGTGGCCGCCCATGTCGTACGACTCGGCCTCCCACTCCACGGTGGTCGGCTGGGCCGAGGTGGCGGAGCCCTCGGTGGTGTACGTGCGGTACTCGTCGGCCTTGAGGGTGGCCATCTCGCCGTCGTCCAGGGTGACGACCTGGCGGGTGTGGCTGACCAGGGCGGCGACGTCGGAGGAGACGAACATCTCCTTCTCGCCGATGCCCAGCACCACGGGGGAGCCGTTGCGGGCGACGACGATGCGGTCCGGGAAGTCGGCGTGCAGCACGGCGATGCCGTAGGTGCCCTCGATGTGGCGGAGGGCCTCGCGGACCTTCTCCTCCAGGGTGGCGGCCTGGGAGCGGCCGATGAGGTGGGCGAGCACCTCGGTGTCGGTGTCCGAGACGAAGGCGATGCCCTCGGCGGTCAGCCGGGTGCGCAGGTCGGCGGCGTTGTCGATGATGCCGTTGTGGACGACCGCGACCTTCTCCTCGGTGTCCAGGTGGGGGTGCGCGTTCACGTCGTTCGGGGCGCCGTGGGTGGCCCAGCGGGTGTGGGCGATGCCGGTGGTGCCGTTGAAGCGCTTGGGCAGGCGGGCCTCGAGCTCGCGGACGCGGCCCTTGGCCTTGGCCGCCTTCAGGCCGCCGGTCTTGCCGCTCGCGTGCAGGGCTATACCGGCGGAGTCGTAGCCGCGGTACTCCAGGCGCTGGAGGCCTTCGAGGAGCAGCGGTGCGACATCACGCTTCCCGATGTATCCGACGATTCCGCACATAAATGACCCTCCCAGGTAAGCGATCGGTGGTGCCCGGCGACGACGATGACGATGGGCGACGGCAGTGGCCGTGGCGGCGGTGCGGCGTGCGGGCCGCTGTGCGCTCAGCCGTAGACGATGCGGCGGAGCTGCCGCAGCGAGAGTTCGGGCGGTGACACCGCCCGGTGCGGCAGCTCGGCCGCGATCCGCTCGAAGATTCCGGCGTTCGTCATGCCGCCGGACTGCAGCTCGCGGTGGCGGCGCCGGACGAATTCCTCGGTCGTCTCGTCGAAGTACGCCAGCACGTCCAGCACCACCCGGGCGGCCTCACCGCGCTGCAGCGGTGTGCTGCGCACCAGGTGGTCGACCAGGTCGTCGTGGGTCATGCGGCGTTCGAGCACCCGTCGATACTGAGGGGTGCCGACGCCTTTCGCAACAATCCTGCCCGAAATCGGGCAGGATCAGGGTTGGAAGGCGGTCGAAGTGCAAAGGAAACGGTCAGAAGCGGCGAAGTATGGCCTGCTTCGCTGCGGCGAACTCCTCCTCGGTGAGGACGCCCGCATGGCGCAGCTCACCCAGCTCGCGCAGGCGGCGCAGCAGGGTGTCGTGATCGGCGCCGGTCTCGGCGGCCTCGGGCGCCGCGGCTTCGAGCTGCTGCACGGGTGAGGACGCCGGAAGAGGGGCGGCCGGTTCCGATCTTCCCGACGGATGCGGCAGCCGGGCGGTGACCGCCGCGGCGACCAACGCCATCAGCGGGTCCTTCTTGAAGCCGTACAGCTCCACGGCGTGCGGATCCCGCTTGGCCGGGAGCCTGCTCGGGCCGCCGGCGGTGGTGAACCGGAGGCAGCCGTTCTCCAGACCGGCCGAGGGCCGCCACTCCACGCCGTGGATCTCCGCCAGCGGGAGCACGGTCGGTCCGGCCGCCCGCTTGTCCTCGTCCGTCTTCCAGTTCCACTCCAGCCGGACGTGCTCGCCGTCGAAGTGGACCGTGCCGTCACCGGCGGACACCGACAGCGGCACGGCGGGGCCCGGCAGCAGATAGCGGTCCACCGGGCCGGAGGGCACCTGGTCCAGCAGCAGCGCCTGCCGGACCTCGTCCACCAGATAGCCGGCGACATCCGCCACCGACGCGTCGACCGACAGCTGATAGGGGTCGGCGGCGTCCGGCAGCCGGCCGCCGGACGCCCGGGTCAACGGGTCGGCCCCGTGGCGCAGTTGCAGGCGCAGCCGGCCGCCCTTGCGGCCCGGCTCGAAGGAGATGCCCGCGACGGCCGTCAGCGGCACGGTCAGCTCGCCGAGCGTCTGCCGCGCGGCGTGCACCCCCTTGTCCCAGCCCGGGACGATGCGTATCGCATCACCCTCGAACGCCCAAGTGCCGTCCTTCTGAAGGATTTCAACCATGCGGGCAATTCTCCCAGCAGGTCCGCCCGGCACGAACCGTCCGGGAGCCGCCGGACCGTCAGTCCGTGAGCCCCAGTTCCCGGGCGATCAGCATCCGCTGGACCTCGCTCGTGCCCTCGCCGATCTCCAGGATCTTGGAGTCCCGCCACATCCGGGCCACCGGGTACTCGTTCATGAAGCCGTAGCCGCCGTGGATCTGCGTGGCCTCGCGGGCGTTGGTGACCGCGATCTCCGAGGAGTACAGCTTGGCCAGCGCCGCCTCCTTCTTGAACGGCTCGCCGTGCACCAGCCGGGAGGCCGCGTCCCGCCAGGCCAGCCGGGCCGTGTGCGCCCGCATCTCCATGTCCGCGATCTTGAACTGGACGGCCTGGTTGGCCCCGATCGGCCTGCCGAACGCCTCGCGCGTCCTCGCGTACGACACCGACTCGTCGACGCAGCCCTGGGCCAGGCCCGTCGCCAGCGCCGAGATGGCGATCCGCCCCTCGTCCAGTATCTGCAGGAACTGGGCGTAGCCGCGCCCCTCCGCGCCCAGCAGGTTGGCCGCCGGGACCCGGACGTCGGAGAAGGACAGCTCCCGGGTGTCGGAGGCGTTCCAGCCGACCTTGGAGTAGGGGGCCGCGACCGTGAAGCCCGGGGTGCCGGACGGGACGATGATCGCGGAGATCTCCGGGCGGCCGTCCGGCTTGCGGCCGGTGACGGCGGTGACCGTGACCAGGCCGGTGATGTCCGTGCCGGAGTTGGTGATGAAGCACTTGGTGCCGTTGATCACCCACTCGCCCGTGGCCTCGTCCAGCCGGGCCGTGGTGCGGGTGGCGCCCGCGTCCGAGCCGCCGCCGGGCTCGGTGAGGCCGAAGGCGCCCAGCATCTCGCCGGTGCAGAGCTTCGGCAGCCAGGTGCGCTTCTGCTCCTCCGTGCCGAAGCGGTAGACGGGCATGGCGCCGAGCGAGACGCCCGCCTCCAGGGTGATCGCGACCGAGGAGTCCACCCGGGCGAGCTCCTCCAGGGCGAGGCCGAGGGCGAGGTAGTCGCCGCCCATGCCGCCGTACTCCTCGGGGAAGGGCAGTCCGAACAGGCCCATGCGGCCCATCTCCCGCACGATCTCGTACGGGAACTCGTGGCGTTCGTAGAAGTCGCCGATCTTGGGGGCGACCACGTCGTGTGCGAACTCCTCGACGGTGCGGCGGAGTTCCTCGTGCTCGGGGGTGAGGCGGTGGTCCAGCGACATGGCTCAGTGCTCCTGGTGGGCGAGGGCGCGGACGGTGCGGGAGGGGCTGGGGCGGCCCAGGTGGGCGGCCATCCACACGCTGGTGGCGGTGAGCAGGCCGAGGTCGACCCCGGTGGCGATGCCGAGGCCCTCCAGCATCCAGACGAGGTCTTCGGTGGCGAGATTGCCGGTGGCGCTCTTGGCGTAGGGGCAGCCGCCGAGGCCGCCCGCGGAGGCGTCGACGGTGGTCACCCCGTGGCGCAGGGCGGTGAGGGTGTTGGAAAGGGCCTGCCCGTAGGTGTCGTGGAAGTGCACGGCGAGCCGCCCTGCGGGCACCCCGGCCTCGCCGAGCGCGGTCAGCAGCGCCGCGACATGGCCCGGGGTGGCGACGCCGATGGTGTCCCCGAGGCTCAGCTCGTCGCAGCCGAGGTCCAGCAGGCGGCGGCTCACGCGGACCACCTGGTCGACGGGGACGGCACCTTCCCAGGGGTCGCCGAAGCACATCGAGAGGTAGCCGCGCACGCTCCCGCCCGCCTCCCGGGCCCGGGCGACGACCGGCGCGAACATCTCCAGCGACTCGTCCACGGTGCGGTTGAGGTTGGCCTTGGCGAAGGACTCCGTGGCGCTGGCGAAGACCGCGACCTCGCGGACGCCCAGGGCGAGGGCGCGGTCGAGACCTCGCTCGTTGGGCACGAGGACCGGCAGCCGGGCCGGGACGTCCGCCAGCATGGGCATCAGCTGCTCGGCGTCGGCCAGCTGCGGCACCCACTTCGGGTGCACGAAGCTGGTCGCCTCGATGACGGACAGGCCGCTGGCGGCGAGGCGGCGGATGAACTCCGCCTTGATCTCCGCCGGGACGACGGCCTTCTCGTTCTGCAGGCCGTCGCGGGGGCCCACCTCGTGGATCCGGACGCGGTCCGGGAGGGCGGGGTCCGGGACGGTCATCGGCAGTCCGCTGATCATGACTCTTCCCCTTGCTCCGGTTGTTCCGGTGTCTCCGGGGTGACGACGGCCAGCACCTGGTCCATGGCGACGGTGCTGCCCGCGGTGACGTCCAGCTCGGTGACGATGCCGTCGTGCGGGGCGGAGATGAGGTGCTCCATCTTCATCGCCTCGACGACGAGGAGGCCCTGCCCGGCGGTGACCCTGTCCCCCACGGCCGCCTTGATCACCGTGACGGTGCCGGGCATGGGGGCGGTGAGGGTGCCGGCGTGGGCGGCCGCCGCGCCGCCGGTGGCGTCGACGGGGTCGTGCGGGGCGAGGTGCCAGGTGTCGCCCTCGCGGGCGAGCCAGGTGCCCTCCGGGCCGGGGGAGTGGGTGAACACGTGGGTGACACCGTCGAGTTCGAGGCTCACGGCCCCGGGCCGCGGAGAGGGCAGCAGCCGGGCGCCGTCGAGCTTCGTACCGTCCTTCTCGCCCAGGAGGACGTCCGTACCGCGCACGTGGACCGTCACCGGGGCGTGGCCCGGGACGCGGAAGTGGTGTGCCGTCCACGCGGGTTCACCGCCCAGGCGCCAGCCGGACGGGACCGAGAACGGGTCCACCCAGCGCCCGTCGTCCGCGGGGGAGATCCGCGCCTGCGCCAGCAGGGCGCCGGCCACGTACACCTCGTCCGGCACCGTCGCCGACACGAGTGCGGCGGCCTCCCGGTCGACCAGGCCCGTGTCCAGCGCGCCGGACACCACGTCCGGATGCTCCAACAGCCTCCGGAGGAACCCTGCGTTGGTGTCCACACCGAGCACGGCCGTCCCGGCCAGTGCCCCGCGCAGTCTCCGCAGTGCCGTCTCCCGGTCCGGGCCGTGCGCGACGACCTTCGCGAGCATCGGGTCGTAGGACGTGCCCACGGCGCTGCCGGCCGCCAGCCCGGAGTCCACCCGGACGCCCTCGCCCGCCGGCTCGTTCAGGGCGAGCACCGTGCCGGCGGACGGCAGGAAGTCGACGCGCTCGCCGCTCACCCGTGCCGTCTCCGCGCAGATCCGCGCCTCCACCGCATGCCCGGTGAGCGTCACGTCCTCCTGGCCGAAGCCGAGGGGCTCGCCCGCGGCGACCCGGATCTGCCACTCCACCAGGTCCAGCCCGGTGACGAGTTCGGTGACGGGGTGCTCGACCTGGAGGCGGGTGTTCATCTCCATGAAGTAGTAGGAGGAGGGATCGCCGCCCGGCACGATGAACTCCACCGTGCCCGCGCCGGTGTAGCCGCAGGACCGCGCGGCCTGCACCGCGGCCTCGCCCATGGCGGCCCGCGTCGCCTCGTCCAGCAGCGGGGAGGGTGCCTCCTCGACGATCTTCTGGTGCCGGCGCTGGAGGGAGCACTCGCGCTCGCCGAGGTGGACGACGGTGCCGTGGCCGTCCGCCAGCACCTGGATCTCGATGTGCCGCGGGCGGTCCACCCAGCGCTCGACGAGCAGGGTGTCGTCCCCGAACGACCCGCGCGCCTCGCGGCGGGCCGCGGCGATCTCCTCGCCCAGCAGCGCCTCGTCGCGGACGAGCCGCATGCCCTTCCCGCCGCCGCCCGCCGAGGGCTTGAGGAGCACCGGCATGCCGATCTCCCGTGCCGCGGCGATCAGTTCGGCGTCGCCGAGTCCGCTGCCGGACGAGCCCGGCACCACGGGAACGCCTGCTGCGCGCACCGTCTCCTTGGCGCGGATCTTGTCGCCCATCAGCTCGATGGCCGCGGCGGGCGGGCCGATGAAGACCAGCCCCGCTTCGGCGCAGGCGCGGGCGAAGGCCGCGTTCTCGGCGAGGAAACCGTAGCCGGGGTGGACGGCCTGGGCGCCCGTGCGCCCGGCGGCCGCCAGCAGGCGCTCTATGGACAGGTAGCTCTCGGAGGCCGCGGCGGGGCCGATCCGCACGGCCGTGTCGGCCTCCCGGACGTGGCGGGCGTCCGCATCCGCGTCACTGAAGACCGCGACGGAACGGATGCCCAGCTCCCGCAGCGTACGGATGACGCGCACGGCGATCTCGCCCCGGTTGGCGACCAGTACGGTGTCGAACATCGTGGGTCCGTGTCCTCTCACATCCGGAAGACGCCGTAGCCGGGGGCGGCCGGGTCTCGAGGGGGGATCGGGGCGTTGGCGCACGCGGTGAGCGCGAGGCCCAGCACCTGCCGGGTCTCCAGCGGGTCGATGACGCCGTCGTCCCACAGCCGCGCGGTGGCGTAGTAGGCGTTGCCCTGGGTCTCGTACTGCTCGCGGACGGGGGCCTTGAACGCCTCCTCCTCGTCCGCGCTCCAGTCCTCGCCGCGCGCCTCCAGCTGGTCGCGCTTGACGGTGGCGAGGACGGAGGCCGCCTGCTCGCCGCCCATCACCGAGATCTTCGCGTTGGGCCACATCCACAGGAAGCGCGGCGAATAGGCGCGCCCGCACATGGAGTAGTTGCCCGCGCCGTACGAGCCGCCGATGACGACGGTCAGCTTCGGGACCCGGGTGCAGGCGACGGCGGTGACCATCTTCGCGCCGTGCTTGGCGATGCCACCCGCCTCGTACTGCCGGCCGACCATGAAGCCCGAGATGTTCTGCAGGAAGACCAGCGGGATGCCGCGCTGGTCGCACAGCTCGATGAAGTGGGCGCCCTTCTGGGCGGATTCGGAGAAGAGGATGCCGTTGTTGGCGACGATGCCGACCGGGTGGCCGTGGATCCGGGCGAAGCCCGTCACCAGGGTCTGCCCGAACTCGGCCTTGAACTCGGCGAACCGGGAGCCGTCCACCACGCGCGCGATGACCTCGCGCACGTCGTACGGCGTCCGCGAGTCCACCGGCACCGCTCCGTAGAGCCCGGCGGGATCGGCCTTGGGCTCCTCCGCCGGCTCCACCGGCCAGGGCAGCGGGCCGCGGTCGCCCAGCGTCGAGACGATGGTCCGCACGATGCGCAGGGCGTGTGCATCGTCCTCCGCGAGGTGGTCCGTGACGCCCGAGACCCGGGAGTGGACCTCCCCGCCGCCGAGCTCCTCCGCCGTGACGACCTCGCCCGTCGCGGCCTTCACCAGGGGCGGGCCGCCGAGGAAGATCGTGCCCTGGCCGCGCACGATCACCGCCTCGTCGCTCATGGCCGGAACATAGGCCCCGCCCGCCGTGCAGGAGCCCAGCACCGCAGCGATCTGCGGGATCCCTGCTCCCGACATCCGTGCCTGGTTGTAGAAGATGCGGCCGAAGTGCTCGCGGTCGGGGAAGACCTCGTCCTGCATCGGCAGGAAGGCGCCGCCCGAGTCCACCAGGTACAGGCAGGGGAGCCTGTTCTCCAGCGCGATCTCCTGGGCGCGGAGGTGCTTCTTGACCGTCATCGGGTAGTACGTGCCGCCCTTGACCGTGGCGTCGTTGGCGACGATCACCACCTCGCGGCCCGACACCCGCCCGATGCCCGCGATCACACCCGCGGCCGGGGCCGCCCCCTCGTACATGCCGTCCGCCGCGAGCGGGGCGAGCTCGAGGAAGGGCGAGCCGGGGTCCAGCAGGGTGTCCACCCGGTCGCGCGGCAGCAGCTTGCCGCGTGCCGTGTGCCGTTCGCGGGCCCTCTCGCCGCCGCCCAGCCGCGCCGCGGCGAGCTTCCGCCGCAATTGCTCGGCCAGTTCGCGGTGCGCGGCCTCGTTGGCCCGCCAGGCGTCGGACGCCGGATCTGCGGCGCTCCCGAGCACCGGTGCCTGCTGCATCGTCCTCGAGCCCCCTTGCTCGTGTTAATGAGCGTTAACATCCTTGTTCCCCACGTTAACGCGCGCTAACCCGGCTGTCTAGAATTGTCTTGTGAAGGACGCAGCGACCCGCCCCCAGCCCGCCGCCCCGGCCCCCACCCGCCGCGAGCGGATCCTCCAGGAGGCCGCCCGGCTCTTCGCCGAGCGCGGGTTCCACGGCGTCGGCGTGGACGAGATAGGGGCGGCGGTCGGCATCAGCGGCCCCGGGCTGTACCGGCACTTCGCCGGCAAGGACGCGATGCTCGCCGAGCTGCTGGTCGGGATCAGCGGGCGGCTCTTCGCCGGCGGCCGGCAGCGCGTCGCCGAGGCGGCGGAGGCGGGTGCGGGCCCGGCGGCCGTGCTCGACTCGCTGATCGACGGGCACATCGACTTCGCCCTCGACGACCGGGCGCTGATCATCCTCCACGACCGCGAGCTGGGCCAGCTCCGCGACAGCGACCGCAAGCTGGTGCGCTCGCTCCAGCGCCAGTACGTCGAGCTCTGGGTCGGGGTCGTGCGCGAGCTGCACCCGGGTGCCGCGGAGGCGGAGGCCCGTGCGGCCGTGCACGCCGTGTTCGGGCTGCTCAACTCCACTCCGCACCTCGGCCGCCCCGGCGCCCTGCCCGGCCGCGCGGCCACCGCCGCCCTGCTGCGGCGCCTCGCGCTGGGGGCGCTGGCGGCCCTCTCGGACTGACCTGCCCGGGCGGCCCGGCGGGGTCGATCGGGGTCGGCCGGGGGCTGTGTCGGGCCGGGGTGCCGATCGGGCCACGGAGGAACCGGATCTGGACAGGTCCGGTGACCCCCGAGTAGCTTCTGGCTGAGCAAGCGCTTATACAGCTGTGCAGCAGCCGGGGAGGCGATGATGCGTCGCACGGTGTTCAACGAGGACCACGAGGCGTTCCGCGAGACCATCCGCGACTTCATCGCCGCCGAGGTCGTCCCGTCCTACGACCAGTGGCGCGAAGCCGGCGCCGTGCCGCGCGAGTTCTACAAGAAGCTCGGCGCACTGGGCGTGTTCGGCATCCAGGTGCCCGAGGAGTACGGCGGCGCGGGCGAGACCAGCTTCAAGTACCAGGCCGTCATCACCGAGGAGTGCGCCCGCGCGGGCGTCAGCTTCGGCGGCAGCAGCGTGCACACCGCGCTCTGCCTGCCGTACCTCCTCGCCTACGGCAGCGAGGAGCAGAAGCGGCGCTGGCTGCCCTCGTTCGTCTCCGGCGACATGATGACCGCCATCGCCATGACCGAACCCGGCACGGGCTCCGACCTGGCCGGCATGCGGACCACGGCGAAGCTCTCCGCCGACGGCACGCACTACGTGCTCAACGGCGCCAAGACCTTCATCACCGGAGGCGTCCAGGCCGACCGGGTCCTCGTCTGCGCCCGCACCGCGCCCGCCACCCCCGAGGACCGGCGCGGCGGCATCTCCATCCTCGTCGTCGACACCTCCTCGGAGGGCTACGCGGTCGGCCGCAAGCTCGAAAAGCTCGGCCTGCACTCCTCCGACACGGCCGAACTCTCCTTCACCGACGTCGTGGTGCCCGTCGGGGACCGCCTCGGCGAGGAGGGCAGGGCGTTCGAGTACCTCACGCACAACCTGCCGCAGGAGCGCCTCGGTATCGCCGTCGGCGCCTACGCGCAGTCCGCCGCGGCCGTGCGGTTCGCCACCGGATACGTGCAGGAGCGCACGGTGTTCGGCAAGACCGTCTCGTCCTTCCAGAACACCAAGTTCGTGCTCGCCGACTGCAAGTCCGAGGTCGACGCGATGCAGGCGGTCGTCGACCGTGCCCTGGACGCGCACGACGCGGGCGAGCTGACCGCCGCCGACGCGGCCTCCGCGAAGCTGTTCACCACCGAGCGCGCGGCCGTCGTCATCGACAAGTGCCTCCAACTGCACGGCGGATACGGCTACATGATGGAGTACCCGATCGCTCGTCTGTACGCGGACACCCGCGTCAGCAGGATCTACGGCGGCACGAGCGAGGTCATGCGCTCCATCGTCGCCAAGTCAATGGGCCTGTAAGGCCTGTAAGGCCTGTAAGGACCACCGGCCCTATGAACGAGCCCCTTACCCCGCTGGACGAACTGCTCGGTCTGCTCGACCTCGAGCAGATCGAGGAGAACATATTCCGCGGGACCACCAGTCATCCCACCCTCGTACCACGGGTGTTCGGCGGACAGGTCGCCGCGCAGGCCCTGGTGGCGGCCGGACGGACGGTGCCGGGCGACCGGCCCGCGCACTCCCTGCACTCCTACTTCCTGCGGCCCGGCGATCCGGCCGTGCCGATCGTCTACACCGTCGACCGCATCAGGGACGGGCGGTCCTTCACCACGCGGCGCGTGGTCGCCGTGCAGCACGGGCAGCCGATCTTCCACCTGTCGGCCTCCTTCCAGGCGCACGAGGAGGGTCTGGAGCACCAGGAGCCCATGCCGGCGGCGCCCGATCCGCTGTCCCTCCCCACGGCCGCCGAGATGCTGCCCGCCTACACCGATCTGCTCGGCGGGCCGGAGGTCGTGCAGCGGATCCTGGACACGCGGGACGCGGTGGACCTGCGCTACGTGGACGCACCGCCGTTCGCCAGCGTGGGGGAGGTGCGGGAGCCGAAGTCGCAGGTGTGGTTCCGGACGAACGGCAAGCTGGACGACGACTGGCTGCTGCACGTCTGCCTGGCGACGTACGTCTCCGACATGACGCTGCTGGACTCCGTGCTGTTCGCGCACGGGCGGGGCGGCTGGGCGGTCGGCGATGTCGTCGGGGCGAGCCTGGACCACGCGATGTGGTTCCACCGGCCGTTCAGGGCGGACGAATGGCTGCTGTACGACCAGGAGAGCCCGACGGCCCAGGGCGGCCGGGGCCTGGCCAGGGGCCGGATCTTCACGGCGGACGGCCGGCTGGCGGTCTCCGTGATCCAGGAGGGCGTGGTGCGGGTGCCCCGCGGGTGACGCGCCGCGGGGCACCGCGCCGTCACACCAGTCCGGCCGCCCCCAGCAGGTAGGCGGTCATCGGCTCGTAGAACCGCGGGTCGGCCACGTGGTCGTCCAGGGGCACCGCCACCTGCAGCGTCCCCTCCGCCTCCGCCAGGAACAGTGCGGGGTCGTTGCTGTCCGCGTACCCGACCGCATCGATGCCGCGCTGCGCGGCGCACCCGGCCCAGCCGTGGTCGGCGACCACCAGGTCCGGCAGCGGGCGACCCGCGGCCGCGAGACCGTCCAGGATCGCCGCCATCGGGTGCGGCGAGTGCGTGTGCCACAGCGACGCCCCGCGCTCGTACACGGCCACGTCCGCGACCTGGTACACGTTCCCGTCGTCCGCCCGCAGCCCGAAGGGGACGGCGACGATCTCGCAGCCGGCCGCCCGGAGCGCGGCGGCGGTCGTGCGGTGGACGTCCAGCAGGCCGCCCGGGTGACCGGTGGCCAGCAGCACGCTCAGGCGGCCCTCGGCCGCCTTGCGCAGCACCACGGCCATGCGCTCCAGGGCCGCGACCGTCAGCTCCGGGTCGATCGTGTCCTGTCCGGAGCGGTGTTCGAGGTCGTCGCTGACGCCGCAGCGCTCGGCCATGACGGCCAGGACGTCCTGCTCGTCCGCCCAGCGGTCGCCGAGCTCCAGGCCGAACCAGAAATTGCGGTCACCCTGCGCGAGCCTGCGGTAGTGGTCGAGATTGTTCTCCCGCGGGGTCGCGACGGCGCCCGCGATGCGGGCGCGGACGAGGTGGTCGATCAGTTCGCTGCGGCCGGGTATCGGCATGGTCGGAGTGCTCGGCATGTGGTGATTCTCCCCCGGGCGTGCGATGGACGTCGTGTCCATATGGACGTTCCGGACCCTGCAATCCGTACATGTGCGGAATCCGGCTCCCTGCCTACCCTCGGGTACGGCCACCGCGGCCGCCCCGACGTTGATGCGAACGTGACCACATCGACGCGACCGTGACCCGTCCGTGATCCCGAGAGGCCCCAGCATGAGCACCCCCGCCCCCCGTGAACCGCGCGGCCCTGTCGACTCCTCCCGCATCCCCCGCTACGCGGGCCCCGCGACGTTCGCCCGGCTGCCCCGCCTGGACGAGGTCGGCACCGCGGACGTGGCCGTCGTCGGCGTGCCCTTCGACACCGGTGTCTCGTACCGCCCCGGCGCCCGCTTCGGCGGCAACGCCATTCGCGAGGCCTCCCGCCTCCTGCGCCCGTACAACCCGGCGCAGGACGCCTCCCCCTTCGCCCTGGCGCAGGTCGCGGACGCGGGGGACATCGCCGCGAACCCGTTCAACATCGACGAGGCCGTCGAGACGATCGAGGCCGCGGCCGACGACCTCCTCGGCACCGGCGCGCGCATGATGACGCTCGGCGGCGACCACACCATCGCCCTGCCGTTGCTGCGCTCGGTCGCCAAGAAGCACGGCCCGGTGGCCCTGCTGCACTTCGACGCGCATCTGGACACCTGGGACACCTACTTCGGCGCCGAGTACACCCACGGCACCCCGTTCCGCCGCGCCGTCGAGGAGGGCATCCTCGACACCTCCGCGCTCTCCCACGTCGGCACCCGCGGCCCGCTGTACGGCAAGAAGGACCTGGACGACGACGCCAAGATGGGCTTCGGCATCGTCACGTCCGCCGATGTCATGCGCCGCGGCGTGGACGAGGTCGCCGACCAGCTGCGCCAGCGCATCGGTGACCGTCCGCTCTACATCTCGATCGACATCGACGTGCTGGACCCGGCCCACGCGCCCGGCACCGGCACCCCGGAGGCCGGCGGCCTCACCTCCCGCGAGCTGCTGGAGATCATCCGCGGGCTCGCCGACTGTCATCTGGTCTCCGCCGACCTGGTCGAGGTCGCGCCGGCGTACGACCACGCGGAGATCACGTCCGTGGCCGCGTCGCACACCGCGTACGAGCTGACCACCATCATGTCGCGGCAGATCGCTGCAGCCCGGGGCTGACGTTCCCTCACAGTTCCTTCCCCGGCGCTAAAAGGGCGTCAGTCCTGACGGGCCTTGCGACAAAGGCCCGTCAGGGGAACCCGGCGGATGTGCCGGAGACGATTGGCTGAGTCGGTCATTTCACGCCATCCGACCGCTAAGGCCACCCCGATGCTGCACCTGCTGCCGGACCAGGACGTACAGGCGACCCCGACCCCGCCGCCCCCGCCCGGACCAGGGCGGCGGCGCAGCCACCGGAAGGTGGGCGGCGGGCTCGTCGATCCCAAACAGCTGGTCGCGTCCCTCCCGGATGCCGTCCGCAAGCTGCATCCGCGGGTGATGGTCAAGCACCCGGTGCTCTTCGTCGTCGAGGTCGGTTCCGTCCTGACGACCCTCTCCGCGGTGCTCGAACCGTCGGTCTTCGCCTGGGTGATCAGTGTCTGGCTCTGGCTGACCGTCATCTTCGCCAACCTGGCCGAGGCGGTCGCAGAGGGCCGCGGCAAGGCGCAGGCGGAGGCGCTGCGGCGCACGCGCAGCACCACCGTCGCCCGGCGGCTGCGCAGCTGGCGCGTCGGCATCCAGAGCCACGACTGGGAGGAGGAACAGGTACCGGCGACCGATCTGCGGCCGCAGGACTTCGTGGTCGTGGCGGCCGGCGAGACCGTTCCCGGTGACGGCGAGGTCGTCGACGGCGTCGCATCGGTCGACGAGTCGGCCATCACCGGCGAGTCCGCCCCCGTGATCCGCGAGTCGGGCGGCGACCGCTCCGGCGTCACCGGCGGCACCAAGGTGCTCTCCGACCGGATCGTCGTCCGGATCACCTCACGCCCCGGTCACACCTTCCTCGACCGGATGATCGCCCTGGTCGAGGGGACCAGCCGGCAGAAGACGCCGAACGAGCTGGCGCTCAACATCCTGCTGGCCTCGCTCACCGTCATCTTCATCCTGGCCGTCGTCTCGTTGCAGCCCATGGCCGACTGGGCGGGCGCACCGCAGACCATCACCGTTCTGGTCGCCCTGCTGGTCACCCTCATCCCGACGACCATCGGCGCGCTGCTCTCCGCGATCGGCATCGCGGGCATGGACCGGCTCGTCCAGCGCAACGTCGTCGCCCTGTCCGGCCGGGCCGTCGAGGCCGCCGGGGACGTCAGCACGCTGCTGCTGGACAAGACCGGCACCATCACCCTCGGCAACCGCCGGGCAGCCGCTTTCGTGCCCGTCAAGGGCATCTCCGCCGAACTGCTCGCCGACGCCGCACAGTTGTCGTCCCTCTCCGACGAGACGCCCGAGGGCCGCTCCATCGTCGAGCTGGCCAAGCAGCACGGAATCCACCACAGCGACGGGGACTTCTCGCACGGCCGCTTCGTCCCCTTCTCCGCCCAGACGCGCATGAGCGGCGTCGACTTCGCCTTCCAGGGCGACTTCTGCCGCATCCGCAAGGGCGCCGGCAACGCGGTCGTCCAGTGGGTCGCCCGACGCGGCGGCCAGGTACCCGAGGAAGCCGCCTGGATCGTCGAATCCATCGCAGCGGCCGGCGGCACGCCGCTGCTCGTCGCCATCGAGGACCCCGACGGTGCCCGGGTGCTCGGAGCCGTCCACCTCAAGGACGTCGTCAAGCCCGGCATCGCCGAGCGCTTCGCCGAACTGCGCGCCATGGGCATCAAGACCGTCATGGTCACCGGCGACAACCCGCTCACCGCCAGGGCCATCGCCGCCGAGGCGGGCGTCGACGACTTCATCGCCGAGGCCACCCCCGAGGACAAGCTCGCGCGCATCCGCGAGGAACAGGCCGGGGGCAACCTCGTCGCCATGACCGGCGACGGCACCAACGACGCCCCGGCCCTCGCCCAGGCCGACGTCGGCGTGGCCATGAACACCGGCACGCCGGCCGCCAAGGAGGCCGGCAACATGGTCGACCTGGATTCCAACCCCACCAAGCTCATCGACATCGTCGAGGTCGGCAAGCAGCTGCTCATCACCCGCGGTGCCCTGACGACCTTCTCCATCTGCAACGACGTCGCCAAGTACTTCGCGATCGTCCCCGCCATGTTCGGCGGCGTGGCCGGCTACGAGGGCCTGGAGAAGCTCAACGTCATGGGCCTGCACAGCCCGACCTCCGCCATCGCCTCCGCGATCATCTTCAACGCGCTGATCATCGTGGCCCTCATTCCGCTCGCCCTGCGCGGCGTGCGCTACGCACCGTCCTCGGCCCACGCGCTGCTGCGCCGCAACCTGAGCCTCTACGGGGTCGGCGGGCTCGTCGCCCCGTTCGCCGGTATCAAGCTGATCGACCTGCTGATCCAGTACATCCCCGGGATCTGATCCGCCCTGTGGCGAGGATGCGGCACAGGCGACCGGATGAGGTCATTCCGGTCGCGTGTGTTGCAGCGGGATGAAATCGGCCGCCCGGAGCGTTGGGGCCTTCCGTCGGCAATGCGGGAGAAGACCAACAGGAGGTCTGGGTGGTGGCGCAGGACGCAACCGGTCGGGGGTGGGCCAGGAGGCTCGCCGGTTACTGTTGGCGGTACCGCAGCACGGTACTGCTGGCGCTCGGATCCTCGCTCGTCGGCATGGCCGTCACGGCGCTCGTGCCCCTCATACCCCGCCTGATCATCGACGACGTCATAGGCTCCCACCAGCGCCCCCTGGCCCCCTGGGCCACCCTGCTGATCGTCGCCGCGGTCGTCGTCTACGCGCTCACCTACGTCCGCCGCTACTACGGCGGACGGCTCGCGCTCGACGTCCAGCACGATCTGCGGACCGACATGTACGCCGCCATCGCCCGGCTCGACGGCAGGCGGCAGGACGAGCTCTCCACCGGCCAGGTGGTCGGCCGGGCCACCAGCGACCTCCAGCTCATCCAGAGCCTGCTCTTCATGTTGCCGATGATGATCGGCAACATCCTGCTGTTCATCATCTCGCTCGTGGTGATGGCGGTCCTCTCGCCGCTGCTCACCGTCGTCGCCCTCGCGGTCGCCCCCGCGCTGTGGTTCCTCGCCCGGCGCAGCCGCACCCGCCTCTTCCCCGCCACCTGGTACGCGCAGGGCCAGGCCGCGGCGGTCGCGGGCGTCGTGGACGGTGCCGTGACGGGCGTCCGCGTCGTCAAGGGCTTCGGCCAGGAGGCCCAGGAGACCGGCAAGCTCCGCGAGGTCGGCCGCAGGCTCTTCGCCGGACGGCTGCGCACCGTGCGCCTCAACTCCCGCTACACGCCCGCCCTGCAGGCCGTACCGGCCCTCGGCCAGGTCGCCATGCTCGCCCTCGGCGGCTGGATGGCCACGCGCGGACAGGTCACCCTCGGCACGTTCGTCGCCTTCTCCACGTATCTCGCGCAGCTCGTCGGTCCCGTGCGGATGCTCACCATGGTGCTCACGGTCGGGCAGCAGGCCCGGGCCGGTGTGGAACGGGTCCTCGAACTCGTCGACACCGAACCGGTGGTGCAGGAGCGTGACGGGGCGCGCGATCTTCCCGCGGACGCCCCTGCCACCGTCGAGTTCGACGACGTCACGTTCGGATACGACTCCGAGCGGCCCGTGCTCGACGGTCTCTCCCTGCGCATCGAACCGGGCGAGACGCTGGCCGTCGTCGGCGCCTCCGGCAGCGGCAAGTCGACCCTCGCGCTGCTGCTGCCGCGCTTCTACGACGCCACCTCCGGCACCGTCCGGGTCGGCGGCGTGGATGTCCGCGACCTCACCCACGCATCACTGCGCGCGGCCATCGGCCTGGTCCCCGAGGACAGCTTCCTGTTCTCCGACAGCATCCGCGCCAACATCGCCTACGGCGTGCCGGACGCCACGGACGAGCAGATCCGCGCGGCCGCACAGGCCGCTCAGGCGGACGGTTTCATCTCCGACCTGCCGGACGGCTACGACACCACGGTCGGCGAGCAGGGCCTGACCCTCTCCGGCGGCCAGCGCCAGCGCATCGCCCTCGCCCGCGCGATCCTGACCGACCCGCGCCTGCTGCTCCTGGACGACGCGACGTCGGCCGTGGACGCGCGCGTGGAGCACGAGATCCACGAGGCGCTGCGGGGCGTCATGGCGGGCCGTACGACCCTCCTCATCGCCCACCGGGCGTCCACGCTCGCACTGGCCGACCGCATCGCCGTCCTGGACGGCGGCCGGCTGGCCGCGGTCGGCACCGCCGAGGAGCTGGAGGCCGGCTGCGAGCTGTACCGGCGCCTGCTGACGGACCCGGAGGAGCTCGCGGGCGTGCGCAAGGACCCCGCGGGCCTGGCGGCCGGGGAGAGCCGCACGGTCGCCCTCGCCGGCGTCTTCGACGGCGAGGCGGCGGCCACCGGCCTCGCCGAGCCGCCGGCCGTCGCCGTGCCCGCGAGGGCCGGGCGGAAGCTCGTCGACGGGGTCACCCCGCACCTGTGGGTGCGCAAGGACACCTCCGACACCCCGGAGGCGCACGGCGCCCTCGCCGGGATGCCGGCCACCCCCGAACTGCTCGCCCAGGTGGCCGCGTTGCCGCCCGCCACCGACACGCCTGACATCGACGAGGAGCAGGCCGCGCGCCCCGAGGAGTCCTACGGCCTGCGCCGGCTGCTGCACGGTTTCGGCGCACCCCTGGCCGTCAGCCTGCTGCTCGTGGCCGTCGACGCGGTCGCCGGTCTGCTGCTGCCCGTGCTGATCCGGCACGGCATCGACCAGGGAGTGCAGCGCATGGCCCTGGGAGCGGTGTGGGCGGCCTCCGCCCTCGCCCTCCTCGTCGTCCTGGGCCAGTGGGCCGCACAGGTCGCCGAGAACCGGCTGACCGGACGGACGGGCGAACGTGTGCTGTACGCGCTGCGCATGAAGATCTTCGCGCAGCTCCAGCGGCTCGGTCTGGACTACTACGAGCGCGAGCTCACCGGCAAGATCATGACCCGGATGACGACGGACGTGGACGCCCTGTCGTCGTTCCTGCAGACCGGCCTGGTCACCGCCGTCGTCTCCGTGCTCACCTTCTTCGGCATCCTGGTCGCCCTGCTGGTCATCGACGTGCAGCTGGCCCTCGTCGTCTTCGCGACCCTGCCCCTGCTCGTCATCGGCACCTTCTACTTCCGCCGCCAGAGCGTCAAGGCGTACGAACTCGCACGGGAACGCGTCGGAGTGGTCAACGCCGACCTCCAGGAGAGCGTTGCCGGTCTGCGCATCGTGCAGGCGTTCCGCCGTGAGGCCTCGGGCGGACAGCGGTTCGCCGAGCGCAGCCTGTCCTACCGGGACGCCCGGGTGCGCGGCCAGTTCCTGATCTCCGTGTACTTCCCGTTCGTTCAGCTGCTGTCGTCCGTCGCGGCGGCCGCCGTGCTGATCGTGGGTGCGGGACGGGTGAGCGACGGGACGCTCACGGCGGGTGCGCTGGTGGCGTATCTGCTGTACATAGACCTGTTCTTCGCACCGGTGCAGCAGCTCTCCCAGGTCTTCGACGGCTACCAGCAGGCGACCGTCTCCCTGGGCCGCATCCAGGGCCTGCTGCGCGAACCGACGTCCACGCCGGTGGCCGAACAGCCGGTCGCGGTCGGCGAACTGAGCGGTCAGATCGAATTCGACAGCGTGCGCTTCCAGTACGGTGCCGCGGATGACGGCGAGGCCGCGCTGTCGGACGTCCGGCTGACCATACCGGCGGGCCAGACGGTGGCCTTCGTCGGCGAGACGGGTGCGGGCAAGTCGACTCTGGTGAAGCTGGTGGCGCGGTTCTACGACCCGACCGGGGGCGCGGTGCGCGTGGACGGGCACGATCTGCGGGACCTGGACCCGGCCGGCTACCGGCACCGGCTCGGCGTCGTGCCGCAGGAGCCGTACCTCTTCCCCGGCACCGTGCGCGACGCGATCGCCTACGGGCGTCCGGACGCCACCGACGCGGAGGTCGAGGCGGCGGCGCGGGCGGTGGGCGCGCACGCGATGATCGCCACGCTCGACGGCGGCTATCTGCACACCGTGACGGAGCGCGGCCGCAATCTCTCCGCCGGCCAGCGGCAGTTGATCGCACTGGCCCGCGCGGAGCTGGTCGACCCGGACATCCTGTTGCTCGACGAGGCGACGGCCGCGCTCGACCTGGCGACGGAGGCGCTCGTCAACGAGGCGACGGACCGGCTGGCCGGCCGCCGCACGACGCTGGTCGTGGCCCACCGCCTGACCACGGCCGCCCGTGCCGACCGCGTGGTGGTCCTGGACCACGGCCGTGTGGTGGAGGACGGCACCCACGCCGAACTGCTCGCGCAGGACGGCCGGTACGCGCAGCTGTGGCGCACGTTCACGGGAGAGGTCATCCCGGCGTAGACCGTGTGACCGAGTGGACCGCGAAGACGGCGTGGACCACCGGCGTCCCTTCTCTCACGGGTGAACTCTGGCGTGCCGCCTGCCCCCTTGGGTAGGTTCGCGGCGACCTTTGCGAACCCATGGGGAGGGAACATGCGCACGGCTCGCAGATGGCTGCCGGCGCTGGTGATGTGCATAGGCACACTCGCCGGCGCCGGCGCCGCACCGGCCCTGGCGGCCACGGCCGCCACCGGGACGACCGCCGGGGAGACACAGGACACCGCGGACATCAAGGACCGCATCCTGCAGATCCCGGGCATGCACTTCGTCGAGGAGAAGCCCTACCAGGGCTACCGCTACCTCGTGCTCACCTACACCCAGCCGGTCGACCACCGGCATCCCGACCGCGGGACGTTCGAGCAGCGCTTCACCCTGCTGCACAAGTCCACGGACCGGCCCACCGTCTTCTACACCTCCGGGTACAACGTCTCCACCACCCCGTCGCGCAGCGAGCCGACCCGCATCGTCGACGGCAACCAGGTGTCGATGGAGTACCGCTTCTTCACCCCGTCCCGGCCGCAGCCGGCCGACTGGTCCACGCTCGACATCTGGCAGGCGGCCAACGACCAGCACCGCCTGTACCAGGCCCTGAAGACCGTCTACGGCAAGAACTGGCTGGCGACGGGCGGCAGCAAGGGCGGCATGACGGCCACCTACTACCGCCGCTTCTTCCCGCACGACATGAACGGCACCGTCGCCTACGTCGCGCCCAACGACGTGCACAACGGCGACGACCGCCCGTACGACCGCTTCTTCGCCACCGTCGGCGACAAGGCCTGCCGCACGCAGCTCAATTCGGTGCAGCGGGAGGCGCTCCTCCGCCGTGACCAGATCGTGGCCCGCTACCAGAAGTGGGCCGACGAGAACGGCAAGACGTTCAAGGTGGTCGGCAGCGCCGACAAGGCGTACGAGAACGTCGTCCTGGACCTGGTGTGGTCGTTCTGGCAGTACCACCTGCAGAGCGACTGCGCATCCGTCCCCGCGACCAACGCATCGACGGACGAGCTCTACAAGTTCATCGACACCATCTCGGGCTTCGACGGCTACACGGACCAGGGCCTTGAGCGCTTCACCCCGTACTACTACCAGGCGGGCACCGAACTCGGCTCCCCGACCTTCAAGACGCCTCATCTGAAGGGTCTGTTGCGTTACCCGGGCATCTACGCCCCGCGCAACTACGTGTCGCGCGACATACCGATGAAGTGGAAGCCGGGCGTCATGGCCGACGTCGACCGCTGGGTGCGCAACGACAGCACGCAGATGCTCTTCGTCTACGGCCAGAACGACCCCTGGGGTGCCGAACCGTTCCGCCTCGGCCGCGACGCCGCGGCCCGGCACGACTACCGCTTCGTCGCCCCCGGCGGCAACCACGGTTCGAATATCGCCCAGTTGGTGGCCGACGAGCGGGCCACGGCCACGGCCGAGGTCCTGAAGTGGGCGGGCGTCGCCCCCGCGGACGTCCGGAAGGACGAGCGGCACGCGAAGCCGCTGGCGCCGTACGACGCCAAGCTGGACCGCCAGCCGGTGGAGCGGGAGGCCATGCTGCGGCCGTGAAGCCGCCTCAGGCGTGTCAGGACAGGCGGCGGGCGCATCCCACGGGAGCCCTGCCGCCCACGTCCACGTAGAGGTCCGTCTGCTCCGGGCAGTCGTCCCGCGTGGGCACCGTCTCCTCGACGCGGTACTCCGGCGCGTGGCCCGTCGAGCCGTCGCACGCCGTCTCCTTCACCACCCCTTCGCGCTCCGTGTAGACGCAGTCCCCCGCCACCGTGAGCGGCCCGCCGCCCATGCCGGGGTCCCCGGGGTGCGGGGGCCGCAGGTTGCGCATGCACGCGTAGCCCTCGGGCGAGCTCTCCCGCTCCGAGGTGCCCGTGTCGACGGCTGCGATGTGGAGGACGAAGTCGGTGTCGTCCGGGCAGCGCGGCCCGCTCGCCTGCGGGCCGTTGTAGCGGGCCAGCACGCTGGCGGTGGCCTCGTCGCCCGCGCAGTCGACCTCCCCGAAGGCCGCACCGCCCCGGCCGTGTCCGGCGCAGGTGCCCCGCGCCAGGAACTGTGCGGGACGCCCCTGCCGCGCCTGCAGGGTCCGGCTGCCGGAGGCGGCGGCGTTCTGCACCGGCTGTTCCTGGCAGCCGCTCAGTGTGAACATCCCCGACAGCGTGGCCGATGCGAGCAACGCTGCGGACAGCAAGTGACGACGCATGATCCCCCAACCCCTGGCAACCGGCCCACAGTTACCCGACGCGACCGGCACACGCCAGGCGTGCGCCGGGCTTCGCGCAGGGTGACCGGCCGTCCCTCCCGACAGCGCCCGCGGGGCGGCCCACCGCCGGCGCTGTCGGGAGGGGGTACGCCGACGGCGGGGTGCGGCCGGCCGCAGGCGGCGGAGAGGGTGGTCAGCAACGCGGCGGTCAGCGACGCCGACACCGCTCTGCGGAGGCTCCCCGGCTGCACGTCGCTTCGACGTACGGCGCACCGGAGCGGTTCCGTGCCCCGCGGCCTACTGGGCTGCGCGGTGCTGTGCCCGGCGGAGGCGTACGGGACGGCGCAGGGTGAGCAGCCTTGCGCGCGGGGCGAGCCGCCGGACCATCGCGAAGACGGAATCGGTGCGCGACCGGTCGGCGTCCAGCACGGTGAAGAGGTTGACCCCGAGGTAGAACGTGCAGGCGGCGTTGGCCAGATCGCGCGGCGGAGTGAGCCGGGCCAGCGCGGTGCCGCCGATGACCCGTTCCAGGGTCTCCTCCATGAAGGCCATCCACGGCTCGACCCGCACCTTGATCTCCCCGCGCAGTTCGGGCTTGGCCACGGCCGCCGCCACGAGCTCGGAGAGCAGGGCGATATGGCCGCCTTCGAGGTCGTCGCGGTAGATGCGGGTGGCGGCAGCGGCGAGCTCCTCCAGGGTGCGGCATTCGGCGACGGTGGCGGTGTGCATCGCCATGCGTTCGTCGGACGACCGGTCGAGTGCGGCGAACAGCAGCGGGTCGACGCCCCCGAAGTGGTAGAAGATCAGCGCCGAGTTGACGCCCGCCTCCTTGGCTATGGTCCGCGCGCTGGCCTTGCCGTAGCCCTGCGTGCGCAGTACCGCCCCTGCGGCGGCGATCAGCCGTTCCCTGGTCTCCACCGACATGTGCCGCCCTCTCGACGAGCGTTCATCATACGGTTCAATCGATCGCTCAAATCGACCGGTCAGGCGGCTCGCTGCGGCCACTGCTCGCGCAGCACCCGCAGTGTTTCCCTGATGGCGGGCCTGCGGGCGGCGCCGGTGCGCCAGTAGGCGAACAGCCGGCGGACCGGGGCGGGCTCCAGGGGCACGTCCACCACCCCTTCGGGCAGCGGTCCGCGGCCCAGCCGGGGCATGACGGCGACGCCCAGCCCGGCCGCGACGAGGGCGACCTGCGTGTGGTTCTCCGCAGCCTGGTAGGCGAGGTCCGGCTCGCTGCCGAGGGCGCGCAGCGTACGGACCAGCCAGTCGTGGCAGACCGTGCCCGGCGGGTTGCCGATCCAGCGCAGGCCCACCAGGTCGCTGCGCTCCAGCCGTTCCCGTCCGGCCAGCGGATGTCCTTCCGGTACGAGCACGTCGCACAGGTCGTCGCCGATCTTCGCCCGTTCCAGGCGCTCCGGCGTGGGGTGCGGCACGATGTCCCAGTCGTGCCAGACCGCGACGTCGAGGGCTCCCTGGGCCACCAGGCCGACCGACAGGTGGGGGTCGACCTCGACCAACCGGGTGTCCAGCGCGGGGTGTTCACGGGTGAGCCGGGCCAGTGCACCGGGCAGCAGGCCGCGTGCGGCCGAGGCGAACGCCCCGACGACGATCCGTCCGGCGGGCTGCCCGCGCCGCTCCTCCAGGTCCGTCTCGGCACGCTCGACCATGGCCAGCAGTTCCCGTGCGGTCTCGGCCAGTTCGACGGCCGCGTCGGTGAGCATCACCCCCCGCCCGCGCCGCTCCAGCAGGGTGGTGCGCGTCTCACGCTCCAGCTTGGTGATCGACTGCGAGATCGCGGAGGGCGTGTAGCCCAGCGCGAGGGCCGCCGCACTGACCGAGCCGTGCACGGAGACGGCGTGCAGGGCCCTCAGACGTGACAGGTCCAGCATGTGAGCCCCCGGCGGATGTCCCATTGTTGAGCGTTGCTGAATCCCATCATGAAGCAGCCCGTGCTGGTGCTGAACGGTCGGGCGCCGTGATGCTGATCGCATGCGTCCGCTCCACCTCGCCCTCGGCGTGCTCGTCGCCGCCCTCTGGGGCGTCAACTTCGTCGTCATCGACATTGGCCTCGGCCACTTCCCGCCACTGCTGTTCTGCGCGCTGCGCTTTCTCGCCGCAGCGGTGCCCGCCGTCCTCTTCGTCGGCCCGCCCCGGGTGAGGTGGCGGTGGGTCGTCGCGGTCGGACTGGTGCTGGGCGTGGCCAAGTTCGGGCTGCTGTTCATCGGGATGCATGCCGGGATGCCGGCCGGACTGTCCTCGCTGGTGCTCCAGGTCCAGGCGGTTTTCACCGCCCTGTTCGCCATGGCCGCCCTCGGCGAACGGCCCGGCCGCGTCCGGCTGCTGGGCATGGGCGTGGCCCTGGCGGGCATCGTGGTGGCCGCGGTCGACGAGGGGACTTCGGGGCCGCTGACCGGCTTCGCCCTGGTGGTGGCCGCCGCGGCCTTCTGGGGCGTCTCGAACGTCCTGACCCGCAAGGCCGCGCCGCCGGACGCCCTGCGGTTCATGGTGTGGGTCAGCGCGGTCCCGGTGCTGCCCCTGCTGCTGCTCTCCCTGCTCTTCGAGGGCCCGGCCGCCGACGCCGAGGCGCTGCGCTCGCTGGACTGGAGCGGCGTGGGCGCCGTCGTGTACGTCGCCTGGATCACCACGCTGCTCGGCTTCGGCGTCTGGGGGTTCCTGCTGCGCACCTACGACGCCACGACAGTGGCCCCCTTCTCGCTGCTGGTGCCCGTGTTCGGCATGTCCTCCGCGGCCCTCCTGCTGGGCGAGGAGGTGAGCCCGCTGCGCTGGTGCGCGGCGGCCCTCCTGGTGGGCGGGGTCGCGCTCACCTCGCTGCCGGGGCGGCGGCGACCAGCCCCCGCAGGTACTCCCGCCCGGGGCCTGCCAGTTGCGCGAAGTCCGCGGCCTGCGGGTACCAGCGCTTCTCGTACTCCCAGCACAGCCAGCCGTCCCAGCCCGACGCGCTGAGCGCGCCCACGCAGCCGGCCAGCGGCAGCACGCCGGTGCCCAGCGGCAGCGGAGCCGTGTTCTCCGCGGAGGCGACGTCCTTCACCTGCACGTAGCCCAGGTGCGGGGCGAGCGCGGGGAGGCTGGACTCCGGCTGCTCCCCGCCCCGCCAGGTGTGCAGCACGTCCCACAGCGCGCCGATGCTGCCGTGCCCCACCGGGCCCAGGATGCGCACCGCGTCCTGGGCCCTGCTGTGCGAGTCGTGGGTCTCCAGCAGCACCCGCACGCCCGAGTCCGCGGCGAGCGGGGCGATCGCCCCCAGCCGGCGCGCGGCGACCGTGTCGGCCTCCGCGGCCGGCGGCTCGCCGGCGCCGGGGAAGACACGTACGTACGGCGCCCCGAGCTCGCCGGCCAGCCGCACCAGTTCCGCGAGGTCCTCCAGCACGGGGCCGTCCGGGCCGGACGCGGCGACCCGGACGTATCCGGCGAGGCACAGGAGTTCCACACCCGCGTCGGCGAACGCCGCGGTCACCGCGGCGCGTTCGACGGGCAGGAGGCCCGGGTGCACGGGTTCCTCCGGGTGGGTGCGCAGTTCGACGCCGTCGTAGCCGCAGTCGCCGGCGAGGCGCACCACGTCGGGGAGGGGAAGGCCGGGGACACCGAGGGTGGAGAAAGCCAGTTTCATGAAGAGCGGCTTCCCCGCCCGGCGGTCCGGAATGCGCCCCGTACGGCAGACGGGGGTGCTAGCTTCGCGGGATGACGGCCAGGGAGTCGGCCGACGGCACGGTCCTCCGCATCGCCATGAACGGTGTGACCGGCCGGATGGGCCACCACCAGCACCTCGTACGCTCCGTCCTCGCCCTGCGCGACGAGGGCGGCCTGCCACTCGCCGACGGCACCGTCCTGCGGCCCGAACCGGTGCTCGTCGGACGTGACGCACGCAAGCTCGCGGAGCTCGCCCGGCGGTACGGGATCGACGAATGGTCCTGCGATCTGGACACCGTCCTGTCCGACCCGTCCGTCGACGTCTACTTCGACGCACAGGCCACCTGCGCCCGTGAGGACGCAGTGCGCAGGGCCATCACCGCGGGCAAGCACGTGTACTGCGAGAAACCCGTCGCACGTGACCACGCAGGCGCGATCCGTCTGGCCCGCCTGGCGGACGCTGCCGGCGTCCGCCACGGCGTCGTCCAGGACAAGCTCTTCCTCCCGGGCATCCGCAAGCTGGAACGGCTCGTCGCAGGCGGCTTCTTCGGGCGTGTGCTCTCGGTACGCGGGGAGTTCGGCTACTGGGTCTTCGAAGGGGACTGGCAGAGCGCCCAGCGGCCGTCGTGGAACTACCGCGCGGCGGACGGCGGCGGCATCGCAGCCGACATGTTTCCCCACTGGGAGTACGTGCTGAGGGAGCTGTTCGGACCGGTGCGCACCGTGCAGGCGCAGCTGTCGACGCACCTGCCGCGCCGCTGGGACGAGCAGGGAAAGCCCTACGAGGCGACCGCCGACGACGCGGCCTATGCGGTCTTCGGCCTGGAGGGCGGAGCCGTCGCCCAGTTCAACTCCTCCTGGGCGGTGCGGGTGCACCGGGACGAGCTGCTGGAGCTCCAGGTCGACGGGACGGACGGCTCGGCCGTCGCGGGACTGCGCGGTTGCCGCGTGCAGCACCGCTCGGTCACCCCGCGGCCCGTGTGGAACCCGGACGTCCCGGCCGCCGACGACTTCCGCGCCCAGTGGCAGGAGGTGCCGGACAACGGTGAGTTCGGCAACGCCTTCAAGACGCAGTGGGAGCTGTTCCTGCGGCACGTGGCGCAGGGCGGGCCCTGGCGCTGGGACCTGTTCGCCGGAGCACGCGGCGTACAGCTCGCCGAACTTGGCGCGCGCTCCTCGGCCGAGGGCCGCAGGCTCGACGTGCCGGAGCCGGCCCGGTGATCCGGCTGCCGGACGCGACGGGGGCACTGCGCCGCTACATGCCGAGAGCCGAGCCGCATCCGGTGGCGCCGGGCCCGCCCCCGGCCTCCCGGACGGCCTTCGCCGGCGTCCATGTCGTCGCCGACCCCTTCGGCAACACCACGCCGCACGGCCCGGCAGCCCTCGACTGGGACGCCACGCTCGCCTTCCGCCGCCACCTGTGGGCGCACGGCCTGGGCGTGGCGGAGGCCATGGACACCGCACAGCGCGGCATGGGCCTGGACTGGCCGGCCGCGGCCGAACTGATCCGCCGCACGGCAGCCGAGGCGGCAGCCGTCGGCGGATCGCTCGTCTGCGGAGCGGGCACCGACCAACTCGCCCCGCCCTACGGCCCGCTGACCCTCTCCGACGTCACGGCGGCCTACGAGGAGCAGCTGTCGACCGTCGAGGGCGCGGGGGCGCGGGCAGTCGTGATGGCCTCCAGGGCGCTGGCAGCCGTGGCCACGACTGCGGACGACTACCGGGAGGTTTACGGCCGCTTGCTCCGCCAAACTGCTGCACCCGTCATCCTGCACTGGCTGGGCCCGGTGTTCGACCCTCAACTGGACGGCTACTGGGGCAGCACCGACCTGGACGAGGCCACCGGCACGCTGCTCGCGATCGTCACCGAGCACGCGGGCAAGGTCGACGGCGTGAAAGTCTCCCTGCTGGACGCGGAGCGTGAACGGGCCCTGCGGCGCGCCCTTCCGGACGGCGTGCGCTGCTACACGGGCGACGATTTCCACTACCCGGAACTCGTCGAAGGGGACGGCGAACACCACAGCGACGCCCTGCTCGGCGTCTTCGACGCGCTGGGCCCTCTCGCGGCCCAGGCGCTGCGCCTGCTGGACGCCGGCGACGGCTCCGGCTGCCGGGCCCTGCTGGATCCGACCGTGCCGCTGGCGCGTCACCTGTTCGCGCCTCCGACACGCTTCTACAAGACGGGTGTGGTGCTGCTGGCCTGGCTGTCCGGTCACCAGGCGCACTTCACCATGGCGGGCGGCCTGCACGCCGCCCGGTCGCTGCCGCACCTCGCGCATGCCTATGAACTCGCCGACGGGCTGGGTCTGTTCCCCGACCCGCAGTTGGCCGAGGCGCGCATGGCACGGCTGCTGGCCGTGCACGGGGTGGAGCAGTGAACAGCGGCATCGAACGGTTCAGCCTCAACCAGCAGACCATTCGCCAGTGGTCGCTGCCCGAGCTGGTGGCCGGCTGCACGGCGGCCGGGGTCCGGTACGTCGGGCTGTGGCGGGAGCCGGTGCGCGCGTACGGACTGCGGGCCGCGGCGCGGCTGGTGCGGGAGGCGGGGCTGGCGGTCAGCAGCCTGTGCCGGGGCGGCTTCCTGACGGCTGCCGACCCTGCGGAGCGGATCGCCGCCGTGGACGACAACCGGGCGGCGATCGAGGAGGCGGCCGTCCTCGGCACCGGCACGCTGGTGCTGGTGTGCGGCGGGCTGCCGCCGGGCAGCCGGGACCTGTCCGGGGCGCGCGAGCGGATCGCGGACGCGCTGGGCGAGCTGGCGCCGTACGCGGCGGCCCACGGGGTGCGGCTGGCGGTCGAGCCGCTGCACCCGCTGTTCGCGTCCGACCGCAGCGTGGTCTCCACCCTCCGCCAGGCCCTCGACCTCGCCGAGCGCTTCCCGGCGGAGCGCGTCGGCGTGGTCGTCGACGCCTATCACCTGTGGTGGGACGACACGGTGGCCGGGCAGCTGGCGCGGGCGGGACGGGGCGGACGGATCGCGGCCCTCCAGCTCGCCGACTGGATCACGCCCCTGCCCGAGGGCGCGCTGCTGGGGCGGGGGCAGCTCGGCGACGGCTCCGTGGACCTGCGGTGGTTCCGCGAACGGGCCGATGCCGCGGGCTATACGGGCCCGGTCGAGGTGGAGATCTTCAGCCCGGCGCTGTGGGCGCGCGACGGGGCCGGCGTGCTCGCCGAAGTGCTGGAACGGTATCGGACGCATGTGCTGTGAACTGGGGTTCCCTACCTTCCGTAACGGAAGCATAACGCCTTGGATCGACTGCAACCGTTCGCGGCTCCCGTGGGTCGTACTGTGCATCAGGCTTCCTGGGGAGGGATCCGGGGGGATTCGGAGGAAGCCGTTGCAAGGGGGGACCCGAGGGGCCCGGTCGACGGACCGGGCCCCTCGAATACGTCACGGGTGCCCGGGTGTTCCGTCCGGCGTTCCGTCCGGGCGGAAGCGGAACCGCGGATATCCCCAGCCCCGAACGCCCTGTCGGACGGCACCGGTACCGTCGGGGCATGGTGCAACTGGCAGTGGTCGAAGGGGTCCTCGAAAGGATCACCTACGCCAACGAGGAGAACGGCTACACGGTCGCCCGCGTCGACACCGGCCGCGGCAGCGGCGACCTCCTCACGGTCGTCGGCTCGCTGCTCGGCGCGCAGCCCGGCGAGTCGCTCCGGCTGGAGGGCCGCTGGGGCTCCCACCCGCAGTACGGCCGCCAGTTCACCGTGGAGAACTACACCACGGTCCTGCCCGCCACGATCCAGGGCATCCGCCGCTACCTGGGCTCCGGCCTGATCAAGGGCGTGGGCCCGCGCATCGCGGACCGGATCGTGAGCCACTTCGGCACGGACACCCTCGACATCATCGAGAAGGAGCCCGCGCGCCTGATCGAGGTCCCCGGCCTGGGCCCCAAGCGCACGCGCTCGATCGGTGCCGCCTGGGAGGAGCAGAAGGCCATCAAGGAGGTCATGCTCTTCCTCCAGGGTGTCGGCGTCTCCACGTCCATCGCCGTGCGCATCTACAAGAAATACGGCGACGCCTCGATCTCCGTGACACGCAATCAGCCCTACCGGCTGGCCGTCGACGTGTGGGGCATCGGCTTCCTGACCGCCGACCGCATCGCCCAGTCCGTCGGCATCCCGCACGACAGTCCCGACCGCGTCAAGGCGGGCCTGCAGTACGCCCTTTCCCAGTCCGCCGACCAGGGCCACTGCTTCCTGCCCGAGGAGCAACTGATCGCGGACGCCGTGAAGTTGCTCCAGGTCGACACCGGACTCGTCATCGACTGCCTCGCCGAACTGGCCTCCGACGACCACGGCGAGGACGGCGCGGGCGTGGTCCGCGAGAACGTCCCGGGTCCGGACGGCGGCGAGCCCGTCACGGCCGTGTACCTCGTGCCGTTCCACCGCGCCGAGCTGTCGCTGGCCGGCCAGTTGACGCGCCTGCTGCGCGCCGGGGAGGACCGGCTCGCCGCCTTCCACGACGTCGACTGGGACAAGGCGTTGGCGTGGCTGTCCGGACGCACGGGCGCGGAGCTCGCCGCCGAGCAGCAGCAGGCGGTCCGGCTCGCCCTGACCAGCAAGGTCGCCGTCCTCACCGGCGGCCCGGGCTGCGGCAAGTCCTTCACCGTGCGCTCGGTGGTGGAGCTGGCGCGCGCCAAGAAGGCCAAGGTGGTGCTCGCCGCCCCGACCGGCCGGGCCGCGAAGCGGCTGTCCGAGCTGACCGGCGCGGAGGCCTCGACCGTCCACCGGCTGCTGGAGCTCAAGCCCGGCGGTGACGCGGCGTACGACCGGGACCGGCCGCTGGATGCCGACCTGGTGGTGGTCGACGAGGCGTCCATGCTCGACCTGTTGCTGGCCAACAAGCTCGTCAAGGCCGTTCCGCCGGGCGCCCACCTGCTGTTCGTGGGCGACGTGGACCAACTCCCGTCCGTCGGCGCGGGCGAGGTGCTCCGCGACCTGCTGGCCGACGGCAGCCCCGTCCCCGCCGTACGGCTCACCCGGATCTTCCGGCAGGCACAGCAGTCCGGCGTGGTGACGAACGCACACCGCATCAACTCGGGTGTGCCGCCCATCACTCAGGGGCTGGCGGACTTCTACCTCTTCGCGGAGGAGGACACCGAGGAGGCGGGCCGGCTGACGGTGGACGTGGCCGCCCGGCGCATCCCCGCGAAGTTCGGGCTCGACCCGCGCCGGGACGTCCAGGTGCTGGCCCCCATGCACCGTGGCCCGGCGGGTGCGGGCACGCTCAACGGCCTGCTCCAGCAGGCCGTCACGCCCGCCCGCCCCGATCTGCCCGAACGCCGCTTCGGCGGGCGGGTCTTCCGCGTCGGCGACAAGGTCACCCAGATCCGCAACAACTACGAGAAGGGCAGGAACGGCGTCTTCAACGGCACGGTGGGCGTGGTGACGGCGCTGGACGCGGTGGAGCAGAAGCTGTCCGTGCGCACCGACGAGGACGAGGACGTCGACTACGACTTCGACGAGCTCGACGAGCTCGCCCACGCCTACGCGGTGACGATCCATCGCTCACAGGGCAGCGAGTATCCGGCGGTGGTGATCCCGGTCACTATGGGTGCCTGGATGATGCTGCAGCGTAATCTCCTCTATACAGCGGTCACCAGGGCGAAGAAACTGGTGGTACTGGTGGGCTCGCGGAGGGCCCTGGGTCAGGCGGTGCGCACCGTCTCGGCGGGCAGGCGCTGTACCGCCCTCGATCACCGACTCTTCACAAGCGGAGGAGGTGGTGTTCGTCTCTGATCAGAACGGTTTACCAATCAGGGCGAAGGGGGCAGGATGGGCGGGTTGGACGGCACTGAGTGCCGTTCTTGGGCCCTATGGCCGACCCCGAGTGCACGTACATCGTCCAAATGGGGGAAGGTAGGGGTAGTCAGGGCACCTCGAAGAAGAGGCACAACGTCGGTGAGGGATGACGTGAGCGAGAACTCTGTAGTACTGCGGTACGGCGACGGCGAATACACCTACCCGGTGATCGAGAGCACCGTCGGCGACAAGGGCTTCGACATCGGCAAGCTCCGCGCCCAGACCGGTCTGGTGACCCTTGACTCCGGCTACGGCAACACCGCCGCCTATAAATCCGCCGTCACCTACCTCGACGGTGAGCAGGGCATCCTGCGCTACCGCGGTTACCCGATCGAGCAGCTGGCCGAGCGCAGCACGTTCCTCGAGACGGCGTTCCTGCTGATCAACGGCGAGCTGCCGACCGTCGACGAGCTGGCGGCCTTCAAGCAGGAGATCACCCAGCACACCCTGCTGCACGAGGACGTCAAGCGCTTCTACGACGGCTTCCCGCGCGACGCCCACCCGATGGCGATGCTGTCCTCCGTGGTCAGCGCGCTGTCGACCTTCTACCAGGACAGCCACAACCCGTTCGACGAGAAGCAGCGTCACCTGTCCACGATCCGGCTGCTCGCCAAGCTGCCCACGATCGCGGCCTACGCCTACAAGAAGTCGATCGGCCACCCGGTCGTCTACCCGCGCAACGACCTCGGCTACGTCGAGAACTTCCTGCGCATGACGTTCTCCGTGCCGGCCGCCGAGTTCGAGCTGGACCCGGTCGTCGTCAGCGCGCTCGACAAGCTGCTGATCCTGCACGCGGACCACGAGCAGAACTGCTCGACCTCGACCGTGCGCCTGGTGGGCTCCTCGCAGGCCAACCTCTTCGCGTCGATCTCCGCCGGCATCAACGCCCTGTGGGGCCCGCTGCACGGCGGCGCCAACCAGGCCGTGCTGGAGATGCTGGAGTCCATCGCCGCCTCCGGCGGTGACGTCGACACCTTCATCCGCAAGGTGAAGAACAAGGAGGACGGCGTCCGCCTGATGGGCTTCGGGCACCGCGTCTACAAGAGCTTCGACCCCCGCGCGAAGATCATCAAGGCTGCGGCGCACGACGTCCTCTCCGCCCTCGGCAAGAGCGACGAGCTGCTGGACATTGCGCTCAAGCTGGAGGAGCACGCGCTCAGCGACGACTACTTCGTCTCGCGCAACCTCTACCCGAACGTGGACTTCTACACCGGTCTCATCTACCGGGCCATGGGCTTCCCGACCGAGATGTTCACCGTGCTCTTCGCGCTCGGCCGGCTCCCCGGCTGGATCGCCCAGTGGCACGAGATGATCAAGGAGCCGGGCTCCCGCATCGGCCGCCCGCGTCAGATCTACACGGGCGTCGTCGAGCGCGACTTCGTCCCGGTGGAGCAGCGCTGACGGCCTGACCCCGCCAGGGCAGAGAAAAAGCGCCCCGCGTCCGATCCCCCCACGGGTCGGAGCGGGGCGCTTTTCCGTAACCCCGGCCCGGATTCCCCCCACGGGATCCGTCCGGGAGCCTCGGTACGCCTGGGCTCACGCCTGCGCGATCTGCCGGAACACGTACGGACGGGAGGGCCGCTCAAAGCTCCCCGGGTACGTGCCCCGGCCACGCGTGGCCGGTACCGTCCCCCAAGACGATCCAGCACTGCCCGGTTAGACCAGCGACCCCCGGTAATGGTTACCTGCAAATCGATGTGATCTAGGTCTCCTGCCATAAACGGACGTAAAAGGGCAAGAGGTTGATCGTGCAGATTTCGTGAAGGATCCGGTCTTAGCGGGGCCTGTCGTTGTGCGGAGATACGGCCGGAATCAGACGCGGCCGACGAGCTCGTAGCCCGCCTCGTCGACGGCGGCGCGGATCGCCTCGTCGTCCGGTGCGGTTGCGGCGGTGACGGTGACCAGGCCGGTGGCTGCGACGGCCTCGACCGCGGTGACGCCGTCGAGGGCCGAAATCTCGCTCTTGACCGCGGACTCGCAGTGGCCGCAGGTCATGCCGGTCACCTTGTAGGTGGTGGTGCTCATGGGCGTTCTCCTCATCGGGCGGCGGTGTCTCGTACCGTCTCGCGGTGGACAACACCTTACCCCCTGGGGGTATTTCCCCCAGGGGGTCATGAGGTGACGGGCGATCAGGTCCGCAGCCGGCGCCGGGGGCTGTTGCCGGGCCGCGAGGCCACCCAGGAGCGGATCGTGTCGGCGAACCAGTACGGTTTGCCGCCCTCCGTGAGGTCCGGGGCGGGCATCACCCCGTGCTTCCGGTACGAGCGCACGGTGTCCGTCTGCACGCCGATGTGTGCAGCGATCTCCTTGTAGGACCAGAGTCGACGGTCGGTCATCTCTCGCGCCTCTCCGCAGCACCGCAGCCACGGAAGGGGGGTTCCGTCGGGGGACTGCGGCGCGGCCTTTTCGGTCCCACCGAGCCTGGCCCCAGGTGGCGACACAGAGTGACCGTGTGCAGGCGGCAGTTGCCCCCCTGTGACGCAGAGCGTGCGGACGTGTGACGTACGTTACCGAGGCGTGACCGTCAGGCGAGGCCCGCGGCGGCGGCCGCCTCGGCCACCCGCACGGGCCGGTCGGCGCGCCGGGAGAGCTCGCAGGCCTCCGCCACCAGCAGCGCCCGCAGCCCCTCCTCGCCGGGACACGGGCTCGCACCGCCCCCCGCCACCGCCCCGGCGAACGCGGCCAGCTCGGCGCGGTAGGCCCCCGCGAAACGCTCCAGGAACCCCGGCCACGGCCGCGCCGGCGCAGCCGGACCGCCCGGCTCCGCGGAGGTCATGGGCGTACGCCCGTCCAGACCCACGGCCCACTGGTCGAGCTCTCCGGACAGCTCCATCCGCACGTCGTACCCCGCGCCGTTGCAGCGCGTCGCCGTCGCGGTGACGAGCGTGCCGTCGTCCAGCGTGAGCAGCGCGGCAGCGGTGTCCACGTCGCCGGCCTCGCGGAACATGGCCGCGCCCGCGTCCGAACCCCGCGCGAACACCTCCACCACCTCGCGCCCCGTCAGCCAGCGCACCGCGTCGAAGTCGTGCACCATGCAGTCGCGTACGAGCCCTCCCGACAGCGGCAGGAACTCCGCGGGCGGGGGAGCGGGGTCCGAGGTGACGGCCCGGATGGTGTGCACCCGCCCGAGCCTGCCGCTGCGCAGCGCCTCGCGGGCGGCCCGGTACCCGGCGTCGAAGCGCCGCTGGAAGCCGATCTGCAGCAGCGTGCCCGCCGCCGACACCTCCCGCAGCGCGGCCGCCGTGCCCGCCACGTCCAGGGCGACGGGCTTCTCGCAGAAGGCCGGCAGGCCGGCCCGCGCCGCCCGGATGATCAGAGCGGCGTGCGAGGCGGTCGCGGTGGCGATGACGACGGCGTCGACGCCGGAGGCGAACGCGTCGTCGACGGCGGCGACGGGGCGCACCCGCGCGCCGCCCGTCCGCGCGGCCAGTTCCGCGGCACGCCCCGCATCCGCGTCCCCGATCAGCAGCTCGCCGACCTCGTCCAGCCCGGCCAGCACGGCTGCGTGGACGGAGCCGATCCGCCCCGCGCCCAGCAGCCCGACCCGCAGGGTCACCGGTACAGCCCCGGCCGCTCGGCCAGCAGCACGGGAGTGCGCCCGCCCGTGTCCTGGGCCCGCACGCCCGCCTCGCAGACGGCGGCGGCCGCGTACCCGTCCCAGGCGCTCGGGCCCCTGGTGTACCCGCGCCGGGTGGCGTCCACCCAGTCCTGCACCTCGCGGTCGTACGCGGCCCGGAAGCGCTCGGTGAAGTCCTGCGCGATCGCCCCGCCCCAGCGCCCGGCCGCGTCCACCGACAGCCCGTGCGCCTCGCCGATGCGGGCCGTGCCGCGTTCGCCGACCGCCTCGCAGCGCACCTGGTAGCCGAAGCCGCAGTTGACGAAGATCTCGACGTCGACGACGGCACCGCCCGCGGTCTCGAAGAGGACCAGTTGGGGATCGCTCAGCCCGGCCGGTGCCGACGCGGTGGGCGCGGGCCGCAGCACCTGCACCGCGGTGATCTCCTGGCCCAGCAGCCAGCGGGTGACGTCGATCTCGTGGACGACCGAGTCGTTGATCATCATCGGGCCCGTGTAGCCCGGCGGCGTCGCGACGTTGCGATGGGTGCAGTGCAGCATCAGCGTCCGCCCGATCCCGCCCCCGTCCAGCAGCTCCTTGAGCTGCCGGTACTCGGCGTCGTACCGCCGCATGAACCCCACCTGCACCAGTCGTCTGCCCAGCCGCGCCTCCGCCTCCACCACGCGCAGGGCGGACTCCGCGTCCGGGGCGAGCGGCTTCTCGCACAGGACGGGCAGGCCGCGCGCGAACGCCTCCAGCAGCGCCGCCTCGTGGGCGGGGCCGGGCGAGGCGATCAGCACGGCGTCCACCTCGGCGGAGGCCATCGCGGCCGCGGGGTCGGTGTGGGCGGTGCAGCCCTCGATGCGGTCGGCGGCCGCCTTGGCGCGGTCGCCGTCGATGTCCACGACGGCGGCCACCCGCGCTCCGCTGATGACTTCGTCGATGCGCCGGACGTGGTCCGAGCCCATCCGGCCGGTGCCGATCACGGCCACGCCGAGCGGCGCGTGCTGATACGTCATGAGGTTTCCTCTCACGCGCCGCACGAGCGCAGGAAGGCGCGGGTGCGGCGGGCGATGGGCAGCGGCTGCTCGGGCGGACACGGGTACATGTCCTGCTCGACGATGGCGAAGAGGTCGACGCCCAGCCCCTGCGCGGCGGCCAGGACGGGCTCCAGTTCCGGTACGCCGCGCGGCGGTTCGCACATCACGCCCCGTCCCACCGCGGGCCCGAAGGGCGTGCCGTCCCGGACGACGTCCGCGAGGATGTCGGGGTCCACCTGCTTGAGGTGCAGGTAGCCGATGCGCTCGCCGTAGGTCTCGATCAGCTTGACGCTGTCGCCGCCGCAGTAGGCGTAGTGCCCGGTGTCCAGGCACAGGTTGACGAGGCCGGGGTCGGTGGCGTCGAGGAAGCGCGCGACGTGCGCCTCGGTGTCGATGTGGGTGTCGGCGTGCGGGTGGACGGCGATGCCGAGCCCGAAGGTGTCGCGGACCTCGCGGGCGAGGCGCTCCATGCCGGAGGCGAGGTGATGCCATTGCCCGGCGGTCAGTTCGGGCTCCTCGATGAGCTCCGCGGTCCTGTCGTCGCGCCAGAAGGAGGGGATGACGACGAGATGTTCCGCACCCATGGCCCGGGTGAGCGCCGCGACGCGGGAGACCTGCTCCCAGGTCTCGTCCCAGACGGCCGGGCCCCGGTGCAGGGCGGTGAAGACCGTGCCGGCCGAGACGTTCAGGCCGCGCCGGGCGACCTCCTCGCGCAGCCGGCCGGGGTCGGTGGGCAGATAGCCGTACGGGCCGAGTTCGATCCACTCGTACCCGGCTTCGGCCACTTCGTCCAGGAATCGCCGCCAGGGGGTCTGGGCCGGGTCCTCGGCGAACCAGACCCCCCAGGAGTCCGGTGCCGACCCGACACGGATCCGGTCGAGCACGGGTGTGGCGGGCGAGGGGGAGTGGGCAGCGGACATCCGGCGGCGCTCCTCTCGGGGGTTGCCCGTAGCCTTCCCGCCGGGTGGACGGGTGTCAAGAGTTCGTCCGGACATACGGACGTCACGTCAAGGATGCCTGATGACGTCTATATGTAAGGACAAATGCTTGACGTGGTGCGGAGCGGGACGCGACGATGGCCTGCATGAGTGCGCAGCCGAACGGGCCGGACGGCCCGAACGATCCGCTCCCGTACGAGCCTTGTGAGCACGCCGGTCCCCACGAGCTGATCACCATGGGCCGGCTCGGGGTGGACCTCTACCCGCTCCGGGCGGGCGTGCCGCTGGCACAGGTCGAGACGTTCGGGAAGTTCCTCGGCGGTTCGGCGGCCAACGTCGCGGTCGCCGCGGCCCGGCTGGGCCGCCGCACGGCCCTGATCAGCCGCACCGGGGACGACCCCTTCGGGCAGTATCTCCACGAGGCCCTGCGGGACTTCGGCGTCGACGACCGCTGGGTGACCCCCGTCGCCGCGTACCCCACCCCGCTCACCTTCTGCGAGATCTTCCCGCCGGACGACTTCCCGCTCTACTTCTACCGCCGCCCCAAGGCCCCCGACCTGGAGATCCGCACCCCCGAGCTGGACCTCGACGCGATCCGCGCCGCGCGGATCTTCTGGGTGACGGGAACGGGCCTGAGCGAGGAGCCCAGCCGCGGCGCGACGCTCGCCGCGCTCGAGGCCCGCGGCCGGCGCGGGACCACGGTCTTCGACCTCGACTGGCGCCCGATGTTCTGGCAGGACCCCGCGGCGGCCCGCCGGCAGTACGAGCGGGCGCTCGCGCACGCGACGGTCGCCGTCGGCAACGCCGAGGAGTGCGAGGTCGCCACGGGCGAGCGCGAACCGCACGCCGCGGCACGGGCGTTGCTCGCGGCCGGGGTCGAGCTCGCCGTCGTCAAACAGGGCCCGAAGGGCGTCCTCGCCGTGCACCGGGACGGCACGACGGCCGAAGTGCCGCCCGTGCGGGTCGAGGTCGTCAACGGCCTGGGCGCGGGCGATGCGTTCGGGGGCGCCCTGTGCCACGGGCTGCTCGCCGGCTGGGACCTGGAGCGCACGGTGCACTACGCCAACGCGGCCGGGGCGCTGGTCGCTTCGCGGCTCGCCTGCTCGTCCGCCATGCCGGACCGCGCGGAGATCGCGGAGCTGCTCGGGGGCGCGGCATGAGCGCCGCCGTCCGGATCCCGGACCTGGTCGCGGTACGGAGCCGCCACCCCGAGGCGATCGCCGAGGCGGCGGCGCGCCGGGTGCGCCGCCCGCTGGTCGGCGACAGCGGCCGGCTGATGATCATTGCGGCCGACCACACGGCGCGGGGCGCACTGGACGTCGGGAGCCGCGCGCTCGCCATGGCCAACCGGGCCGACCTGCTGGAACGGCTGTGCCTCGCCCTCTCCCGCCCCGGGGTCGACGGGGTGCTGGCCACGGCCGACATCCTCGACGACCTGCTGCTGCTCGGCGCGCTGGACGGCAAGGTCGTCATGGGCTCGATGAACCGCGGCGGGCTGTCCGGCGCCTCCTTCGAGATGGACGACCGCTTCACCGGGCCGCGTGCGGAGGACCTGCGCCGACGCGGCTTCGACGCAGGCAAGTTGCTCCTGCGCATCGACTACGAGGACCCGGGTTCGCTGGCCACGATGGAGTCGGCGGCACGGGCGATCGACGAGATGGCGGAGCGGCGGCTTCCGGTCTTCGTCGAACCGTTCCTCTCACGGAGGGCCGGCGGAAAGGTCCGCAACGACCTGGGGGCGGAGGCGGTGACGAAGTCGATCACCATCGCGTCCGGGCTCGGGGCGACGTCGGCGTACACGTGGCTCAAGGTGCCGGTGACGGACGACGTCGCCGACATGCCACGGGTGATGGAGACGACGACGCTGCCGGCGGTGCTGCTGGGCGGCGACGTGGGCGACGACCAGGATGCGGCGTACGAGCGCTGGCGTGTGGCATTGCAACTGCCCACGGTTCGGGGCCTGGTGGTGGGGAGGGCCCTGCTGTACCCCGCGGACGGGGACGTGGCGGGGGCAGTGGATACGGCGGTGGGGTTGCTGTGAGTACGCGAAGGAGTCCGACGGTGCCGAACACGACGAGCCACACCCTCCCCCACTGTGCCCTCCACATCCTCACCCTCCCCGCCGGCGGCAGCCATACGTTCCCCACCGCCGACCACGAATGGATCGTCCTCCCCCTCGGCGGCAGCTGCACCGTCTCCACCGCCGAAGGCGAAACCTTCCGACTCCGCGGCCGCCCCTCCGTCTTCACGGCCGTGACCGACTTCGCCTACGTCCCCCGCGACACCACCGTCACCGTCACCTCCCCGGAGGGCGGCCGCTTCGCGGCGGCCGGCGCCCGCTGCGACAACCGGCTCCCCGCCCGCCACGGCGCAGCCGACCAGGTCCCCATCGAGCTCCGCGGCAGCGGAACCTGCTCCCGCCAGGTCAACAACTTCGCCGCCGCGGACACCTTCTCCTGCGACCGGCTCATCGCCGTCGAAGTCCTCACGCCCGGCGGCAACTGGTCCTCCTACCCGCCCCACAAACACGACGAGCACCACCCGGGCGAGGAGTCCCAACTGGAGGAGATCTACTACTTCGAGATCGCCGACGGCCCCACCGGCACCCCCGGCCTCGGCTACCAGCGGGTCAGCCCCTCCCGCCCCGGCGGAACCGAGGTCCTCGCCGAGGTCCGCACCGGTGACGCCGTCCTCATCCCCGACGGCTGGCACGGCCCGTCCATCGCCGCCCCGGGCCACGACATGTACTACCTCAACGTCATGGCAGGCCCCCGCGCGGAGCGCGAGTGGCTGATCCGCGACCACCCCGACCACGCCTGGATCCGCTCCACCTGGCCGGAGCAGAAGACGGATCCCAGGCTGCCCCTCTACAACGAGTACCGGGAAGGCCGGAAATGACGAAGTCCCGCCGCCTCACCGCCGCCCAGGCCCTGGTGGAGTTCCTCGCCCACCAGTACACCGAGCGCGACGGCCGCCGCCGGCGCCTGATCGCCGCCTGCTGGGGGATCTTCGGCCACGGCAACGTCGCCGGCATCGGCCAGGCCCTGCTGGAGACCGGCGGTGCGCTGCCCTTCCACCAGGGCCGCAACGAACAGGCCATGGTGCATGCCGCCGTCGGCTACGCCCGCCAGAGCGACCGGCTCTCCGCGCACGCGGTGACCACGTCCATCGGTCCCGGCGCCACCAACCTCGTCACCGGCGCCGCTCTGGCCACGGTCAACCGCATCCCCGTGCTCCTCCTCCCCGGCGACACCTTCGCCACCCGCCCCGCCGACCCGGTGCTCCAGCAGCTCGAACACCCCGCCGCGGGCGATGTGTCGGTCAACGACTGCCTCCGCCCGGTCTCCCGGTACTTCGACCGCATCGTGCGCCCCGAGGCGCTGATCCCCGCCGCCCTCCAGGCCATGCGGGTCCTCGCCGACCCCGTCGAGACGGGCGCCGTCACCCTGGCGCTCCCGCAGGACGTGCAGGCCGAGGCGTACGACTGGCCGGAGGAGTTCTTCGCCGACCGCGTGTGGCACGTACGCCGCCCCGCCCCCGACCCGGCCGAACTCGCCGCCGCCGCACGGGCGGTGCGGCAGGCCCGCCGGCCGCTGCTGATCGCGGGCGGCGGCGTCGTCCACAGCGAGGCCGAGGAAGCGCTGCGCGCCTTTGCCGATGCAACCGGCATCCCGGTCGCCTCCACCCAGGCCGGCAAGGGCGCCCTGCACCACGCCCACCCCGCGGACGTCGGCGGCATCGGCCACACCGGCACGGCCGTGGCCAACGCCCTGGCCCGTACCGCGGACGTCGTCATCGGCGTCGGCACCCGCTACAGCGACTTCACCACCGCCTCGGCAACTCTCTTCGAGGACCCGGGCGTTCGCTTCGTCAACCTCAACATCGCCGCATCCGACGCCCACAAGCAGTCCGCCCTGCCCCTGGTCGCCGACGCCCGCACCGGCCTCGACGCCCTGACCGAGGCCCTCACCGGTCACCGCGTCGCCGACGACTACGCCAGCGCGTACACCGCCGGCAAGGCCGAGTGGGAGGCCGCCGTCGACTACGCGTATTCCCGCCGCCCGGACGGCGACGGCACCCGCCCCACCCAGGTCCAGGTGATCGGCGCCCTGCAGGCCGTCACCGGCGACGAGGACATCGTCGTCAACGCCGCCGGCTCCCTTCCCGGCGACCTGCACAAGCTGTGGCGCGCCCGCTCCCGGCGCCAGTACCACCTGGAGTACGGCTACTCCTGCATGGGCTACGAGATCCCCGCGGCGATCGGCGTGCGGCTGGCCGCGCCCGACCGGCCGGTGTGGGCGCTGGTCGGCGACGGGACGTATCTGATGATGCCGACCGAGCTGGTCACGGCCGTGCAGGAGGGGATCGCCATCAAGGTCGTCCTGCTGCAGAACCACGGCTACGCCTCCATCGGCGGCCTCTCGGAGGCCGTCGGCGGCGAACGCTTCGGCACGGCCTACCGCTTCCGGGCCCCCGACGGCTCGTACACCGGCGACCCGCTGCCCGTCGACCTCGCGGCCAACGCCGCCTCGCTCGGGATGACGGTCCTGCGCGCCGGGACGGTCACGGAACTGCGCGCGGCGCTGGCCGAGGCGCGGGCGTCGGACCGTCCCACATGTGTCTATGTGGAGACCGAAACAGCCGACACAGTGTCCGGCGCGCCCCCCGCACAGGCGTGGTGGGATGTGCCTGTCGCCGAGACCGCGACCCGCCCCGCGGCCGTCCGGGCCCGGGAGGAGTACGAGCGCAACGCCGCCGCCCGTCACCGCTACCTTGGAACGTGAGAGAGGCGCACGTCATGAAGACCGTCAACCACTGGATCGGTGGCAAGGCCGTCGAGGGCACCTCGGGCGTCCACGGTCCGGTCACGGACCCTGCCACCGGTGCGCGGACCACGCAGGTCGCCTTCGCCTCGGCCGGTGAGGTGGACGCCGCGGTCGCGGCGGCAAAGGCCGCGTTCGCGACGTGGGGCACCTCCTCGCTCGCCACCCGCACCTCCGTCCTGTTCGCCTACCGCGCGCTGCTGGACCGGCACCGCGAGGAGATCGCCCGGCTGATCACCGCCGAGCACGGCAAGGTGCACGCCGACGCACTCGGCGAGGTCGCCCGCGGCCTGGAGATCGTGGAACTGGCCTGCGGGATCACCACCCAGCTCAAGGGCGAGCTGTCCACCCAGGTGTCCAGCCGCGTGGACGTGGCCGCCATCCGCCAGCCGCTGGGCGTCGTCGCGGGCATCACGCCGTTCAACTTCCCGGCCATGGTGCCGCTGTGGATGTTCCCGCTCGCGATCGCCTGCGGCAACACCTTTGTCCTCAAGCCGAGCGAGAAGGACCCGTCGGCTGCCCTCCTGCTCGCCGAACTGGCCACGGAGGCCGGGCTTCCGGACGGTGTCCTCAACGTCGTCAACGGTGACAAGACCGCTGTCGACCGGATCCTGGAGCACCCGGACATCGCCGCCGTCTCCTTCGTCGGCTCCACCCCCATCGCCCGCCACATCCATACCACCGCCACCGCCAACGGCAAGCGCGTCCAGGCGCTGGGCGGCGCCAAGAACCACATGCTGGTGCTCCCCGACGCCGACCTCGACGCGGCCGCCGACGCCGCCGTCTCCGCGGCCTACGGCTCCGCCGGCGAGCGCTGCATGGCGATCTCGGCGGTCGTGGCCGTGGGCGACACCGGCGACAAGCTGGTCGCCAAGATCCGCGAGCGCGCCGAGAAGATCAGGATCGGCCCGGGCGACGACCCCGCCTCCGAGATGGGCCCGCTGATCACCAAGGCCCACCGCGACAAGGTCGCCTCGTACGTGCACGGCGCCGCCGCCCAGGGCGCCGAGGTCGTCCTCGACGGCACGGGGTTCACGGTCGAGGGCTACGAGAACGGCCACTGGATCGGCCTGTCCCTGCTCGACAAGGTCCCCACCGACGCCGACGCCTACCGCGACGAGATCTTCGGCCCCGTGCTGTGCGTGCTCCGCGCCGAGACGTACGAGGAGGGCGTGGCCCTCATCAACGCCTCGCCGTGGGGCAACGGCACCGCCGTCTTCACCCGCGACGGCGGTGCGGCCCGCCGCTTCCAACTGGAGGTCCAGGCGGGCATGGTGGGCGTCAACGTCCCCATCCCGGTCCCGGTCGGCTACCACTCCTTCGGCGGCTGGAAGGACTCGCTCTTCGGCGACCACCACATCTACGGCAACGACGGCGTGCACTTCTACACGCGTGGCAAGGTCGTGACGACGAGGTGGCCGGACCCGGAGGACGGGGGAGTGGACCTGGGCTTCCCGAGCCACCGGTAGCACCCGGTGCGGGGCGGGGCCTGGCGCCCCGCCCCCTACCAGTCGAACCCGGCCTCGTACGTCACCTCGGCCAGCGTCCGCTGCCCCGCCAGGCTGGGGTGGAAGTGGTCGGCCGAGCTGATGTCCGCCGCGGAGAAGCGGTGGTCGAAGACCGCGTCCCCGTCATAGCGGCACCCCGCAATCTCCCTGCACGCCCGGTCCAGCGCCGCGTTGTAGTCCATCACCCGCTCCCGGACCCGCTCCCTCCGCTCCGTGGCGCCCGCCGACAGCGACGTCGGGTCGGCCAGCAGCGCCTGGCACACCCCGCCGTCCTTCCACGCCTTGACCGCCGCCGGGTCGTCCTTGCCCAGCTGCCACAGCTGCACCGGGTCCGGCACGCTCGCGACGAACACGGATGCCTCGGGAGCCGCGGAGTGCAGGGTCCGCAGCGCCGCCCGGATCCGGTTCCGGAACGAACCGACCGAGGTCATCCGCGCCTCGGACGCCGCGCATGCGTCACCCTCGCCGATCATGACGGTGACGTAGTCGATCCCGCCCTCCGCGACGGCGGCCCGCACCTGCCGCCCGAGGTCGGCGGAGGTGGCCCCGGCGCGGGCCTCGTTGTAGGGGAGCACCTCCGGGTTGAGCTCCCTGATGCGCGAATAGTGGCTGCCGACGGCCGGGTTGGCGCCCGTGGACCATGAATTCCGGGCGCACAGTGTGCCGCCGCCCACCGTGCACGAGCCGGCGGCGCGGGTCAGCGAGTCGCCCAGCGCGGCCATCCGCGTCGGAATGGGCGGGGTGGCGTGGGCGGTGCCGGCGGTGGCGGCCACGAGCGCCGTCGCGGTGGCGGCGCACACGGCCGTTCGGCGGAACCTCATCGGGGATCCCCTCCTCTGCACGCGCAGGTGTGACGGTCACACCCGTCTGCCTCTGCCCGTGGGGGGAGCACCGTGGGGAGTCTGGAGCGCCCGTGATCGCCGGTCAAGACCGTCGAACCGCCAAGAGCACGCCAAATCGGCGGGCCCTGCTCCGCTTATCGTTCGCCAGGACACTACGCTCAGCCATATGACCTGGTCGAGCGCCCTGAAAGACACCGCCCGGGCCGGGCTGACGGTCGAGCGGACCACGCTCGAACCCCTCGTCGCCGTCCGCGGCGCCTGCGGTGTCGCGATCGTCATCGGCGTCCTGCTGGCCTTCGGCTCGCCCGCGCTCGCCGTCTCCTCCGCCTTCGGGGCCTTCGCCTCCGGTCTCGCCACGTTCCAGCGCAGCTGGCGGCCGCGCCCCATCCTGGCCCTCGCGGTCGCGGCGGGCCTCGGCGTCAGCACGTTCCTGGGCTACCTGGCCGCTTTCAGCCACCCGGTGTTCGTCACGCTGCTGGCCGTCTGGACGCTGCTCGCCGGTATGGCCTGGGCCATCGGACCCGTCTCCGGCCTCATCGCCACCCAGACGGTGGCGGTCATGCTCGTCACGGTCACCCTGCCCACCTCCGTCGCCGGTGCCGCGCAGCACGGCGCGCTGATCGTCTTCGGCGGCCTCGTCCAGGCCGCGCTCATCGTCCTGTTCCCCATCCGCCCCTGGGGCCGGCAGCGCGACGTGCTCGCCGACGCGCTGGCCGCAGAGGCCGACTACGCCCGCAGGCTGCGGCACGACCCGGTGGCCCCCTTCGACCCCCAGCCCCTGATGGACGCCCGGCACGCCGCCGAGCTGACGCCCCGTCAGGCACGCAGCCGGCCGCGCCAGCTGGCCGGCCCGCGCGGCGTCGCCGAACGGCTGCGTCCCGTGCTCGCCGCCCTCGCCGACCCCGTCCTCGGCGCACCCCCCGAGGGCCCCGAACGCGACCGCGCCCGCGAACTGCTGGGCGCCGCAGCCAGCGTCCTCGACGCCGTCGCCCGCGCCATCCGCACCGGAAAACCGGTACGGCTCTCGCCGGAGACCATGGCCACGCTGGAAGTACCGGCCGACGGTCCCCGGCTGAACGGCGCCGCCCGCCGGTCCGCGCTCCGCCTGATGGCCCTCCTCGCGGACGTGGTCGATGCCAGCGACGAGCCCGTGAAACCCACCCGGCCCACCACCCCGGAGGAGCGCCGCCACCTGCTGCGCCCCACCGTCCCCCGGCTCGTCCCCGTCGCCCTGCGCGCCCTGAGGCGCGAGGCCACCTGGTCCTCCGCCATCGCCCGGCACGCGGTCCGCGTCTCGGCGGTCGCCTGCACCGGCTACGTCCTCGGCACCGCCCTCCCGCTCGGGCACGGCTACTGGGCGCCGATGACCTCGGTGATGGTGATGCGCCCGGACTTCGCCCAGACCTACCAGCGCGGCATCGCCCGCTTCGCCGGAACCCTCGTCGGCGTCTTCATCGGCGCCGGGATCGCGGCCCTCGCCCACCCCGGCCGCTATGTCTGCGCCGGACTGGCGGTGCTGTGCGTGGGGCTGCTGTATCTGCTGATGCAGAGCGGCTACTTCGTGGTGTCGGCGTGCATCGGCGCGTACGTCGTCTTCCTGCTGGGCATCGTCGGCGAGGCGTGGTCGCAGACGGTCCAGGCGCGGCTGGCCCTGACCCTGCTGGGCGGGCTGCTGGCGATGGCCGCGTACGCGCTCTTCCCCGTCTGGGAGACGACGAAGCTGCGCGACCGCCTCGGCGACTGGCTGCGCACCACCGGCGACTACACGCTCGCCGTCCTCGCAGCCCACGCCCGCCCCGCCGACCGCAGGCCGCGCCGGGTGCGCGAGGCCCTGCTCGACTGCCGTGCCGCCCGCCTGGAATGGGAGGAGGCGGCGGCGCGGGCCCAGAAGGAACCGGTCCGTCACCGCGGCATCTCCCGCAGCGCCGAGCGCGCGTCCGAGGCGGCCCTGATCACGATGGGCCGCGTGACCATGCTGATGGAGGCCCACCTCCCGGACCGCGAGGCCGAACCCTCCCCGTCGGCCGAGCAGTTCGCGAACGCCTTGCGGATCGCCCTGCCCGCGGCGGTGGAGGCGGTACGGGTCCGGGACGCCCTGGACTGGTCGAAACCCCGCGCGGCCCTGACCACATGGCAGGAGAAGGAGGGCGACGCGGGGGTGGCGGTGCGTGCGTCGGAGCTGCTGATGGACGCACTGGAGGAACTGGGGGAGGCGCTGTCGCCGGGTACGAAGGGGAAGAACCGGGCGAAGCGGCGGGGGTGACCGTCAGCGGCCCCCGAACAGCCGCTCCAGGTGTGCGTCCACCAGCCCCATCGCCTCCTCGGGGGTGTGCACCCCCAGCAGCGCATAGCTGCCCAGCCCGTCGACCAGCGCGATGAACAACGCCGCCTCCACGTCCGGATCCCGGTCCGGAGCCACCTCGCCCCGCTCGACGGCCGAGCGCAGCAGCCCCGCGTAGAACTCCCGCAGCGCAGGTGCCCCTTCCCGCGCATGCTTCTGCAACTGCTGGTCGTGCACGGCCCGGATGAAGTACGCGATCTGGACGAGCATCCCCGTCCGGCTCTCGTCGTTCAGCGGCAGCATCTCCGCCGCGATCTCCCGCAGGATGGTCCGCGGCGCGGGCGGCTCGTCGCTCAGCGCGGTGATGCGGTCCCGGATCCGCTCGGTCGCCATCTCGTTGATGTGCTCCAGCGCGAACACCAGCATCGCGTCCTTGGACGAGAAGTAGTGCTGGAGCTGCCCCAGCGAGATCCCGGCCTCCGCCGCCACGTCCCGCAGGCTCGCTCCGTCCAGCCCCTGCCTGGACGCGATCCGCCACAACGCCTCGGCGATGCGCCGGCGGCGCTCTCCATGGTCCACGCGCTTGGGCACGGGCAGCAGCCCCTTTGTCTCACAGTCGGTTCTGTTTTACAGGTCGTTCGTATTGCTATAGCTTAGCGGCATCACTTCGCCATACAACTGACCTGCAAAGGACCGGGGAACCGATGCCGCCAGTACTCCGCCCGCCCCGCCACCGCATGGACCCCCGCGCCCGCACCTGGTGGGCCGTCCAGGCCTGGACGACCCTCAGCGGCCCGGCCCTCCTGGCGGCCGCCGCACTCCTCGTCCTCTCCGCCCTCTTCTTCCCCGGCGCCCTGCCCTGGCTGGCACCCCTGGCGCTCGTCGTCCTGGTGCTGCCCGCGCTGCTCTACGCACTGGTCATGCCGGCCTGGCGCTACCGCGTCCACGCCTGGGAACTCGGCGGGTTCGCGGTCTACGCGGCCAGCGGCTGGTTCTGGCAGAAGCGCCGCATCGTCCCGCTCTCCCGCGTGCAGACGGTCGACACCCACCGCGGCCCGCTCCAGCAGCGCTTCGGGCTCGCCACGGTCGTCGTCACCACCGCCTCCACGGCGGGCGACGTGAAGATCGCCGGCATATCCGAGGCCGATGCCCGCATCCTCGCCGAACGGATCGGTGAGGCGGCCCAGTTGATGCCGGGGGACGCAACGTGACAACCCATGCCGAAACTCCCTGGCGCACCCTCTCCCCGCGCACACTCCTGGCCCACTGCGCCTGGCTCGGCGCCCCGCTCGGCTCCTTCGGCCTCACGCTCCTGGCCACCGGCGGGCACCCCGGCGCCCGCGCCTGGAGCACCCTCGGCACCGTCACCGTCGTCTTCCTGGTCATCACCGCCGCCGGCCTCGTCACGTACCGCCGCACGCGCTACCGCGTCACCCCCGACGCCTTCGAACTGCACACGGGCCTCTTCACCCGCCGTGTCCGCTCCGTCCCCCTCCACCGCATCCGCAACGTCGACCTCACCGCCAACCCCGTGCAGCGCGTCCTCGGCCTCGCCGTCCTGCGCGCCGGAACGGGCGGCGGCACCCGCAGCGCGGAACTCTCCCTCGAAGCCCTCACCCGTCCCGCGGCGGAACGGCTTCGCGTCGAACTCCTCGCCCGCGCAGGGGCCGTGGACGCCGAGGACCCCGTCGTCTCCACCGCCGATCCCCGCTGGCTGCGCTACGCACCGCTGACTTTCTGGATCTTCGGAGGGGTGTTCGCCGCAGTGGGCGCGATCTGGCGTGTTCTCGACGGTGTCGGCATCAAGCCCTGGCGGATCGGCTTCGTCCGCCACGCCTTCGAGGGGTTCGGTCGGAGCGCTCTCTGGCTGACGATCCCGCTCGCCCTCCTCGTGGTCACCGCGCTCGGCGTGGTCGGCGCCATGGCCCTCTACGCCGAGAACTGGTGGAAGTACCGCCTGGAATGGACCGACGAGGCCACCCTCCGCGTCCGCCGCGGCATGTTCACGACCCGCTCCGTCTCCATCGAACGCGCCCGGCTGCGCGGCGTCGTCCTGCGCGAACCGATGCTGCTGCGGGCAGGCGGCGGCGCGAGCGTACGCGCCGTGGCCGGCGGGCTCGGCAACCGCGAGGAGAACCGCAAGCGCAGCGTCATCCTCCCGCCCGCCCCCAAGTCCGAGGCGGAGCGCGTCTGTACGCACGTACTCGGCCAACAGGGCGGTCGGACGGGTCGGATGGGTCAGACAGGTCAGACGGGTCAGACAGGTCAGATGGAGGTGCCGCTGACTGCTCACCCGCGCGCCGCACTGCGCCGCCGTTTCGTCCGAGGCCTGCTGTGGGTCGTGGCCCCCGTGACCGTTGCACTCGCCGTCCTCGGCGCCCTCCTCACCCCCGTCCTCCTCTACTGCGCAGCCGCCTACGCCGTACTCGCCACACCGGTCGTCCACGCCCTCGCCCGCGACGCCTACCGCTCACTCGGACACGCACTGCGCGGCAACTGGCTCGTCATCCGCTCCGGCACCTTCCAGCGCGAAACGGTGACCCTCGACCGGTCGTCCGTCCTTGCCTGGACGTTCACGGACACCCCGTTCTCCCGGCGCGCCGGAGTCGTCACGGCGACCGCGGCCGTCGCGGCGGGCGAGGACGGATACCGCATTCGGGACATGGCGGCCACGGAGGCCGCAGGCTTCGCAGACGCCGCTGTGTCAGGGATGTTGAGGGAGTTTCTGGACATCTGACAGCCGTCCGAAAATTGGTCCCCGGTTTTTGTTATCCACCGGTCCGCCCTGCGTCTCCTATGTGTCGGACCGAACGGAAAGAGGTGGTCGGGGCGTGAAGAGTCAGAGCGTGGCCGTGGTCGAGGCGGCGCGAGCCGGAGACGCGGCGGCACAGGACGAGCTCGTCGCCACGTACCTGCCGCTCGTCTACAACATCGTCGGACGGGCCCTCAACGGCCACGCCGACGTCGACGACGTCGTCCAGGAGAGCATGCTGCGCGTCATCAACGGCCTCGACGGCCTGCGCGACCCCGCCGGGTTCCGCTCATGGCTCGTCGCCATCACGACCAACCAGATACGCACCCACTGGCGGCAGCGCCCCGAGGCGCCCGTCAGTGGTCTGCAGGAGGTCGCCGAAGTCCCGGATCCCGAGGCGGACTTCGTCGACCTCACCATCGTCCGGCTCGGCCTGGAGGGCCAGCGCAAGGAGGTGGCCGAGGCCACCCGCTGGCTCGACGACGGCGAGCAGACCGTCCTCTCGCTCTGGTGGCTCGAAGCCGCCGGCGAACTGACCCGCGCCGAGGTCGCCGCCGCGCTGGAGCTCACCCCGCAGCACACGGCCGTGCGCGTCCAGCGCACCAAGGAGCAACTCGACGTCGCCCGCGGCGTCGTACGCGCCCTCGCCGCCCAGCCGCGCTGCGCGCAGCTCGCCGAGCTCGTCTCGCACTGGGACGGCACCCCGTCCGCCCTCTGGCGCAAGCGGATCGCGCGCCACGCGCGCGCCTGCGGCACCTGCGGCGGCGCCTGGTCCTCCCTCGTCCCCGCCGAACGGCTCCTCGTCGGCCTCGGTCTCGTGCCGCTCGGTGCCGGGCTGCTCGCGTGGTGGGGGAGCGGCGCCGTCCTGCGCGACGCCCAGCCGGTCGGCCACGTGGTGCGGGGCCACCGGGCCGGCTCCGGCCGCCGCCGCGCCATGAAGGACGGGCGCCGCCGCACCGTGGCCGGAGCCGCGGCCGCCGCGCTCGTGGCCGCCGGTGTGCTGGGCGGTCTGTACCTCTACACCGATTCGTCCGACGGCAAGACGGTCCGCACGCAGGCCGCCGGCGACGTGCCGGCCAGTGTGAAGGCCCTGGACTCCAAGACCTCCGCCGTGCCGAGCCCCTCCGTCTCGGCCTCGGCCTCCGCCTCGGCTTCCGCTTCCCCGTCGGCGAGCGCCTCGCCGTCGCCCAGTGCGACGACGGCCTCCCCGAAGGCCGAGCCCTCCAGCGAGGCCCCCGAGCCCCCGGCGCCCAAGGCCCCGGCCCGCCCGGCCCCGCAGCCGAAATCCGCCCCCGTGGACGGGGGCCTCGTCCAGCAGGTGATCAGCCTGGTGAACGTGGAGCGCGCCAAGGCCGGTTGCTCGCCCGTCACCGAGAACAGCCAGCTGGACGCCGCCGCGCAGGGCCACTCCGACGACATGGCCGCCCGCCACTTCTTCGACCACACCAACCCCTCCGGCCAGGGCCCGGGCGAGCGCATCACCGCCGCCGGCTACCACTGGAGCACGTACGGCGAGAACATCGCCTACGGCCAGCCCGACCCGGCGTCGGTGATGGACACCTGGATGCACAGCGACGGCCACCGCCGCAACATCCTGAACTGCTCCTTCAAGGAGCTCGGCGTCGGCGTCAACCAGGCGCCCGGCGGCCCGCGCTGGACACAGGACTTCGGCGCGAAGTAGGCGGGGCCGGCGACCCGGCCTGCCGTCACCGGGGCCGGGTCGCCGCCCGGAGGTACTCGCGGTTCATCCTGCCTATCGCCGACAGGGGGATCCCCTTCGGGCAGGCGACTGCGCACTCGCCCGTGTTCGTGCAGCCGCCGAACCCTTCGGCGTCCATCGCCCCGACCATTCCGAGCACCCGCGACTCCCGCTCGGGCGCCCCCTGCGGGAGCACGTTCAGGTGCACCACCTTCGCCGAAGTGAAGAGCATCGCCGACCCGTTGGGGCAGGCGGCGACGCACGCACCGCACCCGATGCACTCCGCATGCTCGAACGCGAGGTCGGCGACGGGCTTCGGCACCGGCGTCGCGTGCGCGTCGGGCGCCGAGCCGGTGGGGACGGACACGTAGCCGCCGGCGCCGATGATCCGGTCGAACGCGGACCGGTCGACGACCAGGTCTTTGACCACGGGGAAGGCGCCGGCCCGCCACGGCTCGACGTCGACGACGTCACCGTCGTCGAAGTGCCGCATGTGGAGCTGGCATGTGGTGGTCCGCTCGGGCCCGTGCGCCTGCCCGTTGATGACCATGCCGCATGCGCCGCAGATGCCCTCACGGCAGTCGTGGTCGAAGGCCACGGGCTCCTCGCCGCGCAGGATGAGCTCCTCGTTGAGGTGGTCGAGCATCTCCAGGAAGGACATGTCCGGGCTGATGCCCGTCACCTCGTACGTGACCATGCTGCCGGAACCGCCGGAGGCATCGGCCGTGCGCTGGCGCCAGATGCGCAGGGTGAGGTTCATGCGTAGCTCCGCTGGGTGGGGTGGACGTACTCGAAGTGCAGGTCTTCCTTGTGGAGGACGGGCGCCGTACCGGTGCCCGTGAACTCCCAGGCGGCCACGTAGCCGAACTCCTCGTCCCTGCGCGCCGCTTCGCCGTCCGGCGTCTGGCTCTCCTCGCGGAAATGGCCGCCGCAGGACTCGGCCCGGTGCAGTGCGTCGAGGCACATCAACTCGGCGAGCTCGAGGTAGTCGACGATGCGGTTGGCCTTCTCCAGCGACTGGTTGAGCTCCTGACCGCTGCCCGGCACCGTGATCCGGCGCCAGAACTCCTCCCGTATCTCCGGGATCCGGCCCAGCGCCTTGCGCAGCCCGCTCTCGGTGCGGGCCATGCCGCACTCGTCCCAGAGCAGCTCGCCGAGCTCGCGATGGAACGAATCCGGCGTCCGGTCACCGTCGTTCTCCAGCAGACGGCGCAACCGGTCGCTCACACCGTTCACCGCCTCCGTGACCGCCGGGTGGTCACCCGGCACGTCGTCGTGCGGATGGCGGGCCAGATAGTCGTTGATGGTGGACGGCAGTACGAAGTAGCCGTCGGCCAGCCCCTGCATCAGGGCCGAGGCGCCCAGCCGGTTGGCGCCGTGGTCGGAGAAGTTGGCCTCGCCGATCGCGAACAGACCGGGGACGGTGGTCTGCAGGTCGTAGTCCACCCACAGGCCGCCCATCGTGTAGTGGATGGCGGGATAGATGCGCATGGGCACCTCGTACGGATCCTCGGCGGTGATCCGCTCGTACATCTCGAAGAGGTTCCCGTACTTGGCCTCGACCGCCTTGCGTCCCATGCGCCGGATCGCGTCCGCGAAGTCCAGGTACACCCCCTGCCCGCCGGGACCGACGCCGCGCCCCTCGTCGCACACGTTCTTCGCGGCACGGGAGGCGATGTCGCGCGGGACGAGGTTGCCGAAGGACGGATAGATCCGCTCCAGGTAGTAGTCCCGCTCGTCCTCGGGGATCTCGGCCGGCGGCCGTGTGTCGCCCTGGGCCCTGGGCACCCAGATCCGGCCGTCGTTGCGCAGCGACTCGCTCATCAGCGTCAGCTTCGACTGGTGATCGCCGGACCGCGGGATGCAGGTCGGATGGATCTGGGTGAAACAGGGGTTGGCGAAGTACGCACCACGCCGGTGGGCCCGCCAGATCGCCGTGGCGTTGGAGTTCTTGGCGTTGGTCGACAGGTAGAACACATTCCCGTAGCCGCCGCTGGCGAGCACGACCGCATCCGCGACGTACGTGTCGATCCGCCCGGTGATCAGATCGCGCGCGACGATCCCGCGGGCCCGCCCGTCGACGACGATCAGGTCGAGCATCTCCGTGCGGGCGTGCATCTCGACGGCTCCGGCATCGATCTGCCGGCTGAGCGCCTGGTACGCGCCGAGCAGCAGCTGCTGCCCGGTCTGGCCGCGGGCGTAGAACGTCCGCGAGACCTGAACGCCGCCGAAGGAGCGGGTGTCCAGCAGCCCTCCGTACTCGCGGGCGAAGGGCACGCCCTGGGCCACGCACTGGTCGATGATCTCGACGGAGATCTGGGCCAGCCGGTGCACGTTCGACTCCCGGGCACGGAAGTCGCCGCCCTTGACCGTGTCGTAGAAGAGCCGGTGCACGGAGTCGCCGTCGTTGCGGTAGTTCTTGGCGGCGTTGATACCGCCCTGTGCGGCGATGGAGTGGGCGCGGCGCGGGGAGTCCTGGTAGCAGAACTGCACGACGTGGTAGCCCTGTTCGGCGAGCGTGGCCCCGGCGGCACCGCCCGCCAGGCCCGTCCCGACGACGATGACGGTGTGCTTGCGCCGGTTCGCCGGATTGACCAGCTTCGCCTCGAACCGCCGTCGGTCCCACCGCTCGGCGATCGGCCCGCCGGGCGCCTTCGTGTCGCTGACGGGACCGCCGGTCCCGTACTGGAGGTACTCGCTCATGGTCAGCTCACGACTCCCGTCATGACACCGATGGGTATGGCAATGAATCCGCAGGTCAACAGGGCGGCAAGGGCATTCGCGACGATCTTGAACGCCCGGTCGCGGCGTGGGGAGTTGGCGCCCAGCGTCTGGGCCGCGCTCCAGAAGCCGTGCCGGATGTGCAGGCCGAGGGCCAGCATGGCGGCGATGTAGAACACGTCCACATACCAGCGGCCGAAGGACGCCACCAGGTTCTCGTAGGGGTGCCCCTCCTGGGCATTGGGGTTCACGGTGAGGGTGGTCAGGTCGAGGATGTGCCACACGATGAACAGGCCGAGGATCACCCCGCCCCAGCGCATCGTGCGCGTCGCATAACTCGCGCGGGCCCGCTTGCGCACGTACTTCGCGGGGCGCGCCGCGAGGTCGCGGCGGCTGAGCTGGTACGCGGCCACGCCGTGCAGCCCGACCGAGACGGTCAGGCCCACCCGCGCGATCCACAGGAACCATTCGTGGTGCAGGAACGGCTCGCCGATGGTGCGGATCCACTGCCCGTAGTGGTTGAACTCCCCGGCTCCGAAGAACACCTTCAGATTGCCCAGCATGTGGGCGACCAGGTACGCCAGCATGATCAGGCCGGTGACCGCCATGACCGCCTTCTTGCCGACGGTCGACCGCCACACGGAGCCGATGAAGGAGGACGCAGGTGCCCTCCGGGTCGTCGCCAGTGCCATGACCCGAGACGCTAGGCCGCCCCTCGGTGATCCGTCCAAGACATGATGAGCCTTGTTTCGATAGGCATCTCCTATGCACGCACTACCATGTCGCTGTGCAACTCCAGCAGCTCCGCTACTTCGCCACCGTCGCCGGACTCCGCCACTTCACCCGGGCCGCGGAGGCGCTGCACGTCGCCCAGCCCTCGCTGTCCCAGCAGATCCGGGCGCTGGAACGGGAGTTGGGCGCCGAGCTCTTCCATCGCGCCCGCGGCAACATCGCCCTCACCGACGCGGGCGAGGCCCTCCTGCCGCTGGCCCGGCGCATCCTGGCCGACGCGGAGACCGCACACCGCGAGGTCCAGGAGGTCGCGCAACTGCGCCGGGGCAGAGTGCGCCTGGGCGCTCCGCCCAGCCTCTGCGCGAGCCTCGTCCCGGACGTGCTGCGGACCTACCACGCCCGCTACCCCGGCATCGACCTCCTCGTCGACGAAGGCGGCTCCCGGGATCTCGTCCGCATCCTCGCCGCGGGCGAGCTCGATCTGGCCCTGATCATCACCCCGCTCGGCGCCGCGGCCCCCGCCCTCGCCACCACGGAACTCCTGCACGAGGACCTGGTCGTCGTCACCTCCCCCTCCGATCCGCCCCCTGTTCGCCGGCGCCGCATCCGCGTGGAGGACCTCCGCGACCTCCCCATGGTCATGTTCCGCCGGGGCTACGACCTGCGGGAGATCACCATCTCCGCCTGCCGCGAGGCCGGTTTCGAACCGTCCTTCACGGTGGAGGGCGGGGAGATGGACGCGGTGCTGGGCTTCGTGCGCGCGGGTCTGGGCCTGGCCGTGGTCCCCGGCATGGTGGCCTCCCGGTCCGGCCTGCGCGTCACCCCGTTCGAGGGCGACCGCATGCGCCGCACGGTGGCCGTCGCCCACCGCAAGGATGCCCCGCCGCCGCGCGCCGCACGGGAGTTGCGCAAGGTGCTGCTGGAGCACCTGGGCGCCGGCGCCGCTGCGGATCCCCTCCAGGGCGTGTCCTAGCCGTCCCCCAGGTCGGCGTTGACGATCGCCCGCAGCGCGGCGAGGTGTGCCCGGTAGGCCGCACGCCCGTCCTTGGTGAGGCGCAGCCAGACCCGCTGGCGCGTCTCGCGCACGGCCCTCCGCTGCTCGACGTAGCCCGCGTCCGTCAGGACCGTCACGTGCTTGCTGAGCACCGAGGGGCTGACCCCCAGCGTGTCCCGTATCGTCCCGAACTCGATCTCCTCGACGGCGTCGAGCGCGGCGCAGATCCGCAGCCGATTCGGCGCGTGGATCGTCTCGTTGAAGCCGTCTTCGGGGGCGGTCACGGTGCGGGTATGCCCTTCTTGCGGGGGAGTCGGTCCGTGACCAGGGTGCCACCTGCGACCAGCAGTGCGGCCGGTACCCATATCCACGACATGCCCGCGAGCCGGTCCAGCAGGTCCGCCCCCACGAATCCCAGCAGCCCGAGCACGGCGCCGCCGAGCATCTGCCGCCCCACCTTCGGGGTGTAGCGGTGCTTGACGCCGCTGACCTGCACCTGCCGGACGACGATCGTGATCATGCACACGAACGAGACCGCGATGGCGACCAGGTCGTACGGCCGGGGCAGCAGGTTGGCGAGGAAGGCCGCGGCCACGCACGCGGCGAGTGTCAGTTCGTGCCGGCGCGGGGGCTTGATCGAATCCACCGCCGCCTGCGCCTGCTCGGCGAGCGCCAGCGATTCCGCGGCGCTCTCGCGAGACAGACGTGAGTTCTCATCAGTTGCCATGACGGAAAGTCTGGCACGGACTTTCCGTCATGGCAACAGTAGAGTTTCCGTTGTGGAAAGCCTCGTCACCCCCAGGCCCAGCCCCCCACCGCGACCCCCGCAAAAGCGGCCGCGAGCCCGCAGGTCACGCTTGCCGCGGCGTTCGCCACGGCGTAGCCGCGGGCCCCGGTCTCCGCCAGGCGGAGGGTTTCGTAGGAGAACGTCGAATATGTCGTCAATGCCCCGCAGAGGCCCGTCCCCAGGAGCAGGCGCACGTCGGCCGGGGCGGCCGCGGTCAGGATCCCAAGGAGGAGGCAGCCCACGACGTTCACCACGAAGGTGCCCCAGGGGAAGACCGAGTCGTGCCGCGACTGGACCGCGCGGTCCGTCAGGTAGCGCAGCGGGGCGCCGACCAGCGCACCCGCGACGACAAGGACCCAGTTCACGCGGACGCCTCCCGGCCCCGGTAGTGCAGGACCGCGACCTCGTCCAGGGTGACCAGGCCCTCGCCCACCAGCTCGTCGAGGACGGGCAGGAAGGCCCGTACCCGCTCCTCCGTGTCCACGATCACGACCGCCACCGGCAGGTCCTCGCTGAGGGACAGCAGCCGGGTGGTGTGGATCAGGGACGAGGCGCCGAAGCCCTCGATGCCGCGGAAGACGCTGGCGCCCGCCAGGCCCGCGGCATGGGCGCGGTGGACGATCTCGGAGTAGAGGGGGCGGCCGTGGACCGTGTCGGACTCGCCGACGTAGGCCGTCACCCGCAGCGCATTGCCGTGGAGTCTCAACGGGACCTCCTGAGGACGAACCGGCGGGTCGTCGCCGCTGCCGCCCACACGGCGGCCATCGCCAGGAGCAGCGTTGCGGCCAGATATGCCAGAGCGCTCGCCACGCGGCCGGCCTGCAGCAGCTGCTGCGCGTCCACCGTGTACGTCGAGAACGTGGTGAAGCCGCCCAGTACCCCGGTCCCCAGGAAGGGCCGCACCAGGCGGTGCGCCGAGCCCAGTTCGGAGACGGTGACCAGCAGTACGCCGATCAGGGCGCAGCCGACCGCATTGATGAGGAGTGTGGTCCAGGGGAAGGCCCCGGCCGGCGTCGGCCAGAGCAGCCCGGCGGCGTAGCGGGCGACTGCGCCGATGGCTCCTCCGACGGAGACGACGGCCACGACCGGCCACTGTCCGGCGGGGCGGGCGCGGCGTGTGCGCCCGCTCTGTGCCGAGGCGACCGCCTCGGCCTGTGACGTGCCCACGTGCGCTCTGTGCCTCCGCCTCTGCCGTACTCCTTGCAGAGGTCCAGGCTATCGCCCGCTTCCCGTGACGGCCTTGAGGTACGCCTCCGCCCGGTCCTCGTCCATCAGCCAGTCCTGATAGTCGGCGGGGTCGGCGAAGCCGTTGACGTACCGGTGGGCGATCTCCCGGTGCTCGCCCGCCGCGGTCAGCAGCCGCCGCACGTGCTCGGGCAGCGGCGCACTCAGCACCAGGTTGGTGAAGGACGTCCCGTGCCGCGCGTGCTCCCAGTACGCGGCGAAGACGCCGTGCATCCACGCCCGGTCGAACGGCAGCTCGCCCCGCTCGCGGATCGCCGTCAGGTAACGGGCCGCAGCCCGGGCCGCGTTGTTGCAGCCCTGCCCGGTGATCGGGTCGTTGACGACGACCGCGTCCGCCATGCCGAGCACATACGTGTCCGGTGCGACCTCCGCCACGGGATGCCGCACCACCGGGGTGACGGCACCGGACAGCGCGGCTCCCGCATCCGTCGGCTCGGCGTCCGCGCACAGCTCGTACTCCCAGGGTGCCCGCTCCCGCAGCACCTCCAGCGTGCGCGCGAGCACGGCCTGCGGATCGCCGCGCAGTTCCTGCCAGCAGTCCAGCGGACCGCCCGGTACTCCTTCCCACAGCACCGCATGGCACGGCCCGGACAGCGTCAGCGCCGGCATCACGAAGAACTCGCCGACGCCCGGGAAGCCGGCCATGCGCAGATACGGATCACCGGGCGCCGGGGCGACCCCGTGTGCGTACACGACGGCGACCACGCGCTGAGGTCGGTCGTAGGGGCTGTGCCGCTCGTCCCGCCCGAACACCTCCCCGAGCGTCCCGCGCCCCGTGGCGACAACCGTCAGATCGTGGGCGTAGGCCAGCTCCGCCAGATCGTCCGCGGATGCCTCGCGGTACTCCACACGGCCGCCCTGTTCCTCGAGCAACTCGAGCCACCGGGCGGTCTTGACCCGCTGGTCGACGGACTGGGCGGGCGCGACGAGCGGACCGGCGACGGGTGGCCTCCGGCCGTGCTCCGGGTCGACCGTGGTCAGCGCGGCGCCGTGGATCCAGGGCACCTCGCCGTCCCACAGGTTCAGCCCGGCCTCGCGCTCCAGGGCGAGCGCCGGAGCGAACATCTGCTGGGTGGACGTCACGCGCCCGGCCCTGATCTCCTCGGGCTTCCGCGCGGCCACCACTGTCACTTCGTACCCGGCCGCCCGCAGCCCCAGGGCCAGTTGCAGGCCTGCCTGTCCCGCGCCCACGATGGCGATCCTGCGCATTGCCGCCTCCCCCATCGAACGGTTGGCACCCTCACCCGTTGTAGGCGCACAGAGCACATCGTGTACAGACGGCATACGGGCGGCGCAGCCGTCGCGGGGGCCGTCCTGTTCGCACCTCCATTCGGCCCACGGGTCGATCACCCGGACGCTTCATGGACGAAACCTTTGTGGCTTATGGGCGTTTTACCGGACTCCTGGCCTCATCGGCCGGGGAGCCTGTCCCGTACGACCAAGCAAAGGTGTCTCCCCATGTCACGAATCGCCAAGGCAGCAGTCATCACCGCCACAGTGGGCGCCACTCTCGCCGGCGCCGCCGCCGGCAGCGCGGTCGCCGACGCCGGCGCGAAGGGTGTTGCCGCCGGTTCCCCGGGTGTGATCTCGGGCAACGTCATCCAGATTCCGCTGCACGTGCCGATCAACCTGTGCGGCAACTCCATCGACATCATCGCCCTGCTCAACGCGGCCTCCGGCAACACCTGCGTCAACGGCTGATGCACGGCTAGTCCGCGTCGTCCCCCGGACGGTCCTCAGCCGGGATCCGTCCTGCGCGTGGCGCCCCCGACAGTGTCGGCGGGCGCCACGCGCACGTAGGATCACCTGCCGCCGCCGCGACGGGCGGTGACGGACCTGGGGGTGTGGGACACATGGACAGCACCGAGAACACCATCACGGGCGGGACGACGATCCGGGGCGTGGTGATCCAGGGGCGGAACGTCGAGTACCACGCCACCTCCGAATCACCGACGCCACGTCAGCTCGCCCCGGCGCCACACGTGTACGTCAACCACCGCAGCACCTTCGCCTCGCTCACCCAGGCCGTCACGGAGCGGCCCGAAGGGACCGCACCTCTCGTGGTCCTGCTGACCGGCATGGCAGGAGTCGGGAAGACCGCCACTGCACTGCGCCTGCTGCACGGAGTGAGCGACGGCTTCCCCGGCGGCCACCTCCAGGCCGACATGAGCCCCCAGGGACCCCTGCGCCCCCGTGACACCGTCGCCGTCCTGCAGGGCTTCGTCCGCTCGCTGACATCGCATCAACCGGACGCGCCCCTGCCCACCGACCCGGACGAACTGGCCGCTCACTACAGAACGCTCACGTCGGACCAGCCTGTGCTCGTTCTGCTCGACGACGTGGTGAACGCCGGACAAGTACGCGCGTTACTGCCCGGGCACCCCGGCAGCGTGGTCGTCGTCACCAGCCGCTCGCCTCTCGCCGGCCTGCGGGCCTCGCACGACCTGGTGCGTGTTCCCCTGGACTCGCTGAAGCTCAAGGCCAGCGAGGAACTGTTCGAGGCCGTCGCGGGTGCGGGCGTGCTGGACCGGCCCTCGCTCGATGGTGTGCTGCACGCATGTGCCGGACTTCCCCTGGCCGTGCGGATCGCGGGAGCCAGAGCGAATGAGCTGCTCGACATGGGGGAGGATCCGGCGGGACTGGCCCGTGAACTCATCGACCGGAGCACCCGATTGGAGGCGCTCACCGTGCCGGACGACCTTTCGGTTGCACAGGTATTCGACGCCGTCTACGGCTCCCTCGACAAGGACGCAGCAGCCCTCTACCGCGCACTGGGCCTGCACCCCACACCGGAGTTCTCCCGCAGCCTCGCGGAACGGCTCGCACAGAGGCCGGGCGACGTACGGACGCTGGTCCGGGAGAAGCTCCTCGACCCCGCAGGGGAGGGACGGCTGCGCATGCACCGCCTTGTGCACGACCACGCGCGGGCAGCAGCCGACGCACACGCGGTGGACGGCGCCGTGGACCGCTGCATCGACTGGTACCTGATGCTGGCCGCCGCCGTCGAGCGGGCTGTTTCCGACCGCTGGCGGTACGGACAGGTCTTCGCCCGCACCGACCTGCCCGCCTTCGGGGACGTCGGCGCGGCGCTCCGGGCGCTGGAACAGGACCGCGCCAATGCTGTCGCCGTCGTCGAACTCGCCTGCACCACAAGGCACTACGAAGCCGCATGGCAGCTGTGCGAGGCCTTGCGCGGCTTCTTCTACCGCCGCAAGTACCACACCGACTGGATCGAGGTGTGCCGGCGGGGTTTGGACGCCGCCGAGCGGACGGGCGACCCGGTCGCCGTGGCGCGCATGCACTACGAGCTCGCCTTCGCGCTCTCCGACCGGGGTGAGGGCGACGACTGCGCCGACGCCCGGGAACACTACGAACACGCCCTGCGCGAGGCCACGGTGGCCTGTCACGGGCGCACCGTCTCCTCTGCCCTGGAAGGCCTCGGACTGCTCGCCCTGCGTGCCGGCGAAGCGTCCGTTGCGGCAGACCACTTCGGGCGTGCTGTCGAAGCGCTGGAGGGCATCGACCATCCTCGGGGCAGAGCGCTGCTGACCTTTCACCTGGGGCGTGCCCGCAGTGCCGAGCGCCGTCACCAGGAAGCGGCCGAACTGCTCCTGGAAGCCCGTTCCTTGTTCGCCGCGCTGCCCGATGCCTTCAACGAGGCCAAGGCACTGTGGCAATACGCTCAAGCGCGGCGGCGCGCAGACCGGTTGGACGAAGCACTGGAACCGCTTGACACGTCAGTAGGCCTGTTGCGCCCGTGCGATGCCCCGAAGGAGCTGGCCGGCGTACTGCTGCTGCGCGGCGATGTACGAGCAGAACTGGGGGACCAGGAGGCGGCCGGCGCCGACTGGCGCGAGGCGGCTGCGCTGTACAAATGCGTGGGCCATGGCGAACAGGAACAGGCCGCACGCGGCCGTGGACTCACCGGCTGATGGTGAGAACGGCCGGCGGCAGCCCGTCGACGACACTGACGCGTACGGAAGAAGCCGACCGACTGGTCAAAGTGGAGTAGAGCGCCGATGCGGCCACTGAGAAGTCGTACGGCCAGGACGGTGCGCCGTCCTGCCACTGCGCGGTCAGACGTTGAAGTCTGTCACGGGTGAACGCCAGGCAGCCCGTTGCCTCTTGGGGGAATGCGACGAGCTCGCAGCCCGGATGGCGCCGGAAGACGCGCCGGGCGGCGTCCTCCCATGACTCACCGGAGTGCAGCGACCGCGCGAGGATCACGTCCGCCGCGTGTGCCCATCGCGGGTCGGGTTCGCCGTAGGCGGCCACCAGATAAGGGTCGGGCAGGTGGTGGGTGAGCGAGCCCTGGAGCTCGGCCGGGTAGCGCCGCAGGCGGCCGCCTTGCATGTCCGCGTACACGGCTGCGGCGCCTGGCTGGCGGCGTTCGGCCGGGAGTGGCAGGGGGAGGGCGACGGGGCGGGAGATGGCCGGGTGCTGCGGCTCGTCGAGCTTCATCCGCTCGTAGTAGAGACTGCGCAGCAGCCCGGCCGCCTGGAGAGGGCGGGAGGTCACGAGGGCGCCGATCTCCGCGAGGCGCTCGCGCTGCGGCCCGGCCTGGGCCGCGGCGGCCCGTTGCAATTGCCGCCCGAGGGGCTCGTGCCGTGTGACACGCGGCAGTTCCCGGCCCAGCAGGTCCATGGGCGAGCCCTCGGCCACCGTGTCCTCGTCGAACGCACCCAGCAGACCCGGCACGCCGAGCGCCGCCGCGTACAGGGTGAGCGAACCGTGGTCGCCGATGAAGGCGTCGGCTGCGACGAGCGCTGCCTTCCAGATGTCGGTTTCGGGGGAGGGCAGGAGGAGCCCGGCGCGGAGGAACGGCTCGAACCATTCGCGTATCTGATGGCCGCCGTGTGTGAACCAGGCGTTGGGGTGGACGGCGTGGAGCACGCGATACTCGTCGGCGGGCAGTTCGGCGAGGGAACGGCGGATGATCTCCAGGTCGGCGCGGTGGGCTCCCAGGAGCGACTGGTCCTTCCACGTGGAGGTCAGCACGAGCAGCTTCTGGCCGGGGCGCACGCCGAGGGCTGCGCGGTACTCGTCGCGGAAGGGAACGCCGGCGAGCAGCTGGTCCATGCAGGGGTCGCCCGCGACGACGGAGAAAGGGACGGCCTCGGGGCAGCCGCGGCGCAGGCGTTCGCGCTGCTCGTCATGGGAGAGAACGATGGCGGAGGGGATCAACTCGCCGTCGTGCACGAGCCATTCGGCACCGAGGCCGAAGGCTTCCGGCTTCCGGCTTCCGGCTTCCGGCTTCCGGCTTCCGGCTTCCGGCTTCCGGCTCAAGTATTTATTGTATCCAGCGCCGTGCGGGGCGCCGACGAGCGGGGCGTTGAGCTGGTGCAGATCCCCGCCCCGGCTGCTGCTCACCGCAAGGTCGAACTTCTCGCGCTTCGCTTCTTCCCAGGATATGCAGGGGAGTTTGCGCTCGGTGATGAATTCCCGCAGACCCTCTGTGAATGCCGAGGACCCCGTGCAGGCGAAGAGGACCTGGACGCGGCTATCACCCTCGAAGGGCTTCAGAAGGTCGAGCAGCCGGGTCGCGGACGTGACGTTGTGGATGACGCCGAGCACGAAGCGTTCGGGTTTGACGGTTTCCCAGTCGGCGGCATCCTCGCGCAGCAGGATGTGCGACGGTCCCGCGTCCGGCACGGTCTTCCTCCCTCACGGCTCCGGCCGCGCTCCGGCGGCTCCGGCAGACGATACCCGGCGGCTCCGGCGCGCCCCGCGTGCGCCTTTCCGCTGCTGCTGCGCCCCCGTGGCCTCCCTGCCGCACCCCTGTGCGGTGACTCCGATCCGCACTATGATCATTACTTTACGTACAGGGGGAGCGTAAGAGGGGGCGGGCATGACGGTGGCCGGCGGCTCGGCACTGAACAGGGCGCAGGAGGCCCGGCGGCATGAGCGTGAGCTGCGTGAACAGCTGTGGGCGGCGCAGCGGGAGGCCCGGCGTTGGGAAGCGGCGGGCGAGGGTGAACAGCGCGTGCACACCCAGCTGTTGGTGCTCGCGCAGCGTGGCTGGCGGCTGCTCGTGGACCGCCGCTGGCCGGGCACGCGCGCGGCCAATGTCGACATGCTGCTCGTCGGCCCCGGTGGCGTTTTCGTGATCGACGTCAAGAACTGGAGATCCGCGCCGGAAGCCGTGCACGGCCGTCTGACGGCCGGCGGCCGGAGCTGTGACGGCGAGGTGCGCAAGCTGCTGGCTGTCACGCACGTCGCGGAGGGCGCGGTTGCCGCGCTGGGCCTGTCGCCCGTGGCGGTGCAGCCGTTGATGGTCTTCGCAGGGCACTCGCTCGCCGAGAGCGTCGGCCGTGTGCGCCTGCTGGGCGATCAGGAGGTGGCTCCGGCGCTGATGGCCTGGCGGGTACGGCTCACGCCGTCCCAAGTGAAGGCGCTTGCCAACCATTTGGAGGAGGTCTTCCCCGCGTACGAGACTTCGTCGGTGGTGCGCAGCAGCACACCGCTGCAACCGCAGGCACCCGGCACCGAAGCCCTCTTCGACGTCACCGGCCTGCGTGACGCGGCCATGGAAGCGGCCCGCAACGGCCCCATCGAGGGTTGGATGACCTTCCTCGCAGCCGACCAGGTCCCTCTGGTGCGGCGCAACTGGTCGGGCCCGGCCCGCATCAGCGGCCCGGCCGGCACGGGCAAGACGGTCGTGGCCCTGCATCGTGCAGCCCATCTCGCCCAGCGGTCCACCGGCCGCATTCTGTACGTGACGTTCGCCAACAACCTTCCCCGGGTGCAGAGCACGTTCCTCGGCACGATGGCTCCCGCCGTCGCCGAGCGTGTCGAATTCCGGAGCCTGCATTCCTGGGCCCGCGGCTTCCTCGAAGAGCGCGGCACAGCCCACCGGTTGAACGGCGAACGGGCGGAGACCGCGTTCAGCCACGCCTGGATGCGCCGTGGCCGGCCCAGCGTCCTGGCCGGAATCGACCGTTCGCCGGGCTACTGGCGCGAGGAAATCGACTACGTCATAAAAGGGCGCGGCATCACGCGCTTCGAGGACTACGCGACGCTGCGCCGCATCCGCCGCCGCACCAACCTCCGCCGCGCCCACCGGGAAGCGGTCTGGGAGCTGTACGAGGAATACGAGCGCATCCGCACCGAACGCGGCGTCCACGACTTCAACGACATCCTCAGCCTCGCCCTGGCCGAGTGCCTGGAGAATCCCGGCTGTTCGCCGTATGCAGCGGTGATAGCCGACGAGGTGCAAGACCTGACCCTGGTGGGGGTGCGCCTGCTGCACGCCCTGGTCGGCGACACGCCCAACGGCCTGCTGCTGGTCGGCGACGGCCAGCAGTCCGTCTACCCGGGCGGGTTCCGCCTGTCCGACGCCGGAATCGACGTACGGGGCGACCGGGGCCAGGTGCTGCGCACCAACTACCGCAATGCCAAGGAAATCCTCGACGCGGCACTGGCGGTCGTCGCCGAGGACGCGTTCGACGACATCGACGGCACACGCACCGCCGGGCACCGGGACGTCGATCTGACCTATCACGACGGCAAGGTCACCAGGGCGGTCTTCCGTACCGCAGCAGCGCAGGACGAGGCGCTCCTGGAGGCTCTCCGCGCGCTCGGACCGTCCGGCTGGCCGGACTCCGCCATCCTCTGCCGGTCGCACCGGGAGACGAGCCACTACAGGGATCTGCTCAACCGGTCGGGCATTCCTCTGTGCCCGCTGGACCGCTACGACGGTCACCCGGTGGCGGCCGTGAAGCTGGGTACGTACCGCCGTGCCAAGGGGTTGGAGTTCAAGCACGTCCACCTGCCGGACCACGACATCCGGACCGACGGCTCAGCCGACAGCAACGCACCCGATGCGGACGTCATGCGTGAGCGCCAGGAGCTCTGGCGGACCCAGCTCTTCGTCGCCATGACGCGTGCCCGGGACACGCTGTGGCTGGGATCGGTCGCAGCTGACGGCCGGCGATAGACAGCCGGCCGATACGGACTGGCGGGCATGCGGCTCCGAGGCCGTCGAGCATGCGGGGCGCAGACGGCCGAGCGACTTCTTCCCCCACGACCTGGTGGGCCTCGGCGAGGACGTCTGACGGGACTGCCGCGTGTACCGCCTCGGGACCGGCTCGCGGGCTGCGGGCGCCGGCAGGCACCGTCTGGTGGTCACCAGACGGGCATGACGGGTGAATCGTAATCATCCGGACGAGTGCCCCCGGGCGTTTGCGCGGACTTGAGGCTTCGACGGGCGAAGTTTGGCCATGCCGATGCGTGGCTGAAATCTGACGGCTCAAAACTTGTTAGGTAAACCTTCCCTGTCCTAGGTTCTGGCGCACCACGCCGGGGTCGGGCGCCCCACGAGCCGCGTTCCCCGGGCGCGCGGCACTGCCCGTCACCGGCTGGATCCAGCCCTTCCGGGTGGAGCCGACCGGCCGAACCCTGCCCACTGCGGAGGTCCCCCCACCATGCTCCGATCCCTCAGGCCCTTCACCGCACTCTCGCTCACGACCGCATGCCTCCTCGGACTGACCGCATGCGGTGGTTCGTCCGGCAGCGAAGACGGCAGCAACGCGTCGTCGGCGTCGAATGGCACGTCCCTCAAGGGTCAGTCGGTCACGGTTTACAGCGGTCAGCACGAGCAGACCGTCAAGGCACTGGCCGCCGACTTCGAGAAGCGCACCGGCATCAAGGTCGAGCTGCGCTCCGGCGACGAGGCAGAGCTCGCCAACCAGATCCTCCAGGAGGGCGCGGCCTCCCCTGCCGACGTCTTCTACGCCGAGAACCCGCCCGCACTGACCACCCTGGAGGAGAAGGGCCTGCTGGCCCCGGTGAAGCCGGAGACCCTCAAGGCCGTCCCCGCCCAGGACAGTTCGCCCAAGAGCGACTGGGTCGGCATCTCCGCCCGTACCGCCGCCTTCCTTGCCGCCGAGGGCAAGCACGCCGACACCGCACCGCCGTCCTCCGTACGTGACCTGGCCAAGCCGGAGTGGAAGGGACGCCTCGGCATCGCCCCCGGCGAGACCGACTTCGCGCCCGTCGTCACCCGCATGATCAAGACCGACGGCGAGGACGCGGCCAGGAAGTGGCTGGAGGGCCTGAAGGCCAACGCCAAGACCTACGACAGCAACGAGGACCTCTCCGCTGCCGTCAACAAGGGCGAGGTCGAGGGCGGTGTCATCGACCACTACTACTTCTACCGCCTGCGTGACGAGCAGACCGCCGCCAAGGCCCACGCCAAACTGCACTACTTCGCCAAGGGCGACCCGGGTGCGTTGGTCGACGTCTCGGGTGCGGCTCCTCTCAAGCACGGCAAGCACGCTCAGGCCGCTCAGGCGTTTCTCGCCTACCTGGCCAGTGCGCCCGCACAGAAGGTGATCGCCACCTCGGAGAGCTACGAGTACCCGCTCGTGCCGGGCGTCAAGGGCAAGAGCGAGCTGCCTGCACTCGACACCATCGGCACCGTTGCAAACGTCGCCGATCTCGGTGACGGCAAGGAGGCCCTCAAGCTCCTCCAGGACACCGGTCTCCTGGCGTGAGCACTCTCCGTTCGCCCGGTCGTCCGTCGCCGCTGCTGCGGTGGCGGGCTGCCGGCCTGCTGCCCGCTGCCGCCTTCGCCGTCGTCGCCGCGGTGGCCTCGCCGCTCGTGTTCGTCGGTGTCCAGGCCGCCCAGGCGGGCTGGGACCAGGCACACCGCCTGTTCGGCCGTCCGCTGGTCGCCACCCTGCTGTGGAACACCGCCACGCTGGCCCTCGCGGTCACCTTCGCCACCGCCGTCCTCGGCTTCGGCGCGGCGTATCTGGTGGAGCGCACCGGTCTGCCGGGCCGCCGCTGGTGGACCGTCGCGCTCGCCCTCCCGCTCGCCGTGCCCGAGTTCGTCCGCGGTTACTCCTGGGTCTCGCTGACCGGATCGGTCCGCGGCTACTGGGGAGCGGTGCTCGTGATGACCTGTTCGCTGTACCCGCTGGTGTTCCTACCGGTCGCCGCGACCCTGCGCCGCGCCGACACCGCGGCCGAAGAGGTCTCCCGCAGCCTCGGACGGGGACCGTTCGCGACCCTCTGGCGCGTCACCCTGCCGCTCACCCGTCCCGCGCTGGCCGGTGGTGCACTGCTGGTGTCGCTCTATCTGCTCGGCGAGTACGGGGCGTTCGCGATGCTGCGATTCACCACGTTCGCCACCGCCATCTTCAGCCAGTACAAGCTGGGCTTCGACGCGGCTTCGGCCGCACTGCTCACCCTGGTGCTCGTCGCCCTCGCCCTGCTGCTCGTCCTCCTGGAGGCGACCACGGGCCGCCGCGGCCGCACCGTCCGCCGTGCCACCGCGGGCCGGCGTGCCACCCCCGCCCGGCTCGGCCGCTGGACGCTGCCGGCCCTGGCGTCACTGACCGCCCTCGTCGCCACCGCGCTCGGCGTGCCGGTCTATGCCCTCGGCTACTGGCTGGTGCGCGGCAGCTCCACCACGCTCCCGCAGGCCTCGGTGCTCACCGCCGCCCTCACCACGCTCGGCTACGCCGCCGCGGCCGCCCTCGTCGCCACCGCGGCAGCGGTCCCCGTCGCGCTGTACGCCTGGCGGCGTGACAGTCGGCTCGCCCGGGCCGCCGAACGCGCCGCCTACCTCCCCCGGGCGCTCCCCGGCATCGCGGTCGCGCTCGCCGTCGTCTACTTCGCGATCCGTTACGCGCAACCGCTCTATCAGCAGCCTCCGATGCTCGTCGCCGGGTACGCGGTGCTCTACTTCCCGCTCGCTCTGACGGCCGTGCGGGCCGCCCTGGCCCAAGTTCCGCCCGGCGTCGAGGAGGTGGCCCGCTCGCTCGGCACCCGTCCGGTCGCGGTGCTGGCGAGGATCACCCTGCCGCTCGTACTGCCCGGCCTCGGCGCGGCCGCCGCCATGGTCGCTCTCACCGCCAGCACCGAACTGACCGCCACCCTGCTGCTCCGCCCGACCGGTACCGAGACCCTCGCCACCCGTTTCTGGACGTACACCAGCGGACTCGCCTACGGGGCCGCAGCACCGTACGCCGCACTGATGGTGGTCCTGTCCGTACCGCCCGTCCTCCTGCTCACCCGCCGCACGCTCGGCGCCGATCCCCGTACGGAGACAACGCGATGAGTGGCCTGTCGATCAAAGGGTTGCGTGCTGCACACGGCCGGAACGAGATCCTCACCGGAGTCGACCTGACGGTCGAGGACGGGGCACTGGCCTGTGTGCTCGGACCGTCCGGCTGTGGCAAGAGCACCCTGCTGCGTGTCATAGCCGGCTTCCATCCGGCCGCGGAGGGTGAAGTCACCCTGGGCGGTCGGCTGCTGGACGACGGGCGGCGACGGCTGCCCGCCGAGCACCGCAGGATCGGCTATGTGCCGCAGGACGGTGCGCTGTTCCCGCATCTGACCGTGGCCGGAAACATCGGCTTCGGCCTGCCGCGTGGCCGCCGCCGCGAGAGGGTCGCCGAACTCCTGGCCCTGGTCGGCCTGGACGGCCTGGCCAAGCGCCACCCGCACGAGCTCTCCGGAGGCCAGCAACAGCGCGTCGCCCTCGCCCGCGCGCTGGCGACCGAGCCCGAACTGCTCCTGCTGGACGAACCGTTCGCGGCCCTGGATGCAGCCCTGCGCACCGACCTGCGGGCCGAGGTCGCGGCGACGCTGCGGCGTGCCGGCGCGACCGCGATCCTGGTCACCCACGATCAGGAGGAGGCCCTGTCCTTTGCCGACACCATTGCCGTCCTGCACGCCGGCCGCACGGCGCAGCAGGCCGCCCCGCAACACCTCTACCGCGAGCCCGCCGACACCGCCATCGCCCGCTTCCTCGGCGAGGCCAACCTGATCCCGGCCACCGTGGCGGACGGCAAGGCCGAGACCGTCTTCGGCACGCTCCCGTTGACCACGGCCCGGAACGGCAAGGGGGACGGCGTGGTGCTGCTGAGGCCACGTCAACTCCGCCTCCACGCCACCCCGGCGCCGGGCGCGGTCCGCGCCCGGGTACAGACGTGCCGCTTCCGCGGCCACGACCACAGGGTCGAACTCCTTCCCGCGGATTCTCCGAACGGCCTGCCGGCCACCCTGATCGCGTACACCGACGCCCCGTGGCCGACGGGCGAGGTGTATGTGGAGGCGCGGGGGGCGGTGCATGTGGTGGAGGGGCCGTAGGGGCGGCCGGCCGTTGGGCGCGCTCGGCTGCGGCCGGGCGGGTGGCAGATGCGCCGGGACGGTGCCGGCAAAAACGCCCCTCCCGGAGGGAGAGGCGAAGGGCGGTGCGCGAGCGCCCCCGGCAGGACTCGAACCTGCGGCCAAGCGCTTAGAAGAGGCTGCGGCGCTCACACTGGATCAAGCACCTGACCTGGTGCTTCGCTGAGCTGCTGGGGTTCAAGTCTGCTGCCCCGCCGCGTATTCACCGGAAGTGGTTCTTCCGTAGGCGCGCACGGAGACGGAGGCAAGCCTAGGGGCCCGCCAAATCGAGGGGTCGGAGTTCGTGTCCTCCGGTCATGCCTGCTCGACGGGTTCCTTCATTCGCTGCATGCGCGTCCGCGCGGTCCTATAGTCTTGCGGCGAGGCCGTGGCGACGGCCGCGGCTGTGGCATGGCCCGTGCCCATGACACCACCAGCAGCCGGAAGTGGACTCATCGCGATCACTGCGGTCAGCTGCGCCCTTTTGCGCCTGCCCGGAGGCACGGGATCTTGGTAGGCGAAGGGATGACGTGATGGGTCAGCGTGACCACGGCGATGCCATGCCCGCACATCTGCGCCAGGCCGTATTGCCCTGTGCGGTGGAGGTCATCAATCTCCTGGAGGAGGTGCTGCGCTACTGTGCTCCAGACCGAGCTGAGCACGGCTGGGCCAGGATGTGCATGTATCGGTCGAGTGACGCCATGGACACTCTTGGGCGCCTCACAGGAGTGATTGCTGCCGAGTTGGTCGCTGGGGGACGGGATCCACGGGGCGTGCAACGATTGCTCCGCTCCGATGTTGAGCGACTGCGAACATCAGATCTGGCTCGCGTTGACGGCGCCTCATACTCCAGTGATGACCTGGAATACATTCCCCAGTGGCTGCATGAACAGGTTCAGAGGTCTGTAGGCCATGTACTCCTCCGTCTCAATCAAGTCATCGTCGTGGGGCATCAAGAGAAGAATCCTGATTGGTACCGCCATTGCCTGTATAGCTTGTCAGAAATGATGGATGAGTTGGGTTGTCTCAACCGAGCGATCGCGGTCGTAAATGCTGATGTTCTGAACCGCGAGACACTGGCGCGCTACCAGCACCTCTTCCAGCAACGTTCAAGGCGCGACATGCCAGACGCCGAGGACTTCAGTTACCGCGCGGGTCTGCTAGGCCTTCTGATGCCTAACAAGGGCTCAGCGTGGTACGTGATTGGCCAGTCGCGTGCCCGTCGGAGGAATGATCCGAAGGCTGACTCGCATGAATGGCGTGTGTTGCAGATGCTGGCCGCCTTGGATATGGCGCTGCAGGGGTTGCGTTGGATGGGTGCCGATGGCCGGCTGCTTGACTCGCGCCGACTTCCTGCCGTGTCGTATATCAATGCTCTGACAGCAGTGGAACACGACGATGATGAGGAGTTCCCGCCGCTGTATTGGCTGCCGCCAGAGGAAAGGGCACAGGCTCAAAGAGCCATGGAGAAGGCCTTCGGGGCTGAAACGGTACAGGCTGCTCAAGCCTCTATCCCGTCGGAGCGGTGAACTGTGGCGCGTAAGGTCGCTCAGCTGCTCTCTGCGGGGGCTGCTTGGGTTTCAATCCTGTTCATTTTGTCGCTGTTGGTCATCGGCCTGACAGCGATCTGCAGAGCCGAGCGGAAAGACATACCTGCGGCGCTTCGCGCGTTGGCCACGTGGTTGCCTTGGGGTGCTAAGCGGTTTGATCGTTGACGTGGAAAGTCAGATCCTGCTAGTTGTGGTGTCTCGGGACATTGGTTACACGAAGTCCTCGAAGCTGAGCTGCTGTCGACGAGCGGTTCGGGCGGCTGGTCGAAGATGAGCGGGTAGTCGCTTCCGGCGGTCCGGCTGATGGGTGATCGGCCGCCGAGCGCGGTGTGCGGACGGTCGTGGTTGTAGCAGTTCACGAAGTCCGCGAGTGCGACGCGCCGTTCGTGCTCGGAGGTGTCGCCGACGCGCTCGTGTTCGTAGCGGATGACCTCGCGCAGCTGCTCACCGGACGGCGGGTCCAGATTGCTTCAAGGGGCGGGCCGAGCAGGACACGCGCGTCGTGCCGGGTCCTCCGCCGCTGACGCGGAGGCTGCGGGAGTACATCAGGGCCGAAGGCCTGAGTCCCGGTGACCGGATGTTCTCCGGCAAGTACGGGGGCATCCTCTCCGGCTCGGTCACGCGCAGGGCCTGGCGGGGCGCCCGCCAGGCGGAGCTGACGGGATGTGGGTACCAGTCCCCGTTGGGAAGGCGGATCTACGACATCCGGCACACCCGGCTGACCGAGTGGCTCAATCAGGGCCTGCCGCCCGCGCAGATCGCCTACTGGGCCGGCAACAGCGTCGCCGTCCTGCTGGCCTTCTACGCCGGGTGCATCGAAGGGCAGCTGCCGGACCTGAAACGCCGGATGGAAGCCGAGATGGAAGCCGAGGAGGATCTCCTCGAACTGCCCGAGCCGGACTGAGTCAGGAAAACGCCACCGTGTATCCACCGTGGCTACCCGCAGATACCCGGTGACAGCCGGACATGGTCGGGTCCTCCCCGCAGTCGCCGGGGCCGGGCCCGACCCTTACGCCCCCGCTACGCCGCCCCGACTAACTTGCCCCTGACCAGCAAAAACGCCCCTCCCGGAGGGGAGAGGCGAAGGGTGGAGCGCGAGCGCCCCCGGCAGGACTCGAACCTGCGGCCAAGCGCTTAGAAGGCGCCTGCTCTATCCACTGAGCTACGGGGGCCGGTCTTGTGCTGCGGTCGGACGGCTGAAGCCCCGGGCTCGGTGGTGCCGTGACCTTGCCGGGACAAGGATAGGGCTCCGCGTACCTCGTCCCGGTTGCTTCACCTCCGTGACACGATGTGGAGGTTCGGTGAAGCGGTCCTGATAATCGCAGGCAGGTGCGATTTTCGCATCGTTTTTGACGCCCTGTGCAACGGGTGTTGTGCACTCGTTATGCCTGGGCCCCTTGCGCCACGCCTCGCGCGCCAGGGGTGATTTGCTTCAAAAACACCCCAGAATTGGGCATTCTGCACGTGTGGCGACCTTGGACGTACGGCCCCGGCTGCTCGATGCACTGTCCGCACTGCGTGACCGTGTCGACGCCGCACGCTTTCCGCTCCCCCTCCCCGGCGCGGCCCGCGCCCGTCGAAACCGGGCCGAGCTCCTGGCGCAGCTCGACGACTATCTGGTGCCCCGCCTGTGCGCCCCCGAAGCGCCGTTGCTCGCGGTCGTCGGGGGGTCCACCGGGGCGGGCAAGTCCACGCTGGTCAACTCGCTGGTGGGGCGGAGGGTCACTGAGGCGGGGGTGCTGCGGCCGACAACCCGCACGCCAGTTCTCGTCTGTCATCCGGACGATCACCACTGGTTCGCGGGGCCCCGGGTGCTGCCGCGGCTGCACCGGGTCTGGGTGCCGGCCCAGGAGGGTGCCGCGTACGAGGCGGACGGCATGGACGACGCAGTGGATCCCGGGGCTCCGGAAGCGTCCGACGGTTCCGAGGGGGAGGGGCCGGACGACGAGCTCAGCTCGCTGCGGATCGAGACCGACCGTTCCCTGCCGCGCGGGCTCGCGCTGCTGGACGCGCCCGACATCGACTCCCTCGTCGCCCGCAACCGCGAGCTCGCCGCCGCACTGATCTGCGCCGCCGACGTCTGGGTGCTCGTCACCACCGCCACCCGCTACGCCGATGCCGTGCCCTGGCACCTGCTCCGCACCGCCAAGGAGTACGACGTCACGCTCGTCACCGTGCTGGACCGGGTGCCGCACCAGGTTGCCGCCGAGGTGTCCCGCCAGTACGACGCGCTGCTCGAACATGCGGGCCTGGGCGACGTGCCCCGCTTCACCATTCCCGAACTCCCGGAGTCCGCGGGCGGCGGCAGCGGACTGCTGCCCGCCACCGCCGTCGCCGGGCTGCGCGCCTGGCTCGCCCAGCGGGCACAGGACCCGGCGGCCCGGACGGTGGCCACCGCCCGGACCGCCGCCGGAGTGCTCTCCTCTTTGGGCGCACGGCTGCCCGGGCTCGCCGGGGCGTCGGCCGTGCAGCACGCTGCGGCCGTCCGTCTGCTGCAGCGAGTGGAGGACGCGTACGGGCGTGCGGTGGAGCGCGTACGGCTCGCCGTCGAGTCCGGCGAGATGCTCGCCGGAGACGCTCTGACGCACTGGCGCGGACACCCGCAGGACAGTACGCCGGATGAACTGCTCACCGCCCTCACCGGCTCTCTCGTCGCACTGCTGAGCTGTGCGGCCGACGCCGCCGACGAGGAGATCGCCGCGGCCTGCAGCGACGACCCGGCCACCGGTTCGGTGCTCGCGCCGAGCGACCCCGACGGGGCCGCCGGGCGGATCGGCGTGGCCGCACGGCGCTGGCGGCGGTGCCTGGAGGAGATCGCGGAAGAAGAAGTGCGCGCCGCCGAGCGGGCCGCGAGCCTCGACGCGGAACATGTCGCCGCACTGCTCGCAGCAGCGCTGCTGGGCGGCCGCCGGGCGCGTACGGCGGGTGAGACGCTGGCCGACCTGCTGGGTGCGCAGGGCGCGCTGCGGCTGCACGACCGGGGTGGGGACCTGCTGTCCGGTTGCCTGGAGCAGGTGCTAGACGCCGAACGGGACCGCAGGGCGGCCCCCTTGGAGGCGCTCGAAGTCACGCCGGAGCACCAGGTCGACCTGATCGCCGCGTTGTCCGTCCTGCAGAAGGAGAGGTGACCGCTGTGCAGACCACCGGCAGCTGCGACGCACGGGGCGAGGGCCGCTCCCACGGCGACTCCGAGGACCGGGTCTGGGACGACGGTCTGATCGCGCGCCGGGCGCGGCCCGAGCGCCCCGCACAGTCCCCGCTGACCGCTGTGGCGCTTCCGCCGGAGCGCACGTCTCCTCCTGTGAGCCCCATGCCCCCCGCTCCGCCCCGGAGCGCGCCGACCTCCGTGGGGCACGCCCTGCGGCCCCGGCTGGACGCCCTGCGCGAGCTGGTGGGGCTGTCCGGGGCGCGGCTGGACCGGCGCACGCTCGCCGAGGCGCGACGCGTGCTGGAGGAGGCCGCGGCCCGCCAGCGCTACTCGCTCGACCTCACCGTCGTCGCCATCGCGGGCTCCACGGGCAGTGGCAAGTCGACCCTCTTCAACGCCCTGGCCCGGGCGCAGCTTTCGGAGGCCGGGGTGCGGCGGCCGACCACCGCGCTGCCCGTCTCCTGTGCCTGGTCGGACCGCGCCGAGGGGCTGCTGGACCGCCTGGGCATCCCCGCGCGGGCGCGTCGGCAGCCGGTGCGCCCGTACGACCGGTCGCTGAACGGTCTCGTCCTGCTGGACCTGCCGGACCACGACTCGGCCGCGGCCGGGCACCGGGAGCAGGTGGACCGGCTGCTGCGGCTGGTGGACGCGGTGATCTGGGTCGTGGATCCGGAGAAGTACGCGGACGCGGTGCTGCACGAGCGCTATCTGCAGCCGCTCGCCGGGTACGCGGAGGTGACCTTCGTGGTCCTCAATCAGGTCGACCGGCTGTCCAGGGACGCCGCCGACCAGGTGCTCGACGATCTGCGGCGGCTGCTGGACGAGGACGGGCTGGCCCTCGGCGAGCACGGCGAGCCGGGGGCCGTGGTGATGGCGATCTCGGCACTGACGGGCGAGGGGATCGGGGAACTGCGCGAACTGCTCGGCCAGTTCACGGCCCGGCGGACCGCGGCGGAGCTGCGGCTGACGGCCGATGTCGACGGCGTGTCCGCGCGGCTGCGGCAGGCCTACGTGGCGGACGGGCGGCCCGGGCTGACCGAGCAGGCGCGGCTCGAGTTCGAGGACCGGCTGGCCGAGTCGGTGGGCGCGCAGGCAGCCGGCCTCGCGGCGGAAAGGGCCTGGCGGCGGGACGCCGAGCGGGCGTGCACGACGATGTGGCGGCGGGCGCGGCGCTGGTACCGGGCCGTGATCGCGCGGGTGTGGCTGTGGCTGCGCGCGATGGGGCCGTGGCTGGGGTTCTCGGGCGTGGACGAGGACGAGATCGACGGCGTGGGCGGCGTCAGCGACACGAGCGAGTTCGCTCCGGCGGACGAGTACGACGAGGGGGGCGGGCACGACGTCGACGCCCTCGTCGCCTCCGATCCGCTCGGGGCAGAGGCCTCCGTCGATGCGGCCGGGATGCCCGCGGCGGCGCGGCGCACCGCCTCCCGGCCCCTGGTCGAACAGGCCGTACGGACGCTGGCGCACGAGGCGGCCACCGGGCTGCCCGGCCCCTGGGCGCAGGCCGTGCGCGAGGCCGCGGTGCGCGGGGCCGACGGGCTGGCCGACGCGCTCGACGAGGCGACCGCCGCCGCGGCGTCCGCCCCGGTCGTGCGGCGCCCGGGAGGCTGGCACACCGGCGGCAGCTGGCGCGCGGCGGGCTGGCTGACGAGGGCGGACGAGGGTGGGGTGCGGGGTATCTCCCGGGGCTGGCGGACGGGCGTGGGACGCGCCGCCGCATGGCGTACGCACGGGGGCGGCGCCGTACGGGCGGCCCGGCCGCGGTGGTGGACGGTGGTGGCCGTGGGGCAGGTGGCTCTGCTGGGGCTGCAACTGCTCGGGGTGGCCGGACTGGTGGGGGTGCTGACAGGGGATTTCGCGGTGCCGTGGTGGGGGCCGGGGCTGCTGCTGGCGGGGGCTGCGGCCGGCGGGCCGCTCCTTGCGTGGTGCTGCCGGGTGGCGGCGCGGGGGCCGGCCCGCCGGTACGGGCTGGAGATCGAGCGGCGGCTGCGCGAGGCCGCGGCGGGGTGCGGACGGGCGCGGGTGCTCGAACCGGTGGCGGCGGAACTGCTGCGGTACCAGGAGGTGCGGGCGCAGTTCGTGATCGCGGCGGGCGAGGCGTGAGGACGGCCCAGGCGGACGGGCCGAATTGGAGACGGGCCGGATCGGGGTGGCCGGACGTGAGGGGCTGACGGGACGACAGAGGCTGGTGGGCGCTTGTCGACACCGGTCACCGGCACCGTCCGAGTGACGGGGTTTTCCACAACCCGGGGGTAGTCCACAGCCTCCAGCAGACTCTCGCGATCACGGGCACGATGAGGTCACGCGGTCGGGCAATCGGGCACCGGCCGGGCGCGCAGAGCCTGCGCAAAGGCAGGGACGGGGGGCGGTTCGCATGAACGAGACGTTGGTGACGGTCGTGGGCAACGTGGCCACGCCGCCGGACTTCCGGGAGACGGCCGGCGGGGCGTCCGTCTCCCGCTTCAGGCTCGCGGCGACGGTGCGGCGCTGGGACCGGGCGCGCGAGGAATGGACGGACGCCTACACCAGCTTCTACACCGTCTGGGCGTGGCGGGCGCTGGCGGGAAACGTGGTGGGGTCGCTGTCGGTGGGCGAACCGGTCGTCGTCCACGGGAAGTTGAAGATCCAGGAGCAGGAACGCGACGGAAAACGGTGGCTGTCGGCGGACATCGACGCGGTGTCGGTCGGGCACGATCTCGCGCGGGGCACATCGGCGTTCCGCCGGGTGTCGCAGGCGAGACCGCTGCCGCTCGAGCCGGTGCGGATGGCGGGGATGCCGGTGACGGCGGGGGAGGTCATCGCCGCCGGCGGGGTCGTCGACGAGGCCCGGGTGGCGGGCGTGTCCCCGTAGGTCCGCGCAGGTCCGCCTGTACGGGTCCGCTCGCCCAGGCCCGCCCGCGCGGGTCGACGCGGTCGCGGGTCGCGCTCGGGGCGCCCAGGGGCGGGTTCGCGGGGCGCCCTCCGACCGGCTCCGCTGGGCCGGCGTCCTCGGCCCGGGTTCGCAGGCCCTGGGCAACAACCCCCGGAAATGGGGGATTTGTTCCGGGGATTTGTCGATAAGGCCAGGTCAGGGGCGGCGCCGCCGGTAACGATTCCGATTCGGATCCCGGATCCGGGCGGCTCTGTGGAACCAGGCGTTCTCCCCGCTCTTTAGGATCTTCGTCCGTAGCAACGGGGGCCGCTGCGTATTCAGTTGCCCGGTGGGGCGCACGCCCGGAGGAGTGCGGCGAGCTGCGCCTGCCCGAAAGGAAACCATGAACTCTGTCACGAGGCGGGGCGCAGCACGCCTTGCCGCGGCAGTCCTGGCATCCGGACTGGCCGTCGTGGGGGCCGTGGCCGCCGCGGGCCCGGCTGCGGCGGTCAGGATGCCGCAGAACCAGGGGGGCGTCAGCGCGGCGCTCGGCGCCATCACGGCCGGCGGCCGGGCCGTCGTCCACGACCGGCGCAAGACCGGCGAGGTGGCCGCGGGGCTGTTCGAGATGAAGGTCGACGGCGGCGGCGCGCTGCAGACGTACTGCATCGACATCCTGACCAACACCGTGGACGGCGCGAAGTACCGGGAAGCGGGCTGGAACGAGTCGTCCCTGCACGACAACAAGGACGCGGGGAAGATCCGCTGGATACTCCAGCACTCCTACCCCCAGATCAACGACCTGGCCGCGCTCGCCAAGGACTCCGGCGCGGGCACGCTCGACGCGAACACCGCCGCGGCGGGCACACAGGTCGCCATCTGGCGGTACTCGGACCACGTCAGCGTGGACGCGCAGAACCCCGAGGCGCAGAAGCTCGCGGACTGGCTCTACAAGAGCGCGCAGGACGTCGAGGAGCCCAAGGCCTCGCTGACCCTCGGCCCCTCGGCGGTTTCCGGCAAGTCCGGGCAGCGCCTCGGCCCCGTCACGGTGCACACCGATGCGGCCAGTGTCACCGTGGCGCCCTCGGGGGACGCCGCGGCCAAGGGCGTGAAGATCGTGGGCAAGGACGGCAAGCCGGTCACTACGACGGCCGACGGCGGCGAGCTCTACTTCTCCGTCCCGGCCGGCGCCCCGGACGGCTTCACCTCGCTCAAGGTCACCGCCGCGACCAAGGTCCCGGTCGGCCGGGCCTTCATCGGCGACCACATCAAGACCCAGGCCCTGGTCCTGGCCGGCTCCAGCGAGAGCACCGTCTCCGCCACCGCCACCGCGACGTGGGCGAAGAAGGGCGCCGCCCCGGCCGTGGCGGCCAGGAAGGACTGCACCAAGAACGGGGTGGAGATCACCGTCGACAACAAGGGCGACGAGGCCTTCCCCTTCGAACTGGCGGGCAGCCGGCACACGGTCCGGCCCGGCGGGTCCGAGACGGTCGTGGTGAAGGCCGGGGAGGACAAGGCGTACCGGGTCGCGGTCACGGGCGCGAACGGGTACTCGCGGACGTTCTCCGGGATATTGGACTGCCAGACCGCGGAGAGCGGCTCCACGGGTTCCGTGGGCGGCGCTCCTCCGGCCAGGCCGAGCCCGAGCCCGTCGCCGCTCGCGGACGGTGACCTCGCGACCACCGGCGGCAGCGGTTCGACGCCTGTCGTGGCCGGTCTGGCCGTGGTGCTGATCGTGGCCGGCGGCGGTGCGGTCTACGCCCTCCGCAGGAGGGAGGCGGCCGGCGGCCGGTGAGATGTCGCGGTCCGCGGACGCCGTGGGACGGTGTTCGTGCAGGCGGTAGCCGGGTCCGTCCGGTCACCGGCCCGGCCGGGCCGTAACGCGTTTCCGCCCGAGGGTGCCGGTACGGCAAGATGGATGTGTCTGCCCTCATGCGGCGGCGCCGCACATTGGCCCTTCTCGAATGCCGGACGGTTTCTCTTGGCTGAGTACATCTACACCATGCGCAAGACGCGCAAGGCGCACGGCGACAAGGTCATCCTCGATGACGTGACGCTGAGCTTCCTGCCCGGTGCGAAGATCGGTGTGGTCGGCCCCAACGGTGCCGGTAAGTCCACCGTCCTCAAGATCATGGCCGGACTGGAGCAGCCCTCCAACGGCGACGCGTTCCTCTCCCCGGGCTACAGCGTCGGCATCCTGATGCAGGAGCCCGAGCTCGACGAGAGCAAGACCGTCCTGGAGAACGTGCAGGACGGCGTCGCCGGGATCAAGGGCAAGCTCGACCGGTTCAACGAGATCGCCGAGCTGATGGCGACCGACTACTCGGACGCGCTGCTCGAGGAGATGGGCAAGCTCCAGGAGGACCTGGACCACGCCAACGCCTGGGACCTGGACGCCCAGCTCGAGCAGGCCATGGACGCCCTGGACTGCCCGCCCGCCGACTGGCCGGTCACCAACCTCTCCGGTGGTGAGAAGCGCCGCGTCGCGCTCTGCCGCCTGCTGCTGGAGGCCCCCGACCTGCTGCTGCTCGACGAGCCCACCAACCACCTCGACGCCGAGTCGGTGAACTGGCTGGAGCAGCACCTGGCCAAGTACGCCGGCACCGTCGTGGCGATCACCCACGACCGGTACTTCCTGGACAACGTGGCCGAGTGGATCCTGGAGCTCGACCGCGGCCGCGCGATCCCCTACGAGGGCAACTACTCCACCTACCTGGAGAACAAGGCCGCGCGTCTGAAGGTCGAGGGCCAGAAGGACGCGAAGCGTCAGAAGCGCCTCAAGGAAGAGCTGGAGTGGGTCCGCTCCAACGCCAAGGGCCGCCAGGCCAAGTCCAAGGCGCGCCTCGCCCGTTACGAGGAGATGGCCGCCGAGGCCGACAAGATGCGGAAGCTGGACTTCGAGGAGATCCAGATCCCGCCGGGCCCGCGTCTGGGCAGCGTCGTCGTCGAGGTCAACAACCTCTCCAAGGCCTTCGGCGAGAAGGTCCTCATCGACGACCTGTCGTTCACGCTGCCGCGCAACGGCATCGTCGGCGTCATCGGCCCGAACGGTGCCGGCAAGACGACCCTGTTCAAGATGATCCAGGGTCTGGAGACCCCGGACGCCGGTGACATCAAGGTCGGCGAGACCGTCAAGATCTCGTACGTCGACCAGGGCCGCGCCAACATCGACCCGAAGAAGACGCTGTGGGCCGTCGTCTCCGACGAGCTGGACTACATCAACGTCGGCCAGGTCGAGATGCCGTCCCGCGCCTACGTCTCCGCGTTCGGCTTCAAGGGCCCGGACCAGCAGAAGCCGGCCGGCATCCTCTCCGGCGGCGAGCGCAACCGTCTGAACCTGGCGCTCACCCTCAAGCAGGGCGGCAACCTGCTCCTCCTCGACGAGCCGACCAACGACCTCGACGTCGAGACCCTGTCCTCGCTGGAGAACGCCCTGCTGGACTTCCCGGGCTGCGCCGTGGTCGTCTCCCACGACCGCTGGTTCCTGGACCGGGTGGCCACGCACATCCTGGCGTACGAGGGCAACTCGAAGTGGTTCTGGTTCGAGGGCAACTTCGAGTCCTACGAGAAGAACAAGATCGAGCGGCTCGGTCCGGACGCCGCCCGTCCGCACCGCGCCACGTACAAGAAGCTGACCCGGGGCTGATGACGCAGTCGCTGCGCTTCGCCGATGCCGGGGAGGCGGCCGATCTGGCCGCCTTCCTGGCCCGGCTGATCCACTACGACCGGGCCGCCGCCGTCCGGCTGCAGGCCGGCGGCGGGGTGCTGGGTGTCTTCGGGCGGCCGCCGTCCTTCGAGGTGCTCGCGATCCGCACGGCCCGGCTGGCGGAGGAGGCCGCGCTGGACGTGACGGTCTCGGCGGGGCAGCTCGCCGACGCGCTCGACGCGGCCGTGGCGCAGGACGCGCCCGTCGCCGTGCCGGAAGCCGTCACCGGTCCGCCGTGGGCGGGGGTGCTGCCCCCGCGCGGCGGCTGGCAGCGGGTGCCGGGTCTGCCGGACGCACAGGCGATGCACGGCGCGCTGAGCGCCGCCGTCGCCGAGTTCCGCGAGCGCGACCGGGCGCTGCCCGAGGAGCGGCGGACGCGCGGCGAGCGCGATCGCATCGGCCGCCAGATCTGGTCCCGCACGCTCGGCGAGACCGGCCTGCCGCTGCGTGCCGTGCACGCGGCGCAGGCGCTGGGCTTCCTGCGGCCCGCCGCACGTCAGCAGCCGGTCCTCGCCGCCTCCGGGCCCGCCGGAGCGGCGGCCGCCGTGCTGCCGCCGGTGCCGTCGTCGGCCGGGGAGCCGTTCGCGCTGCTCGCCGCGCGCGGCTGGCTGCGGCTGCGCACCCCGTACGGCTCGGTCGCCGTGCGCACGGGCGGGCTCGCGGGCCTGACGGTCACCCCCACGCGCCACTGAACGGTGTCCGACACGCGCCGCTGAACGATCGGAACGGCGTGCTCAGTCCGCCGAGTTGATCATCGTGGCGGCGGCGTAGGTCAGGTAGTTCCACAGCTGCTGCTCGTGCTCGGGCGCCAGCCCCAGCTCGTCGACCGCGTCGCGCATGTGCCGCAGCCAGGCGTCGTGGGCGGCGCGGTTCACGGTGAAGGGCACGTGGCGCATGCGCAGCCGCGGGTGGCCCCGGTTCTCGCTGTAGGTGCGGGGGCCGCCCCAGTACTGGATGAGGAAGAGCACCAGGCGCTCCTCGGCCGGGCCCAGATCCTCCTCGGGGTACATCGGCCGGAGCAGCGGGTCCTCCGCGACCCCCTCGTAGAACCGGCGGACCAGGCGCCGGAAGGTCTCCTCGCCGCCGACCTGCTCGTAAAACGTCTGCTCCTGAAGCGTGCCGCGCGGAATCTCATTCACCCTTCCATGGTCTCAGACGCCACACGGTGGGCGGAGGGGAACGAGGGACCCGCGGCTACCCCCGGCGCACCGTGATCGTCGTCCACGCCCCGACGTGCACCCGGTCCCCGTCCTGCAGCGGCACCGGGACGTACGGCTGGATCGGGTCCTCGGAGCCGTTGATCGTGGTGCCGTTGGTGGAGTCCTGGTCGACCACCGCCCAGGTGCCGTCCGGCTGCTGGACGAACATGGCGTGCTGGTGCGAGACGCCCGGGTCCTCCGGGGGGACCGACAGGTCGATGTCGGGGGACTCGCCCGTGCTGTGCCGGCGGCGGCCCACGGTGATCTGGTGGCCGGTGAGGGCGAGGCGCTGTTCGGGCGAGTATGCGGGCAGGTTCAGGCTCGCCGCCTCCGGGCCGCCCTTGTTCATCATCCGCAGGAAGTACTCGCGGTCCGGCGCGATGACGGCCACCCAGCCGGCGGGCTGCACGGGCTGTACGGGCTGCGGGGTGCTCGGCGGGGTGATGACCCAGTCGTCCTCGTCGCTGTAGGGGTGCTGCGGGGCCAGCGGCTCGGAGGGGCGGTTCTTCTGCGACGGGCGGGACGGCTGGTAGACCCAGTCCTGCGGCACCTGGGGGTGCGGCGAGGGCGGCGGGTCGGACTGGAACGGATCCGACTGGAACGGGTCCGACTGGAAGACGTGCGGCTGCAGCGGGCCCGGCGGGGTCGGACCCGTCGGGTGTCCGAGGTAGTTGTGGCCGCACTCCTCGCAGTACGGCGTCTGCGGCGTCTCGCGGGGCGTGCGGCACTGCGGGCAGAGCTCCGCCTGCACCGTGGCGTCGTGGTCCGGGACGTTCCAGGTCTGCGGGCCCCCGGTGCCGTGCAGGGGCGGCGGAACGGCCGCGCCGGTGGCTGCCGCCTGCATCCGGTGTCCGCACACGTCGCACCAGTCCTCGGCCTGGGACTGGTGGCCTTTCTCGCAGGTCGGCATCTCGGTCGCTCCCCCTCCAGCACCTTCTGTCGCTGTACTTGCCGTACTTGCCGTGCCGTGTGTCACTTCTTGACGCGGACGGTCCTCGTCGAGCGCGTCTCCAGCGTCATCTCCGCCTCCTTGGAGACGTTCGACTTCAGCCGCACAGTACCCGTCGCGGCATCGACGACGTCCACCACCTTGGCGAGCAGCTTCGCGGTGTCCTCGTGGCCCGAACGGGCGGCCAGTTGGACGGCCCGGCCGAGCCTGGCCGTCGCGCCGTCGATGTCGCCCGCCTTGCGCAGATCCAGCCCCTCCTGGATGGCCAGCGCCAGTTCCGCCTGGCCCGTGTAGTGCGCGACTTGCGGGTTGATGGCGGTCGACGCCGCCACGTCGTCCGTCCACACCGCGCGTATCAGCCCCTGCGCCAGCACATGCGGTGACGAGCCGTCGGGTGTGGGCAGGACCAGCGAGACCCGGGCGGCGAGCATCTCCTGGCCGACCTCCGCGCTCGGCACCCGGATGCCCACGTGGTAGTCGCGCGACTCGTCGCCCCAGGCCCCCGTCGGGTAGTCGCCCGCGCGCGGACCGGCCGCCACGCGCTGCCCGGTGAGGTCCTCGGTGCGCGGCGCCGCCAGCTTCACGAACTGCACCTCGGCCCGCTGCGGGGTCCACAGCCGCAGCTGGACGTCGCCGACGTCCTTGCCCATCACGGCTTCCATCATCTGCGTGAAGTCCGCGGCCAGCGCCGCCGGATCGGCGATGCTGTCGGCCGTCCCCAGCAGCCCCTCGGCGATGCGCCGGACCTCCTTGGGCTCCCAGTCCGTGCCCACCCCCCGGGCATCGCAGGTGAACCGGCCCGCGCAGGTGTCGAGCGTCGCCTGCAGCACGTCCGGTTCCTCGTGCTCGTTCCGTCCGTCGGTCAGCAGGATCGCGTGGCGTATCGAGGCGTCCGAGGTGGACAGCAGCCGGTCGGCCAGCCGCAGCCAGGTCCCTATGGCCGTGCCGCCGCCGGGGGAGAGCCCGCGCAGCGCCTCCTTGGCCCGGGCCCGGGTCGTCGCGTCGGCCACCGCGAGCCGGCCGTTGCCGGGATAGGCCTCCTTCGCCTGGTGGGTCCCGGCGACGACGGCGAAGGCCACGCCGTCGCGCAGCGCGTCGATCGCGGCCGTCGTGGCCTCGCGCGCGTGGTGCATCTTGGTTGGCGGGTAGTCCATCGAGCCGGAGCAGTCGACCATGACGACCACGGCCGCATCCGGCTCCCAGTCCGGTGCCGCCGTGGACGAGGGGGACAGATGGGGGATCCGGGGCGTCTCGCCGGCCGTGCCGCCGCCGGTGGAGGTGACCGTGACGATCGCGCTGACGTCGCGGCCGCCCTCGGGCAGATGGACGTTCTGGTACACCTCCACCGAGAAACGCGGCACGCCCGGCTTGGAGAAGTTGGCCATCCGATCCGCTCCTCTTCGAAACTCCACGTGTCACGTGTGCGGCGGGAGACGGCGGATGCCGGTGCCGGGTCGTGCACCGGCTCGCGTTCCCCCCGTGGACGCTCGGCCCGTCAGGCAGATCCTGCCCCGTGCGGCCGTTCCGGGAAAGGCAGTACGGCCACTGTTACGTTGTCGTGGCCCCCGCCGTCCAGAGCGTGTGCCAGCAGACGGCGTGCGCACTCCAGCGGCCGGGTCCGGGCGTCGGCCGGGACGATGTCCGCCATCTGCTCGGCGGATTCGGCGTAGTTCCACAGCCCGTCGCTGCACACCAGCACCACGCCCGGCCGGTCCGGGTGGTACGACGCGGTGTGCGGCTCGACCTCGTACGCGTCCGCCCCGAGCCAGCCCGTGATGGCGTGGGCCCGCTCGTCCGCGTACGCCTCGGCCTCCGACATCAGCCCCGCCGCCACCATCTGCGCGGCCCACGAGTCGTCCTCGGTGAGCCGGGCGGGCTGGGTGCTGCGGTCGTCGGGCACCCAGTAGGCGCGGCTGTCGCCGACCCAGCCGATGGTCAGCAGGTCACCGGTGATGACCGCGCTGACGATCGTGCAGGCGGGGGCGTTCTCGTGGCGCAGGCGCTCGCCGCGCCCCGGGTGGCCGGGCGTGGCCAGCGCGCTGACGGCCTCGGCGGCCCGGAGGATCGCCCGGTGGGTGGCCTCGCGCGGCGGCTCGCCGCGGGTCAGGGCCGCTGTTAGGGCCTCGCACGCGGCGGCCGTCGCCGCGGCAGACGCCTCGTCCGGGCGGGCCGCGGACGACACGCCGTCACTGACGACGGCGATCACGGCCGGGCCGCCGCCGGGCAGTTCCGCGCCGGCCACGGCGTATGCGTCCTCGTTGCGGTGGTGGCGCAGGCCGCGGTCGCTGACCGCCGCCACGCCTGCCGACTCGTGCTCCATATGATCCCGTTCGCGCGGCTGTGCATGTCCGCAGTGCTCGCAGTACCCGTCTTTGTCGATCATGCCGGAACGGCAGCCCCCGCAGGGCCGCCCGGACGTGCCCGCGCCCCCCGTGCCGTCCGGTCCTTGCGCCGTCTGGGCGGGCACGGCCCCGGCCGGCGGGGCGAGGGAGCAGTCCCCGGCGTCCCCGGCCCCGCTCAGGAGGACGGGCCCGGTCCGGTCCGGCGCGGGCGGCACCGCCGAGAGATCCGCGCCGCAGCGGCCGCAGAAGTTGTCGGCCGGCTCCAGCGGTTCGCGGCAGGCGGCGCACACCGTCAGCTGTGGGGGCAGTTGCGACATCGATCACACCCATGTCCTGGGGCGGTAACGGTTGGCCCGCTCCACCAGTTCGATCCGTTCCTCGCCGCGCTGGGCGAGGCGCGCCAGCACACGGTACGAGCGTTCCAGCCCGAACCGCAGCTCGCGCTCGTCCAGGCCGCTGCCGAGCAGGCCCGGCGTGTCCGGCGCGCCGCCCGGCGGCGCGCCCGGGCTGCCGGAGAGCACCCAGTCCAGCGCGGTGCCCAGCACCTCGGTGCAGAGCTGTTCGCGCCGGACCGCGTCCAGTCCGAAGCCGTCGAGCCGCTCCACCTGCCGGGCGGCGGCCTGAAGTTCCGTCAGCAGCGGGTCGGCGGCGGACCGCTGCCGCAGCCGGGCCCGGACGGCCGCGACCCGCGCCGCCGTGCAGTGGACGGAGGCCTCCGGGACGGACTCCAGCGCCGCCACCGCGCCCGCGCGGTCCCCGCAGGCCAGCCGCACCCGCGCCAGCCCGAAGGCGGCGCTGACGAAGCCGGGGTCGGTGGCCCACACCAGACGGTAGTACTCGGCGGCGTTGTCCAGCTGGCCGAGCACCTCGGCGCACACGCCCAGGGCCAGCTTCGGCGCCGGCTCGCCGGGGAAGGCATCGTAGACCGCGTCGAAGGAGAGCGCGGCCGTCTCGTGGTCCCCGGTGGCCAGGCCGTGCACCCCGCGGTACCAGACGACCCGCGGGTCCCTGGGGTGGTCGGCCTCCAGGGCCGCGAGCGCCTGCGAGGCATCGGCGTCCTCGCCGAGCTCCAGCTGGGCGCGGGCCCGGCGCAGTTGCAGCTCGGGCGAGTCGGCGGGGGCCGCCTGGAGCGCCGCGTACAGCTCGGCCGGCTGCGAGGTGAGCAGGCCTGCGAGGAAGCCGGCGTTGGGGTCGTCGGGGTCGACCAGGGGGAGCGGCAGGGCGAGGGCGGTGGCCCGCGCGTCGAGCGGGGCGGTCACCGCTCCCGACGGCTGCGGCAGGGCGGGCGCCGCGGCCCTGCGGCCGATCACGGGACGGGCGCCCAGCACGGAGACGTCGTCGGTCCGCGCCTCGAACAGCCGGGTGTCCGCGACCCGCGGCTCCGGCCCGAACAGCCGGGACAGCGCGGGGCGCGGTGTGCCGGTCTCCAGGGCGACGACCTCCCGCAGCACGCCTGTCAGCTGCTCCGCCATCTCCGCCGCGGACGAGAACCGGCGCTTGCGGTCGGGGTCCGTGGCGCGCACCAGCAGCCGGTAGAAGGACTCGTAGCGGGTGAAGACGTCGATGTGCGAGGGGTCGGGCAGGCTGTGCGCGAAGACCGTCGTGTAGCCCTGGAAGTCGAAGGTGAGGACGGCCAGGGTGCGGGCGACGGTGTAGAGGTCGGAGGCGACGGACGGGCCCAGTTCGGCGATCTCCGGGGCCTGGTAGCCGATCGTGCCGTAGATCGGGCTGTCGTCGTCGTCCGTCCGCCGGACCGCGCCCATGTCGATCAGCTTCAACTGGTCCTGCTGCTGAATGGCGTTGTCGACCTTGAAGTCGCAGTACAGCAGGTTGCGGCTGTGCAGGTGACCGAGCGCCTCCAGCGCCTCGATGCCGTACGCGCACGCCTGCTCGACCGGCAGCGGGTCGCGCCGGCCGTCCGCGGTCCGCCGCTCGTTGGCGATCTCCTTGAGGGACTTGCCGCCGACGTACTCCATGACGATGTAGCCGTCGAGGCTGCCGGTGCGCTGGTCCAGGTGCTCGACGAAGTTGTAGATGCGCACGATGTTGGAGTGCTCGATCTGCGCGAGGAAGCCCCGTTCGGAGAGGGCGGCCTGCAGCGCGTCCTCGTCGCCGGTGTCGAGCAGGCCCTTGAGGACCACCCAGCGGTCGTCGACGGCGTGGTCGATGGCGAGGTAGATCCAGCCCAGCCCGCCGTGCGCCAGGCACCCCGCCACCTCGTACTGGCCGCCCACCACGTCGCCCGGGCGCAGCTTCGGGACGAACGAGTACGGGTGGCCGCAGTTGGTGCAGAAGCCCTCGGTACGGCCCTGCCGGTCGCCGCGCGAACGCCCCACGGGCGCACCGCAGTCGCTTCTGCTGCAGAACCGCTTGCGCTCGGGCACCTCCGGGTCGGCGAGCACTGCGGCCCGCGGGTCCGGGCGCGGCACGCCCGGCATGGTGACCAGGCCGGCGCCCAGTTTGTTGCGGGTGGGGGCGGCCATGGTGGACGGTCCGCTGCTCACCGTGACCGAACGGGACGCGGCGCCGGGCATGTTGCCCGTGACGGTCCGGGCGAGCCGGCCCGGGACGGACCGGCGCGAGGACGACGATCCCGAGGAGGGGGAACCAGAACCAGAGCCTCCGGATCCTGAACCTCCCGAACTTCCCGAACCTCCCGAGGACGAGCCGGACGAGCCGGACCCCGTCCGGGCCGCGCGCCCCGCGCTCGTGAGGCCCGTCGGCGGCGAGGCGATCGTCCCGGTCGGCGAGACGACCGGCGCGAGCCCGCACTGGTCGCAGTACAGCTCGCCGTCGCCCACATCCTCGTATCGCCCGTCACAGCCCGGCCGTTGGCAGTCCCGCGCCCGGGCCGTCCCCTGCGCCACCCCGCACACCGTGCAGTACGCCGTGCCGTCGATCTCCTCGTACGTGCCGTCGCAGTCCGCCTGTTCGCACGTGCCGCTCATGAATCCCCCCTGACGTCGGCGGGCGGGGCCAGGGCCTCCGCCACCGCCTGCTGATAGCGCAGCACGGCCCCCTCCGCGGCCACCAGATCACACGGCGCGCTCCACAGCATGCGCCGCGCCGCGTCGTACCGCTCGCCGAGGAAAGGGTCCTCCGCGAAGCCGTGCCGGGCGGCCTTCGCCCGGTACGCGTCCAGCCGGCCGCGCAGTTCGGCTCGTACGGCCAGCGGCGCCGTCACCGCCGTGAGCGACTCGCGGGCGCGCAGCAGCTCCTCCTCGGCACGCTGCTCCAGGTTGTCGAGCAGCGGCGAGAGCCGGTGCCAGCGGGCGCATCTCCGGTGTTCGGCGGCGGCGCTCAGCTGCTCGTAGAGCACGGTCGGCGGACCGGAGACGGCCGGCACCACGGACGCGGCGATCTTCGACAGGACCTCGGCCCGCGCCTGCCGGGCCTCCACGAGCGTCCGGTCGGCGCGCGAGAGCACGTCCCGCACGCGCATCAGCCGCTGTTCGGCGTCCTGCCGCACGTCCAGCACCGCCTCGACCTCCCGCCGCACGTCCTCCAGGGCGCGGGCGGCGCGGTCGTAGCGCCGGGTGTCCGGGCGGCCGCCGCCCGGGGCGGAGCTGGGCGAGGAGCCGGTCCAGAAGGCCAGCGGATCCGATATCACCTCGGACCGGAGCGCGGCCAGCTCCCGGGTGATGTCCTCCAGGTCGTCGCCCGACGGGTGTTCGCCCGGCCGCACCCCGACCGAGTGGGCCAGCGAGCGGGTGCGCTGCAGCTCGGCGGCCAGCAGGTCGATACGGGCGGGCAGCGCGGACCAGACCGCGTCGGCGGTGACGACCACGTCCAGCGCCTGCGCGTACCAGCCGTTCATCCGGTCCACCAGCTCCTGCAGGGTCAGCTGTTCGCTGAGCCTGGTGGTGCCCGCGTCCGGGGCGGCGGGCAGGGTGACGGCCGTGCCGCGCAGCAGGTCGGTGAGCTCGGACAGTTCGCCCTGGGTGGGCCAGCGGCGGCGGCCGCGCAGCTCGCGGGCCGTCTCCAGGGCGTCGGTGTAGGCGTCGAAGTACGTCCACAGCCGGGCGATGAGCTGCTCGGCGAGCTCCCATCTGCTCCGCGTGGTGCCGCTCAGTTCCGCCCCCTCCAGCAGGCGGCGGCCCGCGTGGTCCTGGAGGGCGAGCAGCGAGGACTCGACCGCCTCGTGCTCCGCGCCGAGCCGCGCCAGCGCCCGGTCGGCCTCCTCGCGGCTCAAGGCCGGCCCGGTGGGCCCCGCGACCGCCATCGATCCCCTCTCCTGTCGTCGGCCCGGCAGCGCCGGTGCTGCCGTCCGGTCAGTCCCTGTACTTCGGCTCCGGGGGAGCGGTGATCCCCTTCAGGTCGGCGGCCAGCCACTTGCGGTACGCCTGCATCCAGGGACTGTCGCCGCCGCCGCGCCGGAACTCCTCCAGTACTGCGTTGACCCGGCGTACCAGGTCTTCGTCCTTGAGGTTCATCGCCACGCCGTACGACTCGGTGGTGAACGGTTTGCCGACGAGTCCCACGGACGGGTCCTGGGCTGCCTGCCCGGCGGCCAGGGCGCCGTCGGTGAGCACCGCGTCCGCCTGTCCGAGCTGGAGCCGCACCAGGCAGTCGAGCTGGTTGGGCACGGTCAGCACGGAGGCGGAGTGCGGGTTCTTCTTCAGTTGCGTCTCCGCGGTCGATCCCTTCGCCGCGCACACCCGCCTGCCGGCCAGGGAGTCGTCGAACCCGGTGATCGGCGACTTCCTGGGAATCAGCAACTGCTGCCCCGTCCCGAAGTAGGCGGTGGAGAAGGCGACTTGCGCGGCGCGTTCGCAATTGATGGTCATGGTACGCGCAATGATGTCCACCTTGCCCTGTTCCAGCGCGGGGATGCGCTGACTGGTGGTGACCGCGATGAAGACGACCTTGTCCGGGTCGCCCAGCAGGTCCTTGGCGATGGCGTGCACCAGATCGATGTCGAAACCGCTGAGCTCGCCGGTCGCGGGGTCGCGGTAGCCCCAGTGGTAGCTGTTCTGGTCGACTCCCGCGACCAGCCGGCCGCGGGCCTTGATGCGCTGCACGGCCGGGCCGTCCACGGTGGACGGCCGCAGGCTCGCCTCCGGGTCGGTGCACTGCGCGGCCGCGGCCGACGGCGCGGCCGCGGCCACCGGCTGCGTACGGTCCGGGTGCTGCGGCACCCTGCCGGAACGGTCCGGCAGCTGGACGGCGACCGCAGCCGCCACCGCGCACGCGGCCGCCGTGACGGCGGCCAGCGCCGCCCTCCTCCGTGCGTGGGTCCTCACGTCCCGCCTCCCCCTGTCACCCCGTCACCGGTATTCCGACAGCCTGCGGCCGATGCCGAGCACCGCGCCCGTCGCGGCCAGCAGGGCCAGCACCGCCGCCCCGGCCGTCAGCCCGGTCAGCGCCCCGCGCCCGTTGTCGGCCGCGTGCCGGAACTGCGCCTGCTCGTGCGACAGGGCCTGCTGCAACTCGCTGTCCACCCGGTCGAAGGACTCGCCTGTACTGTCCTTCCCGCCGTTCACCATCTGCAGTGCTCCCTTGTAGTCGCCGCTGACGTCGGCGGTGCGGGCGGCACTGTGCTGCCGGAGCCACTGCCCCACGTCCGTCACGGCCTTGGCCACCGGGTCACGCCCTGCCGCGCCGTCCGCGAGCGCTCCGGCCCGGTCCAGCAGGCTGCCGGGGGCCGGGGCGGTCCCGCCGGTGCCGCCGCTGTTGTCACCGTTGCCGAAGAGCCTCTTCATGTCCTTCTGGAAGCTCGCCTCGTAGAGGTCGTCCCCCGTTGCCGGATCGAGCACCGAACCCCGGGACACCAGGGTGAGGTTCTCGTCGCCGCGGGCCTGGAGCGAGCTGATCCGGGCCTCGTTGAGGACCTGCAGGGACTGCGCGCCGTGCCGGTCGGAGTTGTCCAGCTCCGCCCGGGCCACCGTGTGCCCGGCGACGAGCCACAGCAGCACCACCGCGGTGGCCGCCGTCGCGGCCAGCAGCCCGTGGTTGAAGACGCGGTTCGTGCGCAGGTAGTTGCGCCGCTGCGCCCAGCCGAGCGCGCCCAGTGCGACGATCCCGGCGGCCAGCGCGGCCCAGGGCCACGCCTTGGCGTCCCGGTAGTCGGAGCCGAGCCGTCCGGTCTCCGCCTCGTAGAGGGCGCTGGCGGCGGGCAGCAGTTCGCCGCGCATCCGCTCGCTCGCGTAGCGCAGGTACGCGCCGCCGAGCGGCAGGCCCTGGCGGTTGTTCGCGCGGGCGGTGTCCACCAGGCCGGTGTAGACCGGCAGTTGCTTGTTGAGCGTGGCGATCTGCCGGCGCTCCGTATCCGAACCGCTCGTGTTCGCCGCGGCCTTGACCAGCAGCTCGGACGCCAGCGCTATGTCCTGGTCGTAGCGGTCGCGCGTGGTCTTCGGCTCCTGGCCGCCGGTCAGGAAACCGGAGGCGGCCGTGGTGTCGGCGTCGGCGAGCGAGCGGTAGATGCTCGCGGCGTCGGCGCTGAGGGGCTGGCTGTGCGCGACGACCGCGTCGGCCGCGGCCGACCGGTCGCTGACCTGCCAGGCGGTGACGCCGCCGAAGACGGCGAGGACGGCCGCGAGTGCGGCACCGATGATGCGGAGGCGGCCCGGCTCGGTCGTTGCGGCGGCGCGCAGGCGGGTGGCGCCTTCGCGCCAGGCCGGCTGCTGTGGTTGTGACACGAGACCTCCCCCTTGGTCGCTGGCGCCAAGTATGACGGGAGACGGCTTTCGCGCCCACCCACGCGCCCCGTGAGGTGCGCCCCGTAAGGGGCGCGGGGAACTACGAGACCAGCCCCCACCGGCCTGCAGCCGACGCACCGCCCCAGGGGGTCCGGGGCGCAGCCCCGGGGACTTCGGCTGCGGGCGCGTCGTGGTTGCTCGCGCAGTTCCCCGCGCCCCTGACGGGGCGCTACGCGTACGCCCCCCGCAACGCCCCGTAGGCCCCCGCCGGCGCCCCCAGTCGGTCCAGGCCCAGCAGGGCCGCGCCCAGGACGGGGCGGGCCGTCACCACCACCGGTACCGCCTTCGGGGCGCACTCCGCGAGGCGGGTCAGTACCCGTTCGTGCAGCAGCGGGTGACGTGCCGCCAGCACACCGCCCCCCAGCACCACCGGCACCTCCGTCTCCAGCAGCCCCAGCCGGGCCAGGGCGACCCTGGCCATCGCCACGATCTCCTCCGCCTGCCGCGCCACGAGCGCCCGGGCCACCGGGTCGCCCGCCTCCGCCACCGCGAACAGCACCGGTGCCAGCTCGTGCCGTCGCGCCGCCGGGAGCCGGCCCAGGTGCAGGGCCTCGATCAGCGCGGGCATGCCGGGCAGCCCGAAGTGGGCGGGGAGCGCCCGGGCGAGTTCGCTCGGTTCGCCGCGGCCGTCGTCCGCCCGGGCCGCCCACCACAGGGCCTCCTCGGCCAGGCAGCCGCCGCCGCCCCAGTCGCCGGAGATCCGGCCGATGGCGGGGAAGCGCGCCACCTTGCCGCCCGGTGCCACCCCCGAGCAGTTGATGCCCGCGCCGCACACCACGGCGACCCCGGCCGGTTCCGGGCCGTCGGGCAGCCCGGCCCGCAGCAGCGCGAAGGTGTCGTTGGCCACGGTCACCGACGGCGCCCAGCCCAGGCGCTCGATCTGCGCCGTCAACTCGGCCTCCTCCACGGGGAGATCGGCGTTGGCCAGGCACGCCTGGACATGCCCGGCCCGCACGGCCCCGTCCAGGCCCGCCCGGCCCGCGGCCTCGGCGACGATCGGCACGAGTCCCGCCACCGCCGCCGCGACCCCGGCCTCCGGGGGCCGGAAGCCGTCGCCGCGCGCGGCGCCCAGGACCGTGCCGTCCGGGCCCACGAGGGCGACGTCCGTCTTGCTGTTGCCCGCGTCGATCGCGAACACCGTTCCGGTCAGGCCCACGCCAGGTGCTCCCGGTTGTGCGCGAGGAGCGAGTCGGTCAGCCGGTCCGCGTACTCGGCCTGGCCGATCAGCGGATGTGCCAGCAGCGCCCGGAAGGCCCGGTCGCGGCCGCCTTCGAGGGCCGCCTCCAGCGCCAGGTGCTCGTAGGCCGTGACGTTGGCGATCAGCCCCGCGTACAGCGGCTCCAACTGCCGTACGGGCAACGGGTGTGCGCCCTGTGCGTCCACGGACGCCGGAACCTCGATCACCGCGTCGTCGGGCAGGAACGGCAGGGTGCCGTTGTTGAACGTGTTCACCACCTGCACGTCTCCCGTGTCGCGCAGCAGCGACGACGTGAGGGCGACGGCGGCCTCCGAGTAGAACGCCCCGCCCCGCTTCCCCAGCAGCTCCGGCTTCTCGTCCAGGGCCGGATCGGCGTACAGATCCAGCAGTCTGCGTTCCATCTCCGCCACCTCGGCGGCCCGGGACGGCTTGCCGCCCAGCTCCCGGACGACCGCGTCGTGCTGGTAGAAGTAGCGCAGGTAGTACGAGGGCACCACGCCCAGCCGGTCCAGGAGTTCGCGCGGCATGCGCAGGTCCGCGGCGATGGCGTCGCCGTGCCCGGCCAGCAGCCCGGGCAGCACGTCGCGGCCGCCGACGTGCACCGCGCGCTCCCACGTGAGGTGGTTGAGGCCCACGTGCTCCAGGCTCACCTCCTCCGGGGGCACGCCCAGCAGGCGGGCGAACTTCCGCTGGAAGCCGATGGCGACGTTGCACAGCCCGACGGCCCGGTGCCCGGCGGTCAGCAGGGCGCGGGTGACGATCCCGACCGGGTTGGTGAAGTCCACGATCCAGGCACCGGGGTTGCGCCGCCGTACGCGCTCGGCGATGTCCAGCACCACCGGCACGGTGCGCAGCGCCTTGGCGAGGCCGCCCGCACCGGTGGTCTCCTGGCCGACGCAGCCGCACTCCAGCGGCCAGGTCTCGTCCTGGTTGCGGGCGGCCTGGCCGCCCACGCGCAGCTGGAGCAGGACGGCGTCGGCGCCGTCCACGCCGGCGTCGAGGTCCGCGGTCCAGGTGATCCGGCCGGGGTGGCCCTGCCTGCGGAAGATGCGCCGGGCCAGCCCGCCCACGAGTTCCAGGCGGTCCGCGGCCGGGTCGACGAGGACGAGTTCCTCCAACGGCAGCACGTCCCGCAGGCGCGCGAATCCGTCGACGAGTTCGGGGGTGTAGGTCGAACCTCCGCCGACCACGGTGAGTTTGAGCACGAGCGATCAGCCCTTTACTCCGGTGAGGGTGACGCCTTCGACGAAGGCCTTCTGTGCGAAGAAGAAGACGACGACGACCGGGGCCATGACGAGCAGCGTGGCGGCCATCGTGAGATTCCAGTCGACGTTGTGGGCGCTCTTGAACGATTCCAGCCCGTACGACAGCGTCCAGGCGCCGGGATTCTGCGCGGCGTAGATCTGCGGGCCGAAATAGTCGTTCCAGCAGAAGAAGAACTGGAACAGCGCGACGGCCGCGAGGCCCGGCCTGGCCATGGGCACGACGATGCGCAGCAGCGTGCGCACTTCGCCGCAGCCGTCCATCCGGGCCGACTCCAGGTACTCCTTGGGGATCGTCAGCAGGAACTGCCGCAGCAGGAAGATGGAATACGCGTCGCCGAAGGCCATCGGGACGATCAGCGGCCACAGCGACCCCGCCAGATGCAGCTGCTGCGCCCACACCAGGTACATCGGCACGACGACGACCTGGGGCGGCAGCATCATCGTGGCGATGACGAGCATCATCGCCGGACGCCTGCCTCGGAAGCGGAACTTGGCGAGCGCGTAGGCGACGGGCAGGGACGAGCACACGGTGAACAGCGTGCCCAGCCCGGCGTACAGCAGGGAGTTCTTCCACCAGTCCAGGAATCCGGGAGTGCGGAAGACGGTCGCGTAGTTGGACCATTTCCATGTGTGCGGCCACAGTCGGCCGCTCATCGCCTGGTCGTCGCTCATCACGGAGGTCAGGAAGACGAAGACGAACGGCAGGACGAAGAAGAGTGCGGCGGCGACGGCCGTGGCGTGGACGGCGATCCAGTGGAGCGTGCGGTTGCGGGTCATGCCGGATCAGTCCTCCGCAGTCAGCAGGCCGGCGCTTCTGCGCATCAGCAGCGAGGTCACGGCCATCGCCACGGCGAAGAGCACGAGCGAAAGCACGCACGCCGCACCGGTGTTGAAGTTCTGGAACCCGAGCGAATAGACGAGCTGCGGCACGGTGAGCGTCGAGTGGTCCGGATATCCCGGCTGGATCACCGAGCCGGGCCCGACGGTGACGCCGGAGGCGAGTTTTCCGGCGACGAGGGCCTGTGTGTAGTACTGCATGGTCTGGACGACTCCGGTGACCACCGCGAACATCACGATCGGGGTGATCGACGGCCATGTGACGTACCGGAATCGCGCGAATGCGCCCGCCCCGTCCAGCTCCGCCGCCTCGTACTGCTCCTTGGGCACGTCCAGCAGCGCTGCCATGAAGACGACCATCAGGTCGCCGATGCCCCACAGGGACAGCAGCACCAGCGAAGGTTTGGCCCAGTCCGGGTCGTTGAACCAGTTCGGGGCGTCGATCCCGACCGCCGAAAGGGCCTCGTTCACCGGCCCGGTCCCCGGGTTGAGCAGGAACACGAACACGACGGTGGCGGCCACCGGCGGGGCCAGGTACGGCAGGTAGAAGGCGGTGCGGAAGAAACCGGCACCGGTCTTCACCCTGGTGACCAGCAGCCCGATGCCGATGCCGAAGGCGACGCGCAGCGCGACCATGACCACCACCAGCCAGAGCGTGTTCCACAGCGCGGGCCCGAAGAGCGGCATCTGCTGCAGCACGTATTTCCAGTTGCGCAGGCCCACGAACGCCGGGGCCTGGATCTGGTTGTAGTGCATGAAGGAGAAATAGACGGTGGCGACGAGCGGGTAACCGAAGAAGACGGTGAATCCGGCCAGCCAGGGGGAGAGGAATCCGAGGGTGCGCAGCCGTTCGCGGGTGCGTCTGCGGCGGAGGGCGGCGGGTGCGGTACCGGGGGCCATGGCGTGCTCCGTCAGTTCGCGGACTGGAGGTTGTCGTCGTCGATCTGCCGGTCGAGTGCCCGCAGCCCCTTGTCCAGGTCGCGGACCTTTCCTGCCTCGACGGCGTAGCCGAAGTCCTGGAGCGCGGTGATGTACTGCCCGCCGTTCACCGACGGCGGCATGCCGGTGCTGTCCGGGTGCGATGCGATGTCGAGGAAGGTGCGGAAGGCGGGGTCGCGGTCGAGTTTCGGCGAGGCCAGTGCGGCGTTGGTGGAGGGCACGTTGTGGATGGCGTTGGCGAAGGCGACGACCTGGTCGGTGTCGGTGGTCAGGAACTTCACCAGTTCCCAGGCCGCGTTCTGGTGCCTGCTGCTGTGGGCGATGCCGACGACCGTTCCGGTCAGGTATCCGCGCCCGTACGTCCCGGCCCGGTCGTCGGGGACGGGTAACGGTGCCGTGCCCCAGCGGAATCCGGGTTTCGCCTCGTCGAGCATCAACCCCCGCCATTCGCCGTCCAGATGCATGGCGAGCTTTCCGGTGAGGAAGGCGTTCTGCGAGGACATCTCGTCGCCGAAGGTGGTGCGGAAGGTCTCCAGCTGCGTGTAGCCGCCGAGGGCGGAGACGAGTTCGCGATGGAACGAGAAGAACTGTTTCGCGGCGGGTTCCCGGGCGAGCATCGCCTTGCCCTCGCCGTCGAAATACCGCGGCCCCCACTGGGCGAAGAACCGGTCCGGGCTGTTCTGGTACAGCCGGAAGTCCGGCATGAATCCCAGCTGCCGGTACGAACCGTCCTTCGTGCGCTGCGTGAGCCGGACGGCGGCGTCCTCGAACTCCGACATGGTGCGCGGGGGCCGGGCGATGCCGGCTTTCTCGAAGGCGTCCTTGTTGTAGTAGAGCCCGTACGCGTCGGCGAGCAGCGGGAGGGCGCACTGCCGGCCCTGGTGGGCGGAGTAGCGGACGAGGGGCGCGGGGAAGATCCGGGACTTGTCGAGGCCGGATTTCGCGAGGAAGGGGTCGAGGTCGACCCACATGCCCGTGGAGCAGTACTGGCCGACGTTGTTGGTGGTGAACGAGGACACGACGTCGGGCGCGTTTCCGCCGCCCGCCCGCAGGGCCTGGTTCACGGTGCTGTCGGGGACGTTGCCGGTCGCCTCGACCTTGATCAGTGGGTGCAGTTTCTCGAACCGGGCGATGGAGGCGTCGATCGCCGCGACTTCCTTCTTCTCCGACCAGCCGTGCCAGAACTTCAGGGTGACGGGCCGGCCGAGGTCGTCGTCGGCGCTGCCGGTGCTCGGATGGGCGCATCCGGTGAGGAGGAGCCCTGCGGCCAGCAGCAGGGGGACGCGGGCACGTGACATGGCGGAACGTCCCTTCGGGCGGTGGGGGAAGGAGCGCGGGAGGGCGTGGCTGTCAGGACGTGGTGTCGAACACCGTGTTGCGGGCTTCGGCGAGTGCCGTGTGCAGGCCGCCGAGGAGGATGGGGGAGCCCTCGACCGTGCTCAGCCGCAACTCCGGCCGGGGCAGGTCGAGTCCGGACATCTCGTCCTCGACCAGTGCGCGCAGCCGGTCGCCGCCGGCCAGGCAGACCTCGCCGGAGAGCACGATCAGTTCCGGGTCGACCACGGCGACGACGGCCAGGAGCGCGGTGGCGATGTGGTGCGCCAGCTCGGCGAGGACGGCGTCGCCCGCACCCGGCGCGGCCGCTGCGGCGGCCAGCGCCTCCGGGGCGGTGGCGGCCCGGATGCCGTGGCGGCGGGCCAGTGCGATCACGGCGGCGGAGACGACGAGCCTGTCCAGGCCGCCCTCGGCGAGGGGGCCGGGCGCGCCCGCGGGCCCGCCGCGGACGACCGGGGCGCCCGGCATCGGCATGTAGCCGATCTCGCCCGCCCCGCCCCGCGCGCCGCGCAGCAGGCGGCCGCCGAGCACGATGGCGGCGCCGACGCCCTCGTCGGCCCAGAAATGGACGAAGTCGGCGCAGTCCCGGGCGGAGCCGCCGTGCTGCTCGGCGACGGCGGCGAGGTTGACGTCGTTCTCGACGACCACGGGCGTGCCGAGTGCGGCGGAGAGCTCGTCGACGAGGGCGCGTGCCTGCCAGCCCGGCAGGTGGGGCGCGTACCGCAGCCGCCGGGTGCGCGGGTCGAGGGCGCCGGGGGTGCCGATGACGGTGCGGCACAGCGCGTCCCGGCCGAGGCCGGCCGCGCGCAGCGCGCCGTCGACGGCCTCGGCGACGAGCGCGGGGGTGCGCGTGCGGGCGTCCTCCGCGGTGGCGTCGGCCTCGACGCGGTGTCCGCCGACCGTGGTGCCGGTGATGTCGGCGACGGCCGCGCTGATCCCGGTCTTGTCGACGGCGAGGGCCGCGACGTGCGCGACACCGGGGTTGACCTCGTACAGCAGGGCGCTGGGGCCGGGGCGCCCGGTGACGCTGCCGGTGGTGCGGACGAGGCCGGCGGCCTCCAGGCGGGCGAGGAGCTGGGAGGCGGTGGGTTTGGACAGCCCGGTCAGCTCGCCGAGCCGGGTGCGGGTGAGGCGGCCGTGGGCGATCAGCAGATCCAGGGCGGCCCGGTCGTTCATGGCCCGGAGGACTCGGGGGGTGCCGGGGGTGGTGGCCATGGTCGCTCCCGCACGCGGTCTGTTGGGAAACCTTCCTAACCGTTCATGGGGACGGTATGCGAGGGGAAACGTCGGGTCAATGGTTCCGTCACGCCCGGGGGCGCCCCGTCAGGGGCGCGGGAGTTCCTCCCCCAGCTACCGCTGGGGGTATCCCCAGCGCCCCTTCGGGGCCCCGGTCTTACTTGCCCAGCACCGGTCCCGGCGGTATCGGGGCCGTGGCCATCGACTGCGGCGAGGCCGGGTTGCCCAGTGCCGAGGGGGCGGCCACCGTGGCCGTCGGGTCGGCGGCCGGAGCGGCGTCCGCGGCCTGCACCACGCCCATCCGGATGCCCGCCGTGTCCAGCGCCTGCTTGATCCGCCAGCGCAGCTCCCGCTCGACCCCGGAGGCCTCCCCGGGCGCCGTCTTCGCCTGGACGCGGACCACGACCGAGTCCAGGCTCACCGAGTCCAGGCCCATGACCTCGACCGGCTCCCAGATCTTCTCGTCCCACGGCGCGGCCTTGGCCATGTCCTGGCCAGCCGACGCGATGATCTCGCGGGCCCGGTCCAGGTCCTCGTCGTAGCGCAGGGAGACGTCCACCTCGGCCATGGACCAGCCCTGGCTGAGGTTGCCGATGCGCTTGACCTCACCGTTGCGCACGTACCAGATGGCGCCGTTGGGGCCGCGCAGCTTGGTGACGCGCAGGCCCACCTCGATCACCGTGCCCGTCGCGACGCCGGCGTCGATCTCGTCTCCGACGCCGTACTGGTCCTCGAGGATCATGAAGACGCCGGACAGGAAGTCGGTGACGAGGTTGCGGGCACCGAAACCGATGGCCACACCCGCGACACCCGCCGAGGCGAGCAGCGGGGCCAGGTTGATCTTCAGCACGGACAGCACGGTCAGCGCCGCCGTGCCCATGATCAGGAACGAGGCGACGCTGCGCAGCACCGAGCCGATGGCCTCCGAGCGCTGCCGCCGCCGCTCGGCGTTGACCAGCAGGCTGCCCAGGGCGGTGCCGTCGAAGTGGTGGGTGGTGCGGTTCATCCGCGCTATCAGCTGGGTGATGCCGCGCCGGATCAGGGAGCGCATGGCCACCGCGATCACGACGATCAGGATGATGCGCAGGCCGTTGCCGAGCCAGACGGACCAGTTCTGCTCGACCCAGCCGGCGGCGTCGTTGGCCGTCCGCTGGGCCTCGTCCAGGGACGTGGGGGGTCGGGGCGTCGAGTCAGCAGCCAGGGCGGCGGACCGGAACACAGCAGAAATCCTCCGTGTGGGACACATGCCCGTGGCGGGGACGGCCCGGGCAGACCCACCACACTATCGGGGCAGGGCGGGTCCCCCGTTGTTGTGTTCGAGATGAGGCGGGTATCGAGCAGGTCCTGCCAGGGGTTGGCCGCGGTGTGCCGCAAAACACCTGAGACCCGTTACCCGGTCATGGTGGCGCGCCGACCAGGGCACAGGGGACACTTGCAGGAGATCGTCCCGGCGCGAGCCACGCGCCGCCGGCGTACAAGGAGGCACCCGTGCCGCATGTTCTGGTCCTCAACGCGTCGTACGAGCCGCTCGGCGTCGTACCGCTCCGCCGCGCGCTCATACTCGTCCTCAACGAAAAGGCTGTCAGCCTGGAGGACACCGGCGCCTATCTGCACAGTGCGACCTGCACGATCCCCGCACCCAGCGTCGTGCGCCTGAAGCGCTTCGTGCGGGTCCCCTTTCGGGGCCCCGTCCCGCTCACCCGCCGTGCCCTCTTCGCCCGCGACGGCGGGCGCTGCGCGTACTGCGGTGGCGTCGCAACCAGCGTCGACCACGTCGTGCCGCGCAGCCGTGGCGGGCAGCACGCCTGGGACAACGTGGTGGCTGCATGCCGCCGGTGCAACCACGTCAAGGCCGACCGGCACGTCTCCGAGCTGGGGTGGCGGCTGCGCCACCAGCCCGCTCCGCCGTCCGGTCTGGCGTGGCGCATCATCGGCACGGGGCATAGGGATCCGCGCTGGCTTCCCTACTTGGAGGCCTATGGCGCGGAGGACGCGATGGCCCGGATCGACGGCATTTCCGCCTGAGATCCGGGCCATCACTGTTTCCCGCGCCCCGTCAGGGGGCGCGGGGAACGGCCCGCACCCGGAACTCAGCGCACCGCGTACGCCTCCGCCCCCGCAGGGGAACCCCCCTGCACCCGGACGAACCGCACGTCCGGCACGTCCATGCGCACCGTCCCGTCCTGGCTCCCCGCAGGCGAATCGCGCCAGCTGCGCCCGTCGGAGGACACCTGCACCCGGTAGCGGCCCGGCCGGGCACCGTCCTTCCAGTGCAGCACCAGCCTCCCCAGCCGCACCGGACGCGCCAGCGCCAGCTGCCACACCCCGTCGCCCGACGTGGTCGTCCCGCCGGGGGCCAGGTCGGGGCCGCCGGTGGGCGGATAGGCGTGGACGGTGACCGTCCGCTCCTGCCCGGCCAGCTTCAGCCGCACCGCGACATCGTGCCCCGCCGCCCCGGCGGGCACCGAGATCTCGATCCGGGCCGTGGTCACCCCGCCCCGCGCCACGGCCAGTTCGGCGGGGGCGTTCACGGTGACGCCCGAGGGGGCGGTCACCGCGAGGCGCTCGCGGACGGTGTCCGGGCGCCGGTTGATCATCCGCAGTTCGACGACGGCGGGCCGGCCGCCGATGTCCGTGTCCACCTCGCTCTGCGCGAGGTCGACGTCCGCGGTGGGGGCGTCGGCGAACCAGGGCGCGATCTCGTGCACGGCGGGCGGGGCGGCCGCCGCCTCCCACACCAGCCGCAGCCCGTCGGCCCTGACGCCCTTGCCGGGCACCTGGGTCCAGCCGCTGTCCGACAGCGGGCCGAGCTGCTGCCAGCCCGCGGCCGGGTCGTGCGCCTCGACCGTGCCGCGGGTGCCGGGCGCCGGGTCGGTGAGCACGGTGACCGCGGCCAGCGGGTGCGGCGCGCGCACCGCCACCGCCAGCGGGGCGCCGCGGGGCGGGGTGACGCCGGTGGCCGGGTCGCCGTCGGTGGCCTTGCCGGCCGTGCGCAGCGGCCGGTCCACGCCCGTCCAGCCGTTGGCCCGGGAGAGGGCCTTGTCGAGGAACGGGGTGAGCACCCCGGCCCCGACGGTCGCGTTCTCCGCGCCGATCTGGGCCCGCAGCCGCTGCACGTCCAGCTGGGCCTGCCAGGCCGCGGCACCGTCGCCGCGGGCCTGCGCGGTGAGCATGTCCACCGCGCGCACCCCGGCCCGGCCGTGCCGCCCCAACTGGTCCAGCCACGGCCGGATCTCGCTCCCCAGGCTCGGCGACAGCCGCTGCGGCGCGTCGGCCATGGTGCGGAAGGCGGCCCGCAGCCGGTCGGCCGCGTCGCCGAGCTTCCCGGTGTCCGTGCCGCCCAGCGCGGCCCAGAAGTCGTCCAGCAGCGGCCGCAGATACGCCGACTCCTCGCCGCCCAGCATGGACGAGGCGTCGTTGCCGGCGAGCGCGCGCAGGGCGTCGCGGGTCGGCCCGTCACCGGCGGCGAGGTCGTCGACGGCGGCCTTCCAGGACTCGTCGGGCCGGTAGGCGCGCGGATTCCAGGCGAAGTCGGCCGCCGTGAACAGCGGGATGCGCGAAACGGCGGGCTGCGCCGGGGCGTTGGCGAGCAGCGCGGCCGAGCCGGTGGCCACGGCGGGCTCCCGGCCGGTGTACGGGCCGAGGAAGATACGGTCCTGCGAGAAGTCGTTGACCGGGTAGTTGTCCATGGTCATCAGCGGGTGGCCCAACGCCGCGCGCGCATCCGCCAGTTCGGCGCCGGTGATGGTCCTCGGCACCACGCCCACCCCGGTCCAGGCCACCTCCACGCGCGGGTCGAGCGCAGAGGCCAGGGCGCGCCGGAAGTCCGTGCGCCCGTCCTGGTAGTACTCGGTGGGCAGCAGCGACAGCGGCGCCGCCTCGGACCCCTTGGCGGCCAGGTGCGCCGCGAGCGCGCCCGCGACCTTCGCCTGCGCCTTCGCGGCGGCCTTGGGGCCGGAGCCGAACGCGTCCCGGTCCGCGTCGCAGTGCCACTCGGAGTAGCTGACGTCCTGGAACTGCAGCTGGAAGGCGCGCACGCCCAGCGCCCACATCGCGTCGACCTTGCGCTTGAGCGCGCGCAGGTCGTCGCCCGAGGAGAAGCACATGGCCTGGCCCGGCGCCACGGCCCAGCCCAGCGTCACATGGTTGCGGCGGGCCCGGTCGGCCAGGTCGCGGAACTCGGCGCGCTGCGCGGCCGGGTAGGGGGCGCGCCAGCGGGCCTGGCGGTACGGGTCGTCGCCGGGGGCGTAGAGATAGCGGTTCTGCTTCGTGCGGCCCAGGAAGTCCAGCTGCGCCAGCCGCTGTCGGTGCGTCCAGGGGTCGCCGTAGAAGCCCTCGGTCAGGCCGCGCACGGCCGTGACCGGCCAGTCGCGCACGACCGCCCCGGCGAGCACGCGGCCGCCGTCCCGCTGCACCGCCAACTGCCGCAGCGTCTGCGCCGCGTGGAACAGCCCGTCCGGCCCCACGCCCGAAAGCGCCGCCACCGGGCGGCCGTCGATCTGGCCCGTCGCCAGCCGGTACCCGCCGGAGGGCAGGTCGGCCACGGGCGGGGCGCCGAGCGTGCGCAGGGCGTCCTCGGCGGCCTTGCCGCCCGCGTAGACGATCAGCCCGTCGGGCGGCGGGGTGCCGCCCGGCTGGGCGTCGACGACGGTCCGGGCGCCGAGGCCGCGCAGGATGGTGCGCAGCGCGTCGAGCGTGTACGGGTCGGTGTTCTGCTCGGCCATGAGCGTGACCTGGTCGCCGACGCGGGCGCCCGCGCCCTGCGCGCGCGCCGTCTGCGGGCGCGGCCAGACCGGCGGCAGGGTGCCCGTGCTCTGCGGGTCGGTGTCGGGGGTGGCCGGGGCCGCGGTGTCGCCGGGACGGGGATCGGCGAGGGCGTCGTGCGTGCTGCCCAGCAGTCCGCTCAGCAGCGCCGCGGCCAGCACGGTGACCCCGGCCCGCCGCGGCCGGCCGAGCCGGCCGGTGCCGACCACGGGCCCCGGCTGCCCTGCCGGACGGGCCTCGTACGAGGAGTCGTTGCTGGGGAACGGCACGGGCATTGCTCCTCGTCCTGGTGTCGCCTCCGTGGTCGACGAGCCCATCACCAGGGGAATCACGGTGTCAACGCAGGTGCCCGAACTGCCGGTAATGACCGGTGCATCAGAGGTGAAGAAGGCGGGGATGTCCACCAAAGGGCCGTCAAATCGACACCAGGGACCGTAATGTGACCTCGTCTGGTACCAGTGCCGCCGGACCCCGGAGGTTCCGCATGAGCCGAGCGCGCCTCGCCCAGCTGCACGGTGTCGCCACCTCCTACAGCCCCTCGCCCGGCCGCACCGTCGACGTGCCCGAGGACACCGTCGTCGCCGTCCTCGCCGCGCTCGGCGTCGACGCCTCCACCCCGCGCGCGGTCCGCGCCGCCCTCGCGGAGCACGAACAGGACGCGCAGCAGCGGCTGCTGCCGCCCACGGTCGTGCTGCGCGAGGGGGCCCGGCTGTCCCCGGCCCGGCTCCCCGCGGGCACCGCGCTGCGCGTCGTGACCGAGGACGGCCGCACGCTGGAGTGCGACGGTTCCCCGGGCGGCCACCCCCGGGCCCTTCCGCCCGGCGTCCATGCGCTGCATGCCCGCACCGCCGACGGCCGCTCCGCGAGCGCCCACCTGATCGTCGCCCCGCACCGGCTGCCCGCGCCCCCGGAGCGCGGGCACGGCTTCCTGGTCCAGCTCTACTCCCTGCTCTCCGCCCGCTCCTGGGGCATGGGCGACCTCGGCGACCTGGCCGAGCTCGCCGCCTGGTCGGGGCGCACGTTCGGCGCGGACTTCGTCCAGGTCAACCCGCTCCACGCGGCCGTCCCCGGCCACGCGGGCGCCCCCACGGACCCCTCCCCCTACCGCCCCTCCTCGCGCCGCTTCCCCGACCCGGTGCATCTGCGCATCGAGGAGATCCCCGAATTCGCCTGCCTCACCGGCCCCGACCGCGACCGTGCCGGACAACTGGCCGCCGAAGCCGCCGCGTTGCGCGACGCCGTCCTGCAACGGGGCGAGCTCATCGACCGCGACGCCGTCTGGGACGTCAAACGCCGCGCGCTGGAACTGCTGCACACCGTCCCCCTGGGCCCCGGACGCCGGGCCGCCTACTGCGACTTCCTCGCCGACCGCGGCCGCGCCCTGGAGGACCACGCCACCTGGTGCGCGCTCGCCGAGGTGCACGGCCCCGACTGGCGCTCCTGGCCCGCGGCCCTGCAGGACCCGCGCTCGGCCGCCACCGCCCGCGCCCGCGGCGGACTCCTCGACCGCATCGACTTCCATTCCCGGCTCGCCTGGCTCACCGACTGCCAGCTCGCCGCCGCCCAGTGCTCCGCACGCGCGTCGGGGATGCGCATCGGCCTCGTCCACGATCTGGCCGTCGGCGTGCACCCCTCGGGTGCCGACGCCTGGGCGCAGCAGGACGCCTTCGCGCCCGGCATGTCCGTCGGTGCGCCCCCCGACGCGTTCAGCCCCCGCGGCCAGGACTGGGGCCTGCCGCCCTGGCGCCCCGACGCCCTGCGCGCCACCGGCCACGCTCCCTACCGCGAGCTGCTGCGCGCCCTGCTGCGGCACGCGGGGGCACTGCGCATCGACCATGTGATGGGCCTGTTCCGGCTGTGGTGGGTGCCGCAGGGCTGCGAGCCCGCGCAGGGGACGTACGTGCGCTACGACGCCGAGGCGATGCTCGGCGTCCTGGCGCTGGAGGCGCACCGCGCGGGCGCGGTCGTCATCGGCGAGGACCTGGGCACGGTCGAGCCCGGGGTGCGCGAGGCGCTGGCGGACCGGGGCGTGCTGGGCACCTCGGTGCTGTGGTTCGAGCGGGACTGGGCGCGGCCGGACGGCGACGGCTCCCCGCGCGCCGAGCCGCTCGAGCCCGGGCGCTGGCGCTCCGGCTGCCTCGCCACCGCCACCACGCACGACCTGCCGAGCACCGCCGCCCGGCTCACCGGCGGCCATGTGACCCTGCGGCACCGGCTCGGGCTGCTCACCCGGCCGCTCGCGGTCGAACAGCGGGAGGCGGCGGCGGAAACGGCGGAGTGGCTGGCCCTGTTCGCCCGGCTGGGCCTGCTGCCCGAGGGCCCGGACGACGAGGAGGCGGCCGTCAAGGCCGTCCACCGCTTCCTGCTGCGCACCCCCGCGCAACTGGTGGGCGTCTGGCTGCCGGACACGGTCGGCGACCGCCGTCCGCAGAACCTGCCGGGCACCTGGGACCAGTACCCGAACTGGCGGCTGCCCGTCGCCGATGCCGCCGGGCGCCCGGTGTCCCTGGAGGAGCTGGCGACTTCACCCCGGCTGCATGCGCTGATGACCGAGATCCGCAGGTCGGGGCGGGTACGGAGCCCATAGGCCACCCCGGGCGCGCGAGGCTCGCCGGTGTCCGATATTTTGAGCCCGTGAGCAATAAGGTCAACAAGAACGCCATGCGCGCCGGAGCCATCACCGCCGGCACGATGCTGATGCTGCTGATGTCGTCCCCCGCGTTCGCGCTCACCCGCGACGACGGCGACGACCCGGGTCCGGGCCTGAGCGTGATCCAGACGCTCGGCCTCTACGTCGCCGCGCCGATCGTCCTCTTCCTCGTGATCACCGGCCTGGTCATGGTCCTGTCCCGCAAGGGCGACAACGCCCATATGCAGGACACGCACTACGCGAAGGCCTCGCGCTAGCGCACACGGTCTCCTCCGACGGCCCCGGTTCCGCGAACGACGCGGAACCGGGGCCGTCGTGCGTTGTGCAGGGCCTCCCGGGCCTTTATGCCGCGCTTAACCTACGGTGACGTAACCTACGGGGCCGTAAGTAAGTGCGTCCCCCAGGAGCCGTCCGTGACCATCACCCCTTCCCGCGTGTGGACCGACAGCCGGCTGCTGTACGCACTCGAAGAGGCCGTCGAAACCGAGCTGAACCGCCACCTGAAGGCGGCCAGGGAGTGGATGCCGCACGAGTACGTGCCCTGGAGCGAGGGCCGTGACTTCGACGGCGTCATGGGCGGGGAGGCCTGGGCCCCCGAACAGTCCAAGGTCTCCGGCATCGCGCGGACCGCGCTCGTGGTCAACCTGCTCACCGAGGACAACCTCCCGAGCTACCACCACGAGATCGCCACGCTCTTCGGCCGGGACGGCGCCTGGGGCACCTGGGTGCACCGCTGGACGGCCGAGGAGGGCCGGCACGGCATCGTCATGCGCGACTACCTGCTCACTTCGCGCGCCGTCGACCCGGTCGCGCTGGAGCGGTTCCGCATGGCGCACATGAGCGAGGGCTTCGAGTCCGACAACCGGCACAGCATGCTGCACTCGGTGGCCTACGTGGCCTTCCAGGAGCTGGCCACGCGCATCTCGCACCGCAACACCGGCCACCACTCCGGCGACGCCGTGTGCGACCGGATGCTCGCCCGTATCGCGACGGACGAGAACCTGCACATGGTCTTCTACCGCAACCTGCTGGCCAGGGCGTTCGAGCTGGCACCCGATCTGACGATGAGCGCGGTGCGGGACGTGGTGACGGGCTTCCGGATGCCGGGCCATGGCATTCCGGGCTTCGAACGGGCCGCCGCCCAGATGGCGATCGGCGGGATCTACAACCTGCGGATCCACCACGACGACGTGCTGCAGCCGGTGCTGCGGTTCCTCAAGGTGCTGGACCTCGGAGGTCTGGGGGCCGAAGGGCTGCGCGCCCAGGAGGAACTGGGCGCGTTCATGGCCGACTTGGACGGTCAGGCCACGCGCTTCGACGAGCGGCGCGCCGCGCTGCTCGCCCGGAAGGCGGCCAAGCGGGACTGATTCCGGGGGCGCGCCCCCGGTTTGTGGGCAGGCGTTCCGCAGGGCTGGGGGCACGTCCCAGCGGCAGCTGGGGGAGGGTGGGCACGAACCGGACCACCGGGCCGCACCCACCCGCGGCAACTCCTCAGGCGGCGGCCGCGTCCGCCGCCTGGGCCTTGAGCGCACGCTCAATGCCGGCACGCGACTCCGTCACCAGCCGCCGCAACGCGGCGTTCGGCTCCGCCGAAGCCAGCCATGCGTCCGTCGCATCCAGCGTCGCCTGCGACACCTGCAGCGCCGGGTACAGCCCGATCGCGATCTGCTGCGCGATCTCGTGGCTGCGCTCGTCCCACAGCTTCTTCACGACAGTGAAGTACCGCTCCGCGTACGGCGCGATCAGTTCACGGTGCTCCGCCTGCTGGAAGCCGCCGATCACCGACTCCTGCACCGCGTTCGGCAGCTTGCCGGACTCCACGACCGCGGCCCACGCCTCGGCCTTCGCCTCCGCCGTGGGCCGCGCGGCACGCGCCCACGCGGCGTGCTGCTCGCCCGCGCTCGTCCTGTCCCGCTCCAGCTCCGCGTCGATCGCCTTCTCGTCGGCGCGGCCCGTGGCGACGAGGCGGCCGAGCAGGTCCCAGCGCAGCTCGGTGTCGACGGCCAGGCCCTCGATCGTCTCGCCGCCGTCGAGCAGGCCGGCCAGCAGGGCGAGCTGCTCGTCCGTGCGGGCGGTTGCGGCGAACGCCCGGGCCCAGGCGAGCTGGTGGTCGCTGCCGGGGGCGGCGGCGCGCAGGTGCTCCAGGGCGGCCTCGCTCCAGCGGGCCAGGCCCGTCTCGCGCCAGTCGGGGGCGGCGTACAGGTCGAGGGCGAGCCTGACCTGGCGGTGCAGCGACTGCACGACGCCGATGTCCGACTCCTTGGCGATGCCGGAGAGGACGAGGGCCAGGTAGTCGCGGGTGGCGAGCTCGCCGTCGCGGGTCATGTCCCAGGCGGACGCCCAGCACAGGGCGCGCGGCAGGGACTCGGTGAAGTCGCCGAGGTGCGCCGTGACGACGCGCAGGGACTCCTCGTCGAGCCGGACCTTGGCGTACGACAGGTCGTCGTCGTTGAGCAGGACGACGGCGGGGCGCTGCCGTCCGGCCAGCTGCGGGACCTCGGTCAGCTCGCCGTCGACGTCGAGCTCGATGCGCTCCTTGCGGACGAGCTTGCCGTTCTCGTGCTCGTACAGGCCGATCGCGATGCGGTGCGGCCGCAGCGTGGGCTCGCCCGTGGCCCCGGCGGGCAGCGCGGGGGCCTCCTGGCGGACGGCGAAGGAGGTGATGGTGCCGTCGGCACCGGTGGTGATCTCCGGACGCAGGATGTTGATCCCGGCCGTCTCCAGCCACTTCTTCGACCAGGTCTTCAGGTCGCGGCCGGAGGTCTCCTCCAGGGCGCCCAGCAGGTCGCTCAGGCGGGTGTTGCCGTAGGCGTGCTCCTTGAAGTACGCCTGCACGCCGCGGAAGAACTCGTCCATGCCGACGTAGGCGACCAGCTGCTTCAGGACGGAGGCGCCCTTGGCGTAGGTGATGCCGTCGAAGTTGACCAGCACGTCGTCCAGGTCGCGGATCTCGGCCATGATCGGGTGCGTGGACGGCAGTTGGTCCTGCCGGTACGCCCAGGTCTTCATGGAGTTGGCGAACGTGGTCCAGGAGTGCGGCCACTTGCTGCCCGGCGCGTAGGCCTGGCAGGCGATGGAGGTGTAGGTGGCGAACGACTCGTTCAGCCACAGGTCGTTCCACCACTCCATGGTGACCAGGTCGCCGAACCACATGTGCGCCAGTTCGTGCAGGATCGTCTCCGCGCGCACCTCGTACGCCGCGTCCGTCACCTTCGAGCGGAAGACGTACTGGTCGCGGATGGTGACCGCGCCCGCGTTCTCCATCGCGCCCGCGTTGAACTCCGGCACGAAGAGCTGGTCGTACTTGGCGAAGGGGTACGCGTAGTCGAACTTCTCCTGGAACCAGTCGAAGCCCTGCCGGGTGACGGCGAAGATCTCGTCCGCGTCGAGGAACTCGGCGAGCGACGGGCGGCAGTAGATGCCCAGCGGGACGCTCTGCCCGGTCGCCGCGTTCTCGTACGTGCTGTGCACCGCGTGGTACGGGCCGGCGATGAGCGCGGTGATGTAGGTGGAGATCCGCGGCGTCGGCTCGAAGCGCCAGATGTTGTCGGAAGGACGCTCCGGAGTGGGCGAGTTGGAGATGACGGTCCAGCCCTCGGGGGCCTTCACGGTGAACCGGAACGTGGCCTTCAGGTCCGGCTGCTCGAAGGAGGCGAACACGCGGCGCGCGTCCGGCACCTCGAACTGGGTGTACAGATAGGCCTGGTTGTCGACCGGGTCGACGAACCGGTGCAGGCCCTCACCGGTGTTGGTGTACGCGCAGTCGGCCACGACCTTCAGCTCGTTGCGCCCGGCGGCCAGGCCCGGCAGCGCGATCCGGCTGTCCTGGAACACCTCGGACGGGTCCAGCGCGGTCCCGTTCAGCACGACCTCGTGCACGGCCGGGGCGACCAGGTCGATGAACGAATCGCCGGCCTCCGCGGCGTCGAAGCGCACGGTCGTCTCGGACCGGTATGTGCCGCCCTCCTGCGCGCCGGAGAGGTCGAGCTCGATCTCGTACGCGTCCACGGTGAGCAGCCGGGCCCGCTGCTGAGCCTCTTCACGGGTGAGATTCGTTCCGGGCACCAGTGCATCTCCTTAACATCCGTATGGCGACTTCCGGCCATCCTTCCACGCCGTCGCTGTCCGTGGTGATGCGTACGCCGACAGCGGAGGGCCGGGCCCCTCACGGGTGCCCGGCCCTCCGCCGTCGGTCTGTGGACGCCGTCGTCAGCCGCGCAGCTCCGCGGCGACGAGCTCGGCGATCTGGACGGCGTTGAGCGCCGCGCCCTTGCGCAGGTTGTCGTTGGACAGGAAGAGCGCCAGGCCGTGCTCGACGGTCTCGTCCACGCGGATGCGGCCGACGTACGAGGCGTCCTTGCCGGCCGCCTGGAGCGGGGTCGGGATCTCGGACAGCTCGACGCCCGGGGCGTCCTTCAGCAGCTCGTAGGCGCGCTCGACGCCGATCGGACGCGCGAAGCGGGCGTTGACCTGGAGCGAGTGCCCGGAGAAGACCGGGACACGGACGCAGGTGCCGGAGACCTTGAGGTCGGGGATCTCCAGGATCTTGCGGGACTCGTTGCGGAGCTTCTGCTCCTCGTCGGTCTCGAAGCTGCCGTCGTCGACGATCGCGCCGGCCATGGGCAGCACGTTGAAGGCGATGGTGCGCTTGTAGACGGCCGGCTCGGGGAACTCGACGGCCTCGCCGTCGTGCGTCAGCCCGGCCGCCCGGTCGGCGACCTTGCGGACCTGCCCGTCCAGCTCGGCGACGCCGGCCAGGCCGGAGCCGGAGACCGCCTGGTAGGTGGTGGCGATCAGGGCGGTGAGCCCCGCCTCCTCGTGCAGCGGCTTGAGCACCGGCATGGCGGCCATGGTGGTGCAGTTCGGGTTGGCGATGATGCCCTTGGGCCGGTCCGCGATCGCGTGCGGGTTGACCTCGGAGACGACCAGCGGCACGTCCGGGTCGCGGCGCCAGGCGGAGGAGTTGTCGATCACGACGGCGCCCTGGGAGGCGACCTTCTCGGCCAGGGCCCGGGAGGTGGCGCCGCCGGCCGAGAACAGCACGATGTCCAGACCGGAGTAGTCGGCCGCGGCCGCGTCCTCGACGGTGATCTCCGTGCCCTGCCAGGGCAGGGTGGAACCGGCGGACCGGGCGGAGGCGAACAGCCGCAGCTCGTCGACCGGGAATTTCCGCTCGGCGAGGATCTTGCGCATGACCGTGCCGACCTGACCGGTGGCTCCGACGATTCCGATCCTCACAAGGGACTCCCTACCTCACGTCTGTACGTGGACGGTACCCATCATGCGGGACACCCCTGGCCAAAAGTCCAATCCGTTGTCCGAGGAGCGGGACGCCTCTCCGGGCGGTTCTCCGGGCCGTGCGGACGGTGTCCGGATTCGCACACTCTGCTACTTGTGGGACAAGCGGACTAATCCGCCACCCTCGTGACCGGACCCGGGCTTCCCCGGCGGGTGAACGCTGAATGAGCGTCAGTCCCCCAGGGGACGAGTGCTGTATGTCAGTTCGCACCAGCCAAGATCCATGTGCGGTGACCGGCGGCGGGCGTTGCGGTCCTGTTCACGCCCAGGTCATCCGCGCTGTCAACGCTCCCGACTGACCGGACCTGCAGCCCGCCCGACCGACCGTACGTGACCGCAAGCCTTCGCGTTCGCACCCGGGGAGACGCCATGCCCGCAAGATCACGCAGGACCGCAGCCACGCATGTCGACCGCCGTACGTTTCTGGCCGCCGCGGGCGCCGTCACCACGGTCACGGGCTTCGGCCTGGCCCTCGGCGCCGACCACCGGCAGGCCGCGGCGGCCCCCGCCACGGACCCCACCCCCGGCGCCTCCGCCGAGGCCGCCGCGTCCGCCACCGCCCGGGCCGGCGGCCCCGACGGACCGGAGGACGGCGAATCCGCCCTCGCCGCGGCCCCCTCGGGTGCGGGCACCACCCTCGTCTCCGTCGCCGCGCCCCGGGGCACCGGCGGCTACCGGCGGCTCGGCGAGGGACCCGGCTGGCCCCGGGTGGTGCGCGCCGACCTGGCCGACGCGCAGCGCGGCCGCGAGGACCGGCGCCGCACGCTCGCCTCCTTCGTGCAGTTCACCGACCTGCATCTGACGGATGTTCAGCATCCGTTGCGCTACGAGTTCTTCCGTGCCGGCGGGCCCGGCGGCTGGCGTCCGCACGAGGCGCTGACCCTGCCCGGCGTCGTCGCCCTCGTCGAGCGCGTCAACAAGCTGCGCCGGGGTCCGGCGACCGGCGCCCCGTTCGGCTTCGTCGTCACCACCGGCGACAACGGCGACGAGAACGCCGCGATCGAGGTCGAGTGGTTCCTCACCGCCCTCAGCGGCGGCCGCATCAACCCCAACACCGGCGACCCGCAGCACTACGAAGGCGTCCAGAACAGCAACCTCACGATGTACTGGCACCCCGACAGCGCCCTGCGTGACCAGGACAAGGCGCTCGGCTACCCCAGGATCCCCGGGTACCTCGACGCGGCCGTGCGGCGCGTCGTGAGCCCCGGCCTCAACATCCCCTGGTACTCCACCTTCGGCAACCACGACCTGCTCTCCGGCGGCTGCTATCCCGCGGCCGGCTCCTTCATCGCCGACGTGGCCGTCGGCAGCCGCAAGCTCCAGACCATCCCCGCCGCCGAGGCGAAGTGGCTCATGGAGGGCGAGGGCAAGGGCGCCGACCCCCGGGGGCAGCGCATCGAGGCGCTGCTGAAGTCGCACGCCAGGGAGATGCGCACGGTCACCGCGGACCCGCGCCGGGTGCCGCTCACCCCGCGCCAGTACATCCAGGCCCACCTCGACCCGCAGCACACCGGCCGCGGGCCCGTCGGCCACGGCTACGGCCGCGACAACCTCGACTCCGGGAACCTCTACTACACCTTCCGCGTCTCCGACCGCGTCCTCGGCATCAGCCTCGACTCCACCGACCCCGGCGGCCACTACCAGGGCTCCCTGGACTCCGAGCAGCTCGACTGGCTCGACCGCACCCTGCGGCGGCACCGCGACGAATACGCGCTGGTCTTCAGCCACCACCCCAGCTGGAGCATGGACAACCCGGTGCCCGACCCCCGCCGCCCCGACGACAAGCGGCACGGCGGCGAAGAGATCATCGCGCTCCTGCAGCGCCACTCCAACGTGCTGGCCTGGATCAACGGCCACAGCCACCGCAACCGCATCCGGCCCCGCGGCACGTTCTGGGAGATCGCGACCGCCTCGCACGTCGACTACCCCCAGCTCGCCCGCATCATCGAGATCGCCGACAACCGCGACGGCACGGTCTCCCTCTTCACCACCCTCATCGAGTCGGACGCGCCCTACCGCACCGACTTCCACGACCTCTCGCAGACCGGACTGGCCTCCCTCTACCGGGAGCTGGCCTTCAACGCCCCGGGCCGGGACACCACGCTCGACGGGGCGCCCGCCGACCGCAACACCGAGCTGCTCCTGCCCCGGCGCTGAATCACCGCGGCAGCACGACGACGTAGGGCGCGGGCTCGCGGTCGGCCGACGCCACCAGGGCGGTGCGGACGACCGCGGCCTGCTCCTCCGCCGCCTCGCGCAGCCGCTTCGGGGTGAGCCGCACGACGGTGATGCCGAGGCGCTCCAAGTGCTCGCGCTTGCGGGACTGTTCGGACCAGGGCGCGCCGCCCTCCTCGCGGTGGGCGCCCCGCATGTCGATGTCGGCCGCCACGGCGTGGTCCGGCCAGTACGCGTCCACGGCACCGAGCAACGGGCCGCCGGGCATACGGAGTTCGACGTTCCACAGCGGTGCGGGCAGCGCGTGGTCGCGCACCATGTCGTACATCAGGCCCTCCGCGAGCGCCCGGCCCTCCGCGAGCAGCGCGTCGACGGCCTCCGTGATGTACGGCCGCCCCAGCAACTGGGCGCGGGCGAGCTCGCGGACGACCGCCGTCGCCTCGCAGTGACCGCCGCGCACGGCCTCCGTCAGCAGCCGGCGCACGGCCGCGACGTCCGTCAGCTGCGCCACCGCGTCGGCCACGGCGTGGGCGACCGGGGCGACGGGCAGGCCCGTCACCGTCCGGGCGCGCGGCAGGTCGTGCGCCCGGAGGAGCCGGACGAACCCGGCGGAGCGCAGCCGGCGCGTGCGCGGCACCAGCACATCGATCCGGTCGAGGGCGAGCAGCGGGGGAGCGGAGGTGAACCGGTGCAGTGCGAGCGCGGCCAGCCCGGTGATCATCGCTTCGCCGTACGGGCCCGAGCGGCCCGGCTGGGCGGGGACGGATGTGCGCGGGAGCGTGTACATCAGCGCGGCGTGCAGCCGCTCCTCGCTGGTGGCGGGGCCGGGGTGGAGCAGGTAGACCCCTGGCAGCAGCTGCTGCCAGGGGCCGCCGGGGCGGCAGCGTCCGGCGAGTTCGGAGGCCGGCATGCCGTGGTCGCGGAGTTGACGGGTGGTCAGGACGCGGTGGTGGACGTCGGAGAGGTGGTGGAGGGGGCGGGGGGAAAGGGGGGTGTTCGGGTTCATGATCCGCCCATTCCCGCGGGGGCGGCGGTTGCTAACCGCTGTTACGGGGCCGTCGACAATTCGGGACAACGCCGCACCATTGCACTGCAGTTCGGCCCCGTAAGGGGCGCGGGGAACTGCGCGATCAGCCACGACGCGCCCGCAGATGGCGTGCCGTCCCGGGGCAGTGTGTCGGCCGCGGGCCGGTGGGGGCTTGTCGCGCAGTTCCCCGCGCCCCTATCGGGGCTTAACGGGCGCTGTCGCACGCCTGGGCGCGCAGCGCCCGAGCCAGGTCGTCCCGGGCCTCCAGGACGAGCCGCCGAAGCGCCGGCGCAGCATCCCCGTGCTGCGCCAGCCACGCGTCGGTGGCCGACAACGTCGCCTCGTTGTCCTGCAGGCTCGGGAAGAGCCCCCTCACCACCGCCATCGCGATCTCGATCGACCGCTCCCGCCACACCCGCTCGATCACCTCGAAGTAGCGTGGCGCGAACGGCGCCAGCAGCTCCCGCTGGCCGGGCTGGCCGAAGCCCGTGATCGTGGCCTCGGCCAGGGCGTTCGACAGGGCGTCCGAGTCGACGACCGCCGCCCACGCCTCCGCCTTGACCGCGGCCGACGGCCGCGACGCCAGGCAGCGGACCTGGTGCCGCTTGCCGGATGCCGTGTTGTCCCGCTCCAGTTCGGCGGCGAGCGCCGCCTCGTCCGCCTCGCCGCACGCGGCCAGCGCGGCGAGGAACGTCCAGCGCAGCTCCTGGTCCACGTCCAGGCCGTCGATCCGGGCGCCGCCGTCCAGCAGGCCGTGCAGCAGCTGCAGGTCGTCCTTGGTCTCGGCGACCTGCGCGAAGAACCGTGCCCACGCCAGCTGGTGCCCGCTGCCGGGCTCGGCGAGCCGGAGTTCGCGCAGGGCGCTCCCGGCGAGCTGCCGGCCGCCCTCGGCGCGCCACGCGGGCGCCGCGTAGTGGACGAGGGCGGAGTTCGCCCAGGCGTGCAGCATCTGCAGCACGCCGATGTCGCTCTCGGCCCCGGCGAACCGCTGCACCAGGTCCAGGAAGTCGCGCGCGGGCATCAGCCCGTCGCGCGTGAGGTTCCACAGCGCGGACCAGCACAGCGCCCGGGCCAGCGGGTCGGCGATGTCGCCGAGCCGGCCGCGCAGGGTGGCGAGCGAGCCCTCGTCGAAGCGGATCTTGCAGTAGGTGAGGTCCTCGTCGTTGACGAGGATCAGCTCCGGCCGTTCGGCGCCGGCGAGTTCGTCCACCACCGTCCGCGGCCCGGTGACGTCGACCTCGGCGCGCGCGTACCGCACGAGCGCCCCGTCCTCGGCGCGGCGCCGGTACAGGCCCACCGCCACGCGGTGCGGCCGCAGTTCGGGGTGCGAGGCGGCGGCCTCCTGCAGGACGGCCAGCTCCGTGATGCGCCCCTCGGCGTCGTAAGTGGCGAGCGGCGTGAGCGAGTTGACCCCGGCCGTCTGCAGCCAGGAGCGCGACCATGCGGCCATGTCGCGGCCGGACGTCTCCTCCAGCACGTCCAGCAGGTCGGTCAGGCGCGTGTTGCCGTAGGCGTGGCGCTTGAAGTAGCGGCGCGCGCCCTCCAGGAAGGCGTCGCGCCCCACGTAGGCCACCAGCTGCTTCAGCACCGACGCGCCCTTGGCGTACGTGATGCCGTCGAAGTTGAGCTTGGCGTCCTCCAGGTCGTGGATGTCCGCCGTGACGGGGTGCGTGGAGGGCAGCTGGTCGGCGCGGTAGGCCCACGCCTTGCGCTGGTTGGCGAAGGTGATCCAGGCGCTGTCGAAGCGGGTCGCCTCGACCTGCGAGAAGGAGCCCATGAAGTCGGCGAAGGACTCCTTGAGCCACAGGTCGTCCCACCACTCCATGGTGACCAGGTCGCCGAACCACATGTGGGCCATCTCGTGCAGGATCACGTTGGCCCGGCGCTCGTACGCGGAGCGCGTCACCTTGCCGCGGAAGACGAACTCCTCGCGGAACGTCACGCAGCCCGGGTTCTCCATGGCGCCGATGTTGTACTCGGGCACGAACGCCTGGTCGTACTTGCCGAAGGGGTACGGGTAGTCGAAGTGCTCGTGGAAGAAGTCCAGGCCCTGCTTGGTGACGGTGAAGATGTCGTCGGCGTCGAAGTGCTTGGCGAGGCCCTTGCGGCAGAGCGCGCCGAGCGGGATCTCCAGCACGGTGCCGTCGGGCAGCGTGCGGCGGTAGTGGTCGTGGACCATGTGGTACGGGCCGGCGACGACGGCCGTGATGTACGTGGAGATCGGCCGGGTGGGCACGAACCGCCAGGTGGCGGAGGCGGGATCGCCGTCGGCGGCCTGCGGCTCGCCGTCCCGGTCGCCGTTGCTCAGCACCGTCCAGCCGGCCGGGGCGGTCACCGTGAAGGTGAACGGGGCCTTCAGATCGGGCTGTTCGAAGTTGGCGAAGACCCGCCGGGCGTCGGCCGGTTCGTACTGGGTGTAGAGGTAGACCTCGCCGTCCTCGGGGTCGGCGAAGCGGTGCAGGCCCTCGCCGGTGCGGCTGTAGGCGCACTGCGCGTCCACGACCAGCTCGTTCTCGGCGGCCAGGCCCTCCAGGGCGATGCGCGAGCCGTCGAAGACGGACCCGGCGTCCAGCGCGCGGCCGTTGAGGGTGACCGCGGTCACGGACGGCGCCACCAGGTCGGCGAAGGTGGCGGCGCCGGGCTCGGCGCAGCGGAAGCGGATCGTGGTGACCGAGCGGAAGGTCCGCGGCCCGTCGTCCGGACCCACCGCGGACCGCAGGTCGAGCGCCACGTCGTAGCCGTCCACGGTCAGCAGCCGGGCCCGCTCGCGGGCCTCCTCGCGGGTCAGGTTCTCGCCGGGCACGACGCGGCTCCCTCGTCTTCGGTCTCAAACGCTTCGTCTCGTATGTCGAACACCAGGAATCATGGCATGGGGTGTGTTTGTTGAAACGCCGACTGTCCTGCTCTTTCGAGGAGATCCGCGTGACCACAGACGTGACGAACACCGGGAAGACCACCGTCGGCTTCTGGTTCGACCCGGCCTGCCCCTGGGCCTGGATGACCTCGCGCTGGATGCTCGAGGTCGAGAAGGTGCGGCCGGTGGACGTGCGCTGGCATGTGATGAGCCTGGCCGTGCTCAACGAGAACCGGCTGGACGAGATGCCGGAGGAGTACCGCGACGCCATGCGCCCCGGCGGCCGGGCCTGGGCCCCGGTCCGGGTGTGCGTCGCCGTCGAGCAGGAGTTCGGCAACGAGGCGCTCGGCCGCCTCTACACCGCGCTCGGCACCCGCTTCCACAACCGCGGCGAGGGCCGCACCCCCGAGGCGATCCTCGGCGCCCTCGCGGACGCCGGCCTCCCGGCGCGCCTGGCGGAGGCCGGGACCTCCGAGGCCTACGACGACGCCCTGCGGATCTCGCACAAGGAGGGCATCGAGAAGGTCGGCCAGGAGGTCGGCACCCCGATCATCGCGGTGCCGGGGCCGGACGGGACCGAGGTGGCCTTCTTCGGCCCGGTCGTCACCCCCGCCCCCAAGGGCGAGGCGGCGGCCAGACTGTGGGACGGCACGCTGCTGGTGGCCGGGACGCCGGGCTTCTACGAGCTCAAGCGGACGCGGACGGAGGGGCCGCGCTTCGACTGAGCCCGCCCGGCTCCGCCGACGGGTCGCGGCCGGGCACGAGGTCCTTTAGTGTCCCGGTATGGGCCAGACGGACCTCTCCCCGCCGCTCGGCCGTCACGGCGGCTGGGCCGAGGCGGAGCCGCCGTGCGACAACGCCGCCTACGCGGAGCTGCCCGCACGCCCGTACGACTTCCTGACGCTGGCCGTGTGCCGGGCCCTGCCCCCGCTGTGGTCGCTGCTCGGACTGCGGCGCGCCGCGGGCATGATGCGGCACTACCTGCGCGGTACGGGGTCCCCCTGCCGGGTGGACGCCGAGGCGCTGCTGGCGCTGCCGGCCGTGCGGGCGGCCGTGGACGCCCAGCTGGCGGGCTGGCGCGCCGAGGCGCTGGAGCGCTGGCGCGCCGGGCCGGGCGGGGCGGCCGCGTACCCCGCGGACAGCGGCTGGCGCGACGCGCTGATCACGCGGCGCGTGCACCCCGACTGGTGGCTCGCGCTGCGCTGCGTGGAGTTCCGGCTGACGGGCACGGTGCGGGTGGCCGAGGACGGCAGGGTGGCGATCGACTACCGCGTCGCGGTCGAGAAGGCGTGGAACTTCGACCGCGGCGGCTCGGAGTGCGGCGTCCCGTTCACCCCGTTCGCCCGGCTGCACGAGACGGGGCTGGCACGGGAGTTCACGGTCACGGGGGAGGCCTTCGGCCACGCCTGAGCCCCGTCAGGGGCGCTGGGAGGTGCCCCCAGCGCCCCTGACGGGGCAGAGGAGAGGCCCCGTGCGATGCGAGCGCACGGGGCCTCTCCGGTCGCCTGCCGCGTGAAGGGTGAGAAGACGATCACGAGCAGGCCGTCCGAGGGGTGTTACGGGGCCAGCAGCAGCAGGTTCCCCCGCTCCTTCGCGGCCGCGTAACGCGCCGCCACGTCCTGCCAGTTGACCACCTGCCACATCGCCTCGATGAAGTCCACCTTCTGGTTCTTGTACTGCAGGTAGAAGGCGTGCTCCCACGCGTCGAAGACCAGGATCGGCACCGAGCCCTGGCCCACGTTGCCCTGGTGGTCGTAGACCTGCTCGACGATCAGGCGGCCGCTGACCGGCTCGTAGGCGAGGACGCCCCAGCCCGAGCCCTGCGTGGTGGCGGAGGCCTTCGTCATCTGGGCCTTGAACTTGGCGAAGGAGCCGAAGGACTCCGCGATGGCGTCGGCGAGTTCGCCCACGCCGTCCTTGTCCAGCGGCTCGCCGCCGCCGTCGCCGGTCATGTTCTGCCAGTAGATGCTGTGCAGGATGTGGCCGGAGAGGTGGAAGGCCAGGTTCTTCTCCAGGCCGTTGACCGCGCCCCACTGGTCCTTGTCGCGGGCCTCGGCGAGCTGTTCGAGGGTGTCGTTCGCGCCCTTGACGTACGCCGCGTGGTGCTTGTCGTGGTGCAGCTCGATGATCTTCGCGTCGATGACCGGCTGCAGAGCCGCGTAATCGTAGGGAAGTTCCGGAAGTGTGTAGATGGCCATGCCGAGCCCTCCGACGGCTTATTGCAATTGGCTTGCAGGTAGAAGCTATCAGCAGATGCCCCGTCAGGGCGGAAACGGGGGGCGGCTTCGGTCCAAAGACGGAGGCGGGGTGGGTCCTGAAGATCAGGACCCACCCCGCCTCGGGGAAAGGGAGGTGCCGGGGCGTCAGCCGTGCTGCGCGCGGCCGGCCAGTACGCGCTGGCGCAGGTAGCCGACGACCGCGAGCACCGCGACCAGGCCGGCCGTGGCGTACAGCTGGACGCGGGTGTCGTTCTCGCGCAGCATCAGGCCGAGCACGCAGAGGATGCCGGCCAGCGTCACCCAGGACAGCGCGGGGAACGCCCACATGCGCACCACGAGCTTCTCGGGCGTCTCGCGCTCCAGCTTCCGGCGCATCCGCAGCTGGGTCGCGGCGATGAAGGCCCACACCGCCAGCACGGCCGCACCGGTCATGTAGAGCAGCCACTTGAAGACGGTGTCCGGCCACCAGTAGCTCAGCAGCACGGCGAAGAAGCCGAAGGCGGAGGAGGCCAGCACGGTCCGCCGCGGCACCCCGCCGCTCACCTTGGCCAGGAAGCGCGGGCCCTCGCCGCGCATCACCAGCGAGTGGGACATCCGGGATGCGCCGTAGATGTTGGCGTTCATCGCGGAGAGCAGCGCGATCAGGACGACCACGTTCATGATCTCCCCGGCGGCCGGGATGTCCAGGTGCTTCAGGACCGCGACGTACGGGCCGTCGGTGCCCAGGGACTTCTCGGTCCAGGGGATCAGGGTGACGACGACGAGCATCGAGCCGACGTAGAACAGCGCGATGCGCCACATCGCCGTGCGGACCGCCTTGGAGACGCCCTTGACCGGGTGCTCGGACTCGGCCGCGGCGATGGTCACCGTCTCCAGGCCGCCGTAGGCGAAGACCGAGGCCAGCAGGCCCGCCTCCAGGCCGTTGGTCCCGTTGGGCAGGAAGCCGCCGTGACCGGTGAGGTTGGAGGCTCCCGGGGCCGATGTGCCGGGCAGCAGGCCCATGATGGCCAGGACGCCCAGCACCAGGAAGATGCCGATGGCGGCGACCTTCAGCGTGGCGAACCAGAACTCGAACTCGCCGAAGTTGCTCACGGCCGCGAGGTTCGTCCCGCAGAAGAGGGCCATGAAGAGCAGCACCCACATCCAGGAGTGGGTGGCCGGGAACCACCGCACCATGATGGCCGCCGCGCCGATCGCCTCGACGGCGATGCCCACGCAGAGCTCCACCCAGAACATCCAGCCCGCGGTGAAGCCGGCCCAGGGGCCGATGGCGCGCTCGGCGTGCACGGAGAAGGTGCCCGAGGCCGGGTTGGCCGCCGCCATCTCGCCGAGCATCCGCATCACGAGCATCACCAGCAGTCCGGAGACGGCATAGGCGAGCACGATGCCCGGGCCCGCGGCGGCGATGCCGGCACCGGAGCCGACGAAGAGTCCGGCGCCGATGACGCCGCCGAGGGCGATCATCGACAGGTGGCGCTGCTTCAGCCCGTTCGACAGGCCGCTGTCCGTGGCCGGGGGCTGGTCGGTGGCCCCTGCCGAGGTGGAGGCCGCGGGTATACCGGTCATGTTCGTGTCTGTCCCCGTGAGATGAGAGCTGAACGGTCCAGGATCGGTCAGCAGCTGAAAAGTGGCCTCAGTGTGGTGGCCATGTTCGCTCAGGACAACACTTGTCACACGGCTGTCCGATATTCAGACGCAGGTGTTACCGCGTGTAGCTGACGTATCGCCAGAAGCGATACTTTGTGGCCCTAATTCCGGTGCCCGTCATCCGGCCCGGCGCAGCCGGAGTTCCCGCAGCCAGGAGACCACCAGCACCGCGCCCGTCGCCGCCGCCGACCACAGCAGCTGCGGCCGTGCGTCGTGGTCGGTGAGCATCAGCACCAGCACCGCGGCCATGCCGGCCAGCGCGGCCCAGGTCAGATAGGGGAAGCACCACATGCGCAGCGACAGCCGCTCGGGCATCTCGCGCTCGATGCGCGGCCGCAGCCGCAGCTGGGAGACCGCGATCAGACCCCAGACGAAGAGCAGGACGGAACCCACCGCGTTGAGCAGATAGCGGAAGATCGAATCCGGCCACTCGAGGTTGAGGACGACCGAGACGAAGCCGAACGCGACCGAGGCGAACACCGCGCGCCGCGGCACCCCGCCCTCCGAGACCTTCAGCAGCGACCGCGGCGCCTCGCCGCGCTCGGCCAGCGAGAAGACCATCCGGGACGAGCCGTAGAGGTTGGCGTTGAGAGCGGAGAGCAGCGCCACGAACACCACGATGTTCATGATCTGCCCGGCCCCCGGCACCCCGATGTGGTCCAGCACGGCCACGTACGGGCTCTGCCCCGGCTTCTGCGCGTTCCAGGGCAGCAGGGTCACGATGACGAGCATCGAGCCGACATAGAAGAAGAGGATGCGCCAGACCGCGCTGCGCACCGCCCGGCCCACCGCGCGCGCCGGGTCGTCGGACTCGGCGGCGGCGATCGTGAGGACCTCCAGCCCGCCGAAGGCGAAGACCACGGTCAGCACGCCGGAGATCACTCCGCTCCAGCCGTTGGGCAGGAAGCCGCCCTGGCCGGTCAGGTTCGACATCCCCACGGCATGGGTGTTCGGCAGCACGCCGAAGATCGCCAGCAGGCTGAGCGCGAGGAAGAGCACGATCGCGCCGACCTTCAGCGCGGCGAACCAGAACTCGAACTCGCCGAAGTTCTTCACCGCGGCCAGGTTGGCGCTGGTGAAGACCGTCATGAAGAGCAGCACCCAGCCCCACTGCGGCACCGCCGGCAGCCAGCCGTGCGCGATCTGCGCGGCGGCCGTGGCCTCCACGGCGAGCACGATCACCAGCAGGAACCAGTAGAGCCAGCCCACCGTGAACCCTGCCCAGCGGCCCAGCGCCCGCTCCGCGTGCACCGAGAAGGCGCCGGAGGAGGGCATGGCGGCGGACAGCTCGCCGAGCATCCGCATCACCAGCATCGCGAGGGCGCCGGCTATCAGGTACGAGACGATGATCCCGGGGCCCGCCACGGCGATCCCGGCGCCCGAGCCGACGAAGAGTCCGGCGCCGATCACCCCGCCCAGGCCGAGCATCGTCAGATGTCGCTGCTTCAGCCCCGCGGACAGCGGTTCTCTCTCGCCGGCGAGGGTCTCGCCGGCCGGCGGTGCGTCGTGCATGGGGGGCTCGTGCTCTCGTCAGGTGTCTGTTTTAACCAGGACTTACACAGTCTCCTGAGCGCACTGTTCGCGCCAAGCTCCACAGGGCCCCAGGTGACGAGCATCACTCCGGCCGGCGCGAGCGGCGTTCAAGGGGCGTATGGCAGTACGGAACCGCCAAGCGGCATGCGCACGGTTTGTCACCGGCACACGGTGCCATCCGAACGGATGCTCGGCTAACGTCACGGTGTCCTCACTCTTTGTCGCCTTCTCCGAGCGGAGTACCGATGGCCACCGCCGCCACCCTGCCCCGGACCGGTACGGTCCTCGCCGATCTGCTCCCCGCCTCCACCGCGGGCCGGGCCCGCGTCCGCGACGCCGCGCTCGTCCTCGGCGGTGCCGCGCTCACCGGCGTGGCCGCACAGATCGCGGTCCCCGTCCCCGGCTCCCCGGTCCCCGTCACCGGCCAGACCTTCGCGGCGCTGCTCGTCGGCACCGCCCTGGGCGCCCGCCGCGGGTTCCTGTCCATGGCGCTGTACGCGGTGGCCGGCATCGCCGGGATGCCGTGGTTCGCCGAGGCCCGCTCCGGTGCGGCCTTCCCCTCCTTCGGCTACGTGCTCGGCATGCTGCTGGCCGCCACCGTCGTCGGCGCCCTGGCCCGCCGCGGTGCCGACCGCTCCGCGCTGCGCACCGCGGGCGCGATGGCCCTCGGCACCGCGATCATCTATGCGGTCGGCGTCCCGTACCTGGCCCTGTCCACCCACATGTCGCTGTCCGCGGCCGTGGCGGCGGGCCTGACCCCCTTCCTCATCGGTGACGCGCTGAAGGCCGCCCTGGCGATGGGCGCGCTGCCGACGGCGTGGAAGCTGCTGCACCGCCGCGGCTGACGGCTCCTCCTTCCTGCAGGCCGGCCCGTTGCAGCGCCCCGTAAGGGGCGCACCCTAGCGGCGCCCCTGCCGACGCGCGGCGAGCCAGAGCCCGGTGCCGCCGGCCGCCAGCAGGGCGGCTCCGACGGCACCGGCCGCCGGGAGGTCCGACGGGCCGCCCGTGCGGGCGAGTTCACCGGGATCGTCGCTCGTGGCAGGGGCGGGGTGCGACGGGACGACGTCCTTGCCGGGCGGACTGCCCGACGGACTGCCGTACGTGCCCGAGGCCGACGGGGCCGCGCTCGACGGGGCCGCGCTCGGCGATGCGGACGGCGATGCGGACGGCGAGGCGGCCGGTGATGAGGCCGCCCCGGACGGCACATTCTTGGTGCCCAGCAACAAGGGCGTGTCCGGCGCGTCGGCGCTCGAGTCCGTGGTCCCGAAATGCACGGGCCCCTGCTGCCACACCAGGGTCTTGGTGCCGCTCAGCGTCACGGGCAGGCAGATCTGGCCCGTCTCCGCCAGGTCGAAGTCCGCGGTCACGCGATACGTGCGGTGCGCGCCCGCCGCGAGTTTTCCGACAGGACAGGCGAATCCGCTGTTCGCACCCGGCGGGAGTTCTCCGGACGGAATCGCGGAACAGCCCTCCACGGACTTCACGCGGAGCCCCTTGAACCCGACGACGTCCATGGTGACGCCGTCGGTCCCCGAGGCCCCGTCATTGCGCACGGTCGCAGTCAGACTGGTGTTCCCCGACTTCCTGTTCACGGTTATCCGCTGCGGCAGCTCCGTACCGACCTTGTACCCGGCAGGCGCACTGGGTCCCGGGCTCCCGCCCTGGCTGCTGCCCGGTGTCGGCTCGGCGGCGAACGCGCCCGCCGGCCACAGCAGCACCACCGGCAGGGCCGCCGCCGCGGACCACCGCCACCGATTGCTTAGGAACATTTTGGCTCCCCCCTGTCTTCGCCTCCTGCGGAGGCATTTGAATAGGTACCACAAGATTCCGACGTCCGAGGGGTGCGGAAAAACAATTCCGTAATGGGGGCGGGCCTGGTGGGAATTTCGAGTGGGGAGAGGCAGGGGCGTCTCGTGGTGGGGCGTTACCGGCTGCTGGAATTGATCGGGCGCGGCGGAATGGGGCGGGTGTGGTGTGCCACGGACGAGATGCTCGACCGGCGCGTGGCGGCCAAGGAAATACGCATCGACGGCCTCATGGGGGAGGGGAGCGCCGTCCAGCGCGAGCGCAGCCGGCGCGAGGCCCGCGCCACGGCCCGCATCGACCACCCCAACGTCGTCCGCGTCTACGACGTGGCCGAGGAGAACGACCGGCTGTGGATCGTGATGGAACTGGTCGACGGCCGTTCCCTGGAGCAAGTGCTGCGCCGCGACGGCCCGGTGGAGCCCCGCGAGGCGGCCAGGATCGGCCTCGCCCTGGTCCGCGCCCTGCGCGAGGTCCACGCGGTCGGGGTGCTGCACCGGGACATCAAGCCCGGCAACGTCCTGCTCACCGCGCGCGGCCGGGTCGTCCTCACCGACTTCGGCATCGCGGCCGTGCAGGACGCGGCGGCGCTGACCATGGCCGGCACCCTCGTCGGCTCACCCGACTACATGGCGCCCGAGCGCATCGAGGGTCGCGAGCAGGGCCCGCCGTCGGACCTGTGGTCGCTCGGTGCCACCCTCTGCGCGGCGGTCGCCGGCCAGTCGCCCTTCACCCGGGGGACGACGCTGGCCACGCTGCACGCCGTGCTCTACGAGGAGCCGGAGATCCCGCAGGAGGCGGGCCCGCTGCGGGAGTTGCTGTCCGGGCTGCTGCTCAAGGACCCGGGCGGCCGGCCCGCGCTCGACGGCGTGGAGGAGATCCTCGCGGCCGTCTGCGCGCCGCCGCCCCCGGAGCCCGTACCGCACCCGCCGACCGAGGTCACCGCTCCACCGCCGCTGCCGCCCGCGCCGGAAGCGCCGCCGGAGCCCGCGCAGGACGAACGCCCGCCGCGCCCGCGCCCGTACCGCAGGTCCGCCCTCCTCGCGGCGACCGCAGCGGTGGCCGCCGCGGTCGTGGCCGGCGCGGTGTTCCTGGCGCTCCAGGGGGCGCCGGGCGGGGGCGGCGGGAGCACGGGCGCGGGCTCGCCATCAGCGTCGCCGTCGGACGCCCGCCGCACCGAGGACGGCTTCAGCTGGGCCCCGCCCGCCGACTGGAACCGCACCGAGAAGAGCCCGAGCGACATCAGCTACGCCGCGAAGGACGGCACCATCGAGATCTCCGCGAGCCAGGCCCGTACGACGGAGGACGTGGTGACCCACTGGCAGCGCGACGAGGAGAACTTCCACGGCATCACCGGCTACCGCAAGATCCGGCTGGATCCCACGACGTTCCGCGGCAACTCCGCGGTGATCTGGGAGTACACCATCCCGCAGGCCGGCACACCGTGGTACGGCCGGCAGCTCGGCTTCGAGAAGGGAGGACGGACGTACCAGGTGAACGTCTGGTACCAGGACTCCGCGGAGAAGGCCGCGCTGGACGTCTACGCGCGCGTGAAGGCGTCGTTCCGCACGGGGTGACGACACGGACGACACGAACGGGCCGGGCCCGCACCCCCGTCGAGGGATGCGGGCCCGGCCCGGCGTGCAGGCTGCCTACTTCTCGACGGCTGCCCGTCCCTCGTGCCGCCGCCCGAGGACGATGCCGAGGACGAGCACGATCGCGCCCACCAGGGTGGACAGCAGCACCTGGTCGCGGTTGTCCCCGCCGTCCACGACCATGTAGCCGAGCACGAAGAGGATCATGCCGATGGTCGCGTACGTCAGGTACGGGAAGGCCCACATCCGCACGACCAGCTTTTCCGGCATCTCGCGCAGGATGATGCCGCGCATCTTCAGCTGCGTGACGCAGATGACCAGCCAGACGAACAGGGCGATGGCACCGGACGAGTTGAGCAGGAACTTGAAGACGGTGTCCGGCCACACGTAGTTGAAGACGACCGAGAGGAAGCCGAAGACGACCGACCCCAGGATCGCGGCCTGCGGAACACCGTTCTTGCTGTTGACCCGGGCGAAGACCTTGGGCGCGTCGCCGCGCTGGCCGAGGGAGAAGGCCATGCGGGAGGCCGTGTACAGGCCGGAGTTGAGGCAGGAGAGCACGGCGGTCAGCACGATCACGTTCATGATCTGGCCGGCGTGCGGGATGCCGATGGAGTCGAGGGCGGCGACGTAGCTGCCCTTCTTGGCGATCTCCGCGGAGTTCCACGGCAGCAGGGAGACGACCACCAGGATCGAGCCCAGGTAGAAGACGCCGATCCGCCAGATGACGCTGTTGGTGGCCTTGGTCACAGCACGCTGCGGGTCCTCGGACTCACCGGCGGCGAGGGTGACGATCTCGCTGCCCATGAAGGAGAAGACGACCATCAGGACACCGGTGAGGATCGCGCCGGGGCCGTTCGGCAGGAAGCCCCCGTGCGAGGTGAGGTTGGAGAACCCTGCGGTGTCGTTGTGCGCACCGGGCAGCACGCCGAAGACGGCCAGCAGGCCGATGACCACGAAGGCGCCGATCGCGACGACCTTGATGCCGGCGAACCAGAACTCGAACTCGCCGTAGGAGCTCACCGAGGCGAGGTTGGTGGCGGTCAGGACGACCATCACGATCAGAGCCCAGGCCCACTGCGGGACGGCCGGGACCCAGCCCGCGAGGATCTTCGCGCCCGCGGTCGCCTCGACGGCGAGGACCACGACCCAGAAGAACCAGTAGAGCCAGCCGATGGTGAAGCCGGCCCAGCGGCCCAGCGCCCGGTCCGCGTAGGCGGAGAAGGAGCCGGAGGTCGGGTTGGCCGCGGCCATCTCGCCCAGCATGCGCATCACGAAGACGACCATCGCGCCGACGAGTGCGTAGGAGATCAGGATGCCGGGGCCGGCGGCGGCGATGCCGGACGCGGAACCCACGAAGAGACCGGCACCGATGACACCACCGATAGCGATCATGGACAGGTGCCGGTTCTTGAGGCCGGCCTTGAGTCCGGCCTCGCCGGACGCCGGTTCACGGCCGGGATCGCCGGTCGTCGACCCCTTTGTCATTGTCGGCGGTGTCGCGCTCATGTGGATGTTCCTTCGGGTTGTTTTCCTTCGGTACTCGGGTTGCGAGTTCCCGCATTAGAACTTTTCAAAGGTGTGTTTAGGAAGACCCGAATCCGTATCGTTGTCTTCACTCCCGGTACACGTCGGTACCCGAAGAGTCGCCCGGTGGCGGGCGCCCGGTCCGCCTCGTGCCACACTCGGACCCATGCGCGTCTACCTCGGCTCCGACCATGCCGGTTACGAACTCAAGAACCACCTCGTCGAGTGGCTCACGGCCCACGGCCACGAGCCCGTCGACTGCGGTCCCCACATCTACGACGCCCAGGACGACTACCCGCCGTTCTGCCTGCGCGCCGCGGAGAAGGCGGCCGCCGACCCGGACAGCCTCGGCATCGTGATCGGCGGCTCCGGCAACGGCGAGCAGATCGCCGCGAACAAGGTGAAGGGCGTCCGCGCCGCACTGGCCTGGAGCGAGCAGACGGCCGCGCTGGGCCGCGAGCACAACAACGCGAACGTGATCAGCGTGGGTGCGCGCATGCACACGCAGGAGGAGGCGACGAAGTTCGTCGAGATCTTCCTGGCGACGCCGTACTCCGGTGACGAGCGTCACACGCGCCGCATCGAGATGCTGCGCGCGTACGAGGAGACGGGCGACCTCCCCGCGATCCCGGCCCACCACCCGCAGCAGGGCTGAGGGTTCTTTTCAGGTGCGGGGGGGGGGGCAGGCCCCTCCCGCACCTCTCCGCACCCCTCCGCCCGAAGGGACGCCCAGTCATGCCCGAAGGGCATACGATCCACCGCCTGGCCGCGGACCACCGCGCGCTCTTCGCGGGCGAAGCCGTCCACGCCACCAGCCCCCAGGGCAAGTTCGCGGACAGCGCGGCCCTCATAGACGGCCAGGTGCTGGCCGGCGCCGAAGCCCACGGCAAGCACCTCTTCCTCGGCTTCGAGGCCGTCGGATGGGTCCACATCCACCTCGGCCTGTTCGGCAAGTACACGTTCGGGGACGCCCCGGCGCCCCCGCCCACGGAGACCGTCCGCCTCCGTCTCGCGAACACCTCCGGCTACGCGGACCTCCGCGGCCCCACCACCTGCACGCTCGTCACCGAGGGCGAGAAGCAGGCGATACACGACCGCCTGGGCCCGGACCCGCTCCGCGAGGACGACGACGGCGACCGGGCCTTCCGCAGGATCGCCCGCAGCCGCACCACCGTCGCCGCGCTCCTGATGGACCAGAAGATCGTCGCCGGCGTCGGCAACGTCTACCGCGCCGAGGTCCTCTTCCGGCACGGCATCGACCCCTACCGGGCGGGCCGCGACCTCACCCGCCGCGAATGGGACGCGATCTGGCGGGACTTGACGGACCTGATGCGCGAGGGCGTGCGCAACAACCGGATCGACACCGTCCGCCCCGAGCACGAGCCGGAGGCCATGGGCCGCCCGCCGCGCGTGGACGACCACGGCGGCGAGGTCTACGTCTACCGCCGGGCCGGCCAGGCCTGTCACATCTGCGGCACCGCCGTCCGCACCGCGGACCTCGCGGCCCGCAACCTCTTCTGGTGCCCGGAGTGCCAGAAGGCCTGACCGGACGGGGGCGCCGACCGGCGCACGCCTCACGCCGCGCACGCGGCCCCCGCATCCCCTGGCTCCGTCCGGCACCACCATGCATCAGCCGTTTCGGACGAGACGGAAACCCGACCTTGCGGCGCATCGATAAGGATCGATACGCATAAGGTTGCTCTCCGGGCCCCACCCGGGCGCCCGCACGGCGCCCGTCCCGGCGCGGCGTGAATCGACGCACCGCCGAATGGGTGGATAGGGTCCCGATGCAATGACTGGCGCTGCGGAGACCCCGACGGCCCGGATGCGCAAAGCACTGCACCGGGCGCGCACGAGCGTGCGCAAGGCCGGTGTCGACTATTTCCGGGGCGACGGCTCCGACTGGGTCGCCCTCACCGCGCTGCTGATGTCCGTGCCCGCCCTCGCCCTGGGCACCATCGCCCAGCCCGACTGGTGTTCCCCCGCGGCCCTGGTCCTGCCCATCGTGGCCGGCGGCCTGCTGCTGCGCCCCGCGAGCCTGCTGGGCCTGTACTCGGCCGCGGCCGCCGCACTGATCGCGGAGGCCCAGATCCTGGACCCGTACGAGGAGGGCGCGGAGCGGGTCACCCCCGGCACCATCCTCGTCGTGGCGGCGGTCGCGTTCTTCGGGCTGCTCATCGCGCAGTTCCGCAGCCGCGTCGGCGTGCCGTGGCGGCGCGGCGGCACGATGCTCTTCGACCTCCGCGAACGCATCCGAGTCCAGAGCAAGCTGCCGAAGCTCCCGCACGGCTGGCACCGCGAGATGGCGCTGCGCCCGGCGGGCGGCCAGTCCTTCTCCGGCGACTTCGTCGTCGCGGCCCGCACCAACGGCGGCCGCACGCTGGAGGTCGTCCTCACGGACGTCTCGGGCAAGGGCATGGATGCCGCCTCCCGCGCCCTCCTCCTCTCCGGCGCCTTCGGCGGCCTGCTCGGCTCCCTCCCGCCGCACGACTTCCTGCACGCCGCGAACGGCTACCTCCTCCGCCAGGACTGGGACGAGGGCTTCGCCACCTCCGTCCACCTGGTCCTCGACCTGGACAGCGGCGACTACGAACTCTTCTCCGCGGGTCACGTCCCCGGCCTCCACCTCAGCGCCGGCTCGGGCCGCTGGGAGGAGAAATCCGCCGAGGGCCCGCTCCTCGGCGTCTACGACGGCGCCGAATTCGACCCCGCACGCGGCACGCTGCGCCGCGGCGACGTCCTGATGCTCTTCACGGACGGCCTGGTCGAAACGTCGGAACGCGAACTGACGGAAGGCATGGACCGCCTGACCGGCGAGGCCGACCGCTATGTCACCTCGGGCTTCCACGGCGCGGCGTGGCATCTGATCGAGGCGGTGGCGAAGGATGTCAACGACGACAGGGCGCTGTTGCTGATCTGCCGGGACTAGGGCCTGTCCGATGGGTCGGCGCGGGCCCTGCGGCGCTCCCTCAGCCACCGCTGGGAGGTGCCCCCGGCACCAGACGCCGCGGGGCCCGCACCGACCCATCGGACAGGCCCCAGGCGCGTTCCCCGGTGCGGGCCCCGCTGCGTGGGAATCGTCACCACCCAAGAAGCCACCCGTCGCCACGAGGAAGGCCCGCGCCCCGTGGAACTGCCCGACATCGCGCGCACCATGGCGGCATCGCCGTGAGCGACCAGGCACCGGACATCCTCGCCGACATCCACAGGATTGCCGCCCTCCGGGCCCGAAACCCCGACATGTGATCATTTCCCGGTGACACCGAGCACCTCCGCGCTCCTCGGCAGCAGACCGGCCGGGCGCACTGGCGGTGGCGCCCCGCGCCGACGACCATGAAATCGTCGCCGTCGAGCGCGAGTTCGTCGACCACGACAGCAACGAGTCGCTCGACGCGGGCTGGATCGCAGAGGAAGAAGGTACGGACGCATGTCGGCAGCAACACCGTGGGAGCATTTCGGCCACGGCCCCGGGGACGCCGGCACGGTCGTCCCGCAGACCCCACCGGACGAAGCGGCCCGCGCCGCACAGGACTTGCCGCACGCCCTGCGGCCCGGCGAGCCGCAGGGCGCGGCCTGGTACGCCGCCCGCCGGCACGCGCTGGACCACGTCCTCGCGGCCGTCGCCGGCTCCGAGTGGGCCGAGCACCTGGTGCTGCGCGGCAGTGTGCTGCTGAAGGCGTGGTACGGCGCCGCGGCCCGCGAACCCGGTGACCTGGACTTCGTGGTCGTACCGCACACGTGGCAGCTCGAAGACGCCCGCACCGACGCCCTGTTCGCCGGCATCGCCCGCGCCGCCGAGGCGCTCTCGCAGGACCCGGACAGCCCGGTCCGCATCGACGCCTCCGGCGCCGTGAGCGACGGGATCTGGACGTACGACCGGGTGCCGGGCCGCCGCCTCGTCCTGCCCTGGACGGCCGTGGCGGACGGCATCCCGCAGGGCACGGTCCAGCTCGACTTCGTCTTCAACGAGCCGTTGCCCGAACCGCCCGTACGGACGGAGATACCCGGAGCGGTGCCGGGCGGTGTCCCGGCGGTCCTCATGGCGGCGAGCCCCGAGCTCTCCCTCGCCTGGAAGATCCTCTGGCTGCTCTCGGACGTCCACCCCGAGGCCAAGGACCTCTACGACGCGGTGCTCCTCGCGGAGGACGAGCACACGCACCTGACGTACGAACTGCTGGACCGGGTCCTGAGGGAGTCCGGCGAACCCGCCGACCTCGGCTACATCCTCTACTCGGCCGCCGAGGCCGACTGGTCCGACTTCCACAAGGACCACCCCGGACTCCCGGAGAGCGACAGCGGCTACCTGACGCGCCTCGTCATCGCCCTCGCCCCCGTCTTCGCCCCGGCCGAGGACGCGCCGTACGCCCGGCTGGCCGCCGCCTTCCACGGCACGACGGAGCTCGTGCGCGAGGAGCACGCGGCGGGTGGCATGGAGGCCGTCGAGGCGTGGTTCGCCGCCCGCTGCGTGCACAGCCTGGGCGCGGTCGTGGTCGTCCGCGAACTGCTCGGCCGCACGGAGTGCACCCTGCACGGGGCCGCCGACCTGCTGGCGGCCTTCCGCGACAAGCGCTTCGGCCGTGACGAACCCCTGTACAGGAACGGCGGTTGGGCCGGCAGCCCGCACGACATGGCGGCCAGGCTGGAGGCGGCGACAGCAGCAGCGGCAGCAACTGTCAGCCGGTGACGGAGCCGTCCTCCGCGGCGGGCGCCGACTCGCCTGCGGACGCCGACTCGCCTGCGGAGGCCACGAACCCGGCCAGTCGCGCGTAGCCCTCGCCGCCGTGCCCGGCCGCGACCGCCCGCGCGAGCGGCTCCCTGAGCAGCTCCGGCAGGCCGGACGGCACGCCCCGGAGCTCGCTCGCGTGGACGAGGATGTCGGCCATCGCAAGGTGCCGCTCCAGGGGAAGACCGTCCGCAGGGCAGTGCTCGGAGCCGATCTGCGGGGCGTACGTGCCCATGAGTTCGCCGACGCTGTGCAGCCACCGCCGGGCCACCTCGGTGAACTCCGTCGCCGGCACATTGCCGCCGGGCCCGGCGGCGCCGACGAGTGCCACGCTGTGCAGCCAGCCGGTCAGCGTGGCCGACATCAGGCCGAGCAGCGCGGTCTCGTACACGGACGCCAGCGCGGCGTCGGGCCCCAGATAAAACGGTTCGCCCAAGGCGGCGAGCGTCTTGCGGTGCTCGTCGAAAGCGGCCTGGTCGCCGCTGCAGAGCAGCAGACAGCCGGGACCGCCGACGCCCGGCGGGCTCGACATGACCACGCCGTCGAGGTATCCGCCGACACCGTGCCGCTCGGCCCAGTCGGCCGTCTCGCGGGCATGGACGGGCGACCCCGGGGCGAGGACGACGAGCGTCCGTCCAGCGAGCCCGTCGCCCGCGGTGTCCAGGACCGCGCGGGCGGCCTCGTACGGTGCCGCACAGACGACGACCAGCGGACCGGCGGCCACGGCCGCCCCGACCGAGCCCGCTTCCACGGCCCCCTTCGCCACAAGCACCCCGGCCGCACCGGGGGTTCGGTGCCAGACGGCCGTCCGGTGCCCGGCACGGAGAAACGCAGCGGCCGATGCCGTGCCCATGGGCCCGAGACCGAGAACGCTCACCCCTGCCGGTGACTCCGGTGACTCCGGTGATGCCTCTGCACACATGATTCCCCCCGTTTCACCGGTTTCACGGCTTCGTACGGGGAACCGGCAGACTCCCCGTAATTGCCATTCTCCAGCCAATTCCCCCCTTACGGGAGACTTCTCGGCACATATGTGGACCGAATTCGGCACAGGGACAACCGGCGTCCCGTCCGCGTCACGACTTGCACGTTCTCGTAACAGACCGCCCGCCGGACCGGTCTCCGCTTGGCGTTCGCGCGGATGATGTTGCTAAATGTGTGCGAGTCGCCGAGAGGTGCACGCGGAGCCGAGAGGCCTGCGTGAGACGACGAGCAGACGACGAGCAAGTGAGATGACGGGGAAGACGGGGGTGAGCTCGTGAAGTTCGACATGGGTAATACGACGCTGTCGGGCCTGGTGGGCAAGACGCGGGGTTCGAGTGAGGACCTGGGTGGTCTGATCCGGCAGTTGATTGCTGCGGCGCAGCCGTTGGAGGGGAAGTTCAACGGTGCGGGCAAGCAGGCGTTCGACTCGTTCAAGTCGCATTCGGATCAGGTGACCGCCGACCTGAACAGCGCCCTGAGCGCGATCCTGGGCGGTCAGTCCGGTATGGACAGTTCGTTCGGT
>NZ_JABBXF010000026.1 GCF_013030945.1 Streptomyces morookaense | reverse complement strand
TTCCGCGAACTCGTTCGCGTCGTGCAGGAGCGCCCGTACGCCCCACTCCCAGCGGTCGCAGAACTCCTTGAAGGAGGAGCTCAGTCCCTCGTGCCCCGTCTCCATCCCGGAGAGGGAGAGCTCCGAGAAGCCGCGGCCGACGGCGGCCGCGCCCGGTGTGCCGACACCCTTCAGTTCACCGATGGCGCCGTTGATGCCGCTCGCGATGGCATCCATCGCCGCCTTGTTCGCCTTGAGGCCGTCACTCATTCCCCGCCCCCTCCGTCCTCGCCGTCGACCGCCACCGCGTCCGGTGCCGGCTCCGTCAATGGCAACGCCTGCTCCTCCCCCATGTCAGTGATCTCCCGGCAGGCTACAGAACCGCACCGCGGCGACCGGCGATGGGCGCGGGGGACCGCGACCGCCCCCGGTTCCGCTCAGGAGCCACCCCGCGACCACACCCCGCGACCTACCCCCGCGGGAACACCCGTGGGAGCATCCGCATGAACATCAAAAGGCCTGGACCAGCGCAAAGTTACTCATGCGTTCCGCATGGTCACGTCATGACACCTGTGACTGTTCCGCCCTCGGCCGCCGTGGAAATCTCATTCCGTCAGCGGACGGGCCGAGGGGGATGCTCACATGGACAAGCGGTACGAGGTCCACTGCCTGGCCGACCGGCACTTCTACGAGACCCCGGACCGTCTGGACAGCAGCCGCGACGACGCCCTCTTCGAGCCCGCCCGGCGGGCCGCGCCCGGCGGATGGCGGACCGCCCGTAGTGGCGACTGGCTGCACCTCATTCCCGGACTCGAACAGACGGGCGGGCGGCAACTCCCCTCCCAGGGCTGGAAGATCCACGTGTCCGCCACCGCCGACTCCGCCGAGAAGACGGCCGCCGCCGTGTGGGACTACTGCATCCCGCGGGGCATCTCGTTCAAGTTCGTCCCCAGCCGCCCCCTCCTGCACCTGCGCAACAGCAAGTACGCGGCCCGTGATGCCAGCGGGAAGTTCGTCACCGTCTATCCGCGGGACGAGCAGGAGCTGCACACGGTGCTCACCGAACTGCACGAGATCGTCGGCGGACGGCCGGGGCCGTACATCCTCACCGATCTGCGCTGGCACGAGGGGCCGTTGTACGTGCGGTACGGGGCCTTCGAGCGGCGCTACTGCCTCGACGGGCGCGGCGCACTCGTCCACGCCGTCGAGGACGGTACGGGCCGGCTCGTGCCGGATTCCCGGAACCCCGCCTTCCAGGTCCCGTCCTGGGTGACGCTCCCCGCCTTCCTGGAACCCCACCTCGCCGCCCGCAACGCCACGACCGTCGGCGAACTGCCGTACCGCATCGAGAAGGCCCTGCACTTCTCCAACGGCGGCGGCGTCTACCGCGGCACCGATCTGCGCGACGGGCGGGCGGTCGTGCTCAAGGAGGGCCGCCCGCACGCCGGGCTCGCCGCGGACGGGGCCGACGCCATCGCCCGGCTGGAGCGGGAGAAGGCGGCACTGGAACGGCTCTCCGGGCTCGGCGTCGCCCCCGCCGTGCGCGACTGGTGCACCCTGGGCGACCATCGTTTCCTCGTCATGGACTTCGTCGAGGGCCGCACCCTCAACTCCTACTTCGCCGAACGGCATCCGCTGCTCGCCACCGACCCCGACCCCGCCGCACTCGCCGCCTACACGGCCTGGGCGCTGCGCATCCACCGCGCCGTCGAGGAGGCGGTCGAGGCGGTGCACGGCAGGGGAGTGGTCTTCAACGACCTGCACATGTTCAACATCATGGTCGCGCCGGACGAACGGTCCGTCGTCCTCATCGACTTCGAGGCCGCCGCCGACGTCTCCGACCGGACGCGCCAGGTCGTCGCCCACCCCGGCTTCTGCGCCCCACCCGGCCGCACCGGCACGAGCACCGACCGGTACGCGCTGGCCTGCCTGCGGCTCGCCCTGTTCCTGCCCATCACCACGCTCCTCGCCGTCGACCGCGGCAAGGCCGCCCATCTCGCGGACGTCATCGCCGCCGAATTCCCGGACGTGCCGCGGGAGTTCCTGGACGAGGCGGTCGACGAGATCACCCGCGAGGAGGGCGGGACCCGGCGACGGCAGCAGCCCCTGCCCGAGCCCGGCGACTGGCCGCGCAGCCGGGACTCCATGGTCCGCGCCCTCCTCGCCTCCGCCACGCCCGACCGTGACGACCGGCTCTTCCCCGGCGACATCGCCCAGTTCACCGAAGGCGGCGGCCTCGGGCTCGCGCACGGTGCCGCCGGCGTGCTCCACGCCCTCGCCGAGACCGGCGCGCCGCGGTACGAGACCGGTGAGCAGTGGCTGCTCGACCACACCGACCCTGCACCGCCCGGCACCCCGCCCGGCCTCTACGACGGGCTGGCCGGTGCCGCCTTCGTCCTCGACCGGCTCGGGCACCGCGACCGCGCGCTCGACCTCGTCGCGACGGTCCTCGGCGAACGGTGGCAGCGCCTCGGCTCCGGCCTGCACGGCGGCCTCGCCGGCATCGGGCTCGTCCTCGACCACTTCGGCCGCGTCACCGGCGAACGGGACTTCCACGAACGGGCCGTCGAAGCCGCCCAGTTGCTCGCCGACCGGATGGCCGCCCCCGCAGCGCCGGGGCCCGGCCGGGCCGGGCTGCTGCACGGTGCCACCGGGCCCGCCCTGTTCTTCCTGCGGCTGTACGAGCGGACGGGCGCCCCGGACCTGCTCGACCTCGCCGGGGCCGCCCTGCGCGCGGACCTGGAGCGGTGCGTGCGGACGGCCCGCGGCGCGCTGGCCGTGGACGAGGGCTGGCGCACCCTGCCCTACCTCGGCGACGGCAGCGTCGGCATCGGTGCCGTCCTGGACGACTACCTCGGGCACGTGCCCGGATCCGACCTGGCCGAGGCCCGCTCCGGGATCCTCGCCGCCGCCCGGTCGCGCTTCTACGCGCAACCCGGCCTGTTCCAGGGCCGGGCCGGGATGATCTGGCACCTCGCCCGCACCACCGCGCCCGGGGCCGCCCCGGACCATCTCGCGCGGCAGATCGCCGCACTGGGCTGGTACAGCATGGTTCATCAGGGCGAACTGGCCTTCCCGGGCCACCAGATGATGCGGCTGTCCATGGACCTCGCCACCGGAACCGCAGGCTGCCTGCTCGCCCTGGGCTCCGCCCTCGGCGACCGCACGGCACAACTGCCGTTCCTCCCGCGCCCGCACGGGCGCCCCTGAACCGGCTCCCCGCCGATGCGGAGGAGTCGTGGCACAACCCCTGTCCCCATGTATGTGACGAAAGGAAACATCATGTCGCTTCTCGACCTTCAGGACATGGAGTCCGAAGAGCAGGCGCACGGCGGCGGTGGCGGCGGCAGCCAGCTCAGCCTGCTGCTCTGCGACAGCGTCGCCAGCGTCGCCCTGTGTCTCTGACGTGTCCGAGACATGCCCGTGGTGATCGGTAACCGGTGACCGCTCCGGGCGGGCCCTCCCTCCTCGGCGGGAGGGCCCGCTCGACCGTACGGAAGGTTTTCCGCCATGGCCGCGAGGCATCGCCGGAGCCGCCTCGGCGGCGGTGACCGGCTCGTCGCCGACGCGACCCGGCACGTCGGCGCCCGCACGCTCGTCCTCGGCCTGACCTCCGTCGCAGGCACGGGAGCCGCCCTGTTGCTGCCCGCCGTCCTCGGCCACACCGTCGACCTGCTGCTCGCGCGGCAGAGCGGCGAGGCGAGCCGCTGGGTCGTGCTGTGCGCGCTGCTGCTGTGCGCACCGGCCGTCTTCGATGCGCTCGACGGCCTGCTCACCGGCACCACGGCCGCCGGTGCCACGGCGTGGCTGCGGAACCGGGTGCTCGGGCACGTCCTCGCCGTCGGGCCGCGGGCCACCGCCCGGTTCGCCCCCGGCGACCTCGTCACGCGGCTCGTCGGCAACGCCGCCTATGTGGGCACGGCCCCCGGCAGCCTCGCCTCGGCCGTCGCCTCCGTCGCCGCGCCGCTCGGCGGGATCGCCGCGCTCGGCCTCGTCGACCCCTGGCTCGCCGTCGCCTTCCTGGCCGGGGCCCCCGCCCTCTTCCTCCTGCTGCGCGCCTTCACCCGGGCCTCCACCGACTGCCTCATCGCCTACCAGCGCCTCCAGGGCGACCTGGCGGGCCGGCTCGTCGAGGCCCTCGACGGCGTACGCACCATTGCCGCCGCCGGCACGGGCCGCCGCGAGGCGGACCGCATCCTGCAGCCGCTCCCCGGCCTCTCCCGCGAGGGCCATCGCATGTGGCGGGTCCAGGGCCGGTCGGCCGCGCAGACGGCGGCCGTGGTGCCGCTGCTGCAGATCGTCGTGCTGGCCGTCGCCGGGCTGCGGCTCGCGCAGGGCGCCCTCAGCGTCGGCGATGTGCTGGCCGCCTCGCGCTACGCGGTGCTGGCCGCCGGGATCGGAGCGATCGTCGGCCGCCTCAACGCGCTGGTGCACGCGCGCACGGCCGCCGGACGGCTGGCGGAGATCCTCGCGGAGCCGCCGGCGCGGTACGGGCCGCGGGAACTGCCCGCGGGCGACGGGACGTTGCGGCTGCGCGGCGTGACCGCGATCCGCGGGGGCCGGACCGTGCTGGACGGGCTGGACCTGGTGGTGCCGGGCGGTACGACCGTGGCGGTCGTCGGCCGCTCGGACGCCGGCACGTCGGCCCTCGCCGAACTGGCGGGCCGGCTGGCCGACCCCGATGCGGGCGTCGTGGAGCTGGACGGGGTCCCCCTCCGCGACCTCACCCGCACCGCGCTGCGCTCCCACATCGCCTACGCCTTCGCCCGCCCCGCGCTGCTCGGCGGCACGATCGCCGGCACGATCGGCCTGGGCCCGCACCCGCCCGCCCCCGGAACGGTGACCGCAGCGGCGCGGGCCGCCTGCGCGGACACCTTCGTCCGCCGCCTCCCGGAACGCTACGACACACCCTGCGCGACGGCCCCCTTGTCGGGCGGCGAGGCCCAACGCCTGGGCCTGGCGAGGGCGTTCGCCCGCCCGGGCAGCCGCCTGATCGTCCTGGACGACGCGACGTCGAGCCTGGACGCGGTGACGGAACACCGCATCACCCACACCCTCCTGACCGCCGCGGGCCCGGCCCGCACCTGCCTGGTCGTGGCCCACCGCACCACGACGGCGGCCCGCGCGGACCAGGTGGCCTGGCTGGAGGATGGCCGGATCCGAGCGGTGGGAACCCACGCGCACTTGTGCGAACTACCGGGCTACTGTGCGGCTTTCGCCGACCCGGAGGGGGCGGGGCCCGGCCCCTCCCTTCCGCCGCCGCGGCGGGCAACCGAGGCGGACACGCCCGGCGGTCCGCACCGGCGACAGCGAGCCTCCCGCGACGGCGGGGAGCCTCCCACTGCGTGGGGCGCCGAGGGTCGGCAGGAGCCGGAGGTGTCCGGGCCCGGCCCCTTCTCTCCGCCGCCGCGGCGGGCAACCACCGCGCACGCGCCCGGTGGTCCCCACCGGCCGCACCAAGTCCCCCGCGGCGAAGGCGCGGAGGGCTGACCGTGGACCCGAAACCCCAGGGCGAGGCCCCGAGTTCCCCTTCCCCGGCCCGGGAGGGCGTCCGGTTCCTGTGGCGGCGGCGCCGCGCCGTCGCCGTGCTCGCCGGGTGGTCGGTCGCCGAGGCCGCGTACACCTTCGCCACCGGATACGCCCTCGCCCGGGCCCTCGACGCCGGGTTCCTCGCCGGGAAGCCGGTGCCCGGGCTCGCCTGGCTGGCCGGTGCCGCCGTGGCCGTTCTCGTCGGTGCCTACGGGACCGGGCGCACCTATCGCGGCACCGCCGCCCTCGCCGAGCCCTTGCGGGACGCCCTCGTGCGGCGCGTCGTCGCCCGCGCGCTGCACGACGGCGACCGCGCCGCCGTGTCCCGGCTCACGCACCAAGTGGAGATCGCCCGCGACACGTTCGCGGGACTGGTCATGGTTGCGCGGACGTTCGTCTTCACCGCCGTCGGGGCACTCGTCGGGCTGTGCCTCCTCGCCCCCGTGCTGCTCGTGCTCGTTCTGCCGCCGCTGCTCGCGGGCCTGGCGCTGTTCGCCGTGACGCTGCGCCCTCTCGTCGGCCGTCAGGAGGCCTTCCTGGACGCCGACGAGGCCGTCGCGAAGTCGCTGGGCGATGTCTGCGCGGGCCTGCGCGACGTCGCGGCCGCGGGCGCCGAGGACCCGGTCCACGCCGACACCGCGGCCCTCGTCGACGCCGAGCGGGACGCCGCGTACGCCCTCGCCCGCTGGTCCGTGGTGCGTGTGGCGGCGCTGGCGGTCGCCGGCCGGCTGCCCGTCGTGCTGCTGCTGGTCGCCGCGCCCCGGCTGCTGGACCACGGGGTGTCCGCGGGGGCGCTCGCCGGCGCCCTCGCCTATCTCACCCAGTCCCTGCTGCCGGGCCTGCAGAACCTCATGCACGGCCTGGGGGCGAACGGCTCCCGGCTGGCGGTCGTGCTGCGCCGCCTGATGGCCGAACCCCCGCGGCCGGCACCGGGGTTGCAGCACGCAGCCGTCCCGGGCGCCCCCGCCGTCGCCCTGCGCGGCGTCACCTTCGCCCACGGCCCCCACGCCGACCCCGTCGTCGACCGTCTCCACCTGGCCCTCCCGCACGGCTCCCACCTCGCCGTCGTCGGCCTCAGCGGCATCGGCAAGTCGACGCTGGCCGCCCTGGTCGCGGGGATGCTGGAGCCGCAGCAGGGCGAGGTCTCGGTGTGCGGGATCCCGGCCCGGGACCAGGGCGCCCGCGCCCTGCGGGTGCTGATCCCGCAGGAGGCGTACGTCTTCTCCGGCACCGTCGGCGAGAACCTCCGCCACCTCCGTACCGACCCCGTCCCCGACCGCGAGGTGCTGGCCGCCGCCGAGGCGGTGGGCGCCGGTGAACTCCTCGACCGGCTCGGCGGCCTGGCCGCGCCGCTGGTCCCCGCCGAGCTGTCGGCGGGGGAGCGGCAGCAGATCGCGCTGGTGCGCGCATACCTCTCCCCGGCCCCCGTCGTGCTGCTGGACGAGGCGGCCTGCCACCTCGACCCGGCCGCCGAGGCGCGCGCGGAGCGCGCCTTCGCGGCGCGCCCCGGCGGCACCCTCGTCGTGATCGCGCACCGCGCCGGCTCGGCCCGGCGCGCGGGCCGGGTCCTCGTCATGGACGGGGCGCGGACGACCGTCGGGACGCACACCGAGCTGCTGCAGCGCTCGGCGCTCTACCGCGACCTCATGGGAGACGGCGGGCCACGGGGGGACGCGGCCGTCTCACAGCCATCCCGCCCCCTGCGATATGCGGATCGCGTCGACCCGGTTGCGGGCCCCGGTCTTCCGGGTGATGGCGGCCATGTAATTGCGTACGGTTCCGTTCGACAGGTGCAGACTGCGGGCGATCTCCCCGATGGAGGCCCCCTCCGCGGCAAGTGACAGCACGCTCAGCTCTCTTCGGGTCAGCGGCATGGCCGCGGCCTCCAGGAAGCCGTGGCCGAGCGACTCGTCGATGTACCGCTCGCCCTTGGCCACGTGCCGGATGCCCTCGACCAGCCGGTCCGGCGAGGTGTTCTTGCTCAGGTATCCCAACGCGCCCTCCTCGAAGGCCCGGCGCAGCGGTCCCGGCCGCCCGGGTGTGGCCAGGGCGAGCAGCGCGGCGCCCCCGCCGCCCGGCGCCTGACATCGGAGCGCGAGGTCGCCGATGCCGCGCGGGCCGCCCGCCTCGGGGCCGTCCATGTCGACGACGCACACATCCGGCCGCAGTGTCCGGTAACCGGCGGCTGCTCCTTGCCAGGGTGCCGAGGCGACTTCCAGGTCCGGCTCTCTGCCGAGCACGGTCGCCAGTGCCGTGCGCAGCAGGCAGGTGTCGTGTATGAGCAGGACTCGGATCACGTTTCCGTCCCTCCCCGTTCCCTGTGACGAACCGTCCCGGTCACGTCGGTCAATTCATACCGACGTGAACCGCTGTCCTGGGTACGGAAATTAGGGCGCCCGGGGGCGTGAGGACGTATCGAATCGGCCATGTGTGCCCCACGCGCGAGCAAGTTGCGCCTACCGGGGCCCGGCGGGCCCGTCACCTGGTGATGAGCCGGCACACCGTTTCGATGTCGATCTTCACCTGGGCGATGGAGGCCCGCCCCGAGAGCCAGGTGATCAGTGCGGAGTGCCAGGTGTGCTCGATGACGCGCACGGCCGAGAGCTGTTCGGCGCCGGGCGGCCCGGTCAGTCCCATCGCGTCCAGGATGATGGCGGTGGTCAGCCGGGACACCGCGTCGACCTCGGCGCTCACCGAGCGGTCGGCGAAGGTGAGGGCCCGCACCATGGCGTCGGCCAGGTGCGGTTCGCGCTGCATCGCGCGGAACGCCCGCATCAGGGTCTGGGCGACCCGGGCCGCCGGGTCCTCCTCGGTCGGCGGCCGCTTGCGCAGCGTCGCGTGCAGCTGTTCCAGCTGGTCCTGCATGGTGGCGACGAGCAGGTGGACCTTGGAGGGGAAGTAGCGGTAGAGGGTGCCGAGGGCGACGCCCGCGGACTCGGCGACCTCGCGCATCTGCACCGCGTCGTAACCGCCGCGCCCGGCCAGCCGGGCGGTCGCCTGCAGGATGCGGCGCCGCCGCTCCTCCTGGCGCTCCGTCAGGGACATGGCGGCGGTGCCGGGCGGTGCGGCCGTCCCGGCGGACGGCGTGCGGTGCGTAGTCATGTGTCCCATTCCGTGCCCATCCTCCCCGGCTGCCTCTGGGGGTGCCTCCGTACGGCCCGGACGGCACAGCATGGCAGGGGCCGGGCCGTGGCGCGAATCACCCGACGGCGCCCTTTCGGCCGCCCGTCGTGCCGGTAGATTCAGGGCTTCTGGACGACCCAGTCTGAAACTTGTTCTAGATTAGCGCGACCGGTTACGCTCCGGCGGAACAGCAGCGACAAGGAGGCCGGAGTGACCGCTGAGGCCACGGAGGCAGCGTTCACGCGGGGCGGCGGCCTCCCGGCCGGGGGCGGCGGCGACCGGCCGCTGCGCATCGCGCTGCTCACCTACAAGGGGAACCCGTTCTGCGGCGGCCAGGGCGTCTACGTACGACACCTCTCCCGCGAACTCGCCCGCCTCGGCCACTCGGTGGAGGTCATCGGCTCCCAGCCGTACCCCGTCCTCGACCCCGAGCCGGGCGTGCGCCTCACCGAGCTCCCCAGCCTCGACCTCTACCGGCAGCCCGACCCCTTCCGCACCCCCGCGCGCGACGAGTACCGCGACTGGATCGACGCGCTGGAGGTCTCCACCATGTGGACCGGCGGCTTCCCGGAGCCGCTCACCTTCAGCCTGCGCGCCCGGCGCCATCTCGCCGCGCGGCGCGGCGAGTTCGACGTCGTCCACGACAACCAGACCCTGGGCTACGGCCTCCTCGGCGGGCCCGACGTGCTGGGCGCCCCGCTCGTCACCACGATCCACCACCCCATCACCGTCGACCGGCAGCTCGACCTCGCCGCCGCGCCGGACTGGAAGCGGCGTGCCTCCGTGCGCCGTTGGTACGGCTTCACGCGCATGCAGAAGCGGGTCGCCCGGCGGCTGCCGTCCGTCCTCACCGTCTCCGGCTCGTCGCGCGACGAGATCGTGCAGCACCTCGGTGTGCGGCGGGACCGGATCCACGTCGTCCACATCGGCACGGACACCGACCTGTTCTCGCCCGACCCGTCGATACCGGAGGTTCCGGGACGCATCGTCACCACCTCCAGCGCGGACGTCCCCCTCAAGGGCCTGGTCCACCTGGTGGAGGCGCTCGCGGTGGTACGGGCCCGCAACCCGCAGGCCCACCTGGTCGTGGTCGGCAAGCGGCCCGAGAAGGGCCCGGTCGCCACGGCGATCCGGCGCTGCGGGCTCGACGGGGCCGTCGAGTTCGTCAAGGGCATCAGCGACGCGGAACTCGTCGACCTGGTGCGCTCCGCGCAGGTCGCGTGTGTGCCCTCGCTGTACGAGGGCTTCTCGCTGCCGGCCGCCGAGGCCATGGCCACCGGCACTCCGCTGCTCGCCACCACCGGCGGCGCCATCCCCGAAGTTGCGGGCCCCGACGGCGAAACGTGCCTGGCCGTCCCGCCGGGCGACCCCGGCGCCCTGGCATCGGGCCTCGCCCGCCTGCTGGACAACGAGGCGCTCCGGCAGCGGCTCGGCGCCGCGGGCCGGGAACGGGTCCTGGCCCGCTTCACATGGCGCCAGGCGGCGTTGGGCACGGTACGGCAGTACCGTGCGGCGCTGAGGACGGCGAACCGTTGAGCGCCGCCCACGCAGCGCCCCGCCCCGCGCCGGCACGGCGCAGGAACGAACCCCTCCCCCGGGCGGCAAGCCCAGAAGGCAAGGACTCGTGCTGACCGTCGATTTCTCCCGCTTCCCGCTCGCCGCCGGCGACCGCGTCCTCGACCTGGGCTGCGGCGCGGGCCGCCACGCCTTCGAGTGCTACCGGCGCGGAGCGCGCGTCGTCGCCCTCGACCGCAACGCGGAGGAGATCCGCGAGGTCGCCAAGTGGTTCGCCGCCATGAAGGAGGCCGGCGAGGCCCCCGCCGGCGCCACCGCCACGGCGATGGAGGGCGACGCGCTCGCGCTGCCCTTCCCCGACGCCTCGTTCGACGTCGTCATCATCTCCGAGGTCATGGAGCACATCCCGGACGACAAGGGCGTCCTCGCCGAGATGGTCCGCGTCCTCAAGCCGGGCGGCCGGATAGCCGTCACGGTGCCCCGCTACGGCCCGGAGAAGGTCTGCTGGGCACTCAGCGACGCGTACCACGAGGTCGAGGGCGGACACATCCGCATCTACAAGGCGGACGAGCTGCTGCGCAAGATGGAGGAGGCCGGCCTCAAGCCCTACGGCACCCACCACGCGCACGGCCTGCACAGCCCCTACTGGTGGCTCAAGTGCGCCTTCGGCGTGGACAACGACAAGGTGCTGCCCGTCCGCGCGTACCACAAGCTGCTGGTCTGGGACATCATGAAGAAGCCGCTGGCCACCCGGCTCGCCGAACAGGCCCTCAACCCGGTCATCGGCAAGAGCTTCGTCGCCTACGCGACGAAGCCGCACCTCCCTGCGCAGGCCGCCGAATGACCAGCCCCGGCCGTACCGAACGCCTGGTCCTGCCCGGCGTCCTCACCGCGGAGGAGGCCGCCCGCACGGTGGCCGGCATCGCCGCGACCCAGCGCACCGACGGCGCCATACCCTGGTTCCGCGGCCACCACCTCGACCCGTGGGACCACGTCGAGGCCGCCATGGCCCTGGACGCCGCAGGCGAACACACCCGCGCCGAGGCCGCGTACACCTGGCTCGCCCGGCACCAGAACCCCGACGGCTCCTGGTACGCGGCCTACGCCGACGGCGCCGCCGACGAACCCACCGACCGCAGCCGCGAGTCGAACTTCGTCGCCTACATCGCCGTAGGCGTCTGGCACCACTACCTCTCCACCGGCGACGACGCCTTCCTCGACCGCATGTGGCCGACCGTTTACGCCGCCGTCGAGTTCGTGCTCCAACTCCAGCAGCCCGGCGGGCAGATCGGCTGGAAGCGGGAGGAGGACGGCACGCCCGTCACCGACGCCCTGCTCACCGGGTCCTCCTCCGTCCACCAGGCGCTGCGCTGCGCGCTGGCCATCGCCGAGCACCGCGAGGAGCCCCAGCCGGACTGGGAACTGGCGGCCGGCCTGCTCGCGCACGCGATACGGCACCACCCGGAGCGGTTCCTGGACAAGAGCCGCTATTCCATGGACTGGTACTACCCGGTGCTCGGCGGCGCGGTCACCGGCCCGGCGGCCAAGGAGCGCATCGAGGAGGGCTGGGACCGCTTCGTCGTGCCCGGCCTGGGCGTGCGCTGTGTCGTGCCGAACCCTTGGGTGACGGGCGGCGAGAGCTGCGAACTCGCCCTGACGCTCTGGGCGATGGGCGAGTCCGACCGGGCGGTGCAGATCCTGCAGTGGATCCAGCACCTGCGGGCCGAGGACGGCATGTACTGGACGGGCTACGTCTTCGACGACGAGGCGGTCTGGCCGCGGGAGTGCACGTCGTGGACGGCCGGTTCGCTGCTGCTGGCGGTGGCGGCGCTGGGCGGGGACGAGGCGACGGTGTCCGTGTTCGGGGGAGAGCGGCTGCCGTCGGGCCTGGAGCCGGACTGCTGCTGAAAGTGCTCCCGTACGCCTCCTCCGAACGGTCCGTTCCGGATGGCGGCGGCCCGCGGCGTGGGTAAGGCTGAAGGGCGCACCCTTGTCATGGTCCGCCAGCCTGTCCCCGAGCTCCGCCGGAGGCACCCGTGAACCGCCGCTCCCGCCGCGTCCGTACCGCCCTGGCCGCCCTGCTCGCCTGCTGCCTCCTCCTCGGCGGCGCGGTGGCCTGCGGGGGCAAGAAGGAGAAGTCCGGGGGAGAGGCGACGCCGACGAGCTCGACGGAGAAGCAGAAGTTCGCCAAGACCCGCTTCGTCACCAATGCGGGCCTCGCGGCCGGGGCCACCTACCAGTGGATCATCAAGCCCTTCAAGCAGGGGACGTTCAAGAAGGGCGAGAAAGGCCGCACGACCGCCCTCGTCAAGGCGGGCCTGGCCGGCACGTTCGCGTACAACCGCCTGAAGGCGGCGACGGAGAACGCCAAGGGCGACCCGACACTGTCGAAGGCACTGGCGCCGCTGACGGCCGGGATCGACTCGCTCAAGAACCTCTCCACCAAGATCCGCAAGGGCGATGCGACGGATGCCGACGTGAACTCGTTCGGCGACGTCATCAACGGGGTGAAGGACGCGGGCAAGAGCGCGGGGGCGGAGGTCAAGGACAAGGTCCCGTCGTACTCGGAGGTCCAGAAGGGAAGCTGAACGGCCCGTTCCGGCAAGGGCGTTGTCGGTGGCCGCCCATACAGTGGAGCCCATGAGTGCTTTCCCTTACGAACGCTACTGTTCGGAGATCGTCTCCCAGACCGGCCTGCTGAGAGCCGCTTTCCAGGGCGCCGACCTCGCGGCCCCCGTCCCCACGTGCCCCGACTGGACGCTGGCGGACCTCCTGCTGCACCTGGGCCGGGCCCACCGCACCATCGAGGCGGCCGTCCGCGACCGGGCCGCCGAGCCGCACACGGACGGCCCGGACCCGGCCGACGCGGACGCCCTGGACGTCTGGCTGGCGGACGGCGCCAGGGCGCTGGCGCGCAGCCTGCGCGACGCGGGCCCGGACGCCCGCGTCCGGCCCTTCGGCATAGACCAGCCGGCCTCGTTCTGGGCCCGCCGCGCGGCCCACGAGACGGTGGTCCACCGGGCGGACGTGGCCGTGACGACGGGCGCCGACTACACGGTGGACGCGGCGCTGGCGGCCGACTGCCTGGACGAATGGCTGGAGATACTCGTCATGATGACGGCCATGGACGTCCGCCCGGCCCTGAAGGAGGTCCTCGGCCCCGGCCGCACCATCCACCTCCACGCGACGGACACCCCGCCGGAAACCCAGGGCGAGTGGTTCATCGACCTGACCGGTGACGGGATCGCGTGGCGGCACGCCCACGAAAAGGCGGCGGTGGCGGTCCGCGGCCCGGTCGCGGACATCCTCCGCATCTTCTACCGCCGCCTCCCGGCGGACTTCGACACGGTGACGGTGTCGGGGGACCGGGCGGTGCTGGATCTCTGGCTGGAGAAGGCGCAGTTCTGAGGGGCGGTGCCGATGGGAGCCCCCGCGGCGGGTTGTTGCTGCGGGGGTTCTCTGCGGTGCCCATGTGCTACGTGTGGCGTTCGATGGCCTCGAAGATGTCGGAATCGGTCTCGCGCTGCCATTCGGGCAAGAGGTCCCAGTCGGCAACGTAGCCGGGCTTCGGGTCGTCAATGTGCTTGTGGATCTGGGCGATCCAGCACATTGCGACGAACCGCCCCTTCTGTTCACGCGTGAGCTTGGCCGTGTTTCCGGCGCTGACGTCGACGAACTGTGCTACCTGCCCGTACACGGCGGCTGCGGACTGCCGTTCCCAGTCGGGAGTTTCCTCCCAGGGGGTGATGTATCCGGGCTTGGGCTCGCCTGGGTAGTGCTTCTTGACACCGGCGATCCATGCCTCACGGAACGACCGCCCTTGCTCCTCGTGCATGATGAATCCTCTCCTGGTCATCCAACGATGTTCAAAGCCGAGATTCCCTCGATGAGTTGAGTGACGCGACTGTCAGGCATCAGTGAGTCCAGCTGGCCCTTCAGGTCGTTCAGCCTGTGCGCCACATAGCCTGACCTGGTTTGACGGGCCAGGTCAATTGCAGCATTGGCATGGCTGAACAGTTGGTCGACGTCGTGCCGCTGCGCTCCGAGTGCAGCGAGGTCGGCAAGTACGCTGCCCTTCCTGCGCGACGACAGATTTTGAGACAAGGCATCGACCAAGGCGGCCTCGGCGAGATCGGACCGGCCCAGCTTGGTGTAGCAGGTTCCGCGCTCTTCGGCCAAGCGGGAGCCGTCGAAACGCAACCATCCACCGTTGTGAATCTGCCCGCTGAGCGAATGAACCTGCTCGGCTTCGTCGAGGGCTCGTTTGCAGGAGTCCAAGTCCCCGATCCCGGCGAAGGCTTCGGCTTGTACGGCAGCCACCCAATGCCGGGTGGAGAGTCGGCTGTCACCTCGTCGCGCAATGTCTGCAGCGGCGGCCAGTATGGGAACGACATCCTTGAACTGTCGGTCATGCATTCCGATGAATGCATGACGCGTCAAGGCGCATGCCCATAGGTCCGGGTTCCCTGCTTCTCTGCTCGCGCTTGCGGCCACGGAATAGCAGTGGGCGGCATCTGTGTGGCGATTGCTGTCGAAGAAGATTTCCCCTGCGAGTTGGAAAATATCTCCCGTAGCGGAGCACAGCTTCTTGTGCGCTGCAGTGCTGCGAACGCTGTGCATGCTTCGGTTCAGGAGGAACAGTTGCTCCCGCACCAGTGGGAGGGCCGCGGACTTGTTTCTGGCGAGGGAGAAGGTCTGCCATAGATGGGAGTTCATGGTGCTGAAGTCTTCGACTGGGTCGGAAGTCTCGAAAGGTTGACTCGGGCTGGCGGTGTAGGGGGTCATCCTGTGCGGCGCTGTAATCAGTGTGCCGGTTATGGTCAGAAGTCGCAGAAATTCACGCCGGATCATTTCGTCAAGGTCACCTGTGTCCAAGTGATGGGATGGGACGTGGGAGGCTGGTGGTTCGGCTCCCCAAGACATCTCTTCCACCAGAAGAGCATTTAGCTCCGGCAATGTGACCTTGAGCAGCCCCGCAAGCCGTGGTCGACTGTGTGGCTGAGGAGCGGTTTCGCCGCGTTCCCAGCGCCCCACGGACGTCCGGTCCACCCCGAGTTTCTCCGCGAGCTCTTCCTGGCTGAAGCCCAGCGCTCTACGGCGCTCCGCCAGACGCTGCCTTGTCGGCAATGCCTGCTCCCTCGTCTGCTCAGACGTCTACCCAGCTCAGGGGCCTGCTGCATCGAGTATGCAGCAGAAGTGCATCATCTCTGCTCTGGTTCAGCTCAACTCACCTCGGTTTCCTGGTGATTAGCTCGGCTGCCACTGGCCGGGAGTGATGAGGATCGGACCGGAGGGCGGAGGATGAAGAGTGCAGTACGGCCCTGGCCTGCGCGGATGACTGTTGCGCATGCTGCTGCCGGAGTCGGGCGGCGGGTGAGCCGCGATCTCGGGGAATGGCCGGACGGCCCTGACCCTTCCACTGGCTCGATGGCATACCCGGAATGTCTGTGTGTCGAACACCGTTCCGGGCGAGGCGAGCCGGACTCTGCCGTGCGCCTATGGGCTCAGGGGACGGGATGACCGCCGGGCCGGAGACCCGTGCGCGCTGTGCCGAGTGCGACAGGATCAAGCAAGCTCGGCGGGCAGCAACAGCGGTGGGTGACATCGAGCGATCGGTCGCGCTCGCGACCCTCATGGGAGTGCACCTGCGGAAGGCGCACGCATGATGAAGCCGCTCATGATTTCCGTCGCCCACACAGGCGGACCGCCTGCCGGGCCGACCCCCGGCATGGCGGCTGCAACTCGCGCCCACTACAAGCCCGTCGAGTGCTGTGCCCCACCGGGACGGCGACTGGCTCAGCAGAATCACGACGAATGGAGGACCGCCATGGGTGGCAAGGATGAAGTCAATGGGTACGACGTCTTCGAGCACGAGATCGTGACCTCGGCCGAGACGGACCAGGGACAGCAGGAGGCCGACGATGAGTGACACTCCCGTCCCGGACGAGCCCCCGCCCGGCAACCGGTCCATGATCGGGATGCTCATCAAGCGCGACTTGCCCGACCGGTCGGGCCCGCCCGAATGGTGCGGCAAGCACCCGAAGGAACGGACGCAACTCGTGGCCCGCATCGGATGGGTCTGCCTCGACTGCGTCAGGGAGCGAAGCCGACCCCAGCCGTAGTAGTGCCGCCATGGCCCTGCCTGCGGTCGGCCTCGAGCCGCAGACAGGGCCTGACGGGTGGAGGGAGACCGGCTGTTGACCGAAGCGGAACCGGAAGCAACGTGGGAGGCCGACGATCTCGACACCGTCCCCGGTCTGCGGGCACACCGTCGAGGCGCAGATGACCATCCCGCTGAGCGTGAAAGGCCGCCCCGAGCCGGATGTTGTCGCCGCGAACGTCCCGTACGACCCCCACCGGACGCGTTTCCTGCCGGAAGAAGTCGCGCTCGTCGTCGAGGTCGTCTCCGACGAGTCGCAGGAGCGGGACCGGGAGACCAAGCCGTTCAAGTACGCGCGCGCAGGGATCCCTCATTTCTGGCGTATTGAGGAGGAGCGCGGTCTTCCCGTCGTCCACTCCTATGAGTTGGACGAGACGACCCGGGCCTACGTCGCCACCGGCATCCACCGTGAGCGGATCAGGACGTCCGTACCGTTCGGCATCGACATCGACCTGGTGCGGCTCGTCCGCTGAACCGACAGGCCTGCATCACTGGCGCGAAGTCGGCGACCCGGCACTCCGCAAGGGCGCACGTCGAGCCACGCCGCCTGCATGCGGGCGGGGCCGGTGGTGCCCCGGCTGTCGTTCCGTGTCCCGGCCGGCCGCGGGATTGTCTTCCGGGGACGACCGGCGACCGCTCTGTTCGGCGGCAGTCGCCGTCAGCAGTCTTTTCCCATGCCGACCTGTCCCGAGTGCGGATCTTCGCTGAGGTGGTACGAAATCCATGGCGGTGGCTGCATAGCTCTCGAAGCATGCAGTCCGATCTCCCCTTCGGGACGGCACGTCGGGGGACTACGGGCCATCGACGCGCATGGCTTTGCCGTGAGGTGGGCGGACCGCGACCTGTCCGTCACCCAGGGCTTCACCTTGCACACCCGTGTCTGCCCCGATCGTCCGCCGCCCCCCGACCTGTCCCCGGAGGAGAAGGTGATCAGGGCGGCGAACCGGATTCGTCAGGAGTCCGCCAGCCCGGCGGCGCCCGAGGGCGTGGACTGAGGCGATGTCACCGCAGCGGACCTGATCCGCATGAGCCG
>NZ_JABBXF010000025.1 GCF_013030945.1 Streptomyces morookaense | reverse complement strand
CCGAGGGCCAGCGGCACAAGCGCTAGGGCGTGTCCGACGGGTCGGCGCGGGCCCCGCGACGCCTGGCACGGCACCTCGCCGCGTTGTCGCATCACCCGAGTACGCCCAGTACGCGGGTAATGCTCCGCCTTGCGATGCACCGCACCAGACGCCGCGGAGCCCGCACCGACCCATCGGACACGCCCTAGCCCCGCGCGACACCGAGCGTGCCGGTCTGCGGTGGCGGCGGTGCGGCCTTCGACCCCGGGGAGCCCAGCTGGTGGGCCAGCCAGGGCAGCGCCTGTGCGAAGGCGGTGGCGCCGAACTGCCAGCTGTGCCGGCCGGGTGCCACCACGACGGCCGTGGTGATGCCGTCCTTGCGGGCGGCCGCGCTCAGCTGCCTGGCCTGCCGGATGTGCGGGCCTTCCTGGTCGCCGCTCTCGAACCAGCCGGAGACGTGCGGGTACTTGCCGTGGTGCGCCAGTACCGTCAGGGGGTCGTGGGAGGCCCAGGCCGCTGCGTCGCCGCCGTAGAGGTGGTCGATGGTCTGCTGCTTGTTCCCCGCGTTGGGGCCGGCGTCGCCGGAGATGTCCTCGAAGTGGGAGAAGACGTCGGGGTGTTCGAGCGTCAGGCCCACGGCGCAGGTGCCGCCCATCGACCAGCCGACCACACCCCACTTGTGCGGATCGGCGGAGGCGTTGAACGTCTTCTCGACATAGGGCGGAATGTCCCGGGTCAGATGGTTCTCCGCCTGGCCGCGGGGGCCGTTGACGCATTCGGTGTCCACCTTGAAGCCGCCGGAGGCGTCGGCGAAGACCAGGATCGGGGTGAAGCCGTGGTGCTTCCGGGCGTATGCGTCGGCGGTGGTGACGGCGTTGCCGGTCCGGGGCCAGTTGTCCGGTTCGGAGAACTCGCCGCCGATCATCTCCAGTACCGGCAGCTTGGGCCGGGTCCTGCTGCGGAACCAGGCGGGCGGCAGGTAGACCAGTTCCCGGCGCGGGTGGAAGCCGCCCGACGACGGGATGTCCACCGCCACGATGCGGCCGGTCGAGGTCTTGCCCGTCACGGTGCCGAGCTGGTCGAGAGCGATCTCGTGGGGCAGCGGGGCGTCCGACAACTCGCCGACGGCATCGGCCAGTGTCGTGCAGTATCCGGTCGAGACGTTCAGTACCTCGGCGGCCGAGGCCAGTGCCAGCACCGCGGCGACGGGTGCCACCGCCCGCCGCCACCAGCGGGCACTGCGCCAGCCCGTCACCAGGACGGCCAGGGCCGTGATCGCGGCACCCACCCAGACCCACAGCATGAGCGGAACCGGGTCGGTGATCCCGGCCAGCGGGACCACGGCCACCGCCATCGCGGCAGTCAGTACGCAGGACACCCCGATGGCCAACGGCGCCCGGCGCAGCCGCCATATTCGGTCGCGCAGGCCGATGGCGGCGAAACATGCCGCGACGGCGGTGAGTTGGAGGGCCCAGGGGAACCATCCGTCGAGCAATGAAACGTTCATGACGAGGAGCGTAGGCAGGGCGGCTCCGCCCACCAGCCCTTCCGGCGGCGGGCAACGAGCTTGTCAACGGACTGCGCGCCGGCCGAAACAGGATTGCGGGCAGATCTCCGCACAGCCCGTGGAACCGCCGGGCGCGCCGAACCATCGCTCACCCCCCCCCATGCGGCTGAGATCCACGACACACCCGCCCATGTCACATCCGGCCGGGCCGGTCCGTCATAGGTGTGCAGCCACCCGCACCAACACAGGAGCACACCATGAACGCCCGTCTGAACGCCTTCGCCAGCCCGACCGCGGGCAAGGTCGTCAAGCACCTCAACTCGGCAGGCAAGGCGGTCTCGGACTCCGCCCTGCCGGCCGCCACGCAGGAGCTGGTGAAGATCCGTGCCAGCCAGATCAACGGCTGCGGTTTCTGTCTCGACATGCACACCAAGGAAGCCGCCGCGGCCGGTGAGACCTCGACGCGTCTCCACCTGGTCGCCGCCTGGCGCGAGGCCACGGTCTTCACCGACGCCGAGCGCGCCGCGCTGGAGCTGACCGAACAGGGCACCCGCCTCGCCGACGCGGCCGGCGGCGTCACGGACGAGGTGTGGGCCAACGCCGCCAAGCACTACGACGAGGAGCAGCTCACCGCCCTGGTGTCGCTGATCGCCCTCATCAACGCCTACAACCGGCTGAACGTCATCCTCCAGCAGCCGGCCGGCGACTACCAGCCCGGCCAGTTCGGATGACAGGAGTTCCCCTCCCCGCCGCGGGCCCCCGGGCCCGCGGCGCCCGGCCGGGTAAGGCAGCATGAGCCCACCGACGAACTCCCTGGAGGACGGACGCCCATGCCGCCCAAGCCCGAAATAATGGCCGCCTTCGAGGCGGCAAAAGGCTTCATGCCCGCCGACGAGGGCCTCGCCCTGTACGCCGCCGCCGAGCAGGCCGCAGGCCTGGGGCTGCCGCTGCTCGAAGTCGGCACCTATTGCGGGCGGTCCACCATCCTGCTCGCCGCCGCCGCGCGCGAGGCGGGGACGACGGCCGTGACCGTCGACCACCACCGCGGCAGCGAGGAGCAGCAGCCGGGGTGGGAGTACCACGACACCTCCCTCGTCGACGACGGCGTGGGTCTGATGGACACGCTGCCGGTCTTCCGCCGCACCCTGCACCGGGCCGGGCTGGAGGAGCACGTCGTCGCGATGGTCGGACGGTCGCCCCAGGTGGCCGCGCTGTGGCGGGCGCCGCTGGGGCTGGTGTTCATCGACGGCGGGCACACCGACGAGCACGCCACCGCGGACTACGAGGGATGGGCCCCGCACATCGCGCCGGGCGGCCTGCTCGTCATCCACGATGTGTTCCCCGACCCCGCGGACGGCGGGCAGGCCCCGTACCGTGTGTATCTCCGGGCCCTGGAATCCGGGGCGTTCACCGAGATCTCGGTGACGCACTCGCTTCGCGTTCTGCAGCGCTCGGGCACCGGGATCTGAGCCGCGGGGCTAGCATCGCGGGGGTGTCCAGTCGTATGTGTCGCCGCCCCGCTGTCGTGTTGACGGCCCTGGCCGTGACCCTGTCCGTCGGTGCCGCCCTCACGGGCTGCTCGGGCACCCCGGCCGCCAAGGCCGGTCCCCTCTCCGCAGCGCCGTCCGTTCCGACGGGCGGCGCCACGGCCGCGTCCAGGCCGAAACCGTCGGAACCGGCGGCACCGACGACACCGGCGGACACGCCGGAACCGTCACCCGCTGCCGACGGCCCCCTCAAGGGCAAAACCGTCGTCATCGACCCCGGCCACAACATCCACAACCAGGAGCACCCCGCGGAGATCGACCGCCAGGTCGACGTCGGCAACGGGCACAAGGAGTGCGACACCACCGGCACCTCCACCAACTCCGGTTACGCGGAAGCCACGTTCAGCCTCGATGTCGCCCATCGCCTGCGCACGATCCTGCAGGGCCGCGGTGCCACCGTCGTCCTCACCCACGACGGCGACCGGCCGTACGGGCCGTGCGTGACCGAGCGCGCCGAGATCGGCAACAAGGCGCACGGGGACGCCGCCGTCTCCGTCCACGCCGACGGTGCCGCCGTCGGCGACCGCGGCTTCCATGTGATCCTGCCCGCCGCGGTCCGCGCCGGCGGCGTCGACAACTCGGCCATCGTGGCGCCCTCCAAGGAACTGGGCGCACGGATAGCCGGCAATTTCGTCCGGGCGACGGGGAGTGCCCCCTCCAACTACATCGGCGGCGGTACGGGGCTGGACACGCGCAGTGACCTCGGCGGTCTCAACCTGTCCACCATTCCGAAGGTCTTCATCGAATGCGGCAATATGCGCGACCCGCAGGATGCTGCTCTGCTCACCGACGGATCATGGCGCGAGAAAGCGGCGCAAGGGATCGCGGACGGCATCACGGACTTCCTGCACGGGTAAGAGCAGCAGGCCACAGGCATGTCACGAGGGTGATACGAACAGGACGCCCAGGACGACCCGGCGATAGGTTCACCCGTACGATGGGGGGCCGCCACCCCCGAGCGACGATTACTGACAGCACTGACAAAGGATTTTAGGTGAACATCCGCTCCCTCACTCGAGGTGACGGCGGGGTGATCGGAGCAGCGGTGTTGCTGTTCATCGCCTCGTTCCTCAGCTTCTACTCGTTCGACTGCGGGTCGGCCACGATCGGCTGCCCGAGCGAGCCGAACGGCTGGAAGCCCGATTACTTCCCGGCGCTGCCGTCGATCTTCCTCGCGGGAATCATCGCCGCTGCTCTGATCGTCGCCTCCCGTTTCCAGCCCGAGGGACGCAAGCTCGTGGGCCTGAGCCTGGACCAGTGGGGGAGCGCGCTGGCCGTGTTCGCCGCGTGGTCCTCGCTGTGGACGATCTTCGGCGGCCCGGACAGCGACCGCATCTCGCCCGGAACCGGGCAGATCCTGGCGCTGATCGCCAACCTGGTGCTGGCGGCGATCGCCCTGCTCACCCCGCGTACCCCGGCCCTGAAGGCCCCGCTCCTGCCGGCCCCGTCCGCCCAGCAGCCGGCGCCGGGCCCGTATGGCATGGCCCCGCAGCAGGGGTACGGCTACCCCGGCCCGGGCGCGATGCAGCAGCCCGGCGCGGGCGCCCCGGCCCCGTACGGCGCGCAGCCCCAGCAGCCGTACGGTGCGGCGCAGTCCGGTGAGACGCGGATCCAGCCGCCGATCGGCGGGCACGACGCGGCGGCCCCGGCAGCCGAGGGCACGGGTGCCGCTGCGGCTCCGCAGCCGGCGGCCGCGCCTGCGGACTTCGCTCCGTTCTGGTTCGCGGTGCCGGTGAACCGTCCCCTCTACGCGGAGGACGGCTCGCCGACGCCGATCGCCGAGCTGGCGCCCGGTACCTGGTACCTGGCGGTCGACCAGCGCGGTCAGGCGCTCGTGGCGCAGACGCAGGACGGCCGGCGCGGCGTTCTGCAGGACACGACGGGGATCCAGCGCGGCTGATCCTCCACATATCAACGGGCAGCGGCCCGCCGGCTCCGGCCGGCGGGCCGCTGTCTTGTCCCGGGAACCGTAACTGACGTACCGTCAATTTCCTTCCCCCGGGAGGAGCTCCCATGCGACTCGGCCTCGCGCTCGGCTACTGGGGCCGCCGCCCCGACCCCCGGCACCTCGAACTCGCCCGCCACGCCGAGCAGCTCGGCTACCACTCCGTGTGGACCGCCGAGTCCTGGGGCTCCGACGCCTTCACACCGCTGACCTGGATCGCGGCCCGCACCCGCCGCATCCGGCTGGGCACCGCGGTGGCCCAGATGGCGGCCCGCACCCCCACGGCCACGGCCATGCACGCCCTCACCCTCGACCATCTGTCCGGCGGGCGCATGCTGCTCGGCCTGGGCCTGTCGGGCCCGCAGGTGGTGGAGGGCTGGTACGGACGCCCGTTCCCCGCAAGCCCGTTGACGGCGACGCGGGAGTACGTGGACGTCGTCCGCCAGGTCCTGCACCGCCAGGGCCCGGTGGTCCTCAACGGCCGCTTCCACCAGCACCCGTACCACGGCCCGGACGGCACCGGCCTGGGCAAGCCGCTCCGCTCGATCACCCACCCGCTGCGGCGCGGGCTGCCGCCGGTGCTGCTGGGGGCGGAGGGCCCGAAGAACATCGCGCAGACGACGCGCATCGCGGACGGCTGGCTCCCGCTGTACTGGTCCCCGACCCGGGCCGCCGCCCTGTACGGCGACGCCCTGGCGGCCGCACCCGCGGGGTTCATGGTGGCGCCGCTGGTGCGTGCGCAGGTGTGCACGGATGTGAGCGAGGGCCTGCTGCCGGTGAAGGCGATGCTGGCGTTCTACGTGGGCGGCATGGGGCACGCGAGCCGCAACTTCCACGCGGAGCTGATGGCCCGCATGGGCTTCGAGGACGCGGCGCACCGGATAAGGGAGTTGTTCGCGGAGTCCCGGCGGGCGGAGGCGGTGGCTGCCGTACCGGATGCGTTCGCGGACGAGATCTCCCTGGTGGGCCCGCGCGAACGCATCGCGGAACGCCTGGAGTCGTGGCGGCGGGGCCCGGTCACGGACCTGCTGGTGGTGGCACCGGACCGGGCGACGCTGCGGGTGCTGGCGGAGCTGAACGCTTCGCTGTAAGGGGGGTTCGTCCACTGCTCACAGCCAGCCCTTCTGGCGGGCCTCCCGCACCGCCTCCATCCGGTTGCGGGTCTGCGTCTTGCCGATCGCCGCCGACAGATAGTTCCGTACCGTCGCCGGCGACAGGTGCACCTTCGCCGCGATGTCGGCCACGGTCGCGCCGTCCACCGCCGCGGCCAGGACGTCGCGTTCGCGCTGGGTGAGCGGGTTCGGGCCGGCGCTCAGGGCGGCCGCGGCCAGGGCCGGGTCGATGACGCGCTCACCGGCGAGGGCACGGCGGATCGCCGCCGCCAGGTCCTCCACGGGGCCGTCCTTGACCAGGAAGCCGGAGGCGCCCGCCTCCATCGCGCGGCGGAGGTAGCCGGGGCGGCCGAAGGTGGTGAGTATCAGGACGCGGCACTCGGGGAGCTGCGCGCGCAGGTCCGCGGCGGCGTCCAGGCCGCTGCGGCCGGGGAGTTCGATGTCGAGCAGGGCGACGTCGGGACGCTCCGACAGGGCGGTCGGGAGGATCTCGTCGCCGTTGCCCACCTGGGCCACGACCTCCATGTCCTCCTCCAGACCGAGCAGCAGCGCCAGCGCGCCCCGCATCATCCCCTGGTCCTCGGCCAGCAGTAGCTTGATCATGCCGCGCGTCCCTCTTCCTCGTCGTCCACGGGCAGTTCGGCCACGAGCCGGAAGCCGCGCTTGCTGTGGGGGCCGGTGGCCAGGGAGCCGCCGGCGGTGGCCAGCCGCTCGGTCAGGCCCTTCAGGCCCGTACCGCCCGTACCGCTCGTGCCCTCGGCCGAGACTACGCCGCGGCCGTCGTCCGTGATCTCCAGGTGGACGCGGCCGGGTTCGCCCCTGACCTCGATCGTGCAGCGCTCCGCGCCGCTGTGCCGTATGACGTTGGTGACACCCTCGCGCACCACCCACCCCAGCAGGGCCGCGGTCTGCGGCGGCAGCGGCGGGCCCGACTGGCGGATGTCCGCCGTGATGCCGGAGGCGTCCAGGCAGGAGCGGGCACTGTCGAGTTCGGTCGTCAGGCTGCCCTCGCGGTAGCCGGTGACCGCCTCGCGGATCTCGGTGAGGGCCTGGCGGCCGACCGCCTCGATGTCCGCGGCCTGGCCGAGCGCCGCGTCCAGGTTGCGGGGCGCGAGGCGGCGCACCGCCTCGGCCTTGACGACGATGACGGACATGGTGTGACCGAGCAGGTCGTGCAAGTCCCGCGAGAACCGCAGCCGTTCGCGCTCCACCGCCGCGTGGGCCAGCTCCTCGCGGGTGGCCTTGAGCTGGGTGACGGTCTCGTGGAAGTTCAGCAGCGTGGCCGAGATGGCGCCGGACAGCGCCGTGCCCCAGGCGATGGCCATCGTGTTCTGCGGATGGTCCTGGAACGTGGTGATGGCCCAGATGGAGAGCCCGGTCGCCCCGAGCGCACCCCCGAGCCAGGGGCCCTTGACGCGCATGACGACACCTATGGCCATGGAGAGCAGCGGGAAGCACAGCATCCAGTCGTTGCCGTAGCCGATGGTCAGGGCGTAGGTGATCATCACCAGCCCGGCCAGGGCGACGAACGGGATGCGGGTCTCGCGCCGGCGCTCGTCGAGGCTGGTGACGACCGCGGTGACGTAGCAGGCGACGAAGGCCGCCAGGCCCGCCCCGGCCAGCCAGGGCAGGGGCGTCCGGCCCTGGGCGATGTGGATGACGTTCCCGATGAGGACCAGGAGCCACAGTGTGAAGGTGCGCCAAGTCGGCGCGTTCATCCGCTCAATTGCCTTCATTGCTCCGCTGCTCATGGCCAGACTCTATGAAATGTCGCCGTGAGCTGGGCAGATGCGGATGTGTGCGAAGTGTCGATGACATTTGTCAGAACACGTTCTACACTGCGGGACCGCTACGGCACCGCCCCGTCCGGGGCGCTGAGATGAAGGGCAATCCGTCCATGCCCATCGATCCCGTCAAAGCCGTCTCCGCCCCACCGCGGACGGTTCCCCTCGCCTGGGACCACAAGGACGTCCAGCTCTACCACCTCGGCATCGGCGCCGGCGTCCCGGCCACCGACCCGGGCGAGCTCCGCTACACCCTGGAGAGCCGGCTGCACGTCCTGCCCTCCTTCGCCACCGTCGCCGGCGGCGGCATGGCCCTCGCCGGGGGGCTCTCCGCGCCCGGCATCGACGTCGACCTCGCCGCCGTGCTGCACGGCGGGCAGCACATCACACTCCACCGGCCCATCCCGGTCCGCGGCACGGACGTCACGCAGACCTCGCGCGTCGCCGCCGTGTACGACAAGGGGAAGGCCGCCGTCATCGCTCTGCGCACGGACGTCGCCGACGCCGACGGGCCGCTGTGGACCTCCGACGCCTCCATCTACGTCAAGGGCGAAGGCGGCTTCGGCGGCGAGCGCGGGCCCAGGGCCGGGAGCCCCGAACTGCCCGCCCGGGAGGCCGACTTCACCGTCGAGCGCGGCATCCGCGAGGACCAGGCCCTGCTCTACCGGCTCTCCGGGGACTGGAACCCGCTGCACGCCGACCCGGAGTTCGCCCGGCTCGCCGGCTTCGAACGCCCCATCCTGCACGGCCTGTGCTCGTACGGCATCGTCCTCAAGGCCGTCGTGGACACCGCACTCGGCGGCGACGTCACGCGCGTTCGCTCGTACGCCACCCGCTTCGCGGGCGTGGCCTACCCCGGCGAGACGCTGCGGATCCGGATGTGGCGCGACGGCGGCCGCATCCGGGTGGCGGCGGGTGCCGTGGAGCGGGGGGACGCGCCTGTCCTCACCGACACGTCCGTCGAGCACACCTGAGCAGTACCGCTGAGCAGTACCGCTGTGCAGTTCCGCTGTGCAGTTCCGCTGTGAAGGGAGCACCGCCATGCGTGCCGCCGTTCAGCTCGAGACAGGCCGGGACAAGCTCGAAGTCCTCGACGACGTCGAGGCCGTGGGGATCGGCCCCGGCAAGGTGAGAGTGCGCATCCGGGCGGGCGGGCTGTGCCACTCCGACCTCTCCGCCATGTCCGGCGTCCTGCCGCAGCCCGCCCCCTTCGTCCCCGGGCACGAGGGCGCGGGCGACGTGCTGGAGGCGGGCGAGGGCGTCACCTCCGTCAAGCCCGGCGACCGGGTCCTCGTCTGCTGGCTGCCGCCGTGCGGGGGCTGCCGGGCGTGCCGGCGCGGCCAGGGCCACCTCTGCCTCGCCGGTTTCATGAACTCCGGCACCCCCAACTTCCGCCGCCGCACGGGCGGGAGCGAGGTCTTCGGCTTCGCGGGCACCGGCACCTTCGCCGAGGAGACCGTCGTCGACGCGGGGTGCGCCGTGCCCGTCCCCGACGACGTGCCCTACGAGATCGCCGCCCTGATCGGCTGCGGAGTCACCACCGGACTCGGCGCCGCCCTCAACACGGCGCGGGTGGCGGCCGGTTCGTCGGTCGCCGTGATCGGCTGCGGCGGCGTCGGCATCTCCACGGTGCAGGGCGCGCGCCTCTCGGGCGCCGCGCAGATCGTCGCCGTCGACCCGGTCGCCTCCCGCCGCGAGGCCGCGCTGCGGTTCGGCGCCACGGAGGCCGTCGCCCCCGGCGAACTGCCCGGCGCCAAGGCCCGGGTCACGGGCGGCGAGGGCTTCGACTACGTCTTCGAGGTCGTCGGCACCTCCGCCACCGCCCGCACCGCCTACGAGACCACCCGCCGCGGCGGCACGCTGTGCATCGTCGGGGCGGGCGCGATGGACGACAACCTGCAGATCAACATGTTCGAGCTGTTCTTCGACGAGAAGCGGATCCTGCCCTCGCTGTACGGCGGCGGGGACGTGCTGCGCTCCTACGAACGGGCCATCGCCCTCTGGCGGGCGGGCCGTATCGACCTCGCGGGCCTGATCACCCACCGCGTCCCGCTCGCGGGCATCAACGACGCCGTCGAGCAGATGCGGACGGGCCAGGCGCTGCGCACCTGCATCGAGTTGTGAGGGGGACGGGATGGATACGGAGCTGCCGCTGCAGGGCAGAACGGCGATCGTCACCGGCGCCGGGCGCGGCCTCGGCCGGGCCGAGGCCCTGGAACTGGCCCGGCTCGGCGCGGCCGTGGTCGTCAACGACCACGGGCAGCCCGGCCGGGACGGCACCGGGGAGGCGTCCGCCGGGCCCGCCGGGTCCGTCGTCGAGGAGATCCGCGCGACGGGCGGACGGGCCGTGGCCCACCTCGGCGACGTGGCGGACTTCGAGCAGGCCCGCGACCTCGTGCGATGCGCCCTCGACAGCTTCGGCGGCTCGCTCGACATCCTTGTGAACAACGCGGGCATCCTGCGCGACCGGATGGTCTTCTCGATGTCCGAGGAGGAATGGGACGCGGTCATCCGCGTCCATCTGAAAGGGCACTTCACCACCACGCGCTTCGCCGCCGCGCACTGGCGGGAACGGGCCAAGGCCACCGGCCGGCCGGTCTACGGGCGGATCGTCAACACCTCCTCGGAGGCGTTCCTCGCCGGTTCGGCGGGGCAGCCCAACTACGCGGCCGCCAAGGGCGGAATCGTCGGGCTGACGACGTCGACGGCCGAGGCGCTGCGCAAGTACGGGGTCACGGCGAACGTCATCTGCCCGCGGGCCAGGACCCGGATGACCGCGGACGTCTTCGCAGCCCCGGAAGGGGACGGCGCGCTGGACCCGCTGGCGCCGGAACACGTCGCTCCGCTTGTCGCCTACCTCGCCTCGCCGGGGGCGGCGCAGGTGAGCGGGCAGGTCTTCGTCGTGCACGGCGGGATGGTGGCCGTGGTCGAACGGCCCAGGGTGGCCGCGCAGTTCGACGCGGCGGACGGGGCGTTCAGCGCCGCGGAGCTGGAGTCCGTGCTCGGCCCCTACTACGCGGGGCGGCCGCCGCACGAGACGTTCGCGGCGGTGGAGGTGCTGGGGCTGCACAAAGGCCGACCGGCCGCCGGGTGAGCCCGGCGGCCGGTCGGATGGCGGTGCCGCTGCGCTCAGGCTGCCGCCGCCTGGTCCATGTCGGCGTTGCGGCGGTGCTTGCCGTGGGCGGGGATGCGGTCGTCGTCCGAGGACGCCTGCGGACCGCGGTGCCTGCCGGTGCCGGCGGCTGCGGCCTGGGCGGACGCCTCGGGGCGCGCCTCGGTCGTGTCGGTACGGACATCGGGCATGTGGGAAGTCACTCCGTCGGATGTGGATTGCGGGCTGTGCGCGTGGGGGAACAGCCTTGTCGCTTTCCGCGCGTGACCGAGCGTCGGCGCAGCCCCCGTCCGAGTTTAACGGGGGCTTGATCACCGGAGTCAATCGGGGCCGGGGCGGCTGCGCCTGGCCTGGGCCGGTTCGCTTCGTCTGCGGGCGGGTTGTGGTTGCTCGCGCAGTTCCTCCCCCGGCTACCGCTGGGGGTACCCCCAGCGCCCCTTTCGGGGTGCCTACCGCGCCCTCGCCTGCGGTGCCAGCCGCAGCGGTACCGGCCGGGCCGGCGCTAACGCCTCCGCCTCGTCCTCCTCCGGCGCCTGCGCGAGCCCACACGGCACCGCCGCCGTCACGAACGGCAACCGCAGCTCCCCGTCCGCCGTCCACAGCCCCGCCCCCGTCAACCACCCCTCGGGCGCCGCGAATTGCCGCAGCCGTTTCGTCACCGGCCGCCACACCCCGACCCCCGTCGTCCCGTCGCGGCGAACGGCGAAGGCCACCGCACACCCCTCCGGCGACAGCGCCTGCCCCGGCTGTGCCGCGATCGGCTGCAGCGAGGCGCCGTCGGGCATCAGGCACTCGGGGAAGCGCACCGGCCGTGCCGAGCCGAGGACGCCCCACCCCAGCCGGTCCGTACCGGGTGCGTCGGACCGTACGACCAGGAGGCCGCTGTCCGGTTCGGCCAGCAGCAGCCGGTCGTTGCTGTGCTCCGTGATCTGCAGCAGCGGGCTCGTCTCGCCGCCGCGCCCGAGGTCGACGACGACGGCCTTGGTCAGCCCGTCCAGTTCGCGGTCCAGCGCCAGCAGCCGGCCCGAGCGGTCGAGCCAGGCGCCGCCCTCGCAGCGGCCGGGCACCGTCGCCAGCAGGTCGGGGCAGGAGGTGCTGCCGTGCACCTGCCACAACGTGGTCGACTCGGCGCCGTGCACCAGGGCGTAGGCGGACGTGCCGTCCGGAGCGGGCGGCAGCAGCGTCAGCTGCGGGCACTCGATGGCCCCCAGCGGCACCTCGCCGGTGCCGCGCCCGGCGGGGTAGAGCAGCGAGAGCGCGAACCGCTCGCCGACCCGCCGGCGGATGAGCACGCGCCCGTCGGTGAGCGGCAGCAGCCGGCTGTCCGGCTCCTCCGGCTGCGTGCCGGGCAGCGGCACCGCGTACGGCTCGGGGCCGTCGAGCGTCCAGCGCTCCGGAAACCAGCCATCCGTCCCCCGCCCGAGGGCCAGCCACGCCGCGTACGATCCGTCCGCTGTGACCGTGAATGGCATGTGTCGTCCGTCCGCCCGGGCACCCGGTGGAGTGCCGGCCGGAGCGCTCTGAGGACTGCTCTGTGGGGCACAGACCGTCATGAGAAACGTCACCTCCGGCACAGAACGTAGTTTTCGGGCTGCGAGCCGAACCCTCCGGGCGGGGGTGCTTCACGCGTAAGGGTGGCTCTTGTCCGATTCGCCTGAGGAGCGGGACACGGATGTGCTTCCTCCTCGGCGGTTCGGTGAGCGTCGGTAAGGGGAGGCAGGCCTCAGTGGCCGGACGAGGCCCCTTGACCCACCGCCCGCCCCCGCCCCCGCGAGGCCTCGTGTCCGGGCAGTGAAGGCCGGGCCGGGGGACAGGTAGCCTTTCCTCGTGCCCGCACTGTCTGAAGTCATCGCCGCCCTCGACGCTCTCTGGCCCCCGGAGCGGGCCGAGCAGTGGGACGCCGTCGGCACGGTCTGCGGCGAACCCGATGCACCCGTCAGCCGCGTGCTCTTCGCGGTCGACCCCGTCCAGGAGGTCGTCGACGAGGCGGTGGAGCTCGGTGCCGACCTGCTCGTCACCCACCACCCGCTGTACCTGCGCGGGACGACGACGGTCGCGGCCTCCACGTTCAAGGGCCGTGCCGTGCACACCCTCATCAAGCACGACATCGCCCTGCACGTCGCGCACACCAACGCCGACCGCGCCGACCCCGGCGTCTCCGACGCCCTCGCCGGCGCCCTCGACCTGCGCGTCATCGCACCCCTCGTGCCCGACCCGACGGACCCCTCGGGCCGCCGCGGCCTCGGCCGCATCTGCGAGCTCGACCCGCCGGTGAGCCTGGGCGACTTCGCCGCGCGCGCCGCCAAGCGGCTGCCCGGCACCGCCCAGGGCATCCGCGTCGCCGGGGACCCCGAACGCACCCTCCGCACGGTCGCCGTCTGCGGCGGCTCCGGCGACTCCCTCTTCGCCGAGGTGCGCGCCGCCGGTGTCGACGCCTACGTCACCGCCGACCTGCGCCACCACCCCGCCTCCGAGGCCCAGCAGCACAGCCCGCTGGCCCTCGTCGACGCCGCCCACTGGGCCACCGAGTGGCCCTGGACCGAGCAGGCCGCCGCCCAGCTCGACGAGATCTCCGACCGCCACGGCTGGGGCCTGCGCACCCACGTCTCGCGGAAGGTCACCGACCCCTGGACCGCCCACGCGGCGTCCGCCGTCTCTCATCACTCCTAGGAGCCCCCAACTGAACGCCGCGCCCGCCGACCAGATCCGCCTCCTCGATCTCCAGGCCCTGGACACCCGCCTCGGCCAGCTCGCCCACAAGCGCAAGAGCCTGCCCGAGCACGCCGAGATCCAGACGCTCGAGGGCGACCTCGCCCAGCACCGCGACCTCCTCGTCGCCGCGCAGACCCAGGAGAGCGACACCGCCCGCGAGCAGGCCAAGGCCGAGCAGGACGTCGACCAGGTCCGCCAGCGCGCCGCCCGCGACCAGCAGCGCCTGGACTCCGGCGCCGGCATGTCCCCCAAGGACCTGGAGAACCTCCAGCACGAGGTGGCCTCCCTCGCCAAGCGCCAGGGCGACCTGGAGGACGTCGTCCTCGAGGTCATGGAGCGCCGCGAGGCCGCCCAGGAGCGGGTCAAGGAGCTGACCGGCCGCGTCGAGTCCGTCCAGGCCAAGGTCAACGACGCCGCCGCGCGCCGCGACGCCGCCACCGAGGCCATCGACGCCGAGGTCGCCACCGTGACCAAGGAGCGCGAGCTCGTCGCCGCCACCATCCCCGACGCGCTGCTGAAGCTCTACGACAAGCTCCGTGTCCAGCAGGGCGGCGTCGGTGCGGCCCGCCTGTACCAGCGCCGCTGCGAGGGCTGCCGGCTGGAGCTCAACATCACCGAGGTCAACGAGGTCCGGGCCGCGGCCGCCGACGAGGTCGTGCGGTGCGAGAACTGCCGCCGGATCCTGGTCCGTACGCCCGAGTCGGGGCTGTAGGGGCTGTAGTGGCGCATCGCTTCATCGTCGAAGCGGACGGCGGCTCCCGGGGCAACCCGGGCCCCGCCGGCTACGGCGCCGTCGTCCTGGACGCGGCGACGGGCGAGGCCCTCGCGGAGGCGGCCGAGTACATCGGCACGGCGACCAACAACGTCGCCGAGTACCGGGGGCTGATCGCCGGGCTGGAGGCGGCCAAGGCCATCGACCCGGATGCCGAGATCGCGGTCCGGATGGACTCCAAGCTCGTCGTCGAGCAGATGTCCGGCCGCTGGAAGATCAAGCACCCGGACATGCGGCCGCTCGCCGCCCGGGCACAGACCCTCTTCCCGCCCGGCCGGGTCACCTACGAGTGGATCCCGCGCGAGCGGAACAAACATGCGGACCGGCTGGCCAACGAGGCCATGGACGCGGGCAAGCGGGGCGTGCCGTGGGAGCCGGGGGCCGTGGCTCCCGAGCCTGCTGCCGCTGCCGTTGCCGGGCAGCCCAAGGCCGCGCCCGTGGGCTGGGCCGCGCCCGCCGATCTCGGGGCGCCGACGACGTTCGTCCTGCTGCGGCACGGCGAGACGGCGCTGACGCCGCAGAAACGGTTCTCGGGGAGCGGTGGCAGCGACCCCGAACTGTCGCCCGCCGGGCGCCGCCAGGCGGACGCGGTGGCCGCCGCGCTCGCGGCCCGCGGCACCGTCCAGGCCGTCGTCACCTCGCCGCTGCGCCGCTGCCGCGAGACGGCGGCCACGGTGGCGGCCCGGCTCGGCCTGGAGGTCCGGGTCGAAGAGGGCCTGCGCGAAACGGACTTCGGCGCCTGGGAGGGCCTGACCTTCGCCGAGGTGCGCGAGCGCCACCCCGCGGACCTGGACGCCTGGCTCGCCTCCACGAAGGCGGCCCCCACGGGCGGCGGCGAGAGCTTCGCCGCGGTGGCGCGGCGGGTGTCCGCCGCCCGCGACCGGCTGCTGGAGCAGTACGCGGGGCGGACGGTGTTGCTGGTGTCGCATGTGACGCCGGTGAAGACGCTGGTGCGGCTTGCGCTGGGCGCGCCGCCCGAGTCGCTGTTCCGGATGGAGCTGTCGGCGGCGTCGTTGAGCGCGGTGGCGTATTACGCGGACGGCAATGCGTCGTTGCGGTTGCTGAACGATACGGGGCATCTGAGGTAGGGGCGGCGCCTCACGCGGGGCGCGGCTCCCCTTACGGGGCGCGGAGGGCTCTTGCCGCAAGTACCTTGTCCAGCAACGCGATCGCCCGCAATCGCTGCGCCTCCCGTTGCTCGATCTCCACCGCACTCTCACCCGTTGCCGCGACCCTCGGGCAGGACGGGCACTGCCAGCGGTCGGGGTCTCCGACGGCCGGCGGGTCCATGGTCACGTCGCACTGCGGACACCGCACGGTGATCCCTTCCACGTGCCCGCACGACGCGCACACCCACACCGGCCCCTCCGCGTCCTGCTGCCGCCACGCCGTCCGCCTGCACTGCGGGCAGCCGGTGGTGGCGATCCCGGCCCGGCTCATGACCGGGGGTTCGGGAGTGGAGTCGGCGTACTCGATGATCCGGGCCCGGACGCGGTCGTCCGTCGTATTGGCCATCCGCAGCAGGTGGACGACCCGCGAACGCGCTTCGTCGACGAAATCGTTCATGGCGGTCAGCAGGCTACCGCGCCGGGTCTCCGCAACTGTGCGGCTTCCCGCGCGAGTTCCGCGACCCGCCCCCAGTCGCCCGAGCGCACTGCCTCCGGGGGTGCCATCCAGGTGCCGCCCACGCAGCCCACGTTGGGCAGGGCCAGGTAGGCGCGCGCCGCGCCGGGGCCGATGCCGCCCGTGGGGCAGAACCGGGCGGTCGGCAGGGGTCCGGCCAGGGACTTCAGATAGGGCGCCCCGCCCGCCGCCTCCGCCGGGAAGAACTTCATCTCGCGCACGCCCCGTTCCAGCAGCGCCAGCACCTCCGACGCCGTGGAGACCCCCGGCAGGAACGGCACCCCCGAGGCCCGCATCGCGTCCAGCAGCCGCTCCGTCCACCCGGGGCTGACCAGGAACCGGGCCCCGGCCTGCACCGCGGCCTCCGCCTGGGCGGGCCGCAGCACGGTCCCGGCGCCGACCACCGCCTCGGGGACCTCCTCCGCCACGGCCCGGATCGCCGTCAGGGCGGCATGCGTGCGCAGCGTCACCTCGATCGCCGGCAGCCCGCCCGCGACCAGGGCGCGCGCCAGCGGCACGGCCCGGGACACGTCGTCGATCACCACGACGGGCAGCACGGGGGCCAGGTCGAGTAGGGTCACGGCGGTCATCCTGCCGCCGGGTGTCACCTGTCGCAACGGCCGTTGCGCACAGTGCAACGGCATGCGCTAGAGCTCGGACACCACCACGTCGAGCGCCCAGGGCTTCCCGCCCTTCGCGGGCGGGGTGTCGCCCTCGACCGTGTACCCCAAGTCCCGCAGGGCCACGGCGAGTTCGGCCGGGTCCGAGGGGCGGGCGCCGGCCGTCAGCAGGTCCCGCACCAGCCGCCCCTTGGTCGCCTTGTTGAAGTGGCTGACGACCGACCGCTTCTCGACGCCGTTCACGGTCTTCGCGTGCAGCACCCGCACCGTGGCCGTGCGCCCGGCGAGTTCGCCCTTCGGCTTCCAGGCGGCGGCGTAGGCGGCGGAGCGCAGGTCGAGGACGAGCCCGTCGCCCGCCGCGGCGGGCATGACCTGCGCCACCGGCTCGCGCCAGTACGCGCCCAGCGCTCCGATGCCCGGCAGCTTGACGCCCATCGAGCAGCGGTAGGAGGGGATCGCGTCGGTGATCCGCACCGCGCCCCAGAGCCCGGAGAAGACCAGCAGCGACTCCTCGGCCGCCTTCCGGGCCGGGCCGTCGAGGGTGGCGAGCCCGAGCGCGTCGTAGAGCACACCGGTGTAGATCTCCCCGGCGGGCCGGGTGCCGGCCGTGCGCAGCGCGGCGTTCTTGGCGATCTCGCCGCGCAGCCCGGGGCTCAGCCCCAGCACCTCGGCCGCCTTCTCCTCGTCGCCCGAGCACAGCTCGACCAGCTCCGTGAGCACGGCCTCGCGGGCCTCCGCGAGCCCCGGCAGCGACAGCGACTCCGTCTTCAGCGCGGCACCGGTGCCTCCGGTGGCCTTCCCCTCGGACGGCGGCAGCAGGACGAGCACGGCGGATCGGTCTCCTTCGGGGGTCGGGGGCGGAGCCCCTCCGAGCCTAGTGTGGTTCGTCCCCGCGCAGGCTGCCGGTAGCATGGTCGTCACGGCGGACGAGCCGGCCGGGCGGCCGCGTGGGATCGTTTTCGGTCCCCCGAGGAACGTCCGGGCTCCACACGGCAGGGTGGTGGGTAACGCCCACCCGGGGTGACCCGCGGGACAGTGCCACAGAAAACAGACCGCCGGAGGCCGCAAGGCGTCCGGTAAGGGTGAAACGGTGGTGTAAGAGACCACCAGCGACCGGGGTGACCCGGCCGGCTAGGTAAACCCCACCCGGAGCAAGGTCAAGAGGGGACACCCCGGTGTCCCTGCGCGGACGATCGAGGGCTGCCCGCCCGAGTCCGCGGGTAGACCGCACGAGCCTGCCGGCAACGGCAGGCCTAGATGGATGGCCGCCTCCCCGAGGGCCGCAAGGCCCCCGGGAGACAGAACCCGGCGTATAGGTCGACTCGTCCGTCGGTCGACTGAAGCGGGGCCCTCTGACCAGCAAAGTTGCAGGTCAGAGGGCCTTTTGCGTCTCTCGGGCGCTGTAACCGCCTGCCGACTCTTAGTGACTGTTGGGGCCTGTTTCTCAGTGTTGTGTGGCGATTGTGTGGCGGTGAGACTGGGGTCGACAGGCGTCTCGACCTGGCCAGATCTACGGTCGAGACGTGGACTTCAACATCGACGCGAGTGAGGAGCAGGTGCTCTTCCTCGTCGTCGGGCACATGGATGCGGGCAACCCCCCGACTGCCGAAGAGCTCTCTGGTCAGGCGGGCCGGGCCGGGACGTTGAGGGTGAAGTCGAGTCGCTTCGCCGGAAGGGCTGGTTCCTTGTCCGCGATGTGGACGGCCGCCCGACGATCGTGGGCCTCTCGCCCATAGCGACGGCCGCCGTGCGCAACCTTCGCTTCGGCAGGCACGGGCAAGGGGGCTGACCACGGGGGCCCGGTGGTCAGCCGCCTACCGCACCGTATTAGCCGTGTTCGGCGATCCGCTCCCGGATCCGATCCGAAAGAATGTTCAGCATCGGAGCGGCATCAGGTCGGGCAGCACCCGCAAGTTCGAGAGCATCAAGCACCGCACCGCCCTCTCCCCTCGTGACGAGGCCGAGCAGAGGGCCCGGCCGCTTCATCTGCTCGTACAGCCGCAGGACAAGCTGGTCGTCGTCCCTAGTGCTCTGACCGCATAGGTTCGCCGGGTTGCTGGGCCGGTGATCAAAAAAGGAGGGGTCGCTCCCTCGGAGCGAGGTACGGTCCTGCCATGTCCCGATCAGCCGATATTGCCCTCTCCCAGCCTCCCGTCACCGCGGACGACCTCGACCTTGCCGTGCAACTCTCTGTGGCAGTCCTTCGCGAGGCGCCCCCAGCCGCGTGGGAAGACAAGGCGGGTTCGCTGGAATGGGACTGCTGGGAAACCGTCGAGCACCTCAGCGACGACCTCTTCGCCTACGCTGCGCAACTGGGCCCCAAAACACCGCCCTTGGATGGCGAGGTGCCCTTCGTATGGGAGAGCCGACGACCCGGCGGCCCAGCAAACGCCATTCACGCGAACCGCGAGGCGGGGCCCGCCGGCCTGCTGCAGGTCCTGGAAGCGAGCGGCGCGCTGCTGGTCGCCATGGTGCGTACGACGCCTCCGCAGACCCGCGCCCACCACGTCTTCGGCGTCTCGGACCCCGAAGGCTTCGCCGCGATGGGGATCGTGGAGACCCTGGTGCACACGCACGACCTGGCACAAGGGCTCGGCCTCGCATGGAGCCCGCCTGCCGATCTGTGCGCTCGGGTGCTCGCCCGGCTGTTTCCGGAAGCACCGTCGCCCACGGACCCCTGGCTCACCCTCCTGTGGGCCACCGGACGTGCCGAACTACCCGGACACCCTCGTCTCACCACATGGCGCTGGGACGGCACACCCCGGGCGGCGAACCTATGCGGTCAGAGCACTAGGAGGCTTGGTGGCCGGCTCGTTCACGGTGACGTTGCCGTGGACGATGTTGCCCGCCTGTAGGACGGTGCCGCCAACCGTGACACCAGGTGCGATGTTGTTGCTCACGTTCATGATCGGCACCCTACGGACGGGCAGAGGGTGGGGGAAGATCACGAATGGAAGGAGCAATCTCGGTGACACCCCCAGTCGGGGACTGCCCCTTTGTTGCCCGGCCTCGCCTCAAGAGGCCGAAGGCAGTTCTGGGACGGGAGTCCGGGGTGGCCGTGTGCCGGTGAGCTCCTCGACACGGTCGGCGAGCGCGTCAGCGAGGTGAGGGTAGAAGCCGCGGGCGACGGCCTGAAGCATCTCGGCGAGCGCGCACAGCTCCCCGACGCGCCCTGCGTCGGTGCCGAGGGCGTCAGAGAAGACGTCGCGGACCTTTGTGGCGATGGTGGGGACGCCAAGGCTGGCCGCGTGCAGTGTCCCGGCGTCGAAGCCGACGGGCACGCGTCCCCAGCGTTCCCAGTCGAGGATCACGAGGGGATGCCCGGTGAGGTTGGCCCATTGCAGGTCGCCGTGACCGGTCGTGCGCTCGATCGTCTCCGGGGCGGGGATGCCTAGGAAGTGCGGGAAGGCCGCCGTCGCCCAGCTGTCGCGGACGGTTGTGCGTCCGGCCGGAGCCTTGGCGAGCACGTCGAGCGCCCGCCGGAGATCGGCCCACCACTGCTCGGGCAGGCCGGGATCTTCGGCGATGTCGCAGCGGTGCGGGGAGACGACGGGGGTGGTGACGCAGTCGGCCAGCTCGGCCTCATACACGTAGTCGTCGGCCACCCACCCTTCGGTGCCGTACAGATGCGGACGTGGCACATCGGCGGGCAGCAGTTCCTCCGCACCCGCCATGCCCTCGCCCTGTCTCCGCTCGGGCAGCCGGGTGCCCCTGCCGGAGGCGACCCGCAGCCACCGGTCCCCCGCGCGGCGGCCGAGAGTGCAGCCCTGCCACCCCCAGGCCGGCGGCCCGTCAGGGGTGATCGCGAAGCGCCGGGCTGCCTCGGCGAACGCGGCCTCCATGCGGGCCCGGGTGAGCTCATCCGGCGGCGCATACATCGATGACCTCCGTCAGTCGTCGGGCGTCCAACGGTAGGGCGAGGGCGGCAGCCGCCTCAGCCCAATGCCGTGAACTGCTGGCCGAGAGAAGGACGACGTCCAGGCTCGGGGTTGACGCGGTCACCAGCAGGCAGGCGGCAGCCGGGGAGAGGCCGGGGCGGATGAACTCCACCAGCTCGGGGGTCACCAGGTCGATCAGCTCGCCGCCGTGCAGCGGTGACGAGGCGAACGTGGTCAACCCGGCAGCGCGGGCTTGGACGAGCGGACCCCGGCCGCCGAGGGACTGGCGGATCGGGCGGTCCATGACCAGGCTGACCGGCTGCTGCACCGCCACCAGATGGTGGGCCTGGCCACCGGCGGCCTGCCGGGCGAGCTCCACGAGCCCCGGCACGGTGAAGGCGCCGGATTCGAATCCGGACCAGGTGGCGACACCGTAGCCGCCGATCCGGCCCGCGCAGGCGAACTCCTCCAGAGCCTCGAATGCCTGCCGCAGGTGGGCGTGTACCTGCTGGCGGTGCCGGGCGGATCGCTCGGGGTTGTGCACGAACACCACATCGGCCCGGCCGAGTTCGCTCAGCGACTGCTCGATCTGCCAGCGGACGAAGGCCGGGGCCAGGCTGTGTCCGGTCCTGGCCTGGTCCTCTCCGAGGACGCCGGCTGCCACGGCGGCCAGCCGCTGGGTCGGGGTGAGGAATCCGGTCTTCGTGGCCACCTTCACCTGCGGGTACTCGGCGAGCACGGGGGCCAGAAGCCGATGGGCTTTGCCGTCACCGTAGTTGGGGGCGGTGTCCACCCATGCCGTTCCGGCCGCGCAGGCGGTGCACGCCGCCTCAGCGGCGGCGTGCACCTTGTACGTGCCCAGGCCCAGGACCGCGCTCACCGGGCTGTCCCGACGATCGCGGCGGTCTGGTTGCTTACGAGTACCGATACCAGCTCGGCCACGTCCTCCAGAGCGAGCCCAGACCGCTCGGCCAGAGCCCCCAGCGTGACCGGCTCGCCGGTGACCAGGCGCTCAAGGACGGGGCGGGCGGGTGCGGCGAAGTCGTGCTCGATACCCGCCGCCGCCAACGTGACCACTCCTTCGCCACCAGCCAGGCCGGCCCGAGGACAGGTCAGCCGGACCATGATTCCCGGCTCCGGTGGTATGGCGCCGACGTACGGCAGGGACAGGCGGGCATACCCGGGGTGGGTGGCATCCACCGCCTGAGTCCACTCGGTGAAGATGTTGGGCCGGTCGAGTTCGGTCAGCAGCACCTTGCGCAAGACCTCGACGTACGCGGCCTGGTCAGCGGCAGGCGCGAAGCGGGGTACGTCCTGGCGGACGGCCAGGTGCCCCCGCAGCTGGTCGACGACCCAGCCGAGGAACTCCGCACCGGTGGAGGGCAGGAGACCGAAGGAGAGGTGAAGCGACGGCTGGCCCTGGTCGGCGGTGACCTCATGCCACCAGCCCCGGGGGACATAGAGGATGTCCCCCTCGTGCAGCACGATCTCAGCGACGGGATCACCCTGCGGTTCCTCCGGGAACTCCACGTCCCGCCACCCGGGGGCCTGCCGGGTCGGCCCGTACAGCCGCCATCGCTTGGCCCCGGCGACCTGGAGGACGACGACCGCGTGGTCGTCCCAGTGCCGGCCGAAGCCCTGCTCGGCGGTCCAGGAGGCGTACGCGTTTACCTGAACCGGGGTACGGACGAACCGTTCGAGGGCCTCAGCGGCTGCCGCGATGGGCGGGTGCATTTCCTCGATCGAGTCCAGGACCAGAGAAGCGCCGTCGGCGAGCTGGTCGTGGACGGCAGCGGGCTGGAGGCGGTGCCAGGTGCTGCCCCGACGGTTCGTGACAGGGGTGGCGTACTTGCTGACGTCGACATGTTCCCCGCCCCGGGACAGCCGCAGACGGGGCGGGGACAGCCGGTGGGTGACCAGGATCGTGTTGAGGTCGTTCCAGGTCAGCAGGGCATCGAAGGTGCCCGGACACGGGGAATGATGGTGGGAGCGGGTGAACGCCTGGGCGAGGAAGGTCTCCCCGCCCAGGCGCGCCGCCCACGAAGCGGCATCGAACATCAGGTGATCCTTAGCTGCAGGTGTCGTTGCTGTCCGACTTGCCACCGGTGTTGTCCGACGGCTGGTCCGCACGGGTGCGGGCAGCGGCGATCCGGCGGGCGGCGAGCACCAGCCCCGATCCGGAACCGGTAGTGGGCGCTGCGACCTCGGGCATGGAAGTTCCTCCTGTCAGTCATTGGGAACGGGCCAGGTGCCCGCCCCCTTCGTGGCCCGCCCCTTCTCGGGGCGGGAGTCGGTGAGGCGGCGCGGAGAGCTGCCGGGTTTTCACTCCCCGAGCGGGAGGTCGGCAGTCACAGCCGGCGCCGGTCGGGGCGGCAACGGGGTGGTGGTCCGCACGGTGTCGTGGCGGACGATCTGCCCGAGCAGGGCGAGCGTCGCGACGATGCCGACCCCGTACGTCCACTTGCACGCGATGCCCAATGGGTCGTACACGGTGTGATGCGGCGGCGGGGCCGCGCGTGCCCGGTCACCGAGCGGCCTGATGCCGCTGTTCGTCACCCGGCTCGGTCAGGGCCAGGCCAAGCAAGCCACGGCAGACACGGGCGAGCTCTTGGGCATAGACGCAGCGGGCGGCCACACCGGCGGGCTCGTGGGTGAGCTTGTCGCGCACCACGTCGGTCATCAGGCCGACCATCGTGACCTGCCCGCACCGGGCCCAGTCCTTGCCTTCGACGACGGGCAGCAGTTCGTTGATGTGGCCCTTGAGATCGCTCAGCAGGCCCTCCACCGTGTCGGCGCACGGCAGGGCGGCCAGAGTGCGGCTGATGGTGCCGGTGATCTCCTCGGTGGCGAACGGCGGGTTAGCGGCGCAGGCACGAGTGGTCAACGCAGGCTCCGGGCGTGAGAGGAAAGGGGCCGCCGTCGGGGAACCGGCGGCAGGCGTTGTTGTCACTTAGAAGCCGGGGGCGGCTCCTCGTGACACCAACTACCGTGCCGCACCTGAGATTTAAGGTGCAAGGAAATCTGCACACTGAGGAGGGGGTGGAGGTGAATTGGCACATGCCAGTTCAGGTGACAGGGCTTGCGTGAGGGGGTACAGGCGGTGGAACACTCCCCACAGGGACACGATCACGGGCAACAGGGTCGGGTTGACCAGGCACAGGGGCACGTCGAAGACCTACAGAGAGGTACAGGGGTGGCGGCGCGAAGGGGACCGACGTTTCGTCGGCGAGAACTGGGCAAGCAACTGCGGCTGTTGCGCGAGAAGGCCGGCATCACCATCGAGGAGGCCGCTGCCGCTCTGGCGTTCTCCGAGACGAAGCTGACCCGGGTGGAGACCGCACACAACAGCTTGCCCAGGGTCGGAGACCTGGAGAAGCTGCTGGATCTGTACGGCGTTGAGAACCCTGATAGTCGCGAAGCGCTGCTCGTCCTTCATCGAGACTCACTCAGCCGCGAGTGGTGGACGCCCTACCGGAACACCATGTGGAACGGGATGGACACGTTCCTTGGGCTGGAGAGGGATGCCCGCACGCTGCGCTCCTGGCAACCTGACGTCGTCCCAGGCCTGTTGCAGTGCGAAAGCTACGCGAGGGCGCTGTTCCTGTCCGAGAAGCAGGTGGAAGAGACGACGACCCCGTTCGTGGATGACAACGTTCGGCTCCGCATGGAACGGAAGGACATCCTCACCCGCGCTGACGGCCCCGTGGAGCTGAACGTCGTCGTGAACGAGGCAGCCCTGCGGCAGTGGATGGGCAGCAAGGACGTGATGCTGGAGCAGTACGAGGAGGTCGAGCGCCTCGCCCAACTCCACAACGTCACAGTGCAGATCCTTCCAATGATGCTCGCCAACTACCGCACTTGTCTCAACTTCATGATTCTCGACTTCGATGAGGGCCTTGAACCCGTCGTGCAGACCGACCTACAGGAGACCATCACTGTCACGGACAAGCCCCTCGTGGTGGGCAGATACGCACGCAGGTTCGATGCACTGCAACGCGGAGCCCTAGCCCCCTCCGTGACGCCAGAGTTCTTGCACCGACTAGCACGAGAGATTGATAGCCATTAACACCAAGCTGACGGCCCTCGACATGGCCGAAGAGACATCCTGGTACAAGTCCTCCTACAGCAATGGCGGAGGAAACTGCGTCGAGGTTGCGTACCTCGGCTATGACATCGGGGTCCGGGACTCCAAGGTCAAAGCCGGACCCGCGATCCTATTGACGCCTTCCGCTTGGTCGTCATTCATTGCCGACATCCGCGTAGAACGACACTGATCGACCGCTGTATCCGCTTGAGGTCCTCACGTTGCCGAGCCCTCGCTCACATACGCGACAACGTAGTTGCCACCGTTGAGGCGGACGGAAGGCTTCCTTACGCCCTGCTCCCACCGATGCCGCACGGCGCCGGCCAGAAGGACAACAACAGCATCATCGTCCGTGAGGTCGGCGCCCCGTCGGTGGACGAGGGCCTGGTAACGCGCAAGGTCGTTCGGATCACAACTCACCGAACGACCTCCCGCACCGACATGCGGGCGCTAGGGACCGGGGGGAGCCATCACGCGTGAAAGGAACCGCATGGAAGCAGTCGCCGCAGCGTGGGAACGGTACGCGGCAGGGAGGGCGCCCAGAAGGACCATGAACGCTGTGGGAGCCACCACGTGGCTGAACTGGACGCAGTACCCGGACCACGGCCCCAGCGAATCCCTGCTTGGCTCAGTGCATGGTCGTCGAGTGCTGGAGCTCGGCTGCGGCACGGGCTGCAACCTCGCCCACCTTGCGACTTTGGGAGCCGATTGTGTCGGCATCGACATCGCACCCGGTCAACGAGCCAAGGCGGAGGCGCGCTGGGGCGACCTTCCCGGCCTCACGTTCCGGACGGCAGAGGCGACGGAGTTTCTGGCCGGTCACCCCGACAGCTTCGACGTGGTGCTGTCGATCTTCGGCCCTGTGTGGTTCACCGATCCGGCCATCCTCCTGCCGCTGGTTCGGCAAAGCCTGTCGCCCGGTGGCGTGTTCGCGTTTTCGCACCGGCCAGCCCGACCCGATCAGGAGCCAAGGGGCGCACTCAGCGAAGCACGGGCAGTGTCTCGTTGGGACTACTCGGCCCGACAGTGGGCAGCTCTCTTGTCCTCAGCCCGCTTCACCGACATCACGGCAGAGATCATCGGACCTCCGGCAGGTGAATGCGAAGGGACGTTGGTCGTACGTGCCGGGAGGTGAGGGCACGGATCAGTCCTCTGCCCAGGCAACGAGTACGCCTGTGCGCTGCAGCCCTCACCCCGCAACGCCCCACCACACCGCCCACGGTACGAACCCCGCCGCGGCCAGCCCCACCGGGGCCAGGCGCAGCCAGGTTGCCCGGTTCGGCGCCGGCCCTCCGCGGAGGAGCGCGGCTGCCGGGATCCCGGCGGACACCACCACGGCGACGGCGAGCCCCTGCACCACCAGCCACACCGCCGGGCGGCCCCACACGACGGGCGCCGTCGCACCGTCCCCCGCCACGTAGACGGCGAACGGGCAGGCCAGCGCCGACATGACCGCCAGCAGGCCGAGCCCGGCCGTCCACCGCACCGGGCGCAGGACCGGGCCCCGGCGCAGGAGGGCGGTCACCGGGTAGGCGGCGAAGCCGAGGAGCAGGAGGGCCGGGGCGAGCCAGGTGTACCAGGCGTGGGCCGGTACGGGGGTGCTGTCGAGTACCTGCCCGGGTGCGGGCGCGGCGCTCGACACCGGCGGGTGGCCTGCGGCGACGGCCCGTACCCATGAGGTCATGGTCTGCGCATAGCCCGGCGCCAGGTCCCCCAGCTTCTTGCCGTGAAAGAGGGGGCCGCCGATCCGGTCGAATCCGTCCGACGTGCGGTGCCCGTTGTGGGCGCCGTCGGCGACGAAGCCGATGACGGCGTGCCGGTTGTCCGCACGGGCCAGGGTCTCGCGGAAGATCCGTGCGCTCTCCCGGGGCGGCACCTGGGTGTCGTGATCGCCCCACAGCGCCAGCACCGGCGTCCGGCGCAGCCGCTCCAGCACCGGGACGGGGTCGTAGTCGGCCGCGGGGAACAGGCCGGTGCCGCCCATGAATTGGGCGGCCGGGCCGGCCATGGTGCGGCGGAACGGTGCGCCCACCCCGCGGTGGTGCAGATGCGTGATGAGGTTCCAGGCCTGGGTGCGCAGCGGGTCGTAGCCGGAGCCGCCGATGGTGACGACGAAGGCGACGTCGTCCGCCGAACGCGACGCGGCCAGCGGCGCCACCCAGCCTCCCTCGCTGAACCCCCACAGTCCGACCTGGTGCGGGTCCACCCCGCTCCTCCCCTGCAACAGCCGCACTCCGGCGAGCGCGTCGTCGGCCAGCAGGCCGAAGTCCCGGTGCAGCAAGGAGTAGTCGACGGTCCGCTTGTCGTAGACGAGCGTGGTGATCCCGGCCCGGGCGAATGCCTCGGCCTCCTGGCGGTACTCGTCCCGGGGGCCGGGGCCCGAGCCGCCGACGAGGACGATGCCGGGTTCGGGGCCGGGTGCACCCTCCTTGCCGAGGACGGTGCCGTGCAGGACGAGCCCGCCGCCGCCTCGGAACGTGACCTCCTGGCGGACCAGCCCGTCCCCGGCCGCGTACGCCCCCGGCGCGGTCAGCAGGAGGAGGGCGCCGGCCAACGCCGCGGAGAGGGCGGCCAGTACGGTGCGTATCAGTGACACGGTGTGCGCCCCCCTTCTTCCCTCAGTCGGTCTCGGGAATGCCGAGCAGCCGGACGAGCACGGTCCGCGCCCCGGGCGCGGCCTCCCCCTCCGGGGCCGAGTAGCGGTGGAGGAGCGCGATGTACTCCTCGAAGAACGCGCGGAGTTGACCGGGATCGACCCGGAGCGTGGCGCGCGAGAAGAGCGCCGCGTCGGCCCAGGGCCCCAGCGTGTCGCGTGCCTCCGCGAAGCGCCGGGCGGATTCGACGAGTTCGGCGAGGCTGAGCCGGTGCATCTCGGTCAGCGCCTCGCGCATCTCCGGAGTCTGCCGGCTGTACGGCGGGAACCGCCGGTCCCCCGGCACGGCCCGCCACCACCGCTCCCGCCCCTTCGCCAGCTCCGGGACCTCCTCGACGAAGCCGTGCTTGGCCAGTTGCCGCAGGTGGTAGCTGACCAGCCCCGTGCTCTCGCCCAACTCGCGGGCGAGCGCGGCGGAGTTGGCCGGTCCCCGGCGCAGACACCGTTCGATCTTCTGCCGCATCGGGTGCGCGAAGGCGCGCAGCGCCTCGGCGTCGGTGATCTCCTGGGCGGGCGGTTGTTCGGCCATGCGGGAAGGCTACGAGTTGCAAAGGACCTTTGCAAGCAGTCCTTGCAACTCCCGAAAGGCAGTTGGCCGGATACCGTGGAGACAGGGGCCCGGTCCGCGGGGAGTGGTGCAAGGCTGTACGACAGCCCTCGCAAGCGAGGGGTCGACAGCGGGAACTGCGCTGAAAGGGGCGGAAGATGTCCTTTCTCATGTCAGTGCTTGCCTCATCCATGGCCGTGGCCTCGTCCATGACCGGCGTGACGTGCGACGGAACGGCTGTGCACGGCCGGTTCGAGTCGGCAGCCGGTGGTGGTACGTACCAGGCCGTGACGTTCGACGCGAAGGCGGTGCCCGCGGGCAGCCGCGTCGTGGTGCTGGAGAGCACCCACCGCGACGGCACCGAGATCGAGCTGCGCCTGCACGGTCTCCAGCCGGACCGTACGTTCGGCGCCCATGTCCACCAGAAGCCGTGCGGCACCAAGCCCGCCGACTCCGGCGCGCACTATCAGGATGTCGTGGATCCGAAACAGCCCTCCAGCGATCCGGAGTACGCCAACCCGGACAACGAGGTGTGGCTGGACTTCACCACCGACGGGCGGGGGAACGGATCCGCCACGTCGTCCGTCGACTTCTTCTTCCGTGCAGGAGAGGCGCGTTCCGTCGTCATCCATGAGCACGCCACCGAGACGGGCCCCGGGCACGCCGGCATGGCCGGCGCGCGTCTGGCCTGTGTCAACGTGCCCTTCGGGTGAACCTGCCGGGGCACGCCCCGCCGCCCCGCCCCGCAGGGGGTAGGCCTTCCCCGGATGTCACCGCGTCCACCGCGTCCACCGCGTCCACGAAAGGCAGGGGTAACCGGTATGGCTGGGAACGACCTGGGGAGCCTGCTCGGCGGGCTGATCGGTGAGGGGGAAGGCAAGGGCAGGGACGGCAAGCTGCTTGCCACCCTGCTCGGCACGCTCGGCGACAGCGGGCAGCTGGGCGGGAATCCGCTGGAGGGGCTGATGCGCGAGCTGACCGAGGGCGGGCTGGGGGAGCAGGCCCGGTCGTGGGTGGGGACGAGCGCGAACACGGCCGTCAGCGGGCCCGAGATCGCGCAGGCGCTGCCGTACCAGACGCTCGAACACGTTGCGCAGCAGGCGGGGTGTTCCCCGGAGCAGGCCGCCGACCGGCTGGCGGAGGCGCTGCCGAAGGTGGTTGATCGGCTGACGCCGCGGGGGGAGGTGCCGCAGGGCTCGCTGGAGGACTTGATCAGGCAGCAGCTCTAGGCTCTGCCGGAACCGCACGCTCAGTCGGCAACCGAGTCCTCCTCCGCGATCTCCGCGAACGCCGGTTCGCGGAAGAGGGGCCCGAACGCCGCGGCGGGGCGCGGTGGCGCCGGGCGCCCCTGTTGCGGGATCCCCTTGGCGACCAGCCCGCGATGGTGCTCCAGCAGCCACTCCGGCGGCTGCGCGAGCAGCAGCCGGAACTGTGCGACGCTCAGCGGTCCGGTGATCCGGCCCTGTGTGTCGTGCGACATCTGCAGGGCCTTCTGCACCTGCTTCGGTGTCAGCAGCGTCTCCGGCGCCCGGCCGAGGAAGTCGGCGGCGCGCTTGGAGATCAGGATCTCGGGGTGCGTCTGGGGCGAAGGCGGCATCGGGCTGGCTCCTCGGCGGCTGCGTCCACCCAGCAGGTTGGATCTTCCGCGCGGGCCGCGCCCGAGTATTGCTATACGACCACCCGATCGGGTGAGCCCTCGGCTAGCCGGCGTGCTTCTCGAACGGGCTCGGCACCGGGAAGTAGCCCTCCAGGAAGGGACGGATGAGCGCGTCGGTGCGCTGCAGGTCCTTCTCCGTCGAGACCGTGTCGTTGATGCAGAAGATGTCCAGGTCCCGGTTGGCCAGCAGCCGGTTGAGGCGGCGGGACGTGTTGGGGTGGGCCAGGTCCATGTACATGTAGCGCAGGTCGGACGGTATGGCCCGGCCCTGGTGGTACGCGTAGTAGTGGTGCAGCGAGGAGGCGACGGACAGGTCGTCGGGGCTGCGGAAGCGGGCCGCGGCGGTGGCCGCATGGGCCTCGGCGTAGCGCTCCTCGATCTCGTCCAGCATGGAGCGCCGCAGCGCGTGCGGGACGTGCCGCATCTTCTGCGTGAGGGTGGTGGCGAAGCGTTCCTCCACCAGGGCTCTGTTGTTCTTGGCGGCCGCCGCGACCGGGGCGTCGGCGGGGCTGCGGTCGCCCAGCGGCACGAGGGCGGGGGAGAGGAAGAACTTCGTCAGGCCGTTGGAGAGGAAGAACGTCTGCGGGGTCAGCGGGTTGCCGAGGAAGACGTCGTCGTTGAAGTAGAGGAAGTGCTCCGACAGACCCTCGATGTGGTGCAGCTGGCTCTCGATGGCGTGCGAGTTGAAGGTCGGCAGCACCTTGGGGTCGGAGAAGATCTCCTTGTGGCTGACGACCTGGATGCCCGGGTGGGAGGTGTCCAGCCAGGCGGGGGTCTGGTCGTCGGTGACCAGGAAGACCTTGCGCACCCAGGGGGCGTACTGGTGGAGCGAGCGCAGGGAGTACTTGAGCTCGTCGCGGCTGAGGAAGCGGGCGGCGTTCACCGCCTCCTCGTGGTGGGACTCGCTGCCCCCGGCGGCCCGCAGGGCGCGGGAGCGGCGCTCGGCCCAGGCGGGGTCCGCGCCGTCGACCCAGGTGTAGACGACGTCGATGGGGAAGGGGATGTCCTGCGGCAGCCGGATGGTGAACTCGGGTCGGGTGTGCACCGTGCGGTGCGGGGCCGCGGTGTCCTCGCCGCCGAGGGCGAGCGGGCCGGTGAAGAGCTCGGCGGGCGCGTCCACGGGGGCGGCGGCCGCGGGGACCTCCGCGGTGACGACGTTGCGGCGCGGGGCGACGAGCCAGGGGCCCTCGGGGCCGTCCTCCGGCTTCCAGTACTCGATGTCGCAGCCGTGCTCCTGGCCCAGGACGAGCTCGCCGTCGGCGATGGTGCGGTACCAGGTGACGCGGGTCACGGGGGCGGACTGCAGGCGGCGCCAGGTGGTGTGGACGAAGCCGGCGTGCGGGGTGCCGGGGACGCCCTCGCGGTCGACGGGGGCAGCGTAGCCGGGGATGCGGCGGCACAGGCGGGCCAGCTCCTGCTGGACCCGGCCGCGGTCGGCGGCGGAGACGGCGACGGAGGGGGCCTGGCCCGGCTCCGTGCGGACGCAGAAGTGGTCGATCCCGGCGTGCTCGAAGGTGGTGCAGACGAGCGCGAGCGCGTCGGCACGGGCGGCCTGCGGGGTGGGGGCGGGGTCGACCAGGGCGATACGGGCCTTGCCGTCGACGAGCACCACGCGGGGGAGGGCCTCGTCGAGGTGGGCGGCGTAGCGGCGCTGCAGGACCTTGCCGCGGAGCTTCTGGCCGCGCTGCTGGAGGTCGAGCGAACTGGCCATGTGCTGCATGAGGGCGCCGCGGGTCTCCACGGAGACCCGCTGGGCTATCGCGCGCCGGGTGCTCTCGGGCAGGAGGCGGCGGTACGCCTTGACGAGGCCGGACTTCTCGGGGTTCGCGCGGGCTGCCGGGACGAGAGCTTCACCACGTCCGGGCAGTGACGACTGGGCTTCCGATGTCATGGCCGTTCCAGATCTTCCCGTGGTGAGCCGCGGTCGTGCGCTGTGGGGGCACCCTCTCTTGCTTCCCGGCATACCAAAGCGGTCTATGTCGGCAAACAGATCTCCAAGTAACTATCAGAGATGCTCAACTGGGTGCAATTTCCTTGGGGATCCCCCAGGGGCACACCGTAGTGGCCCCGGAATGACGATCAGCTGGCGCGGCAAGGGCGGATGCGTTGCGGCGAGGTTTCGCAGGCCGTGGCGCCCGTCCGAAAAATTTACCTTTCCTTTGATTGTAGACCCGTAACGGATCTCGGTGGCCGGGCCGGAACCGCTCCTCCCCACTTCGGGGGTCCGATTACCCTGTTGGGGTGCACTTCCAGATCATGACTCCCGAGGACCGGCCGAGCGCACGCGGGGCACGCCCGTGAGCGCCCCCCGCCACGCCCTGCGCGTGATCAAGAAGTCCGCGCGCATCGCCCTGCGCCGCAGCCCCGTCCTGAAGGTCGGGGCCGCCGTGCGCGACGGCGTCCGCTCCGGCGTCGCCACCGGCCGCGACACCCTCGTCGACTCCGTCCTCATGCCCGCGGCCCACGGCTCCGCCGCCCGCGTCCGCTACGCCGCGGTCCTCGACGGGCACACCCTCAATCTGCACGCCGAGCTCCCGGCCGGCACCCCCGAGGACGCCCCCGCCCGGCTCGTCCTCGCCCAGGGCGCCACCGAGCTGCGCGCCGACGCCCGCACCCACCGCGACGACGCCGGCCGCCCCTGCGTCAGCGCGACCGTGCTGCTCGGCGACACGATCGGCGGCCTGCCCCTCGGCACCGGCCGCTGGACCCTCGCCCTGGAGCTGGACGCCGCCCCCGCGCCGGTCCGCCTGCGCCTCCTCGGCGACGGCGCGCCCGGCTTCTCCGGCCCCACCCGTGCCCTCGCCGTCTGCCCGCACACCGGACGGCGCCACCACATGGGCATCACCGCCTCCGGCCAGCTGCGGCTCACCGTCGCACCCGCCGTCTCCCGCGCCGAGGTGCTGCGCATCGAGCGCTCCTTCACCGGGGCCGGCCTGCTCTTCGCCGTCCACGGCCCGGCCGCCGACGCCACGCGCGGCGCCCGGCCCGTCGTCGAGGTCGTCGAACAGCAGCGCCGCCGCGTCCTGCGCCGCACCGCCGAACCCCTGCCCGGCGACGACAGCGCCTGGCGGGTGTCCGTCCCCCTCGCCGACATGACCGGCACCTCCGGCCGCCAGGTCTGGACGTTCCGCCTGCCCGTCCGCAACCGCCGCGGCCGCGCCCTGGACCTCGGCCGCCGCGACCACGACCTGCGCACGCCCCGCAAGGTGCTCACCCCGGCCGCGTTCACCGTGCGCGCCGCGGACGGCACCTTCGTCCAGGTCAAGCCCCAGTACACCCGCCGCGGCGCGCTCCAGCTCGTCTGTACCCCGCGCACCTCCGTCACCCCATGACGGCCCCAGCCACCCGGACCGCCGCAGACCACGAAGGCCGCACGTGAAAATCACCTTTCTGCTGACCTACGCCGACCTGATGGGCGGTACCGAACGCGCCACGATGACCCTCGCCGAGCTGCTCGCCAAGCAGCACGACGTGGAGATCCTCAGCATCTTCCGCACCACCGGCGAGACGTTCTTCGGCAGCGGCGCGGTGCCCGTGCGCTACCTCGTGGACAAGAAGGGCGACCAGCAGCGCCCCGTCGAGCCCGACACCGCCGAGGGCATGGCCGCCGCCTACAAGCGGCTCGCCGCCACCCCCAGCGAACTGGTCGACGCCTCCTGGGAGTCGGACTTCAGCCGCCTCACCGACGTGGAGCTCACCGAGGCCCTGCGCACCATCGACACCGACGTGCTGATCTCCAGCACGCCCGCGCTGATGGCCTACATGGCCCAGCTCGCCCCGCCGCACGTCCTCACCGTCCACTTCGACCACCGCGTCTCCGAGCTGCGCGGCCCCTCCGGCGAACCGCTGCGGCTGTACAGCTCCGCCCTCGACGCCCTGGTCGCCCTCACCGGCGCCACCCGCGACTGGTTCGCCGAGACCCTCGGCGCCTGCGCCCCCCGCCTCGCCGCCATCGGCAACGCCCTGCCCAGCGGCTACCGCCCGAAGTCCACGCTGCAGACCCGCACCGTGGTCCTCGGCGCCCGCCTGGCCAACGAGAAGCAGATCGAGCACGCGGTGCGCGCCTTCGCCGCCGTCGCCCTCGACCGCCCCCGCTGGACCCTGCGCATCCTCGGCGACGGCCCCCGCATGCGGGCGCTCAAGAACCTCACCAACCAGCTCGGCATCGCCGACCAGGTCCAACTCGTCGGCAGCACGCCCAACATGACGGAGGAGTGGGCCAAGGCGTCCGTCGCCATGCTCACCTCCCGCGTCGAGGCCTTCGGACTGGTGCTCGTCGAGGCCCAGGCGGCCGGCGTGCCCGTCGTCGCCTACGACTGCCCCAACGGCCCCGGCGAGATACTCACCGACGGCCACGACGGACTGCTCGTCCCGCTCGGCGACGAGACGGAACTGGCCGACGCGCTCGCCAAGTTGATGGACGACGACGAGCTGCGCAAGGAGATGGGCGCCGCCGCCCTCAAGACCTCCGAGCGGTACACCGACGGCGAGGTCGCCGAGGAGTGGAACCGCCTGCTCGGCGAGCTCGCCGCCCACCGCGCCGACGGCACCCGCACCGCCGACAAGGCCCGCCGCCGCACCCTCCAGGCCGCCGCCGACGCCCAGGGCGGCATCACCGGCGCCGCGGTCCCGCAGGGCGTCGACCGCCCGCACTCCGACGTGGCCCACAAGGCCCACGAGGTCCGCATCGAGGCGGCGCGCCCCGACGTGAAGCGGGCCGGCGGGCAGATCTCCCTGATCCGGGAGGACACCACGCCGTTCGAGGTCATGCAGGACAACCTCGACCTCACGGTGGCGGTGCTGGACGAGCTGGGGATTCCGTACATCCTCACCCCGACCCCGCAGCTGCGGCACTCCGTCCTCGTCGACGGCACCCACCGGAACACGTTCCTGCGGGCCTTCGCCGAGCGCTACCGCGACGAACCGGTCTACGCCGGCTTCCTCAACGACCGCGGCGCCGTGCTGCGCACCGTCCTCGCCTCGTTCGCCACCTCGACGGCCGTACCGGGCGACTGCAACATCGTCCGCATCTTCCGGCCCGTGCTCACCGGCAAGCAGCAGCTGCGCATCAGCGGCATCTACGGCTGCAACATCGTGTTCTGGCAGGACACCGAGGACGACGAGACCACCGTCACCGTTCCGGCCGGCACCCGCTACGGCCCCACCTTCCCGCGCGCCGAGCTGGAGCGCACCGCGGACATCACCGTCGGCGAGCGTACGTACCGCACCGTCGAGGCGTTCACCAGGACCTTCGTCGACGACATCGACTTCCCCGTCGACGTCGTCTACACCTGGGTCGACGGCACGGACGAGGCCTGGCTGGAGCGCAAGGCCCGTACCCAGGCCGAACACGGCATCCTCGCCGCCGAGTCCGCCGGCAGCTCCGCGCGCTTCCGCAGCCGCGACGAACTGCGCTACTCCCTGCGCTCGCTGGACCTGCACGCCCCGTGGGTGCGCAACATCTACCTCCTCACCGACGACCAGACCCCCGACTGGCTCGACACCGACCACCCCCGGGTGCACGTCGTCAGCCACCGGGAGGTCTTCGGCGACACCGGGCGCCTGCCCTCCTTCAACTCGCACGCCATCGAGAGCCGCATCCACCGCATCGAGGGCATCGCCGAGCACATCCTGTACTTCAACGACGACGTCTTCCTCGGCCGCCCGATGAAGCCCGAGTCCTTCTTCCACGGTTCCGGCAAGGCGAAGTGCTTCATCTCGCCCACCGCCATCCCGGCCGGCGACCCGTCCCTCGACAGCGACCTCGTCTTCGCGGCCGCGAAGAACAACAGGGCGCTGATGGAGCGGGAGTTCGGCAGGACCATCGCCAACACCTTCCTGCACGCCCCGCACCCGCTGCGCCGCAGCGTCCTCGCGGAGCTGGAGGAGCGCTTCCCCGAAGAGGTGGCGCGCACCGCCGAGGCGCAGTTCCGCAGCCGCGAGGACCTGGCGATCCCCTCGTCCCTGCACCACTGGTACGGACTCTTCACCGGCACCAGCATGCCCGGCTCGGTCAGCTCCGCCTTCGTCAACGTCGGCCTGCGCGAGCACCATGTGCGCCTGCACCGCCTGCTGGCGCTGCGTTCCCACGACGTGTTCTGCATCAACGACTACCACGACGGTGACGTCCCGGAGGACGAGCAGGCGGATGCGCTCGCGGTCTTCCTGGACGGCTACTTCCCCGTCGCCTCCCAGTACGAGAAGGGCTCTGTGCGCAACCGGCGCTTCACCCGAGAGGACGGATGATCGAGTGACGGGACGTCAAAGTTCCGGTCCGAGCAGAAGGTTGGTGCTGTCCGCGATGGTCGCCCTGACCGCAGCCGGCTGTACGTCCGGGCACGGGAAGAAGCCCGAGGCAGCGAAGACCGAACCGGCCGTGCGCGCCAAGGTGACGGCCGGCAAGGACGGCACCGGCGGTGCCGTCACGATGCAGATCATCGCCCACCCGGACGACGACCTGTACTTCATGAACCCCGACGTCCGCCACTCCATCGACGCCAACCACCGCGTGGTGAGCGTCTATGTGACCAGCGGCGAGGCCGACGGTCTCAACAAGGTGCCCGGCAAGAAGGAGAAGCCGAAGCCGGACTACGCGGGCTACGCCGGATCGCGCCAGCAGGGCCTGCGCCAGGCCTATGCACTGATGGCGGCCGGCAAGCCGCTCGCCGAGTGGAAGCGCACCGTCCTGGACCTGCCCGGCGGCATCCAGTGCGAGATGGACAGCCTGGTCGACCACCCCGGCGTCACGCTCGTCTTCCTCGGCGTCGCCCAGCACACGGCGGACCAGGCCGACACCGGCGAGGGCCCGGCCGGGAAGAACCGGGCCGTCCCGCAGGACGACCCGCCCGGCCGGAAGGACACCAGCCTGTCCGACCTGTGGGCCGACCCGAAGGCCGTCACCCGCACCCGGGTGACCACCGGCTCCACCGTGCGCGACGCCCGACCCGTCACCCGCGCCGCGCTCATCGACGCGCTGGCGGGTGTACTCGACCGGTTCAAGCCCACCCTGGTGCGCACCATGGACCCGGACCCGGACATGCAGGTCCACGACCACAAGCACCGCCAGCACCACGACCAGACCGGCTACTCCGACCACCCGGACCACACGGCGGTCGCCCTCTTCACCTACGCGGCCCTGGAGCGCTACCGCGGCCCGGGCGACGGCAAGCACTTCACGGTCACCGCACACCGCGGCTACTACAACGAGCGCTGGCCGTTCAATCTGCCGCCGGGTCTCGTGCGCGGCAAGGCGGACGTCCTCAACGCCTACGGCGGCGACCCCGCCCTCGGCTGCGGCTTCGCCGCGGGCTGCGGCGACTACGACGTCGGCCGGGACCGCTCGTACGGCACCGGCTGGCTGCAGAGCACCAACGTCCGCCACCCCGGCACCACCACATGGCTGCAGCGCGGGCACGACGACCGGCTGACGGCGTTCGGCGTGCTCGACCAGCAGGCCGCGATGTGGACCGAGACCGCTCCCGGCAGCGGCCGGTTCGGTGCGCCCCAGCTGCTCGGCGGCGGCATGCTCGCGCCCGCCCTCGCCGTCTCGCAGACCAAGGACGGCCGCTGGCAGCTGTTCGCGGAGCGGTTCGCCGGGCTGGGTGCGGACGCGCAGGGCAACCGCCGCGAGATCGTCGCCCTGGAGCAGGAGAGCCCCGGGGGCCGCTTCGGTGCCTGGACGTCCCTCGGCAACCCCGAGGAGGACCCGGTCCGCGGCCGCCGTGTGGGCGCCCCCGTGGTCGCCCGCAACGAGGACGGCAGCGTGCAGGTCTTCGTCCGCACCTGGGCGAAGGGCGTGAGCACCAAGCGCCAGGCCCCGGACGGGCGTTGGGACGAGAAGTGGACGGACCTGCACGGCGACGAGGTCCAGGAGGGCCTCAGTGCGGTCACGGGCACCGACGGCCGTATCCACGTGGTCGGTTCGGGGCACGACACGGTCCACCACTGGGTGCAGGAACGTCCCGGCGGTGACTTCGCCCTGGCCGCCGAGAAGTACGGCAAGCTGCCGGCGCCGGCCGACCCGCCGACGCTGCTGCCCCAGCCGGACGGCGGCCTGCTGCTGGCGTTCCGGCAGCCGAAGACGGCCAAGCCGCTGGCCTACCGCCTGGAGGGCAAGGACGGCCGGTGGAAGGAACTGGACCTCGGCCTCGCGGCCCGCGGCTACGGCGTGATGGCCGCGGCGGCGGACCCGGCGAAGGCCGAACGGGCCCTGCTCGTCAGCCGCAACAACGCCGGAAGCCTCAGCGCCAGCGGCTTCGGCCAGGACGCCCGCCCGAAGTGGGCGACCTTCGGCGAACAGGCCGTGGGCGCACCGGCGGTGGCGGCGGATGCGAAGGGGCGGCTGGTGGTGGCCGCCCTCACCCCGGAGGGCACGCTGCGGGTGACGCGGCGCTGAGATGTGGGACAGCCCCGCGCCCCGACCAGGGGGCGCGGGGCTGTATCGATCTGCGGCACAGCCGTCAACTATGGACGACTCGCAGTCGAACGTCAGCCCACGGCGGGCCACATGGCTCGCCCGTCGGCAAGCGCACCGTTTCCGTCACCGGCGTAGAAGGCCAAATTGCCGCGGCCCCAACGGGCCGTCAGGTCGGCCTTGCCGTTGCCGTCGAAGTCGCCGGCCAGGATGTACTGCATGGTGTCCCAGCTCTTGTCCCTCCACATGGACCGGGCATTGTCGAACGTTCCCTTGGCGTTGCCCGCGTACAGCTGCAGCGTGCCGTCGGTCGCGACCGCGGCAATGTCCTCGCGGCCGTCGCCGTTGAAGTCGCCGGTGGCGACGTGCCTCTTGGTCCACGTCTTGTCGCGCCACATCTCGCGGCGCTGCCCGGTCAGGATGCCGTCGGCGCCGGTCGGGTAGGAGAACAGCGAGCCGTCGTCCCAGACCGCGAGCAGGCCGTCGCGGCCGGAGGAGCCGTCCTTGTAGCGGGCGATGTGAGCCATGCTGCCCCAGCTTTTGTCCCGCCACATGGGCCGGCGGGGGTCCAGCGTCCCGCGGTCGTTGCCGCGGTAGAACAGCAGGGTTCCGTCGTTGCCGACCGCGACGATGTCGGCCTTGCCGTCGCCGTCGAAGTCACCGCCGACGATCTTCCGCATGCCGTCCCAGGAGTTGTCGTGCCACAGCTCGCGGCCGTACTCCAGGGTGCCGTCCGGGCCGGCGTAGAAAGCCATCAGGCGGCCGCTCTTGAGCACGGCGGCGACGTCGGTGCGGCCGTCGCCGTTGAAGTCGGCGGTGGTGACGACGTTGGTGAGCTCGCCGTACATGCCGGTCAGGCGGAGCTGCTGGATCCAGCTGTTGACGTCGTCGACGCGGGTGGAGACGGCGCCCTTGCGGGTCTCGTCCTCGTTGCCGAAGCAGCCGCCCTGCCAGGAGGTGCTGCTGATGGCGGTGAGTTCGACGGTGCCGTTCTGCTCGCGCAGCGCCGGGCCGCCGGTGTCGCCCTTGCAGATGCTCGCGTCGCCCTTGCCGCTGATCCCAACGGAGCCGTCCCGCACGGCGTCCACGCCGAAGAGTCCGGTGTGCAGGCGGTCGGGGACCCACTCGTCCTTGGTACGGCCGTAGCCCGTCACGCGCAGTTCGTCGCCCTGGCGGGGCGCGGCGGTGCCCACGGTGACCGGGGAGATGCCGGTGACGGGCTTGGCGAGGCGGACCATGACGAGGTCGCGGTCACCGCGGGGGGTGAGCTCGACGGCGTCGACGGTGGTGCCGGTCTCGGTGGTCAGGTCGGTGCGGCCGACGGTGACGGTGGTCTTCTCTTTGGGGGCACCGGCGGGGATGCGGTAGCCCTGTGCGGGGTCGTCGGAGAAGCAGCTGGCGGCGGTGAGCACCCACTGTGCGTCGACGAGTGCACCGGTGCAACTGCGCTTGCCATTGCCGATGTCGAGTTTCGCGGTGAACGCGTACTGCCCGTTCTCGGCCGCGCTGCCGACGACGGCGGCGGCCGGGGACGCGGCCAGGGCGGTCAGCGTCGTCGCCGTGGCGGTCGCAGCGAGAACTCCTGCGGTCCACGCGGCGCGTGAACGTCTGCCGAACATGATGCGATTCCTTGTGTCCAAATCAATTACAGGTAATGGGCAAGTAAAGCATGAGGCCCTCCGGTGGTTTACCGGAGGGCCTCGAGCAGGAATGAGTGCTGTTCGCGGTCAGTGCACTGTGACCGTAAACACGGGCGATACAGCGCCCCCGCCGGCGATGCGCAGGAAGTTCTTCCCCTTGATGCCGAGCTTGACGCGCATCGAATAGGCGGAGTTCTTGTCGACCGACACGGTCGCGGGCAGCGAAACCCACTTGGCGCCCTGCTTCTGCTGCAGAGTCACCTTGGTGCCAGCCGCTATGCCCGTCGCCTTTCCGGTGACGTGGAAGTTCTGCCAGGCGTCCACGGACGCGACATCGGCCTTGGCGGTCAGAGCGGGCTTGGCGGCCACGGACGACGAGGCGGCGGACGGGGCGGCCGGTGCCGCGGTCGGCGCGGCGACGGCGGTGGCCGTGACGCCCGCGCCGAGTGCAACGGCCAGGGCTGTGGCGGAGACGAGGCGGAACGTGCGATTCATGGCGTCTTCCTCCTTGTGGACCGTTTCACGGGTCTTACTGGGGAACACGGGAATCGGGTACCCCAGGTTGCCTGCCGACAGACAAGTTTTCAGGGGGAGTTGGCGGGCCGTATACGACAGAGCGGCCCCCGCCCGGGAGGGCAGGGGCCGCGGATCGTTCGTCGGCGTCAGGAGCTCGTCGGCCACGCCGGGCGGGAGTCGCCCAGGTGCCCCTTGCCGTCACCGGGGTACCAGCGCAGGTCGCCGCGGCCCCAGCGGGCGAAGATGTCGCCCTTGCCGTCACCGTCGAAGTCGCCGCCCAGGGCGAACTGCATGGTGTCCCAGGTGTTGTCGTTCCACATGCGGCCGGCCTTGTCGAACGAGCCCTTGGCGTTGCCCGTGTACAGGTCCATGCTGCCGGCCGTGGAGACGGCGGCGATGTCGTCCTTGCCGTCGCCGTTGAAGTCGCCGGTGGCGAGCAGACGCTTGGTCCACGTCTTGTCGCCCCACATCTCCTGCCGCTGGCCGGTCAGCAGACCGTCGGGGCCGGTCGGGTAGGCGAACAGCGAACCGTCGTCCCACTGCGCGATCAGACCGTCACGCGTCCAGCCGGGCGCGCGGAAGCGGGCGACGGCCGTCATCTTGCCCCAGGAGCCGTCGCGCCAGGCGTTCTGCCCGGTGGCGAGCTTGCCGCTGTCGGTGCCGCGGTACAGCTTCAGCATGCCGTCGGGGCCGATGGCCATGATGTCGGTCGTGCCGTCGCCGTTGAAGTCACCGGCGATGATCTGCTTCTTGCCGTCCCAGGTCTTGTCGCCCCACAGCTCGCGACCGTACTGGAGGACGCCGTCCGGGCCCGTGTAGAAGGAGACCAGCGAGCCGTCCTTCAGCACGGCGGCGACATCGGTGCGGCCGCTGCCGCTGAACTTGCCGGTGGTGAGGACGTTGGTGACCTCGCCGGACCGGCCCGTCAGCCGCAGTTGCTGGATCCAGGTGTTGACGTCGTCGACGCGGCTGCCGGTGGCGCCGGTCCGCTTCTCGGAGTCGTCCGAGCCGAAGCAACCGCCCTGCCAGGAAGCCGTGTTGATGGCAGCGAGCTCGAACGTGCCGTTCTTCTCACGGAAGAGGGGCGCGCCGGTGTCGCCCTTGCACAGGCTCGCGCCGGCAGGGGTCTTGCCGTCGATGTCGATGCCGGTGGCCGAGACATTGCCGATGCCGAAGGCGGCGGTGTGCAGCAGGTCGGGGGCCCACTCGTCCGCGGTGCGGCCGTAGCCGGCCGCGCGCAGCTCCTCGCCCTGCTGGGGCGCGCCGGTGCCGACGGTCACGGGGGCGACGTTCGTGACGCGGTTGGCGAGGCGGACCATGACGAGGTCGCGGTCACCGCGCGGGGCGAGGTCGATCGCGTCCATCTGCGTACCGCCGTTGCCCGAGAGGTCGGTGCGGCCGATGGTGACGGTGGTCTTGAGCTTCGGTGCGCCGGCGGGGATGTGGTAGCCCTGGGCGGGGTCGTCGGCGAAGCAGCTGGCGGCGGTGAGCACCCACTGCTGGTCGACGAGCGCGCCGGTGCAGCTGCGCTTGCTGCTGCCGGTGCCGATGTCGAGCTTGGCGGTGAAGGCGTACTGGCCGTCCTTGGCCGGGTCGCCGACGACGGCGTGCGCCGGGGCGGCGGTGAGCAGGCCGGCGGCAACGGCCGTGGAGACGAGGGTGGTTGCCCACGCGGTGCGGGACGTCTTGTTGGTCATGAGTGTGTGCTCCTAGCCGATCAGCTGGACTTCGCCGTGCGTGCCGCTTGCGTCCACGCCCGGGTAGTAGCTGAGGTTGCCGTCGTTCCAGCGGATGAGGATGTCGTCGGGGTGGCCGTTGGCGTCCGTGAAGTTGCCGACCGTGATCTGCGCGGCGCCGCCCCAGGCCGAGTGCTCGGGGCGGAGCTGGGTGCGGCCGTGGTAGCCGGCGGTGTCGACGCCCGGGAAGAGCTGGGTCTGGCCGTCGTTCCAGCGGATCATCAGGTCCGAGGTCTTCTTGCCGGTGAACTCGCCCGCGTTCATCTCGACGGCGTTCTCCCAGCCCTTGTCCGCCTTGGTCAGCTGGGTCTCCTTGGAGACACCGTTCTTCCCGGTGTCGGAGTACATCGACGTCGAGCCGTCGTCCCACAGGACGAGCAGGTCGTCGCGCAGGTTGTTCGTGGCGAAGCGGCCGGCGGTGATCAGACGGGCACGCTTCCAGGTGTCGGAGTAGGCGAGGGTCTTCTCGTCGTGGAAGCCGTTCTCGTCGACGTGGGTGTACGTCGAGAGCTTGCCGCCGGCCCAGCGGACGGTGAGGCCCTCGGAGCCGTCCTGGGCGAACTTGCCGCCGGTGACGGCGCGGGCGTCCTTCCAGTAGCTGCCGGCACCGGCGAGCTTGTACTCCGCGGTGAACGGGTACTTCGGGTCGCTGCCGTCGGAGCCCTGGTAGAGGGAGGCCGAGCCGTCCTTCCAGACGACGAAGAGGTCCATGCGGCGCTTGCTGTCGGCCGCGCCCTTGCCGGTGAAGTAACCCGAGGTCAGGTAGGAGGCGTTCTTCCAGTCGGCGCGGGAGAGCAGGGTGCGGACGTACGTCTGCCGGATCCAGTCCGCGACGTCGTCGACGCGGGTGCCGGTGGCGCCGGTCCGCTTCTCGGCGTCGTCCGATCCGAAGCAACCGCCCTGCCAGGAGCCGGTGTTGACGGCGGCGAGCTCGAAGGTGCCGTTCTTCTCGCGGAAGACCGGGGCGCCGTCGTCGCCTGGGCAGGTCGTGGCCTCGGCGGGCTTGCCCGCGAGGTCGACGGTGCCGGCCGAGACCGCACCGGTGGTGAAGGCGGCGGAGTGCAGGCGGGTCGGGACCCACTCGTCCTGGGTGCGGCCGTAGCCGGCCACGCGGACGTCCTCGCCCTGCTGGGGCGCGGAACTGCCGACGGAGACGGGCGCGATGTCGGCGACCGGCTTGGCGAGGCGGACCATGACGAGGTCGCGGTCCCCGCGGGGGACGAGCTCGACGGCGTCGACGGTGGTGCCGGTCTCGGTGGTCAGGTCGGTGCGGCCGACGGTGACGGTGGTCTTCGCCTTCGGCGCACCGGCGGGGATGCGGTAGCCCTGGGACGGGTCGTCGGAGAAGCAGCCGGCTGCGGTGAGCACCCACTGGCTCTCCACCAGCGCACCGGTGCAGCTGCGCTTGCCGGCGCCGCTGCCGATGTCGAGCCGGGCGGTGAAGGTGTACTGGCCGTCCTTGGCCTCGTCGCCGACGACGGCGTTGGCGGGGGCGGCGGTCATGACACCGATGGTGACGGAGGCGGCGATGAGGCCTGCCGTCCATGCGGCGCGTGAACGTCTGCTTGGCATGAGGAGTTTCCTTGCTGGAGTCCTGAAGAGGTGGGGCGGTGTTCTGCGCCTACCTCTTGGCGACGATCTCCAGCAGGGTGAAGTCGCGGCGCTGCGGGTCGGCGGGCTCGCCGACCGCGGTCCACTTGTTCTTGTCGACCGGGAAGGACTTCGTCTCGGTGGACGTCTGCATGTTGACGTTCACGTCGTAGTCATTGCCCACCACGCCGTAGACCGAGGGGAGTTCCAGGCTGAGGTAGCCGGTCTTGCCGGTGACGCGGAAGCAGAAGATGCCGTGGCCGACCGGGTCCCTGTCCTGCATGCCCCGCGCCTCGACCTCTATGAGGCCGGGCCGGCTCCCGCAGGTGGCGAGCACGATGTGCCCGTCACCGGTCTTCAGCTTGATGCCCCGCTCCTTGAAGATCTTGTCGGCCTGCGGGTACTGGAAGTCCTCGACGCCGGTGGGCGGGGTGTCGGCGAAGGCCGCGGCCGGTCCGGCCAGCACGGCGGCAGCAGCAACAGTACCGGCGGCGAGCATGCGGAAGGTCAACTTCACGGTTCTTCAGGTCCCTTGCGTGAACAATGCGATAAAACATCGCATGGAAAGCGATAGGAAATCGCGCGGCACGAAACGTGCACGCGTGCCTGTCCGGCAAGGAACCGGGAATGGCTGGTCGGACCTCCCCCGAGTATCCATGCTGGCCTGATGGCGCCTTGTCATTGCCCCCTGCGCTCGGACCGGCAGACCCATTGATATCACTTCGACGGGCTTGCCCAGAAGCGGGGTTGAACCACCGTCACGTCCGGCCGTGCGTGTTCTTCGCCACTCGGGTCGCAGTCGACGGTAATGGTGCGCCCTTGCCGTTTTCGCTGTGCGATCATGCGCTGTGCTGCGGCAACTGCAGCCATTTGTCGGGTCTTTGGGGGATCTGTGGGGGACTCTTTGCGGATTCTTTGTGGACCCGCGAAGTTTTGAGGGGATATGAGAAACGAAATAGCGATGGCGAGCGCGCCTCGTGCGCGCCTCGTACGCAAGAGACTTGCGGCGCTGGCTGCCCTGACCATGGCGGCGACTGTTTTCGGCACGACCTGGGCGCAGGCGGCCCCGGCCGACCCCGCAGGACCGCCGCTTCCGGACAACGCGCGTGCGCAGGCGGTCCAGGCCTGGCAGCTCGGGGGAATGGCGACCAAGGACGCCGCCGCCAAGGCACTGACCGGCTCGGGCGACGACCTCCGCAACTTCCTCCAGCAGGGGCTCGACCGGGCCACTGCCGAGGACGAACGCGCGGCCGTCCTGAAGCTGCTCTCCTCCGGAGGATCCGGTTACCGTGCGGCCGCGGAGAAGGCGCTGGACGGATCGGACGCGGACATCCACGCGTTCGTCAAGAGCGGTTACAAGAACCCGACGGACGACGACCGACGCGTTGCCGTCCTGTCGGTGCTGAACGACGGTGGGCCCGGTGTGCGCGCCGCGGCGCAGAAGGCGCTCGACGACGGTTCCGAGCAGGCGCTGGACGCCTTCCTCCAGACCGGACGCGAGCAGGCCCAGGAAGAGGACGAGCGGGTCCAGACCCTGGCCATCATGCACGCCGGCGGTCCGGAGGTGCAGAAGCTCGCCCAGCGCGCGCTGAACGGATCACCGCAGGACGTCAGGGACTTCCTGCAGACCGGCCAGTACCTGGCTCGTTCGCGTGACCAGGAGACGCTGACCGTCTCCCAGCTCGCGGGTGTGGCCACGGAGGCGGGCAAGCGGGCCCAGCGCGAGACCAACGCCGCCAAGGAGGCCGGTGCGCGCGCCGACGAGGCCGCGACCAAGGCCAAGGAGGCCGCCCAGAAGGCGGCCAAGGAGGCTGCAGCCGCCAAGGGCGACCTCCAACGCACCGGCGAGGCCGCCAACCGCGCCGCCGCTGCCGCGGAGGGCGCGGCCGAGGCGGCGCAGACGGCGATCGAGGCCTCCAACACGGCCGTCTCCGCGGCCCAGACGGCTGCGGCAGCCGCTCAGGCCGCCGCAGCCGCCGCCGCTGCCGCCGGCGAGGCGGCAGCACGCGCCTACAACGCCGCCTCCGCAGCCGGGAACGACGCGAGCCAGGCGTCGGCGGCCCGCAAGGCTGCCGAAGCGGCACGCGACGCGGCCAAGAACGCCGAGAACGCCGGAGCGGCCGCCGACGACGCCGCTGTGGCGAGCGAGAACGCCAGCAAGGCCGGTATGTCCGCCGCGAGCGCCGCACGGAACGCCGCGGACGCGGCCAGCGCCTCGGCGGACGCCAGCGCTTCCGCCGGCGAGGCCACCGAGCAGTCGCGCCGGGCCCGCCGGGCCGCCGATGTCGCCAACGACGCCGCCGCCGTGGCCACCGATGCGGCCCAACGGGCCCAGTCGCTGTCCAACGCGGCCGCCGCGGCCGCGCACGACGCGCACGACGCCGCCATGAGTGCCGCGACCCACGCCAGGAACGCCGCCAAGGACGCCGACGAGGCCGCCGACCAGGCGGGCAAGGCCAAGGACTGGGCGAACAAGGCCACCGAGCACGCCAACAACGCCGCGGATGCCGCCAAGGCGGCCTCCGCCGCGGTCACGAAGGCGCAGAACGTCGAAAAGCTCGCCCGCGACAGCGAGAAGGCCAAGCTCGACGCCGACACGAACCGCGGCATCGAGGAGGCGAAGAAGCTCGCGAAGGCCGACCAGGACGATCACAGCGACCTGTCCAAGGCGCAGAACCAGGCCGCCGTCACCGACGAGGCGACCAAGCAACTCATGGCCAAGGCGTCAGCGCCCGGGATCGACACCGCGACCATGGTCGACCTCGGCCGTAAGGCTGCCGTGAATCTGCTGGGCAACACCGGCAGTTGGACCCGGACGGCCGCTGCCGCCGCCCTCGCCGGACCTGACGACGCCGTCGTCTCCTGGGTCAAGGCGGACTACCAGCAGGCCCAGCAGCAGGACGACCGCGAGAAGGTCCTGGCCCTCGCCCGGGTCGGTGGTCCCGCACTGGCCGACGCGGCTACCAAGACCCTGCAGAGCAACGACCCTGGTGCGGCTGAGAAGTTCCTCACCGAGGGTGTTTACACCATCCAGGCCGAGGACTACCGCGTCCAGATCCTGGCGCTCATGCACAACGGGGGCAAGGCCGTCAACGATGCGGGCAACGCCGCCCTGAACGACGGCAGCGTCAAGGCCCTGTACGCCTTCCTGAGCACCGGCTATCGTCAGGCCCAGGGCGAGGACGACCGCGTCCAGACGCTCGCGCTCATGCACGACGGCGGCGCCAACATGCAGGCGGCCGGCCAGGTCGCGATGAACGGCCCCGCCTGGATGCAGCACGACTTCGTCACGCGCGTCCGTTACAAGGCGGCACAGCTGGACGCGGACACGGCCAGCCACGTCCAGGCCGTGGAGTCGATGATCGCCACCGCCGCCCGTACCGCGGCGACGGCGAACCAGAACGCCTACCTGGCCTCCCAGGTGGCGGCCAAGGCCCACAACAGGGCCAAGGAAGCCGGGGAGTGGGCCGACAAGGCCCGTAGCTCGGCCAACGAGGCCGGTGACTACGCCCAGCAGGCGCAGGCCAAGGCTCGCGAGGCCGACGCATCGGCGGCATCCGCGGCGGACTCCGCCAAGCAGGCCAAGGCCGCCGCCGTCACGGCCCAGCAGGCCAGCCGCGAGGCCAACTACTCGGCCGAGCAGGCTTCTGTCTCCGCCGACGAGGCCGTGGCCTCGGCGGCGAACGCCCAGGCCTCGGCCGACAGCGCCGGCCAGTCGGCCACGGCAGCCGGCCAGGATGCCGCAGCGGCCAACAAGGCTGCCGGTGAGGCCAAGGCCATCGCGGTGCAGAAGCGCCAGGCCGAAGAGGCGGCGAAGGCCGCCGAGTTGGCGCGGCAGGCCCACGAGAACGCAGACAAGGGCACCAAGCCGTCCGACGACCCCAAGTACGACAAGGCTCCGTCCGTCGGCAATGAGTGTGTGAAGGACGACACCCACAAGTGCGACGGCAAGGACTGGGCGCGCAGCGGTGCCCAGTGGTTCAACCGCGCGAGCACCGTTCTCGGTACGGCGGCGGCGATTTCGGCTGCCATCCCTGCCGCGGACGCCGTTGTCACGCCCGTTCTGGGCGGGGCATCCATGATTGCGGGCGGAATCAGCGCCGGGCTGGCCTGGTACGCCGATGGTTTCGGCAGCGATGCAATGATGAGCGCGGTCACCGGCATGGCGCTCGGCAAAATCGGAAATTTCGGCAGCGGGGCGATCTGGGCGGGCGCCCGCGTCCTTGAGGACGGCACAAAGGTGATATCGGGGATCGAAAGGACGGCCCATGTGATGCACCAGGCCATCTCCCCGATTGTCGGACTCTTCACTTGGTAGCCTGGCAGGGTTGCCGGTTCAGCAGACGATAAAAACTGTGGGGCCCGGGATGCGGGCCCCACAGAGTCAGGGAAGAGTGATGCCACAGCCTCCGTCCATTCCGTTGAACGCCTGGTGCGTCATCGCTGTCGCGGCAACGGTGCTTTTCCTACTGTTCTTCCTTCCGCTCATGCCGAACCGCCGGTACCGAATGCGGATGTTTCTGGGACCGGTGATCGGGATCGTGGTCACCGCTCTGAGCTCTCTCGTGAAGAATTTCAGCCCCGAAGTGGCGCTTGCGCTGTACTCCGCGGCGATCGTGGGATTCCCGCTGGGTTGCCTGGGGCGCCGGAAGGAGCTGAGGGAGAAGACCCTGGACATGGCCGAGAACGGCCAGAGCGCCAAGAACGCCTGGTCCAAAGGACTCCAGCAGCAACTGGTCGTGGTGATCATCGTGGTGGCCCTGGTCGGATCGTGGCTTTCGATGGCCTCGTGAATCCCCACCCGCACACGGCGAAGCCCTCCGGTTCCCCGAGGAACCGGAGGGCTTCGGGCATGTTCCGGGATCACCACCCGCCCGTCAGCCGCAACCCCCGGCTGAAGTCCGCATCCCCCCGGTTCACCCACTCGTACAACACCCCCGACGCATCGCTCCGCGCCACAAGATGCGCCGTGCCGCCCCCGTAGAAGGCACCGGCAGCGGTTTCGGAGTAATTCCAGTCGCCCGTCAGCACCTTGGGGCGGCCGAACGTCCCGTCGCCGTTCCCCGTCCACAGGTACAAGGTGCCGTCACCGCCCCTGGCGATGAGGTCCGCCCTGCCGTCCCCCGTGAAGTCCCCGGCCACCGTCTGGGTGTAATTCCAGTCGCCCGTCAGCTTCTTCGGGCGGCTGAACGTACCGCCCCGCTCACCGGTCCACAGATACAGGTCGCCTTTCGCGTCGCGCGCGACGAGGTCCGCGATGCCGTCCCCCGTGAAGTCCGCCGCCGCGGTCTGCGTGAAGTCCCAGCCGTCGGTGAGGAGTCGGGGCCTGTCGAAGGTGCCGTCGCCCCTGCCCGCCCACAAATAGAGCTTGGCGTCGGCGTCCCGGGCGATGAGGTCCGCCTTGCCGTCGCCCGTGAAGTCGCCCGCCACGGTCTGGGTGTAGTTCCAGTCGCCCGTCAGGAACACCGGCTTCTCGAACGTGCCGTCGCCGCTGCCCTTCCACAGGTACAGCTCGCCCCGGGAGTTGCGGGCTACGAGGTCGGCGACGCCGTCCCCGGTGAAGTCCGCTGCCGCGGTCTGGGAGAAGTTCGGGGTGAAGGGCGCCGGGGCGGGGGAGCCGGTGGCCGCGTCCGCCAGGGCCTGGCAGCCGTTGTCGTTGAAGTGCAGGTGGTCCGCGGGGTCGGGGTAGGCCCCGAACAACCGCTGGTTGTCGAGGGGATCGCGCGTGGCCCGGTCGAAGTCGAGGCGCGCGTCGACGTCGTGTGTGCTGCGGATGTACGCGTTGACTTCCTGCCGCACCGCCTCCCGCTCGGCGGTGAAGTACGCCGAACCCTTGAACGGCGGGATCGTGGCCGCCGTGAAGCCGATGCCCGCGGAGTGGGAGCGCGCGGCCAGCTGCCTTATGCCGGCGATGAGTTCGGGGCTCTTCGCATTGTCGAGCACGATGTCGTTGATGCCCTCGTAGAGGACGACGGACTTGACGTTCGGCTGGGAGAGGACGTCACGGTCGAAGCGCTTGAGGGCGCTCGGGCCGTACACCGAGGCGATCCCGGGCCTGCTGTCGTGGTCCGAGAGCAGGCGGTTCGCCGAGATGCCGGCGTTGACCACACCCATCGGCCGGCCGAGGGCCCGCAGGTTGCGCGCATAGGCGTCGGGCCATCGGCGGTCGGTGTCCGGAGTCGAATGCCCGCCGTCCGTCTGGGAGTCGCCGATGGCGACGACGGTCCCGCCGCTGCCGCTCCCCGTCACATCGAGGCCGCCGAGGAAGGCCCAGTGCTCGAACCGGGCGGGGAAACCCCCGCCGTCCGTCTCCTCGGTACGGTCCGCCGAGTCGCCGTCCGCCGATATGTAGGACGTGGTCAGCGCGTACTCGTGGAACGGCACCGAACGGACCGGGTCGGGGAGGTGGATGCTGACGAGCAGGTCCTCGCCGGCGTCGACCGGGAACGCGGCCGGATCGCTGAAGACGCTCTCCCCGGGCCCGATCACGGTCCGCCGGGCGCCCCCGAAGGTCAGGGTGAGCGGTACGGCCCGGGCCGTACCGCCGCTCGCCCGGCGGGCGAGCGTGGCATGGCCGATGGTCACCGGCTCCTTGCTGAAGGTGTTCACCAGCTGGATGCGCGCGGTGCTGCCGCCGACGCTCGTGTGCACGACCATGCGGAGGGTCTGCCGGCCGGTGATCCCCGTCTCGGCGGCCGACGCCGCCGCCATCGCGGTGCCCCAGGTACGGGTCCACTGCGCGGCGCCGTCGGCGGCGTGTGCGGGATGGCCGAGGGGAGCCGTGGCGCTTGCCGCGCAGGCCAAGGCCATGACGGTGGCCAGGCGGAGAAGTCTGCGCACTGTGTCTCCTTCGGGATGGGGCGGCGCGGGCCTGATCATTTCAACGCCGGGCATCATGGACCCCATGCCCACGGACGCCCCCACCACCCCCGCCACGGACCGCCACCACATACGAACCCCCGCCCCCGCGAGTCTCGTCGTCACGCTCGTGCTCGGGGCGCTCACCGCCCTGCCGCCGCTGTCCATGGACATGTACCTCCCGGCCCTGCCGGAGGTCACCGGGGCCCTGCGCAGTCCCGCCGCCACCGTGCAACTCACGCTCACCGCCTGCCTCATGGGGATGGCGCTCGGGCAGCTCGTCGTGGGGCCCATGAGCGACAAGTGGGGGCGGCGGCGGCCGCTGCTCGCCGGGATGGTGGTCTATGTGATCGCCACCGCCGCCTGTGCCCTCGCGCCGGATGCCACTGTGCTCATCGGGTGCCGGCTCGTACAGGGGCTGGCCGGTGCCGCCGGGATCGTCATCGCGCGGGCCGTCGTGCGCGATCTCTACGACGGCGTGGCCATGGCCCGGTTCTTCTCCACGCTGATGCTGATCTCCGGCGTGGCCCCCGTCGTCGCGCCGCTCATCGGCGGCCAGGTGCTGCGGCTGACGGACTGGCGCGGGGTGTTCGTCGTCCTCACGGTGGTCGGCGCGCTGCTCTGCCTCGTCGTCTGGCGCGGGATCCCCGAGACGCTGCCGCCGGAGCAGCGCCACGACGGCGGTGTCGTCCAGGCCCTGCAGACCATGCGCGGGCTCCTCGCCGACCGCGTGTTCACCGGCTACATGCTCGCGGGCGGGTTCAGCTTCGCCGCGCTCTTCGCCTATATCTCCGCCTCGCCGTTCGTGATTCAGGACATTTACCACGCATCACCCCAAACCTTCAGTCTGCTCTTCGGGCTCAACTCGGTGGGGCTCGTCCTCGTCGGACAGATCAACGGCAAGGTCCTGGCCGGGCGCTTCTCCCTCGACGCGGTCCTCGGCATCGGCCTCGCCGTGGTCGTCCTCGCCGCCGGTGCGCTGCTGCTCATGACGTCCGGCGTGTTCGGCCGGCCCGGGCTCGTGCCCGTCGCCACCGGGCTGTTCGTCCTGATGTCCGCCATGGGACTCGCCATGCCCAACACCAGCGCCCAGGCGCTGATGCGCTCCCGCAATGCCGCCGGCTCCGCCTCCGCCCTGCTGGGTACGTCCACTTTCCTTCTGGGTGCGGTCGCCTCGCCGCTGGTCGGCATCGCGGGCGAGCACACGGCCGTGCCGATGGCCGTCGTGCAGCTGGGTTGCGCGCTGGCGGCCGTCGTCTGCTTCGCGGGGCTGTGCCGTCCGTGGCAGCGCAGGGACGCCGCATAGAATGCGGCAAATGCACGCCCCCGCACACGCGCCGACCGGCGAGACCCTGCGCGCCGCCCTCGCCGGCCTCCTCGACGGGCTGCCGCCCCGGCAGGCCGCCCAGGCCGTCGAGCGGCTGATCGCCAACTACCGGGGGCGCACCCCCACCCACACCCCGGTGCTGCGCGACCGGTCCGACGTCGCCGCGTACGCGGCCTACCGCATGCCCGCCACCTTCGAGGCCGTCTGCTCGGCCCTGGGGGCGTTCCGGGACCGGCTGCCGGAGTTCGTCCCCGCCACGCATGTGGACGTCGGCGGCGGGACCGGCGCCGCCACCTGGGCCGTCGCCGCGGCCTGGCCCGAGGGCACGCACCGCACCACGGTCCTGGACTGGGCCGAGCCGGCCCTGGCCCTGGGTGCCGAACTCGCGGGCGGCGCCGCCTCCGAGGCCCTGCGCACCGCGCAGTGGAAGCGGCAGGCGATCGGCGCCTCGCTCGCCCTCCCCGACGCCGACCTGGTCACCGTCTCCTACGTCCTCGGCGAACTCACCGAGGGCGGGCGGCGCGCGGTGACCGACGAGGCGGCCCGCGCCGCCTCGGCCGTCGTCATGATCGAACCGGGTACCCCGGACGGCTACTTGCGGATCATCGAGGCCCGCGACCGGCTGATCGCCGCGGGCTTCCGCGTGGTCGCCCCCTGCCCGCACAGCGCGGCCTGCCCCATCGAGCGGGGCACCGACTGGTGCCACTTCTCCGCCCGCGTGAGCCGTTCCTCGCTGCACCGGCAGGTCAAGGGCGGTTCGCTGGCGTACGAGGACGAGAAGTTCTCGTACGTGGCCGCCGTGCGCACCGGCGAGGTGCCGCCCGCCCCCGCCCGCGTGGTGCGCAAGCCGCAGATCCGCAAGGGCCAGGTCCTCCTGGAGCTGTGCACCCCGGAGGAGGGCCTGACCCGCGAGACCGTGACCAAGCGCCACGGTCCCCTCTACAGGGACGCCCGCGACACCGACTGGGGCGACAGCTGGCCGCCTGCGGCGGGTGACGACGGCGCCTGACGCAGCTCCTGCGTGCAGCACTTGACGCTGCCGCCGCCCTTGAGCAGCTCGCCCAGGTCCATCCCGAGCGGTTCGTAGCCTCTCTCCCGCAGCGGGCCGAACAGGCCCACCGCCGCCTGCGGGAGCAGCACGTGACGCCCGTCGGAGACGGCGTTCAGGCCGAGGGCCGCGGCGTCCTCCTCGGTGGCGATCAGTGCGTCGGGGAACAGCCGCCGCAGCACGGCCCGGCTGCCCGCCGAGAAGGCGCCGGGGTAGTACATGACCTCGTCGCCCGCCTCGTCCAGGACGCACAGCGCCGTGTCCAGGTGGTAGTAGCGGGGGTCGACCAGGTCGAGCCCGATGACCGGGCGCCCGAAGAACTCCTGGGCCTCGGCGTGCGAGAGCGGGCTGCTGCGGAAGCCCCGCCCGGCCAGCAGCCAGGAGGCGGTGACGGCGAAGTCGCCCTCGCCCTCGTTGATATGGGCCGGTTCGTGCACCTCGGTGTATCCGTGCGTGCGGAACCACTCCAGGTGCACCTCCGCCTCGGCCCAGCGCTCGGGGTGGGCGAAGCGGGCGCCCAGCACCCTGCCGTCGACGACCGTGGCGCCGTTGGCCGCGTACACCATGTCGGGCAGGCCGGGGCGGGGGTCCAGCTCCTCCACGGTGTGGCCGAGGGCGCGGTAGCGGTCGCGGAGTTCTTCCCACTGGGCGAGCGCGAGGGGCAGATCGACCGGTTTGCCCGGGTCCATCCACGGGTTGATCGAGTACGTCACCCGGAAGTGCACCGGCGGGCACATCAGATAGCGACGCGGGGTGAAAGCACGCTGGGTCGTACGCAAGTCGCGCTCCTCACAGTGGGGTTGGGCACGTGCGGTGTCCCGCACGTGCCCAAATGGTCCACGTTCGGCGACCTGCGCGCATGAACCGTACGGGTGGTTTAGCGGTGGCTCTCCCGTGCCCTTTCCCCCGCCCCCTGAAGGCGATACGTTCCGTCTCACCCTCTCGCTACACTCGCACGTCATGACCGCCAAGACGCCCGACTCCACGCGCCGCAGCGAGCGTTCCCGCCGCGCGATCCTCGACGCCGCCCTCGAGCTGGTCGGCGAGAGCGGATACCAGCGCCTCACCATCGAGGCCATCGCCGCCCGCGCGGGCGTCGGCAAGCAGACGATCTACCGCTGGTGGCCCTCCAAGGCCGCCGTCCTCTTCGAGGCGTGCCTGCCCGAGGGCACCGACGCCGAGAGTGTCGAACTGCCCGACACCGGCGACCTGGAGGCCGACCTCAAGACCGTCCTGCGGGCCACCGTGGACGAGCTCAACAACCCGCGCCTGGACGCCCCCACCCGCGCGCTGACCGCCGAGTCGCAGAACGACCTGCAGCTGGCCAGGGCGCTCACCGAGAAGGTTCTCGAACCCCAGCTCCAGGCCTACGTGCGCCGGTTCCGCACGGCACAGCAGGCCGGGCAGATCGACGCCCGCACCGACCCGCGCATCGCCGTCGAACTCCTGGTGGGCCCGCTCTTCCACCGCTGGCAGACCCGCACCTTCCCGCTTACCCACGAGTACGCGGACACCGTCGTCGACCTCGCCCTCCGCGGCCTCGCCCCGCGCTAGGGGGTGTCCCCGGCGGCGTTCCGAGCGGCCGGTCTCACACCCCCCGGATGCGCCCGGCGGTCACACCGGGCGCAGGATGGTGGCAGCATTGACCGGAGACCGCGGTCGAAGTGAGGGGATAGATGGAACGCAAGAGCAGATTCTCCCAGTGGCTGCGCCGCCCCAGGAGCGGAGCGGGCGGCGATACGGGCCCGGGGGCGGCACAGGCCGCCCGTGAGGAGCTGCTCCTGGCCGCGGCCGCCGCGGGCTTCCCCCTGGCCCCGGCCGCGCACCCCTCGGGCTACGGCTGTTCCTGCGAGCGCATCGGCTGTCCGACCCCCGGCCGGCATCCCGTCTCCTTCGCCTGGCAGACCCTCGCCACCACGGACGCCGAGAAGGTGACCAAGTGGCTGCGCTCCCAGCCCGAGGCCAACTTCGTCACCGCGACGGGCATCGCCCACGACGTCCTCGACGTGCCCGCCGAAGCGGGCCGCCAGGCCCTGGACCGGCTGCTCGCGGCCGGCGTCGACGTCGGCCCCGTGGCCACCGTCGACCCCGACCGCATGCTCTTCTTCACCGCCACCCGCGGCACCCCGGACGACGAGGACGAGTGGTGGCCCTGCGAGCTGGACTGCCACCCCGAGACGATGGACGAGCACCCCGGCCTGCGCTGGCACTGCCGCGGCAGCTACGTCCTGCTCCCGCCCTCACAGCTGCCGGGCGACGGGCGCGTGCAGTGGCTGCGCGGCGCCGAACGCCCGCTGCCGGACCCGCTGACGCTGCTGGAGGCCCTGACCGACGCCTGCGCCCAGTACGCGGACGGTCGTTCGGACCACGAGCACGCCCCCTGGCCCATCGGCCACTGAGGATCACCGAGGACCCCGGGCTACTCGCCCCTGGCGGCCGTCAGCGACTCGATCCGGTTGAGGAAGACGGCCCGGCCGCTCGCGGGCACCTGGACCGCGGACTCCGAGACCCGCGTGAACGTCACCGCGGTCCTCAGGTCGCCCGTCAGCAGCGCCTTCGTGCGCGCGTCCGAGACGGTCGGGGTCACGCCCTGGGCCATGGTGCGCTTCTCCCGGTGGTGCGCGGTGACGAACACCAGCGCACCGCCGTCCTTGGTGCGCAGCGCCGGGGACGGGAAGCCGGGGGCCCCGTCGGGTGTGTCGATGAACTCGGTCCAGAAGTTGGGGGTACGGGCCAGCGGCGCGCGGTCCGCGCGCAGCCCCGAGGTGGCCGGGCCGTCGGCGAAGACCGTGCCCTTGCCGGTGCGCAGGTAGTCGGCGTACGCCCCGCTCAGCGCACCGGGGGCCGCGGCGAGCCCGTCCGCCTCGCGGGCCGGCACGGCCTGCGCGTACCCGTCGGCGTCCGTCACGAACGCCGGCACCCTGCCGTCGGCGAGCAGCGACAGGTACGCCGCCTTCCAGGGCTTCCCGGCGCCGGCGCGGGTGAAGACCACGAGCCAGCGGTTGCCGTCGCGGTTGCTGCGGGTGTCGGCGACGAAGAACTTCGGCCAGCCGGCCATCTTGGGAATCGTGAAGCGGGCGTCGTCCAGCACGAGCGCCGGGTAGCCCGGGTTGCCGCCGGGCGTCGCCGCCCGCTGGACGGCCAGGTCGGCCCGGCCTATCTCGGCCAGCGCACCGGTCTCGACCCGGTCCACGAGGGCCGGGTCGAGCCTGCGGTACGCATCCGTGTAGCCGTCGGTGAAGCGCTTGAGGACCCCGGCGGCCTCAGCCCTGGACGTCGCCGGGATGACCGCCCGTTCGCCGTGCACCGTCATGCACCCGGTCGCTGTCGTCACGAGCACCGTCAGCGAGAGCAGGGCTCCGAACACCCGACGTGGCGGCCGGCGTCTCATGGTGCGTGGACTCCTCGGTTGCGGCAGGGGACGGCTGCGCAACCCTAGCCCGGGCGGGCAGCAAGAACACCACGAGGGTCGGCACCAGATACAGCGCCCACACCGCGACCTGCAGCCACGTCGGGTCGGGCTGGAAGTTGAACACGCCCTTCAGCAGCGTCCCGTACCAGCTGTCGGCGGGCACCTGCTCGCCGACGTCGAAGGCCTTGCTCCCCAGGCCCGGCAGGATGCCGGCCTCCTGCAGGTCGTGGAAACCGTAGGCGAGCACGCCCGCCGCGACCACGACGAGCATGCCGCCGGTCCACGTGAAGAACTTCGCCAGGTTGATCTTCAGCGCGCCGCGGTAGAACAGCCAGCCCAGCACCACGGCCGTCAGCAGCCCCAACAGGGCGCCGACGAGCGGCCGTACACCGTCGTCCGTGGCCTGCACGGCCGTCCAGATGAACAGCGCCGTCTCCAGGCCCTCCCGGCCGACGGCGAGGAAGGCCGTGACGACCAGCGCCGTGGTGCCCATCGCCAGCGCCGCGTCCAGCTTGCCGTGCAGCTCCTTCCTCAGGTGCCGCGCGGTGCGCCGCATCCAGAAGACCATCCACGTCACCAGGCCGACCGCGACGACCGACAGCGAGCCGCCGAGCGCCTCCTGAGCCTCGAACGTCATGGTCTGCGAGCCGTACTGGAGCACCGCGCCGAAGCCCATGCTGAGCAGCACCGCGACGGCGATGCCGGTCCACACCGGCGGCAGGGCGTCCTTGCGGCCGGTCTTGACCAGGTAGGCGACGAGGATGCAGACGACCAGGCTGGCCTCCAGCCCCTCGCGCAGGCCGATCAGGTAGTTGCCGAACACGCGGCGTCCCCTTCTGTGCAGTTGCCGGTCACGCGAACAGGGCCCGGCCCCACCAGTCGTCCTTGTCCCGGACGCCCGGCGGGACGGCGAAGACCGCCGAACCCACGTGCTGGATGTACTCGTTGAGGGCGTCCTTCGCCGCGAGCCGGCGCTGCAGCGGGACGAAGCCGTCCCGGACGTCGCGCTGGTAGGCGATGAAGAACAGGCCCGCGTCCAGGCGGCCCAGGCCGTCCGTGCCGTCGGTGAAGGAGTAGCCGCGGCGCAGGATCGTCACGCCGTTGTTGCTGTCCGGGTGGGCCAGCCGCACATGGGCGTTGTCCTTCATGGCCTTGAGGTTGGGCTCGTCGTGCTCGCGCTGCTTTCCCTGCGGGGCGCCCTCGGCCTTGGTGCGGCCGAAGGTGTCCTCCTGGTCCTTCAGCGAGGCGCGGTCCCAGGTCTCGATGTGCATCCGGATGCGGCGCGCGACGAGGTAGGAGCCGCCGGCCAGCCAGTCCGGGCCGTCCTTCTCGCTCACCCATACGTGCTTGTCGAGCCGGTCGGTCTCGGTGCCGGCGATGTTCCGGGTGCCGTCCTTGAACCCCATCATGTTGCGCGGTGTCTGGGCGTCCGGGGTAGTCGAGGACGTCTTGCCGAACCCCAGCTGGGACCAGCGGATGGCGACCCGGCCCATGCCGATGCGGGCCAGGTTGCGGATCGCGTGCACCGCGACCTGCGGGTCGTCCGCGCATGCCTGGACGCACAGGTCGCCGCCGCTGCGGGCCGGGTCGAGGTTGTCGCCGGGGAAGGCGGGCAGGTCGATCAGGGCCTGCGGACGCCGGGACTTCAGCCCGAAGCGGTCCTTGCCGTCCTTCTCGAACAGCCCCGGGCCCACGCCGAAGGTCAGCGTCAGCCGGGAGGGCTTGAGACCGAGGGCCTCGCCGGTGTCGTCCGGCGGCAGTTCTGCGTTATCGGCGTAGTCGCTGCTCTCACCGTCGCCGACCTCCCGCCCCGCGGTCATCGCCGCGGCCGCGGCCGTCCACTCCTTCAACAGGGCGACGAGCGCGGCCCGGTCGGTGGTGGTCACGTCGAAGGCCGCGAAGTGCAGCCGGTCCTGGACGGGCGTGGCGATACCGGCCTGGTGGGCGCCGTGGAAGGGCACGGCGTCACCGGCCGAGGCGGCGGGCTGCGAGCCGTCGCCGAGCCGCAGGGCGGCGGCGGTGCCGCCCGCGGCGGCCGCGCCGAGGGCGAGCCCGGCGCCGCCCCAGCCGAGCAGGGTGCGGCGCGAGGGGGAGGCAGTCGTCGTCTCGTTCATGTCCCCGGCCCTACTTCGCGACGGCCGCGGCGAGCTTGGACAGCGGCTCGGACAGGGCGTTGACCACGTCCGAGAGCTTCTTGCGGTCGTCCTGGCCGACGGTGTCGTAGGCCTTGAAACCGTCGCCCTCGCGGTAGCCGTCGAGGGCCTTCTTCACGGCATCGAACTGCTTGTCCAACTCCTGCACGAGCGCGGCGTCGTGCCGGGCGGCGACGGGCTTGAGGAGCCCGTACGCCTTCTCGGCCCCCTCCACGTTGGCCGCGAAGTCGTCGAGGTCGGTGTGGCTGTAGCGCTCCTCCTCACCGGTGATCTTGTTCCGGTAGACCTCGTCGAGGAGCTCCTTGGCGCCGTTGGCCATGCCGGTCGGGGTGAGCTCGGCGGTGCCGACGCGCTTGCGCCAGTCCTCCAGATCCTTCATCAGCTGCCCGGCGAGCGCCTTGTCCTCGTCGGTGATCTTCTGGTCCTGCCAGAGGGACTTCTCCAGCCGGTGCCAGCCGGTCCACTTCTGGTCCTTCTCCAGGCCGTCCTCGCGGACGTCGACCTTCGGGTCGATGTCGCCGAAGGACTCGGCGACGGGCTCGGTGCGCTCCCAGCCGGTGCGGGAGGACGCGTAGGCCTTCTTCGCCGCGTCCAGGTCGCCGCTCGTGACGGCGTCGGCGAACTTCTGCGCCGCCGCGACGCTCTCGTCGGCCTGCTCCTGCACGTAACGGCGGTATTCGGCCACCGCCTTGTCCAGCTCCGGGTCGCTCTTCTTCTGCGCGCCGCCGCCGGTCACGGTGATCTTCTGGCGGATGCCGTCGCCCTTCATGCCGGGCTTGCAGGCGATCTCGTACGAACCGGCCTTGATCGTCGCGGTGATGTCGGCCTTGGTGCCCGGGCCTATGTTCTCGCGCTCGGTGACGATCCGGTCGTCCGGTGCGTAGACGTAGACCTCGGTGACCTTGGAGCCCTTGTTCTCGATGGCGAGCGTGACATGCCCGGCCGGGAACGAGGTCTTCGAGACCTCGCATGCGTCGTCGGTGGCGGTCACCTTGACGGCCTCGGAGTCCTTGGCGTCCGACTTCTTGGCGCAGCCGGACACGGCGGTGAAGGCCGCGATGACCGCTACGGCGGCGGCTGCGGAGGAGCGGAGGGCGCGCATGCGAAGGACTCCAGGCATGGTCGAAGAGGGCGGATCACCTTAATTAGGCAGCCCTAACTTATATGAGGCTTGCCTTTCTCTTTACCGCGGGTTGGTGTGACGCTGGTCTCACGTGGCCGGATTTCGCCGTGGGCGTCGCGGCACCGCCAACGGGCCCGCGGCGCCCGGAAGATCGACGACGTCGACCGGCTGCCCGTCGGCCACGGCGTCTCCCGCCGCGGCGCGCTCGCCCTGGCGGGCGGCGCGGTCGTGTGCTCGGGGAACTGCGCGACCGGCCACAACCGGCCCGCAGTTGCACTCGTTCCTCCGCCGGCGGAGCCCTACGCGCTCAGGGGGAACTCCCGCCCCAACGCCTGGAACACGGCGGTGTTCAGCGCGAAAGCGCGCCGGCACTCCTCGACCACCCGCTGCTTCTCCAGATCGTCCACCGGCAGCGCGTCCAGCAGTTCGCGGTACTCCCGCTTGAACGCCGCCGGGTTGCCGATCCCGTCGAAGACGTAGAAGCGCACCCCGTCCCCCTTGCGTGCGAAGCCCCACGTCTTCTCGGCCGTGCCGCGGATGATCTGGCCGCCGGAGAGGTCTCCCAGATAGCGCGTGTAGTGGTGGGCCACGTAACCCGCGGGCCAGGTGCGGGCGCATTCCTCGATGCGGGCCGCGTACGCCGCTGTGGCGGGCAGGGGCTGCAGGCCCGTGCGCCAGGCGGGGCCGCCCAAGTGGGCCAGGTCGCGCTCCAGTTGGGCGGTGCGGGCGAGCTCCGGGCGGATGAAGGGGCCGGCCACCGGGTCGGCCGCCAGGGCCGCGGACGCGGACTCCAGGGCGCGGTAGACGAACCAGAGCTGCTCGGTGTAGCGGCGGTAGGCCGCCACCCCCAGCCGTCCGCCGAGCATGTCGCTCATGAAGGAGGAGTTCTCGGCCTCCGTGTGCTGCTCGTGGGAGGCGGTGCGGATGAGGGTGGAGAACGGGGTGTCCAAGGCGGACCTCCGGTGACGGGGGTGCGGGAAGGCCGGTTCTTCCTACTTAGGCTTACCTAAGCCAATGTGTTCCCGACGTGCTGTCGGTAAAACCCTATCGGCCGCCCCGCCGCTCCGCAGGAGTTACGGCAGCGTCAGAATCTCCGCACCCGTCTCCGTGACCACCAGCGTGTGCTCGAACTGTGCCGTCCGCTTGCGGTCCTTGGTGACGACCGTCCAGCCGTCCTCCCACAGGTCGTAGTCGTACGTGCCCAGCGTCAGCATCGGCTCGATGGTGAACGTCATGCCCGGCTGGATGAGGGTGTCGTGGTGCGGGCTGTCGTAGTGCGGGACGATCAGGCCGGAGTGGAAGGACGAGTTGATGCCGTGACCGGTGAAGTCCCGGACGACGCCGTAGCCGAAGCGCTTGGCGTACGACTCGATGACGCGGCCGATGATGTTGATCCGGCGCCCGGGCTTGACCGCCTTGATCGCCCGGTTCAGCGCCTCGCGCGTGCGCTCCACCAGCAGGCGGGACTCCTCGTCCACGTCGCCGCACAGGTACGTGGCGTTGTTGTCGCCGTGCACGCCGCCGATGAAGGCCGTCACGTCGAGATTGACGATGTCGCCGTCGCGCAGCACGGTCGAGTCGGGGATGCCGTGACAGATCACTTCGTTGATCGACGCGCACAGCGACTTGGGGAAGCCGCGGTAGCCGAGGGTCGAGGGGTAGGCGCCGTGGTCGCACATGAACTCGTGCGCGACCCGGTCCAGCTCGTCCGTGGTGACGCCGGGGGCGATGTGCTTGGCCGCCTCCTCCATCGCCTGGGCGGCGATGCGGCCGGCGATGCGCATCCGCTCGATCGTCTCGGCGTCCTGCACCTCGGGGCCGGTGTACGGCGTCGGGGCGTCCTTGCCCACGTACTCGGGACGCGCGATCGAGGCGGGGACGGAGCGGGTGGGGGAGAGTCTCCCCGGAACAAGAAGCGACTGGCCAGACATGTCTGCGAGTGTAGAAGAGACGGAGAGGGGACCTTCGATGGCGCTGTTCAGGAAGCGTACGGCCGGCAGGCCGGGCGAGTGGTACTACTGCCTGAAGCACGGCACGGTGGAGGAGGGGCCGGAATGCCGTGCCGCTGACCGCTTCGGTCCTTACGGCACGCGGGAGGAGGCCGCCCACGCCATGGAGACCGCTCGGGAGCGGAACGAGGAGTGGCGGGAGGACCCGCGCTGGAAGGACGAGGACTGAGGGCCGGTCCGTCGTCGGCTGCGGGCCGTCCCGGGCTGCTCGCGCGCCCCTGACGGGGCGCCCCGTCAGGCCGCCGTGGCGAGCTTCCCCTCACGGGCCCGCACCGCGTGCGGGTCCGTGCGCTGGTCGTACGACAGCAGCTTCGGCAGGGACAGCGCCAGCAGGCCCACCCCCGCCACGCACGCCAGGCCGCCCGCCCATACGGACGCCCGTACGCCGGCCAGTGCGGCGGTACCGCCCGCCCGGACCTGGCCCAGTTGCGGGCCGGCCGAGTAGGACAGCAGCTCGATGCCGGCCAGGCGGCCCCGTAGTTCGTCCGGGATCGTCTGGTCCCACATCGCGGAGCGGAACAGACCGCTGATCATGTCGCAGCCGCCCGCGACGGCCAGGAAGAGCAGCACCAGCCAGACGTTGTGCATCCAGCCCGCCACCGCCATCGCGCCGCCCCAGCCCGCCGCCGCCAGGACCACCATGCGGCCGTGCCGGTGGATGCGCGAGGCCCACCCGCTGGTGACGCTGACGGCCAGTGAACCGGCGGCGCCCGCCGCGTACATCAGACCCAGCGCCCAGGGGGCGTGCAGCTCGTCGGCCAGGAACGGGAAGACGGCCGTGGGGAACGCGAAGAACATCGCCGTCAGGTCGATCGCATACGTGCCCAGCAGCTCCTTACGGCTCCATGCGTAGCGGCCGCCCTCCAGGATGCCGCGCAGCGACGGCTTCTCGGCGTCGTGCGAGGCGGGGGAGGGGGCCATGGTCATGATCAGGGCCGCGGAGACCACATACGTCAGCACGTCCAGCCCGTAGGCGAACGGCAGTCCGGCGTAGGCGATGAACACCCCGGCCAGCGCGGGGCCGGCGATGGCGCCGATCTGCCAGCGCATGGAGTTGAGCGCGATGGCGGCGGGCAGCTGCTCGTGCGCGACGATGCGCGGCACGATGGCGTGCAGGGCCGGGCGCTGGAGCCCGTTCAGTGCGCTGGTCAGCGCGGCCACCACGTACAGCGGCCAGATCATCGGGTGCGGCAGCAGCGTGTTGAGCAGCAGGAGCGCGCTCAGGACGGTCAGACCGAGCTCGGTCCACAGGATCAGCGCGCGGCGGTCGAGGGCGTCGGCCAGTGCGCCGCCGTAGAGCCCGAAGACGATCAGCGGGACGAGTTCGACGGCGCCCACCGCGCCGACCGCGAGCGTCGAACCGGTCAGCTCCTTGAGCTGGAGCGGGACGGCCACGAAGGTCAGGAAGCTGCCGAAGACCGTCACCAGTCCCGCCAGCCACATGCGGCGGAAGTCGGGGGAGGCGTACCACGGCGTGAGGTCGGGCAGGAGCGCCCGCAGGCGGCCGGAGGGAGGGGGATGGTCGTCGTCGGTCACGAGGGACGATGGTCGCGGGTCGGGGTGAAGCGCCGCAAACGGTTTTCCGGGGCCGGCCCGGTCACCACCGGGTCGGCGGCGGGGCGGTCAGCTGCTCCGCGAGCCGGGAGAGCCGGTCCCGGAAGCGCCGGCCGTGCCCGGGCGGCGGGCTGTTCTCCCCGGCGGCCGCGCTGACCAGGTGCTGGACCATGTCCAGGTCCATCACCGAGGAGGCGGGCACGGAGAGGGCGTCGTGGGCGAGGGAGTGCAGGTCCGCGTCCGCGCCCTCCTCGGCGTCGTCCAGCGCGAGGACGGTCGCGCCGCCGCGCCGGGCGTCGTGCACCCGCTCCAGCAGGCCCGCTCCGGGTCCGCCCTCGGCCACCACCAGCACCGTCTCCCCGCGGCGCGCCGCCTCCAGCCGGCCGAGGCCCACGGACAGATGGGCCGGGCTGCGCGGCGGGACCCGGTGCCGGACGAGCGTGGGGGACAGCTGGGGCAGGCCGGACCAGGCCGCCTCGTCGTCCAGGTGGGCCGCCAGGTGCCACGGCTCGTACTCCGCCGTGCCGACCAGCAGCAGGCCGCCGTCGTCGCGGGCGACCGAGGTGCGCAGTGCGCCGGCGAAGCGGCGGGTGTCCTGCAGCCACTCGGTCCCGGCGAGCACTTCCCGCAGCAGCGCGACCCGTACGGCGTCCATGGCCCCGCATCCTGCCGCAACGGCCGTGCGCGGATGGCCGGTTGCGTCGGTTCTCACCCGATCGTGACAGTATCGCTGTCATGACTATTTCTGATGGTGCGAACGGTGCGAACGGTGCTGTGAAGAAGGCTCCCGCGAAGGACCCGTGGGACCTTCCCGATGTTTCCGGCCTGGTGGTCGGCGTCCTCGGCGGCACCGGCGACCAGGGCCGCGGTCTGGCCTACCGGCTGGCCAAGGCGGGGCAGCGGGTGATCATCGGTTCCCGTGCCGCGGAGCGGGCGCAGACGGCCGCGGCCGAGCTGGGCCTGGGCGTCGAGGGCGCCGACAACGCGGAGTGCGCGCGGCGCAGTGACATCGTGATCGTCGCGGTGCCGTGGGACGGGCACGCCAAGACCCTGGAGGCGCTGCGCGAGGAGCTCGCCGGGAAGCTCGTCGTCGACTGCGTCAACCCGCTGGGCTTCGACAAGCAGGGCGCCTACGCGCTGAAGCCGGAGGAGGGCAGCGCCGCCGAGCAGGCCGCCGCGCTGCTGCCGGAGTCGCGGGTGACGGCCGCCTTCCACCATCTGTCCGCGGTGCTGCTGTCCGACCCGGAGATCGCGGAGATCGACACGGATGTGATGGTGCTGGGCGACAAGCGCGCCGACACCGACATCGTGCAGGCGCTGGCCGGCCGCATCCCCAGTATGCGCGGCGTCTTCGCGGGCCGGCTGCGCAACGCCCACCAGGTGGAGGCGCTGGTCGCCAACCTGATCTCGGTGAACCGCCGCTACAAGGCGCACGCGGGGCTGCGGATCACGGACGTGTAGGGCGCCCACGACCCGCCCCCGTCGTACGGCGGGACGCATGGGGGACAATGTCCGGGCACGTACCGCCCCCGGATCAGGAGCCGAGCCCATGCCCCGCCTCGCCCTCTACGCCCTCATCGTCTGCGCGCTGTCGCTCACCGCAGCCGTCGTCTCGTTCGTGGAGGGCAGCTGGCTCGGCATCATCTGGATCCTGCTGCTCGGCGTCTCGTCCAACATCGCCTGGTACTACGTGCGCAAGGCGAAGAACGACCGCGCCGCCGAGCAGGCCGCCGCCGGGCGCTAGGCGCCCAGCGACGGGATGTCCGGGGTGCCCTGCCAGAAGCGGAACAGTTCCTGGCCCCAGTAGGTGTCCCACGGGGTGACGCCCAGGGCGCGCAGGATCGCGTCGATCATGTCGAAGAAGGCGTGGTTGACCTCGGGGATCCACAGGAAGCCGAAGACGGCGAGCAGGCCGAACGGGGCGAACGGCTCGACCTGGCGCCGCACCTTGTACGACAGCCAGGGCTCGATCACGCCGTAGCCGTCCAGGCCGGGCACCGGCAGCAGGTTCAGGATCGCCGCCGAGACCTGGAGCAGGGCCAGGAAGCCGAGCGCGTAGCGGAAGTGGTCCGGCACGCCGTCCATGGCGTCCAGCCAGAACGGGGCGGTGACGACGAGCGCGAAGAGGACGTTGGTCAGCGGGCCGGCCGCCGAGACCAGGCTGTGCTTCCAGCGGCCCCTGATGCGGTGCCGCTCGATGAAGACCGCGCCGCCGGGCAGGCCGATGCCGCCCATGATGACGAAGATCACCGGCAGCACGATGCTCAGCAGGGCGTGCGTGTACTTGAGCGGGTTGAGGGTGAGGTATCCCTTTTCCCCGATCGAGATGTCCCCGCCGTGCAGGGCGGTGCGCGCGTGCGCGTATTCGTGCAGGCAGAGCGAGACGAGCCATGCCGAGACGATGAACAGGAAGACGCCGAAGCCCGGGCTGGCCGCGTAGTCGGTCCACACCGCCCATATGGAGACCGCCATGATGGCGACGAGGGCGAGGAAGACGGGGCTCACTCGCCCTTCGCCGCGGACCGCGGGGGATGCCATGTTGTGTGTGCTCCTGGGGTGAACGTACCGGTGGTGTACCGGGAGACGGTACTTCGTCCCGCAGGGGAATTGTCGCGGCCCCCTGTGCGGGCCGGGGGAGAATGGGGCCGTGCGTTACGGCATCCTCGGCACCACCCAGGCCCATACCGACGACGGCGGCCCCGTCGCGCTCGGCGGCGCCCGCCTGCGCGCGCTCCTGGCCGCGCTCGCGCTGCGGCCCGGGCGGACGGCGACCGTGGCGGCGCTGGTCGACGACGTGTGGGACGGCGATCCGCCCGCCGACGCGGCCGGGGCGCTGCAGGCGCTGGTGGGGCGGCTGCGGCGGGTGCTGGGCCGGGAGGCGGTGGCCTCCGCGGCCGGCGGCTATCGGTTGTGCGCCGAGCCGGACGACGTCGATCTGTACCGCTTCGAGCGGCTCGCGGACGAGGGCGAGCGGGCGCTCGCCGACGGTGACCCGGCGAAGGCGGCGGTTCTCCTCGACGACGCGCTCGCGCTCTGGCGCGGGCCCGTCCTGGCGGACCTGCCCGGCGGGGGCGGTGCGGCCGGGCCTGCGGCCCGCGCCGGGTCCCGCCATCATGAGGTGCGGCGCGCCCGTCTGGCCGTTGCTGTTGCCCTTGGCCATGTGGGCCAGGTCCTCCCGGAGCTCTCCGAGTTCTGTGCGGCGCACCCGCTGGACGAGCCACTCCAGGCCCTTCGCCTGCGGGCGTTGCGAGCGGCCGGGCGGCCGGCCGAGGCGCTTGCCGCGTACGAGGAGATACGGGTGGCCCTCGCGGAGCGGCTGGGCACCGATCCGGGGGCCGAACTGCGGGCGCTGCATGCGGAGTTGCTTGCTCCGGTGTCCGGCGACTGCGGGTCTGTTGTGGCTGGTCGCGCAGTTCCTCCCCCAGCTACCGCTGGGGGTACCCCCAGCGCCCCTTACGGGGCGCCCGGCGAGGTGGCAGGTGGGGCGCCGACCCCCGGGAACCTTCGTGCCCGGCTCACCTCCTTCGTCGGGCGGGAGGGTGAACTCTCCCTCATCCGCGGCGACTTGGCCGCGCACCGGCTCGTCACCCTGCTCGGGCCCGGCGGTGCCGGGAAGACGCGGCTGTCGCAGGAGGCCGCCGAGGCCGCCGCGCGGACGGACGGGCGGTGGCCCGACGGGGTGTGGTTCGCCGAGCTCGCGCCCGTCGACGAGGGCGGGACCGCCGAGGACGTCGTCGAGGCGGTGTTCACCGCGCTCGGGGCGCGCGAGACCGTGGTGCGCAGCCCCGCGGCCGAGGGGCTGCGGGCCGCCACGGACTCCGCGGCGCTCGACCCCGTCGAGCGGCTCGCCGAGCTCTGCGCGCGCCGCCGCATGCTGCTCGTCCTGGACAACTGCGAGCACGTCGCCGACGCCGCGGCCCGCGTCGCCGAGACGGTCCTCGCCCACTGCCCGGGCGTCACGGTGCTGGCCACCAGCCGCGAGCCCCTCGCCGTGCCCGGTGAACTGGTGCGGCCCGTCGAGCCGCTGCCCGATCCCGTCGCCCTGCGGCTGCTCGCGGAGCGCGGTGCGGCCGCCCGCCCGGGGTTCCGGGTCGCGGACGACCCGGAGGCGTGCGCCGAGATCTGCCGCCGCCTGGACGGGCTGCCGCTCGCCATCGAACTCGCCGCCGCCCGGCTGCGGATGCTCACCCCGCGCGGCATCGCCGACCGCCTCGACGACCGTTTCCGCCTCCTCACCTCCGGCAGTCGCACCGTCCTGCCCCGTCAGCAGACCCTGCGCGCGGTCGTCGACTGGTCGTGGGACCTGCTCACGGAGCCCGAACGCGCCGTGCTGCGCCGCCTGTCGGTGTTCGCGGGCGGCTGCGGCCTGGAGGCCGCGGAGGAGGTGTGCGCGGAGGGGATGGAGAGAGCCGACGTGGCGGTGCACCTGGGCTCGCTCGTCGACAAGTCCCTCGTCGTCGCCGCCCCCGCCGCCGACGGGCAGATGCGCTACCGGCTGCTGGAGACCGTGGGGGAGTACGCCTCCGAGAGGCTCGACGAGGCCGGCGAGCGCGCCGCCGCGATGCACCGCCACCTGGTCTTCCACCGCGAACTCGCCCGCACCGCCGACCCGTTGCTGCGCGGCCCCGGGCAGCGCCGCTGGCTGGAGCGCCTGGAGCTGGAGCACGACAACATGCGCACCGCCCTGCGGCACGCGGTGGCCACCCGGGACGAGCACGAGGCGCTGTGTCTGGTGCACTCGCTGGGCTGGTTCTGGCAGCTGCGCGACCACCGCAGCGACGGCCGCCACTGGGCGGAGGCCGTGGCCGCCCTGGGCCCCGACCCCTTCGCGGAGCCCGTCGCCCCGGCCCCGCCGCTGCTCGCCGGGTGCACGGACGCGCCCCCGCCCATGTCGCCCGAGGTGCTGGAGGAGGCGCGCCGCGGGGTGCGGCTGATCGCTCTGGGCTGCGCCGATTCCGACATGCGGGAGCTCGGCGCTCCGGAGATGCAGCGGCTCCTGCACAACATCGTCGAGGCGTACGGCGAGGGACAGCCGCAGAACTGCCGTACGCCCGGCTGGATGTGGTTCTACGCGACGCTGGTGACCAGCTCCGTCGACGATCTCCGCGACGTCGTCGACACGGCCGTGGAGCGCTGCCGCCGCTTCGGCTACGCCTGGGAGCTGGCCAACGCCCTCCAGATGCGGGCCAGGCTGGTGAACCACGACATCGGTCAGGCCGCGCAGGACGCGGACGAGAGCCTGGAGATCTTCCGCCGGCTCCAGGACTCCTGGGGCGTGGCCGAGGCCCTGTCGGGACGGGCCGAGGCGCGCGAGCGGCGCGGTGAGTTCGTGGCGGCGGCCGAGGACTACCGGGAGGCCATGGAGCACGTCCGGGCGCTCGGCTCGGAGGGGCACGTGTGCGTGCTGCGCGCCCGGCTCACCGATGTGCTGCTGGAGCTGGGGGAGATCGGCGCGGAGGAGGCCGAGGCGACCCTGCGCGAACTGCTGACGGCGGCCGAGCGGTTCAATGCCGACGCCACCGTCTTCATCCGGCTGAACCTCGCCGTCCTGTTCGGCCGCACGGGGCGCACCGGCGCGGCGCGGGAGTTGCTCACGGAGCTCTTCGGCGAGTTCGAGGGGCGGGCGGTGGCGCTCTTCGAGGCGCTGATGAACGGGCTGTTCGCGTGGCTCGACACGCTGGAGGGCCGCCCGGCGGAGGCGCTGCCCCGGGTGCGCAGGGCGCTGGGGAAGGCCGACGATCCGCTGGGCTCGCTGATCGCACCGCAGATGCGGGTGGTCAATATGCTGCACGGGGCCCACGCCCATGCCGTGCTGGCCGGCGAGGAGCACGCGCTGACCGCTGCCCGCCTGCTGGCCGCGGCCGCGGCGCTGCGCCCGACCGGCTTCTGCGTCGCCGTGCACGAGCGGGAGATCCGGGACCGGACGGAGTCCCTGACCCGCGCCGTCCTCGGCGACGAGGCCTACGGGCGTGCCTGCGCCGAGGGCGCCCGCCTCTCCCCTGCCGAGGCGGCCGCCCTCGTCTGACGCCGGACCGGTAGGACCCGCCCCGACGTCACGTCTTCTTGCGGAACTTGGCGACCGCCAGCGGCGCCATGACGGCGGTGATGCCCACCGACCACGCCAGCACCAGCCACACCGAGTGGGCCACCGCTCCTCCGTTGACGAGGGCACGGGCGGCGTCGGCGAGGTTGGCGAGCGGGTTGTAGTCGGCGAAGGCCTTCAGCCAGCCGGGCATGGTGCTGGTCGGCGCGAAGATCGAGCTGGCGAACTGCAGCGGCATCAGGACGATCATGGCGACCCCCTGGACGGCCTGCGCCGTCTTCATGGTCAGGCCCAGCAGGATGAAGATCCACATGAGGGCGGCGCCGAAGACCATGCTGAGCGCGACGGCGGCCAGTAGGTGCAGCACGGACGTCTTGAGCGTCAGCCCGAGGGCGAAGCCCATGCCCAGCTGGATGGCGCTGGCGACGATCATCCGGCCGACCTCGGTCACGATCTTCGCGACGAGCACGGAGGACCGGGCGATGGGCATCGTCCGGAACCGGTCCATCACGCCCTTGCGGAAGTCCTCGTTGATGCCCGTGCCGACGGCCATCGCGATGTTCATGCTGGTCATCGCCATCAGGCCGGGCACCAGGTAGTTGACGTACGCGCCCTGGTTGCCCTTGCCCGCGATGGCGCCGCCGAAGACGTAGACGAACATCAGGGTGAAGATGATCGGCATCATGACGACGTCGAACATCGACTCCGGATCCTGCTTGATCTGCAGGGCGTTGCGGCGCACGAGCGCCGAGATGTGCCGCAGGTTGCCGCGCAGTCCGATGCGGGGCTCGCGGGCGGGCGCCGGTGCGGGCGCGGTGATCGTTGCCGCGCTCATGCGGCGGCCTCCTGGAGTGCGTCGGTGCGGTCGTGCGGGGCGGGGGCGGACGACGCCTTCTGGCCGGTGACGGCCAGGAAGACCTCGTCGAGGCTGGGCAGATGGGTGCTGATCCCGGCGATGAGGAAGCCGCGCTCGGCCAGCATCCCGAGGACGGCGGTCAGTTGCATGTCGCTGACGATCGGGACGTTCACCACGCCCTCTGCCTCGTCGGGGGTGGCACCGGCGATGCCGTCGAGCCCGGCGCGGGCCACCGCCTCGGCCATGCGCGGCAGTTCGGCCGGATCGGCCGGGCGGATCTGGAGGGTGCGGCCGCCGACCTTGGCCTTGAGCTCGTCGACCCGGCCGCCCGCGATCACGCGCCCGCGGTCGACGACGGTCAGCTCGTGGGCGAGCTGCTCGGCCTCCTCCATGTACTGCGTGGTGAGCAGCACGGTGCTGCCCTCGGCGACCATGCGCTGCACCTCGCCCCACACCTCGTTGCGGGTGCGCGGGTCGAGGCCGGTGGTGGGCTCGTCGAGGTAGAGCACGGCGGGCCGGCCGATCATGGAGGCGGCCAGGTCGAGCCGGCGGCGCATACCGCCGGAGTACTGCCCGGCCGGCCGCCCGGCGGCATCGGTGAGGGAGAAGCGCTCCAGCATCTCGTCCGCCCGGTGGCGGGCGTTCTTGCGGGAGAGGTCGAGCAGCCGCCCGATCATGTAGAGGTTCTCGCGGCCGGAGAGCTTCTCGTCGACCGAGGCGTACTGGCCGGTCAGCCCGATGACCCGGCGCAGCGCGCGGGGCTGGGACAGCACGTCGTACCCGGCGACGCGGGCGGTGCCGGCGTCGGGCCGTATCAGCGTGGAGAGGACTCTGACCAGCGTGGTCTTACCGGCCCCGTTGGGCCCGAGCACCCCGAGCACGGTGCCTTCGCGCACATCGAGGTCGACCCCGTCCAGGGCCCGTGTCTCCCCGAAGTGCTTGACCAGGCCGCGGACTTGGACGGCGATGTCTTTCTGCGTCATGTCCACAACGGTGGCAGGTGCCACCGACAAGGGACCGACAGATTGCCGACAGCGCCCCGTCCACGCCCCTTGCGGGGCGCGGACGGGGCGCCCCCGTCCACCGCCCTAGTGGAACGCGTGCTCCTCCGCGGGGTACGCCCCGCCCACCACGTCCTCGGCGAATTCCTTCGCCGCGTCGCCCAGAACCTCGCGCAGGCGCGCGTACTGCTTCACGAACCGCGGTACGCGGCCCCCGTTCAGCCCCGCCATGTCCGTCCAGACCAGGACCTGCGCATCGCACTCGGCCCCGGCCCCGATGCCGACCGTCGGGATGTGCAGGACGCGCGTGACCTCCGCGGCCAGCTCGGCCGGGACGACCTCCAGGACGACGGCGAACGCCCCCGCCGCCTGGACGGCCTTCGCGTCGCGCAGCAGCTGCGCGGCCGCCTCCTCGCCGCGGCCCTGGACGGGGTAGCCGCCGAAGGCGTTGACGGACTGCGGGGTCAGGCCGATGTGGGCCATGACCGGGATGCCGGACTCGACGAGCAGCTCGATCTGGTGGGCCGAGCGCTCGCCGCCCTCCAGCTTGACCGCGCCGACGCCCGCCTCCTTCACCAGCCGGGTGGCGCTGCGCAGCGCCTGCACGGCGCCTTCCTGGTACGTGCCGAACGGCAGGTCGCCGACGATCAGGGCGCGCTTGGTGCCCCGTACGACGGCGGCGGAGAGCATGGTGATCTCGTCCAGGGTGACCGGCACCGTGGACTCGTAGCCGAGGTGGCAGTTGCCCATGGAGTCGCCGACCAGCAGGACGGGGATGCCGGCCTCGTCGAAGACGGAGGCGGTCATCGCGTCGTAGGCGGTGAGCATGGGCCATTTCTCGCCGCGCTGCTTGGCGGCGGCGATGTCGCGGACGGTGATGCGCCGGGATGCGGTTCCGCCGTACAGCGCCTTGCTGCTGTCGGGGGCTTTCGCGGCATGCGTCATGGCGATTGGCTCCTGTGAAGTCGTCTCGAGGCGCCCTGTCGGCGTCCCCGGATCACCTCCATGCTGACACGCCTCCCGGCGGCGGGGAACCCACCCCGGGAACAGTTGTTCACGTGTAAAGGTTTTCCAATACGAGACGGGTTCGTTTCGGAAGTGTCCTAGGGTGGTGACCATGGCGAATCCCTCCGAGACAACCCCTGTTCGCGGGGTCCCCGAGGCCGTCCACCGCAGGCGGTGGGCGATCCTCACGGTGCTCCTGTTCAGCCTGCTGGTGGTGGTGCTGGACAACTCGATCCTCAATGTGGCGATGAAGACCATCGCCTCGCCCGCCCCGACCGGGCTGGGGGCGACCCAGAGCGAGCTGGAGTGGGCGATCAACGCCTACACGCTCGTCTTCGCCGGAATACTGTTCACCGCCGGTCTGCTGGGCGACCGGCTGGGCCGCAAGAAGGTCCTGCTGTTCGGCATGGTCGTCTTCGGCATCGGCTCGGTGCTCTCCGCCGTGGCCGGCTCGCCGGGCCAACTCATCGCGTTCCGCGCGGTGATGGGGTTCGGCGGTGCCTTCGTGATGCCCTCGACGCTCGCGATCATCATGAACGTCTTCGAGCGCGACGAGCAGCCCAAGGCCATCGGCATATGGGCCGGCGCGGTCGGCCTGGCCATCGCCATCGGCCCGATCACCGGCGGCATCCTGCTCGCCCACTTCTGGTGGGGCTCGGTCTTCCTGGTCAATGTGCCCATCGTGATCGCCGGACTGATCGCGATGGTGGTACTCGTCCCGGAGTCCAGGGACCCGAAGCCGGGCAGGCTCGACCCGCTCGGCGTGCTGCTCTCCGTCGTCGGCCTGGTGCTGCTGGTGTACGGCATCATCAAGGGCGGCCAGCTGGCCGACTTCACCGACCCCGAGGTCTACGGGACCGTCGGCGGCGGCCTGTTGACCCTCGTCCTCTTCGTGCTGCACGAGCGGCGCAGCGAGCATCCCGCCATCGACGTGCGGTACTTCCGCAACCCCGCCTTCTCCGCGGCCGTCTCGTCCATCTCGCTGGTCTTCTTCGCGCTGATGGGCACCACGTTCTTCATCGTCTTCTACACGCAGAGCGTGCGCGGCTACACCCCGCTGCAGAGCGGCATGCTGCTGCTCCCGCTGGCCGCCGCGCAGATGTTCTTCGCGCCGCGGGCCCGCCTCATGGTGGAGAAGTTCGGCGCCAAGGCCGTGTGCGCCGTCGGCATGCTGCTGGTCGCCGCCACCACGGCGGGCTTCCTGCTGCTGGAGAAGAACACCCCGATCTGGGTCCTGGAGATCCTGTTCTTCACGCAGGGCACCGCGATGGCGCACATCATGCCGCCCGCCACCGTCTCGATCATGCAGTCGCTGCCGCGCGAGAAGGCCGGTTCCGGCTCCGCCGTGAACAACACCTTCCGGCAGATCGGCGGCGCGCTCGGCGTCGCCGTCCTCGGCTCGCTCCTCTCCACCACCTACCGCGACGGCATCTCCGACAAGCTCGCCGCCGTCCCCGGCCTGCCCGAGTCCGCGCGGCACGCGGCGGGCGAGTCCATCGAGGCCACCCTCGGCCTCGCCGAGAAGCTCGGCCCGGCCGGCAAGGCGCTCGTGGGGCCGGCGGACGACGCCTTCATCCACGCCATGCACGTCACCGTCATCGGCTCCACGGCGGTCGCCCTGCTCGGCGCGCTCGTCGTCGCCCTCTTCCTGCCCGGCAAGCGGGCCGCGGAGGCGGGCGCGCCGGGGGTGGAGCGCCCCGGTGCCGAGAAGACGGAAGCGGGGGCCGGGCGGTGAGCACACAGCCGTGCGCGGACCGGCGCGGCCGGCCGCGCAGCGCCGCCGTCGACACCACGGTGATCGAGACGGTGCTGCGGCTGCTGGAGGACGGCACCACCATCGGCGACCTGTCGATGGAGCGCGTCGCCCGCGAGGCGGGCGTCGGCAAGGCGACCCTCTACCGGCGCTGGGCCGGCAAGGAGGAGCTGATGCTGGACGTGCTGCGCTCCCTGGACGAGGCCCAGCCCGCGATCCCGGGCCGCTCGGCCCGGGAGGACCTGGTGCTGCTGCTGGAGTACCTGCGGCGGCGGGGCCTGGCCAAGCGGTCGTCCGCGCTGCTGCGCACCGTCACCGCCCAGGTGCAGGCGCACCCGAGGCTGTGGAAGGAGTACCACGAGACCGTGGTGCAGGCGCGGCGCGAGGCGTTCTTCGCCGTGCTGCGGCGGGGGATGGCGAACGGTGAGATCCGTTCGGACCTCGATGTGGAGCTGCTGACGGACCTGTTCGTGAGCCCGATGCTGTCACGGGCGATCATGCACGAGTGGAAGGAACTCCCGGAGGGGCTGGCGGAACAGATCGTGGACACGGTGCTGGAGGGCGTGCGTCCGTAGCCTCCGGGATTGTGCTCGTTGTGTCACAGGCAGAACCCGCGCGACCTGCCCGTACGTCCTTCCCTCCGAACGCCGAGTAGTGAGGACAGCAGATGTCGCAGGCACAGACCCAGGACGCGGGCCGCGAAGGGTCCGCCCCCGCGCGGACCCCCCGCTGGCGCGGCCCCGGCATCTGGCGCCGGGGCGTGGTCGTGGCCGCCGTGGCGGTCGTACTCGGCCTGATCATGCTGCTGCACGCCGAGCTCCCCAACCGCGTCGGCAACCTCGGCAGCCTCACCGAGACCTTCCTGCCCTGGCTCGGCCTGCTGGTCCCCGTCCTGCTCGTCGCGGCCCTGCTGCGCCGCTCGGCCACCGCCCTGATCGCGCTGCTGCTGCCGGCCGTCGCCTGGGTGAACCTCTTCGGCGGTCTGCTCAGCGACAAGTCGGGCAAGGGCGGCGACTTCACGGTCGCCACGCACAACGTCAACGCCGAGAACCCGGACCCGGTTTCGACTGCCAGGAAGGTGGCCGCCTCCGGTGCGGACGTCGTGGCCCTGGAGGAGCTCAAGCCGGAGGCCGCACCGGTCTACGAGAAGGCGCTCGCGGACACGTACAAGTACCACTCCGTGCAGGGCACGGTCGGCCTGTGGAGCAAGTACCCGCTGAACGACGCCCGCCCCGTCGACATCAAGATGGGCTGGACGCGCGCCCTGCGCGCCACCGTCGAGTCCCCGCGCGGCCCGGTCGCCGTCTACGTGGCCCATCTCCCGTCGGTCCGCGTGAAGTTCAACGCCGGCTTCACCGCCGGCCAGCGCGACAACAGCGCCGAGGCCCTGGGCCAGGCCATCTCCCGGGAACCGGTGAAGAAGCTCGTCCTCCTCGGCGACCTCAACGGCACCATGAACGACCGCTCCCTGGCCCCCGTCACCTCCCAGCTCCGCTCCGCCCAGGGCGCCGCCGGCAACGGCTTCGGCTTCAGCTGGCCGGCGGGTGCGCCGATGGCGCGGATCGACCAGATCATGGTGCGGGGTGTCGAGCCGGTGTCGGCGTGGACGCTGCCGGCGACCGGGAGCGACCACCTGCCGGTGGCGGCGAGGGTGAAGGTCTGAGGGCCCGGCCCGGCACACTGGACGTATGTGCCGCAGCATCAAAACGCTCAGAGCACCGGTCACCCCCGAGGTGACCGAGGCCGACATCCGGGCCGCCGCCCTCCAGTACGTGCGCAAGGTGTCCGGCTTCCGGGCACCGGCCGCGCACAACCGGGCCGTCTTCGACGAGGCCGTCGATGCCGTCACCGAGGCGACGGCACGGCTCCTGGACGGGCTCGTCGTGCGCGGGACCCCGTAGGGGTCAGACCTCCCGCCATCGGTTCGTGATCGGCAGCCGCCGGTCCTTGCCGAAGCCCTTTGCGGAGATCTTGGTGCCCGGCGGGTACTGGCGCCGCTTGTACTCCGCCGTGTCCACCAGCCGCAGCACGCGCGTGACCAGCTCCGGGTCGAAGCCCGCCGCGATGATCGCCTCGCGGCCCCGGTCGCCGTCGACGTACAGCTCCAGGAGCCGGTCCAGCACGTCGTAGTCCGGCAGCGAGTCCGTGTCCACCTGGCCCGGGCGCAGTTCGGCGCTCGGCGGCTTGGTGATGGAGTTCTCCGGGATCGGCGGGGTCTCGCCGCGCTCCGCCGCGGCCCGGTTGCGCCACTTGGCGAGGCGGAAGATGGCCGTCTTGTAGACGTCCTTGATCGGGCCGTAGGCGCCGACGGAGTCGCCGTAGAGCGTCGAATAGCCGCACGCCAGCTCGGACTTGTTGCCCGGCGCGAGCACGATGTGGCCCTCCTGGTTGGAGACGGCCATCAGCATGGTGCCGCGCAGCCGCGACTGGAGGTTCTCCTCGGCGAGGCCGGTGAGCTTCAGGGAGTCCATGTAGGCGTCGAACATCGGCGCGATCGGCACGGTGCGGAAGTTCAGCCCGGTGCGCCGCGCGAGCTCCTCGGCGTCGGCGACCGAGTGCTCGGAGGAGTAGCGCGAGGGCATGGCGATGCCGTACACGTTCTCCGCGCCGACCGCGTCGCACGCGATGGCGGCGACGAGCGCGGAGTCGATACCGCCGGACAGGCCGATGAGGACGCTGCGGAAGCCGTTCTTGCGGACGTACGCGCGCAGGCCCTGCACCAGGGCGGTGTAGACCTCCTCGTCGTCGCCCAGGTGCGGCTGCGCCGCGGGCGGCGGCAGCGGTTCGTACGCCGGCAGCGGGTCGGCGGAGAGCGTGACGTGCTCGATCCGCAGACCGTCGTCGACCACCCCGGAGGGGGCCTCGGCGGGGGCCTCGGGCAGTTCCAGGTCGAGGACGACGCAGGTCTCCTCGAACTGCGGGGCGCGCACGATCACCCGGCCGTCGCGGTCGACGACGATCGAGTCGCCGTCGAAGACCAGCTCGTCCTGGCCGCCGGTCATCGCCAGGTAGGCGGTGGTGCAGCCGGCCTCCCGGGCGCGCTTGCGGACCAGTTCCAGGCGGGTGTCGTCCTTCTCCCGCTCGTACGGGGAGGCGTTGACCGACAGCAGCAGCCCGGCCCCGGCGGCGCGCGCGGCCGGGACGCGGCCGCCCTCCTGCCAGAGGTCCTCGCAGATGGCGAGGGCGACGTCCACGCCGTGCACGCGGACCATCGGCAGGGTCTCGCCGGGCACGAAGTAGCGGAACTCGTCGAAGACGCCGTAGTTGGGCAGGTGGTGCTTGGCGAAGGTGAGCACGGCCGTGCCGCGGTGCAGGACGGCGGCGGCGTTGCGCGGGGCGCCCGCGGGCCGGCCCAGGCGGGGGCGGGCCTCGTCGCTGCGGTCCAGGTAGCCCACGACGACCGGCAGCTCGCCGAGGCCCTCGTCCTGGAGCCGGGCGGCCAGCGCGTGCAGCGCGGTGCGGCTCGCCTCGACGAACGAGGAGCGCAGGGCGAGGTCCTCCACGGGGTATCCCGTGAGCACCATCTCCGGGAAGGCGGCCAGATGGGCGCCCTGCTCGGCGGAGTGCCGGGTCCAGCGGACGACGGCTTCCGCGTTTCCGGCGAGGTCGCCGACGGTGGAGTCGATCTGGTTCAGGGCGAGACGAAGTTGAGCCACGGCCCCAGTGTATTCGTCTATGTGACGCAATGGGGCTGTGAGGGTGCCCACGCCGTGCCCACGCCGTGCCTACGCCCCGGCCCCCTTCTGGCCACACGGCGTGATCTTGTGGCAGGCTGCGCGCCTGCCCGTGGCGCGTGAGGCCCACGGGCTCCTTGATGCATCGATTGATGCGTTGTCAGAGCTCACTTCCAGGAGATCCGTTGAGCATGCAGTACGGCTACCCGCAGCAGCCGCCGTTCGGGTACCCGGCCCCGGCACCCGCCCCGGCCCACGTCGGCCTGGCGATGAAGCGCCGCAACATCGTGGGAGTGTGGCTCGGCCTGCCGCTGATCACGTTCGGCATCTACACGCTGGTCTGGTACTACAAGATCCACAAGGAGATGCTGCAGTTCGACAGCCGCCGCCAGATCAGCCCGGCGGGCAGCCTGTGCACGCTGTGGTTCGGTGGCATCCTGCTCGGCATCCCGCCGCTGGTGTCCATCTACAACACGGGCCGGCGCATCGCCGACGCGCAGCGGGCGGCCGGCCTGCAGCCGTCCTGCAGCGGCGGGCTGGGGCTGCTGTTCGTGCTGCTCTTCGGCCTGTGGCCGCTGTACTACCAGGCCGAGCTGAACAAGGTCGTCGACCACTACAACCTGCCCGAGGGCACCCAGGTGGCCCTGGCCTGCTGAGCGCTCCGCGGGGGTCCGGGAGCCGTGCTCCCGGACCCTTTTCTGCTAGTTCCGGTACCCCAGGACCGTCATCATCCCGCTCTCCGAGTGGTAGACGTTATGGCAGTGGATCATCCACAGCCCCGGGTTGTCGGCGTCGAAGTCGACGCCCACCCGCTTCCCCGGCAGCACCATCACCGTGTCCTTCCGCGGCCCCCCGCCCGCCAGGGCGAACGTGTGGCCGTGCAGGTGCATCGGGTGCCACATGCTCGTGTCGTTCACGAACTCCAGCCGCACCCGTTCCCCCGAGCGCACCGCATGGCTCGGCTCGGGCGTGTACTTCCGCCCGTCGACGGCCCAGTCGTACTTCGCCATCGAGCCCGTCAGCCGGAGCGTGATCGTCCGGTCCGGCCCGCGGTCCGGCAGGGCCACGTCCCGCGCGGCCTTCAGCCGCTGCGCGGCCGGCGGGGCGGCGTCCAGTTCGCGGGGACGTACGTCCGCGCCCGGCGCCTCGCCCCCGCCCGTGCGCAGCAGGGCCATCGCGGTGCGCTGCTTGCCCTCCGCCAGGGCGGTCAGCGGGAAGACGCCGTCCCCGGCCTCGACCAGCACGTCGTACCGCTCGCCCATGCCCAGCAGCAGGGAATCGGTCTCCGTGTGCTCGACGGGCCAGCCGTCGGTGTGCGTGACGGTCATCCGGTGACCGCCGAGCGCGACGCGGAAGGCCGTGTCGCCGCCCGCGTTGAGGAGCCGGATGCGGATGCGGTCGCCGGGCTTGGCGGTGAACGTCTCGGGGTCGTCGGGGGTGCGCCCGTTGACGAGGTAGTACGGGTAGGCGACGTCGCCCGCGTCGCCGCCGAGGAGGGCGCTGGTGGCGCCCATCAGCATCCGGGAGGGGCCGCCGCCGTCCCCGGCGGACCTCGTCGCCGACGTCATCGACATGTGCGACATGCCCGGCATGCCGTGCGAGCCGTGGTCCATGCCGCTCATGTCGCCCATGCCCCGCGCCAGTTCGGCCAGCACCGCGTCCGGGGTGCTGCCGTCCACGCCGTCGACCCAGTCGTCCAGGACGACGACCCACTCCTTGTCGTACGCCAGCGGCTCCTTCGGGTCGTCCACGATCAGCGGCGCGTACAGGCCCCGGTCCTGCTGGACGCCCGAGTGCGGGTGGAGCCAGTACGTGCCCGGGTGCGTGACGGCGAAGCGGTAGTCGAAGGACGCCCCCGCCTTGATCGGCCGCTGTGTGACGCCCGGCGCGCCGTCCATGTCGTTGCGCAGCGCCAGCCCGTGCCAGTGCACGGACGTGGGCTCGGGCAGGTGGTTGGCCAGGGTGAGGGCGAGGGTGTCGCCCGCGGTGACCCGGATCTCCCGGCCGGGCAGCCGGTCTCCGTAGGCCCAGGTCGGGACGGTGCGGCCGCCGCCGAGGTCGAGCCGGGAGGGGGTGGCGGTGAGGATCGCCTTGCGGACGGGGCCGGTGCCGCGCCGGGCCTCGGCGGCGGCGACCTCCTTGCCGTCGGGGGAGACGTAGCGGTCCCCGCTCGTCCTCTTCGTGGCACAGGCGGCGAGCAGGCCGCTTCCGGCAACGGTGATTCCCGCGCCGAGCACGGCGCGGCGGGTGGGTGTGCGCATGGGGAAGTGCACCTCGATGGGTGTCGGTGGTGGATACGGGCAGCAGCGGGCGCGCGCTGCCGCCTATACGCGGAGCACCGACAACCGGGCGAGGGCCTTGTGCCGCGGCGGTGGCGGGATCGGCCAGAGGGCGGGCGCGAACCACGCCCGCACGGCGGCGGCCGCGGCGGAACGGCCGCGGAGGAAGGCGGTCAGGGAGAGGAGGAGGGCGGCCGCCCAGCCCGTGCCGAGGACGGCGAGGCAGACGGACAGCGGGTCCATGCCGCCGTGCACGGGATCGTGTGCTTCCGGGCCCGAGGGGTGAGCGTCGTGGTCGTGGTGGGCGTGCGCCATGGCGGCCGGGGCCGGGTGCCCGCCTCCGTGTCCGGCCGGGTGCCCGAGTGTGTGCATCGTCACGATGCCCAGCAGCAGCGCCGCGAACAGCAGCAGCCGGCCGCACCACGCGGCGGCCTTGTGCTGTCCGTGCATCGGCGTCTCTCCACAGCTTTCACAGCTCTTCGATCTCCGCCGCACCTTACCCCCGCGGGGTATCCGCCCTCCAGGGTGGTGCCCGTACGGATGTGCGGAGAACGGGTGCAAGGTCCGATCATTGGGGCGAACCGCCGACAACTGAAAGACGCTCCGCCTCTCATGACCCTCACGGAACAGGTCGCTCACGACCGTCCCGTCTCCCGTCCTCCCGTCGCCGCACAGACGCAGTTCATCTCGTGGGCGACCCTCGCGATGATGACGACCGCCTCGGTGGCGAACCTCCGGCCCGCGCCGTCGATGGCGCTCTACGGACTGGCCGCCGTCTTCCTCTACCTCGTCCCGGCCCTGGTCTTCCTCCTGCCGACCGCCCTGGTCTCCGCCGAACTGGCCTCCGGCTGGCCGGGCGGCGTCCACCGGTGGGTGAGCGAGGGGCTGTCCAAGCGGCTGGGCTTCCTGGCCGTGTGGTGCCAGTTCGCGATGACGATCGCGTACTACCCGAGCCTGCTGGCGTATGTGGCGAGCACGTTCGCGTACGTCGTCGACCCGCGGCTCGCGGACAACGGTGTCTACGTCGCCCTCGTCATCGTCGTCGTCTACTGGGCGGGCGTGCTGATTTCGGCACGCGGCACCAGGGCCGTGGCCGGGCTCGCCGGCATGGGCCTGGTGATCGGCACCCTGATCCCCGGCGCCGTCCTCGTCCTCCTCGGCCTGGTCTTCCTCGGCCAGGGCAACGCCTCCGCGGCGCCCATGGACGGCGGCCATCTGCTGCCGCCCTGGACCGGACTGGCCAGCCTGGTGCTGATCGTCAACAACTTCCTGTCCTACGCGGGCATGGAGATGAACGGCGTGCACGTCTCCTCGCTGCGCAGGCCCGGCAAGGAGTTCCCGCGCTCGGTCTTCCTCGCCACCGGCCTCGTCCTGCTGATCTTCGTGCTGCCGGCGCTGGCCATCAGCTGGGTCATGCCGGGCAAGGACCTCAGCCTGACCGCCGGGGTGATGCAGGCGTTCCAGGGCTTCTTCGACCACTTCCACGTGGGCTGGCTGACCAAGGTCGTCGGCGTCCTGCTGGTCGCCGCGGCGCTCGGCGGCATGCTCACGTGGATGGCCGGGCCGTCCAAGGGGCTGCTGCTGGTCGCCCGGCAGGAGGGCTATCTGCCACCGGTCCTGCAGCGGCTCAACAAGAACGGCGTGCAGCGCAACATCATGGTCGCGCAGGGCGTCCTGACCACCCTCATCGCGCTGCTCTACGCGGTCATCCCCGATGTCTCCAGCGCCTATTGGATCTTCTCCGTGGTCACCACGCAGATCTACCTGGTGGTCTACCTGCTGATGTTCGCCGCCGTCATCCGGCTGCGGGCCACGCGCCCGGACCACGAACGCGGCTTCCGCGTCCCGGCCGTCCGCCTGGTGGCGGGCGTCGGCTTCGCGGCCTCGCTGGCGGCCATGTGCATCGGCTTCGTACCGCCCGAGCAGTTCGGCGGCGGCCCGGTGTGGCGCTACCTCGCCATCGTGGGCGGCGGTCTGCTGACGCTGGGCTTCCTCGCGCCGCTCGCCCTGCTGAAGTTCCGGAAACCGCACTGGGTTGCGGCGGAGCACCGGCATCCGGTACCCCTCGACTAGCCTCGCCGTACTCGCCGGTACGGGCCTGCGTCCCGGCGGAGCGGGAACGAAGGGGGAAGCGATGAGCGGTGCGGAACGGCCGCCCGGGCGGATGCTGCGGGTCGGCGGAGTGCCCCTGCACGTGCTGCGCGAGGGCAAGGGGCCGGTGTGCGTGCTCAGCGCGGGGCTCGGCATGGGCTGGTTCGACTGGGACCCGCTGGTGCCGCTGCTCGCCCCGTACCGCACCGTCGTCCGCTTCGACCGCCCCGGCCTGGGGTTCAGCGCCTCGTCCCCGGAGCCGCCGACGGCCTCCGGGGAAGCAGGGCGGATCGCGGGCGTGCTCGACGCGCTGGACCTGGCCGGGCCCGTGACGGTCGTGGGCCACTCCCTCGCGGGCTTCCACGCCGAGGCGTTCGCCCGCCTGTACCCCGAGCGCACGGCGGGGCTCGTGCTCGTCGACGGCAGCGTCGAGGAGGACGCCCGCCCCGCCCCGGGCCGTGAACTGCGCACCGCCGCAGCCCGCTTGCGCGGCCTCGCCTTCGCCGGCGCCGGGCTCCCCAGGGCGCTGGGCCCCGCCCTGCGCCGCCTCTCGGTCCGCGCCGCCTCCGTCAAGCGCCAGGACCCGGCCCCCGCGGAGCTGGTGCGCCGCACCTACGGCACGGCCCGGGTGGCGCGTGCCGTCCTCATGGAGAACGCGCGCTACCGCGATGTGGCCGCGGAACTCGAGGAGTTGCGCACCCACCACTCCCTCCCGCCGGTCCCGGTCACCGTGCTGGCCGCGTCCCCCGGCTCGGGCTCCTGGCTGGAGCGCCGCTGGCTGCAGCGCCAACGCGCCCTCGCCGACCGCCTGGACGGCCGCTTCGAGGCGGTGGCCCCGGCCGGCCACCTGCTGATGTACGACCGGCCGCAGGCGATCGCGGCGGCGGTGCTGGCGACGCCGTTCATACGGGCGTAACGGTTCGATTGCGGGTGCGGGTTGTGCGTGGTTGCTCGCGCCCACGCGGCGGAGCCGCTGGGGGCACCTCCTGGGGGCACCCCCAGCGGTAGCTGGGGGAGGTAGCTGGGGGAGAAGCCACCCCGCGCCCCTTGCGGGGCGCGGGAGTTGCCGTCAGCCGAGTTCTTCCGCCAGCAGCGTCGCCGTCCTGGCGATCAGCGGCCGGTCGGTCTGCGCCTTCGGGTCGGCCGGGTGGGTCGTCAGCACGGCCAGGACGACCGGGGTGCCGTCCGGGGTCCAGGCGATGCCCACGTCGTTGCCGGTGCCGTAGTCGCCGGCGCCGGTCTTGTCCGCGACCTTCCAGTCCTTGGGGAGACCGCGGCGGAACTGCTCGTCGCTGGTGGTGTTGCCCAGCAGCCAGTGGGTGAGGCGCTCCCGGTCCTGCGCGCCGAGCGCGCCGCCGAGGACGAGGTCCGCGTACGTCCGGCCGATCGCGTACGGGCTGGTGGTGTCCGTACGGCGCTTCGGCTCCGCGGAGTTGAGCTCGGGCTCCCACCGGTCGAGCCGGGTGACCCGGTCCCCGAGAGTCCGGCAGAAGCGGGTGACCGCGGCCGGGCCGCCGAGTTCGCGGAGCAGGAGGTTCGCCGCGGCGTTGTCGCTGTGGCGGATGGCGGCGTCGCAGAGCGCCTCGACGGTCATGCCGTGGGCGAGGTTCTCCGCCGTGCCCGTGACCGGGGCCCACTTCGCCTTCGCGGTGTCCTGCGCGGTGTAGCGGATGCGCTTGTCCAGGAACGTGCCGTCCCGGTCGAGGTCCCTCAGGACCGCGGCGACGGCCACCGTCTTGAAGGTCGAGCACATCGGGAACCGCTCGTCCGCGCGGTGCCGCACGGTCGCGCCGGTGGCCATGTTGCGCGCGTACACGCCGAGCCGGGCGGAGTGCTCGCGCTCCAGCGCGGCCAGCTGCCGGGAGATCCCGCGCCGCCGCGAGGGGGCGGCGTAGGCGGTGCCACCGGCGAATGCCACGGCGGCCAGGGCGGTTCCGGCACCGAGGGCCAGAACCCTGCGACGGTTCGGGCTGTTCTCCCGCGTCTCTTGCATCTCTCGCGTTGCGTGCGGATTCAAGGGCGAATCCTCCTCTGTCGGGCGATCAGGGGCCAATGATCAGGACATCGACGAAAAGGTGTTCGGTTCCCTGGGGTGATCGGCAGCGCCGTTCCGCCCGTGCATCAGTACGATGCACCCAGAAGGCGGAACAGTGCGGCCGGCGTCCGGAAACCATCCGGTAACCCGCAGCCGTGATACTCAAGGTCCAGCATGTGCCCGCATGTGCCCGCATCCGCTGAAACGAGCCGTCTGACCTGCAAGGATAGGTAGCTATGGATAAGCAGCAGGAGTTCGTGCTCCGCACGCTCGAAGAGCGCGACATCCGGTTCGTCCGGCTGTGGTTCACCGACGTGCTCGGCTACCTGAAGTCCGTCGCCGTCGCCCCCGCCGAACTGGAGCAGGCCTTCGACGAAGGCATCGGCTTCGACGGCTCCGCGATCGAGGGCTTCGCCCGCGTCTACGAGTCCGACATGATCGCCAAGCCGGACCCGGGCACCTTCCAGATCCTGCCCTGGCGCGCCGAGGCCCCGGGCACCGCCCGGATGTTCTGCGACATCCTGATGCCGGACGGCTCGCCGTCCTACGCCGACCCGCGCTATGTCCTCAAGCGCATCCTGGCCAAGACCTCCGACCTCGGGTTCACCTTCTACACCCACCCCGAGATCGAGTTCTTCCTGCTCAAGGACAAGCCGGTGGACGGCACGCAGCCGGTGCCCGCCGACAGCTCCGGCTACTTCGACCACACTCCGACCGGCGTCGGCATGGACTTCCGCCGCCAGGCCATCACCATGCTCGAATCCATGGGCATCTCGGTCGAGTTCAGCCACCACGAGGGCGCCCCCGGCCAGCAGGAGATCGACCTGCGCTACGCCGACGCGCTCTCCACCGCCGACAACGTCATGACCTTCCGGATCGTGATGAAGCAGGTCGCGCTGGAGCAGGGCGTGCACGCCACGTTCATGCCCAAGCCCTTCTCCGAATACCCGGGTTCGGGGATGCACACCCACCTCTCGCTCTTCGAGGGCGACCGCAACGCCTTCCACGAGTCCGGCGCCGAGTACCAGTTGTCCAAGGTGGGCCGCTCCTTCATCGCCGGCCTGCTGCGGCACGCGGCCGAGATCTCCGCGGTCACCAACCAGTGGGTCAACTCCTACAAGCGCATCTGGGGCGGCTCCCAGCGCACCGCGGGCGCCGGCGGCGAGGCCCCCTCGTACATCTGCTGGGGCCACAACAACCGCTCCGCCCTCATCCGCGTGCCCATGTACAAGCCCGGCAAGACGGGCTCCACCCGCGTCGAGGTCCGCTCCATCGACTCGGGCGCCAACCCCTACCTGACGTATGCGGTGTTGCTGGCCGCCGGCCTCAAGGGCATCGAGGAGGGCTACGAACTCCCGGCCGGCGCCGACGACGACGTGTGGGCCCTCTCCGACGCCGAGCGCCGCGCCATGGGCATCGAGCCGCTGCCCCAGAACCTCGGCGAGGCGATCGAACTCATGGAGCGGAGCGAGCTCGTGGCCGAGACGCTCGGCGAGCACGTCTTCGACTTCTTCCTGCGCAACAAGAAGCAGGAGTGGGAGGAGTACCGCTCGGAGGTCACGGCGTTCGAGCTGCGGAAGATGCTGCCGGTGCTGTAGCGGGCGGACCGGAGAGCAAGCGGATTGGATCTTGTCCCCGTTGCTGGTGTAGAACTCACCGTCGATCAAACATGATCACGACAAGTTTCTGTTTCTGGCAACGGGGGAGTTCGACATGCGCTCGACTCGACGATTGATGAGCACGCTGGTGCTCGTGGCCGCCCTCGGCGGCGGTCTCGCGGCCTGCGGGCCCGGCGGCGACAAGGCCGACGGCAGCACGGGGGGCTCGGCCTCCCCGGCGAAGCCGGCCGACGGCGGCGGCAAGGGCGACAAGGGCGACAACGCCGACTGCGGCGGCAAGCCGCCGGTCCTGCCCACCGGGCACACCATGATCGAGATCAAGCTGGAGCGGGACGCGGCAACCGGTTTCGAGGCCCAGAAGGCCCAGCCGACGTGCACGCCGAACGACTGGATCTACCACGGCGAGGGCGACTCCCAGCACTACAAGCTCGCCTCCGGCGCCAAGATCCAGCTCGCGGAGAACGACGCCCCGAAGCACCTCAAGCCGGTGAGCAAGGACGACTTCGACAAGCACGTCGACGGCTGCCTGCGCGACGACCACAACGCCGTGAAGGCGCCCTTCGGCTGCTACGGCAACGTCTACGAGATCACGCAGAACGCGAAGGGCGACATCCAGACGATCGAGGAGATCTGGCACCCCTGACGGGTGGCCCGCCCCCGCGCCCCGAAGGGGCGCTGGGGGTACCCCCAGCGGTAGCTGGGGGAGGAACTGCGCGACCAGCCACGGCGAGCCCGCAGCCGACGCGCCTGCTAGGCCGAGGCCTGACGGGCCCGTTCGATATCCGGCCGGAGGCTGTCGGCGTCCGGCACCGGCGGCAGCATGTCGGTGTCGCGAAGCCGCTGGATCAGCTTGTCGAGGTACTCCTGCCGGTCCGCGCGGGAGTGGCTCGGCCCGTGCAGGGCCGCCTGCCAGGACTCCTCCGTCCAGCGCGAGATGTTCACCTCCTGCTTGATGAACTCCTCGTTGTACTGCTTCGCCCGCTCCACGAGCGCGTCCCGGACCGCCGTGTCGAACTGCTTGCGCAGCTTCCCCGGAAGCTCCTTGATCTGCTCGCGCGCCTTGCGCTCGGTGCTCCACTTGAGGAGCTTCTTCGCCTCGGCGGAGGCGCCGCCCTTGTCGATCTCGGCCATCTTCTCGGCGGCGTTGTGCAGGATCACCGCCTTCTCCGCGGCGAGTTGCTGCTCCTCCGCCTCGGCGGCCGACTTCACCAGCTTCTGCAGGCCGTCGGCCCGGAAGCCGTCGAGGGACTTCCGCCACGCCTCGTCGCGGGCCTGCTGGAACACCGTGATCGAGGGGATCTGCGCCTCCTTCCACTTGTCGGTGAAGTAGCGGGCGCCGTGGAGGGTGATGCCGGCCGGCCACAGCGGCGTGACCAGCAGCGCGTCGGCGCCGAAGCAGGCCGCGGTGTCGTCGGCGTCGAACGTGCCGTGGTCGGCGGCGGCTCCGGCCTGGGTGCCGCAGCCCACGAACGGGACGATGGCCGTGATGGCGGCCGCCTTGTCCAGACTCGTGGTGTCGTTCGCGAAGGCGTCGTGCACGCCCTTCGCCCACAGCACGCCGCCCGCCACCAGCAGCGCCCCCTTCGCCGTGCTCCCGGCCGACTTGAGGTTCGCCCGGAGCTTCGCCTTCACCTCGGGCGAGAGCTTGCTGTAGCCGCGGATCCGGGCGTGGATCTCGGAGGGTGCCAGCTGCTTGCCGTCGGGGGCGACGACCTTCAGCCCGTACTTTCCGGCGAGTTCGCCGAAGACCTGCTCGACCTGCCGCGCCTCCAGGTCCTCCAGGGCCGTCTCCTCGCCCTTTTCGCAGACGGAGACGGACCGCTTCGCCCGACCCGACGAACTGCCTCCCCCGCACACGCCGTTGCCGTCGGGCCAGCCCTTTCCGGCGAGCCACTGGCCCATGCCGGGGTGCGAGGCATCGTCCACGCCGACGATGAACAGATACTTCCGTGGTATGTCCCCCTTGAAGGCCCAGGCCCCGTTGGTGGACTCGCCGCCGAGGGGCCCGCCGCCGCTGTCGCCCTTGAGATTGCCGCTGAGGAAACGGCCGTCCTTCTTCAGGGCGTCCCACCGGATCTTGACCCTGATGGCGTCGCCGTTCTTCTCGATGGCGTTGCCGCCCTCGATGCCCTTCTTCGTGGAATCCCACATGAAGACGTGCTCGTGGTGCCCGTTCTTCGCATAACCGGAACCGGCCCTCGCCAATTCGGCACCGACATCCTTGCCCTCGGCGATCCAGCGGCTCTTGGCCGTCTGCAGCCCGTTCCGGTTCAGGGACTCGCGCAGCTCGTCGGGGTTCGCCTCGCCCCGGGGCCGCTTGTCGACGACGATGTGCGTGTATTCGTCTGCGAGTTGCTGCGGGGCCGAGGCACCGCTCGACGGCTGCACGGGCGGTGCGGCCTGGGCGACGGTGGTACCGGTGATGGCGAGGACCACGGCCGAGGCCATGAGGATGGTCGTGACGCGCCGTGCGGAGAGCCGCTGTCCGGACTGTCTGGAGTGGGGCATGTTCGTCCTCTGCGGGTGTCGGTGGCTGGCAGCTCCACGCTTTCGTCACCCGGCGATGTGTTCAATCGGCCGCATGGCTATTGCGGTCATCCCGTGGAGGGGGCGATTCCCCACCGGTCGGCGGGGGTGTGCCACCATCGTGTGTATGTTGCAGGTATGCCTGAACGGCCCCCGTTTGCAGGAGCATTGCCCGAGTCTTCCGGTCACCCCGGCCGAGCTCGCGGAGGCGGCCCGGGCCGCAGTCGCCGCCGGAGCGCAGGACGTCCATCTGCACCCGAAACGGCCGGACGGCACCGACACCCTCGCTCCGGACGCTGTCGCCGGGGCCGTGGAGGCGGTCCGCGCGGCCGTCCCCGGCATTCCGGTCGGCGTGACCACGGGGGCCTGGTCCGAACCCGACGCCCGCCGACGGGCCGCCCTGGTGCGGTCCTGGACCGTCATCCCCGACCACGCATCCGTCAACTGGCACGAGGACGGCGCCGACTTGGTGGCCGGAGCCCTGTGCGACAAGGGCGTCGCCATCGAGGCAGGCATCTTCTCCGGCACGGACGCGCCGAGCCGCTTCCGCACGTCACCGTTCGCCGGCCGTGTCCTGCGCGTCCTGGCGGAGGTCATGGACACGGACCCGCATTCGGCGCCGGCAACGGCGGAACGCCTCCTGCGGGAACTCGGCCCCGACCTGCCGGCGCCCGTGCTGCTCCACGGCCAGGACGGCGGCGCCTGGCCCGTCCTGCGCATGGCGATGGAGCGGGGGCTGGCCACCAGGATCGGCCTGGAGGACGTCCTCCACACGCCCGAGGGGGCTCCCGCGCCCGACAACGCGGCACTGGTCCGGGCCGCGGCCCGTGGCCGGCATCCGGTGACGTAAATCCTCGCCCGCGTCCCCGTGTCGCGAGGATTTCCGCCACCGAACACCCCCCCTCCGCCCCGCCCGCCCCGGGACGCCTCCCGATAGGCTGGGACACCAGGACCCAACGGGCGGAGGCGTGCGGATGACGGGGCTGGGGCGCAGGAGCAGCACCTTCACGCGGCTGCTGCGGTACGGGTTCTCCGATGCCGCCGCCGCCGAGCGGCTGCTCGGGGCGCCCGAGCTGGCCGCGGTGCACAGTGACCCCGTGCTGCTCGACGCGCTCGGGGCCGCCGCCGACCCCGATCTCGCCCTCGGTGCGCTCGTCCGGCTCGTCGAGGCCCAGCCGCAGGCGGACCGGCAGGCCCTGCTCGGCACCCTCCTCGCCTCCAAGCCCTTGCGCGACCGGCTCCTCGGGGTGCTCGGGGCCTCCGAGGCGCTCGGCGATCATCTCGTCCGGCATCCCGGCGACTGGCAGGCGCTCGTCACCTTCGAGGCCTCCGATCTGCACCCCGGCGTCGCGGACTTCGAACGGGCCCTCGCCGGACGGAGCGAGGGGCTCTGCCCCTCCGACTCCCTCCGCGCCTCCTACCGCCGCTGTCTGCTCGCCATAGCGGCCCGGGACGTCACCGGCAGCATCGACGTCGCCCAGACCGCCGCCGAGCTGGCCGACCTCGCCACCGCCACGCTCCGTGCCGCCCTGCGGATCGCCTGCGACGAACATCCCGAGGACGCCGCGGCCTGCCGGCTCGCCGTCATCGGGATGGGCAAGTGCGGTGGCCAGGAGCTCAATTACGTCTCCGATGTGGATGTCGTCTTCGTCGCGGAAGCGGCCAACGGGACCGAAGAAGCCGTCGCCCTGCGCTCCGCCACCCGGCTCGCCTCCCGGATGATGCGGGTCTGTTCGGATGTCACCCCCGAGGGGACCATCTGGCCCGTCGACGCCAACCTTCGTCCCGAGGGGCGCAACGGGCCCCTTGTGCGGACGCTCTCCTCGCACCTCGCCTACTACCAGCGGTGGGCCAAGACCTGGGAGTTCCAGGCCCTGCTCAAGGCCCGGCCGGTCGCGGGGGATCTCGACCTCGGGCAGGCGTACGTCGACGCCGTCTCGCCCCTCGTGTGGCAGGCCGCCGAGCGGGACAACTTCGTCACCGACGTCCAGCAGATGCGCCACCGCGTCATCGCCTCCATCCCCGTCACGCACGTCGACCGCGAGCTCAAGCTCGGGCCCGGCGGGCTGCGCGACGTCGAATTCGCCGTGCAGCTGCTGCAGTTGGTGCACGGCAGGAGCGATGCCACCCTCCGCGGCACCAGCACCCTCGGCGCCCTGTCCGCGCTCGCCGCGGGCGGGTACGTCGGGCGTGCCGACGCCGCCTCGCTCGACTCCGCCTACCGGTTCCTGCGCTCCCTGGAGCACCGCATCCAGCTGTACCGGCTGCGCCGCACCCATCTGATGCCCGAGGCCGAGGCCGACCTGCGCCGCCTCGGCCGGTCGCTCGGCCACCGCACCGAACCCGTCGCCGAGCTCGGCAAGGAGTGGAAGCGGCACGCCCGCGAGGTGCGGCGGCTGCACGAAAAGCTCTTCTACCGGCCGCTGCTGGACGCCGTCGCCCAGCTGGAACCCGGCGAGACCCGGCTCAGCCCCAAGGCCGCCGGCCAGCGCCTGGAGGCCCTCGGCTACGCCGATCCGGCCGCCGCCCTGCGGCACTTGGAGGCCCTGGCCTCCGGCGTCTCCCGCAAGGCCGCCATCCAGCGCACCCTGCTGCCCGTGCTGCTCGGGTGGTTCGCCGACTCCGCCGACCCGGATGCGGGGCTGCTCAACTTCCACAAGGTTTCGGATGCGCTGGGGCGGACGCCTTGGTACTTGCGGTTGTTGCGTGATGAAGGCGCCGCCGCCGAGAACCTCGCACGTGTGCTGTCCGCCGGGCGCCTCGCCCCCGACCTGCTGCTGCGCGCCCCCGAGGCCGTCGCCCTGCTCGGCGACCCGGGAGGGCTGCGGCCGCGCGGCCGGGAGGCCCTGGAGCAGGAGGTCCTCGCCGCGGTGGGCCGCGCCGAGTCGGCCGAGGCCGCGATCGTCGCCGCCCGCGGGGTGCGCCGCCGCGAGCTGTTCCGCACGGCGGCGGCCGACATCATCGGCGCCTACGGGCGGACCGGGAACGGCGCCCATGCCACCGGCGAGCACGGCACCGGCTCCCGTGGGCACGCCGAGACGGCCGGCAGCGACATCTCCGCCCGCGTCGACCTCGTCGGCAACGCCGTCTCCGAGCTCAACGCCGCCACCCTCGCCGGGGCCCTGCGCGCCGCCGTCCGCGCCGAGTGGGGCGACACCCTGCCCACCCGCTTCGCCGTCATCGGCATGGGCCGCTTCGGCGGCCACGAACAGGGCTACGGCTCCGACGCGGACGTCCTGTTCGTCCACGAACCGCGCGAGGGCGTCTCCGACGAGGAGGCCGCCAAGGCCGCGTTCGCCGTGGCCGGCGAGATGCGCCGGCTGCTCCAACTGCCCACCACCGACCCGCCGCTGCTCGTCGACGCCGACCTGCGGCCGGAGGGCAAGTCGGGCCCCATGGTGCGCAGCCTCGCCTCCTACGGGGCCTACTACCGCCGCTGGTCGCTGGTGTGGGAGAGCCAGGCGCTGCTGCGTGCCGAACCGGTCGCGGGCGATCCGGATCTGGGCCGGCGCTTCATCGAACTCGTCGACCCGCTGCGCTACCCCGTCGAGGGCCTCGGCGAGGACGCGGTGCGCGAGATCCGGCGGCTGAAGGCCCGGATGGAGTCCGAGCGGCTGCCGCGCGGCGCCGACCCCACGACCCACACCAAGCTGGGGCGGGGCGGGCTGTCCGACGTCGAATGGACCGTGCAGCTGCTGCAGATGCAGCACGGCTGGGCCGAGCCGGGCCTGCGCACCACCCGCACCCGCGAGGCGCTGGCCGCCGCGCGGGCCGCGGGGCTGGTCTCCACGGACGACGCGCGGATACTGGACGAGGCCTGGGTGCTGGCGACGAGCGTCCGCAATGCGGTGATGCTCGTGCGCGGGCGGGCCGGGGACACGTTTCCTGCGGATCCACGGGAGTTGGGGGCCGTGGCGCGGTACATGGGCTACGAGCCCGGGCACGTCGGGGACATGCTCGACGACTACCGCCGAACGACGCGGCGGGCCCGGGCCGTTGTGGAGGAGTTGTTCTACGGGGCCTGAGCGACCCCCCTCAAGCGTCCCGCTGTCCGCCCCGTACCGCCACTTGGCGGCTCAGCCGGCTCGGCAGAGCCCCGTACCACAGGCATGACAGGCCGAAGCCGAAGGACAGGCACACCAGGCCGCCGACCGCGTCGAGCCAGAAGTGGTTGGCGGTGGAGACGATCACCACCAGCGTCATCACCGGGTACAGCACCCCCAGCACCCGCACCCACAGCGGGCGCGCCAGCGTGGCGATCGTCAGGCCGCACCACGTCGACCAGCCGATGTGCATCGACGGCATGGCCGCGTACTGGTTGGACATGTCGGCCAGGTTGCCCGAGGCCATCGAACCCCAGGTGTGGTGCACCACGACGGTGTCGACGAAGCCGAGGTCGCTCATCAGCCGCGGCGGGGCCAGTGGATACAGGTAGTAACCGAGCAACGCCACGCCGGTGGTGGCGAACAGGGCGAGCCGGGCGGCCGCATAGCGGCCGGGGTGCCAGCGGTAGAGCCACACCAGGACCCCGATGGTGAGGATGAAGTGCAGGGTGGCGTAGTAGTAGTTCATGCCCACGACCAGCCACGTCACCGAATTCACGGCGCGGTTGACGGTGTGCTCCACGGCGATGTGGAGCGTCTGTTCCGTCTGCCAGATCCAGTCGGCGTTGCGCTCGGCCGCGGATCTCTGCTCGGGAACGGCGTTGCGCACCAGCGAGTACGTCCAGTAACTCACCGCGATCAGCAGCACCTCGAACCACAACCGTGGCCTTCGGGGCCTGCGCAGTCTGCGCAGCACGCTCTGATCCGCCGGCGGGTGTATGCGCTCGCCGGTGGGTGACGGGGCGGCCGTCCGGCCTTCCAGGGTCCTCACTGTGGCTTCACCCATAGGAAAAGAGTCTGCCAGAAAGGACCCCGGCGCAGATCATCCCCGAGGAGCGGACTGCCCTGTTTCGGCCTGGTTCGTGGCGAGCGTGCGCGCCCCTGGACGGTCGTCCGTGCGGGCATCCGTACGAAGCCGCGGAGCGGATGCGGTGGAGCCGCGGACGACGAGTTCGGGCAGGAAGACGAACTCGCTGTGCGGTGCCGGGGTTCCCCCGATCTCCTCCAGCAGGGCACGCACCGCGGCCTGCCCCATCGACTGCACGGGCTGCCGGATCGTGGTCAGCGGCGGGTCGGTGAAGGCGATGAGGGGGGAGTCGTCGAAGCCCACCACCGAGACGTCGCGCGGGACTTCGAGACCGTGCTGCCGTGCCGCGCGCACCACCCCGAGCGCCATCATGTCGCTCGCGCACACCACCGCCGTGCACCCGCGGTCGATGAGGGCGGAGGCCGCGGCCTGACCACCCTCAAGAGTGAACAGCGAATGCTGGATCAGTGTCCGTGCCTCCTCCTCGCCCGTCCCGAGCTGCTCCTGCATGCTCGCCAGGAAGCCCTCGATCTTGCGCTGCACCGGCACGTAGCGCTGCGGTCCGAGCGCCAGCCCGATCCGCCGGTGGCCGAGTGCGGCCAAATGGGTGACGGCGAGGCGGACGGCCGCCCGGTCGTCGGGGGAGACGAACGGGGCCCGCACCTTCGAGGAGAAGCCGTTGATCAGCACGAACGGCACACCCTGGGCGCGCAGCCGCTCATAGCGCTGCATGTCCGCCGAGGTGTCGGCGTGCAGTCCGGAGACGAAGATGATGCCGGAGACGCCGCGGTCGACGAGCATCTCGGTCAGCTCGTCCTCGGTCGAGCCGCCCGGCGTCTGCGTGGCCAGGACGGGCGTGTAGCCCTGGCGCGTGAGAGCCTGCCCTATGACCTGGGCGAAGGCGGGGAATATGGGGTTCTCCAGCTCGGGGGTGATCAGCCCGACCAGTCCGGCGCTGCGCTGCCGCAGCCGTACGGGCCGTTCGTAGCCGAGCACGTCGAGCGCGGCCAGCACGGACTGGCGGGTGGAGGCGGCCACCCCCGGCTTGCCGTTGAGGACGCGGCTGACGGTTGCTTCGCTGACACCCGCCTGGGCTGCGATATCGGCCAGCCGTGCGGTCACAGGAGGTGACTGTACCGGTCGCATCTCAGACTGCCCACCACACACAGCAATCCGAAGGCAGCCGGACGGTTCCACCGGTGCTGCGTCCTTCCGGAATAGAAATGGCCAGGGCTGCGGAGGCGAGTACCGGGCGGCCCGGCACCGGCATCGCGGCTTCGTCACCGCCCGTGTTGATCGTGCACACGAAGCCCGGCCGGGAGAAGGCCAGTACGCCTTCGGGTGCGTCGAGCCAGCGCATCTCCCCGTCCCCGAGCCCGGGCAGGTCCCGGCGCAGCGCCAGTGCCGAGCGGTAGAGCTCCAGCATCGAGCGCGGGTCCCCGGCCTGGGCCGCCACGGACAGGCCGGCCCACGCGGCCGGCTGCGGCAGCCAGCTGCCGCCCGGGCCGAAGCCGTACGGGGCCTCCTCGCCCTCCCACGGGATCGGCACCCGGCAGCCGTCGCGGGTGCCGTCCTGCCCGTCCCCGCGGAAGAACGCCGGGTCCTGGCGCACCTCGTCGGGCAGGTCCGTCACCTCGGGCAGCCCCAGTTCCTCGCCCTGGTAGACGTAGGCGGAGCCGGGCAGCGCCAGCATCAGCAGGGCCGCGGCCCGGGCGCGCCGCAGGCCGAGTTCCGCGTCGTCCCCGCCGTAGCGGGTGGTGTGCCGCACCACGTCGTGGTTGGACAGCACCCAGGTCGTCGGCGCCCCCACGGACTGCGTGGCGGCGAGCGACTGGTCGATGACGTCCCGCATCGCCGGGGCGTCCCAGTCGCACGTCAGGAACTGGAAGTTGAAGGCCTGGTGCAGTTCGTCGGGGCGGACGTAGAGGGCGAGCCGCTCGGATGTCGGGGCCCAGGCCTCAGCGACGCCGATGCGCTGCCCGTCGTACGAGTCCAGCAACTGCCGCCAGGCGCGGTGGATCTCGTGCACCCCGTCCTGGTCGAAGAACGGCAGCACCTGCGCGCCGATCAGCTTGGCCTGTTCCGTGCGCCCGATGTCGGGCAGCCCGGGGGCCTTGACCATGCCGTGGGCGACGTCGATGCGGAAACCGTCCACGCCCAGGTCCAGCCAGAACCGCAGGACGGACGTGAACTCCTCCCGCACTTCGGGGTTGTCCCAGTTGAGGTCCGGCTGCTCGGGCGCGAACAGGTGCAGGTACCAGTCGCCCGGCGTGCCGTCCGGCTCGGTGATCCGGGTCCAGGCGGGGCCGCCGAAGACGGATTCCCAGTCGTTCGGCGGCAGTTCGCCGCCCTCGCCCCGGCCCGGGCGGAAGTGGTAGCGCTCGCGGGCCGTCCCCTCCCGGCGGTCCGCGAGCGCGGCCTGGAACCAGACGTGCTGGTCGGAGGTGTGGTTGGGCACGATGTCGACGATGATCCGCAGACCCAGCCGGTGTGCCTCGCGCACCAGGTCGTCGGCGTCCGACAGCTGCCCGAACAGCGGGTCCACCGCCCGGTAGTCCGCCACGTCGTACCCGCCGTCCGCCTGCGGCGAGGCGTAGAACGGCGTGAGCCACAGCGCGTCCACGCCCAGGCCGGCCAGGTACGGCAGCCGCTCGCGGATCCCGCGCAGGTCGCCGATGCCGTCGCCGTCGCTGTCGGCGAACGACCGCACGTACACCTGGTAGATGACGGCGCTGCGCCACCATCCCTCCGCCTGCTGGGCGGGGCGGACGGCCTGGCGTACGGAGGGCGCGAGGTCCTGGGTCATGTACGTCCTATCGGTTCGGGGTGTACGGGGCTGACGGGCGCGGTGCAGCGGATGCACGGGTCAACGACGGGGGCGGAACAAAGGTGAGCTCCTGTTTCAGCCCTTGGTGCCGCCGGCGGTCAGCCCGGCGACGAGGTGCCGCTGGGCGAGGAAGAACACCAGCCCGGCGGGGATGGTGATGAGCACGGCCGCGGCCGTCATCAGCCCCCACTCGGCCTTCTGCTGGCCCACGAAGGTCTGCAGGCCGACGGCGAGGGTGTAGTGCTCCTCGCTGCTCATGAACTGGCTGGCGAAGGCGACTTCGCCCCAGGCGGTGATGAAGGAGTAGAAGGCGGTGACGGCCAGCCCGGGCCGGGCCAGCGGCACGATCAGCCGCCAGAAGGTGCCGAAGGGCGTGAGCCCGTCGACGCGGCCGGCCTCGTCGATCTCGGCCGGTATGGAGTCGAAGTACCCCTTGAGCATCCAGGCGCAGAACGGTACCGACACCGAGCAGTAGGTGAGGATCAGGCCGAGGTAGGAGTCGAGCAGTTCCAGCTGGCCGAGGATGGTGTAGAGCGGCACGATCAGCACCGCCATCGGGAACATCTGGACGACCAGGAAGGTCCACATCAGCGGCCGGTGGCCGGGGAAGCGCATCCGAGAGACCGCGTAGCCCGCGCTCGCGGAGACGAGCACGCCGAGCACGGTCGAGCCGAGGGCGACGACCAGTGAATTGCCGAACCAGGTCAGGAACTTCGTCTGCCCGAGGATGTGGCCGTAGTTGGAGAGGCCCAGACCGCCCGTGAGCCGCATGGGCTCCTGCCAGCCGTCGCGGCCGCGCAGGGACACGTAGACGACGAACAGCACGGGGAAGAGCGAGACGAGGGATGCGGCGACGAGCGCCGTGTGCAGGCCCACGGAGGCGGCGCGGGAGCGCTCGCCGCGCAGGCGGACGGGCTTGGTGGCGGTGCTGCTGCTCATCGCGCGGTCTCCTGTCGGGTGAGCATCCGGCGGTAGAAGACGGCGAAGACCAGGAGCAGCGAGAGGATGAGGATGCCGTACGTCGCCGAGCCCGCGTAGTCGCGGACGCCCTGGAAGGCCAGCCGGTAGGAGTACGTCACCAGGATCTCGCTGTCCGAGCTGGCCCCTTGGCCGACCAGCAGGTAGATGACCTGGAACATGTTGAACGTCCAGATGGTGCCCAGCAGGATGACGGTCCCGCTGACGGGGCGGAGCCCCGGGAGCGTCACGTGCCGGAAGCGCTGCCAGGGCGAGGCGCCGTCCATCTCGGCGGCCTCGTGCAACTCGCCCGGGATCGCCTGCAGTCCGCCGAGGATGGCGACCATCATGAACGGCACGCCGAGCCAGACGTTCACGGCGACGGCCGAGATCTTCTGGAGTGTGGTGTCGCCGAGCCAGTCGACCGTGCCGAGGCCCAGCCGGTCGAGGACGGCGTTGAGGACGCCGTACTTCTCGTTGAAGATCAGCCGCCAGGAGAAGGTGGCGACGAACGCGGGCACCGCCCACGGCAGGATCAGCAGCACCCGGTAGAGCGCCCGGAACCGCACCTTGCGGTTGAGCAGCAGCGCGAGGCCGAGGCCGAGCGCGTAGTGCAGGAGAACGCAGGACGCGGTCCAGACGACGGTCCAGGTGAGCCGCGAGTAGAAGTGGCCCTCCTGCCCGGAGAGCACCTTCCAGTAGTTGTCGAGCCCGACGAAGTGGTAGGTGGCGGGAATGTGGTTGACGCCGATGGTGCGCGCGACGTTGGCCTCGTTCGCATCGGTGAAGGACAGGTAGATGCCCCGGCCGAGCGGATAGCCGACGAGCACGGCCAGCACGAGGACCACGGGGAGGACCATGGCCCAGGCGTACCAGTGGGTTTCGAAGGAGCGGCGGATGCGGGTCATTACTTCTGGATCTCGTAGTCCTTCAGCAGCGCCGACTGCCAGGCCTTGGCAGTGGCGTCCAGACCCTCCTTCGGCTCCTCCTTCAGCGTCAGGATCTTCGTGTACTGCTGCAGCCAGTCCGTGAACAGGTCACCGCCCTGCGGGATCGCCGGCCGTGCGTGCGCCTTGCCCAGCGCCTCGTAGTAGGCCTTGCGCACCGGGTCGGCCAGCACGTCCTTCGTGTAGGCGGACTTGCGGGTCGGCAGTACACCGACCGCCGTGGACGCCGCCTCCTCCTGGGCCGTGTCCGTCATGAACTTCACGAAGAGGTACGACGCGTCGAAGTTCTTCGAACCGGCGTAGACGACGAGGTTGTGCCCGCCGACGGGCGCTCCGGCCGTGCCCGTGGAGCCCGCGGGGATGGGGGAAATGCCCAGGTTCTCCTTGGACTTGAAGGCGTCGCCGCCGAAGATCTCCTTCGTCGCCCACGGGCCGTCGATCAGCATGGCCAGCTTGCCGTTCTTGAAGTCCGTCTTGAGCGCGTTGTACCCGTCGGTCCCCGCGGGCTTCGGTGCGGCACCGGACTTGACGAGGTCCACGGCGGTCTCGATGCCCTTGAGGGACGCGCCGTCGGCAATGGTGATCTTCTTGTTCGCGACGTCGACCATGTCGCTGTTCTCGCCGTAGAGGAAGGGCAGAGAGTAGTAGCTGTCGGGGCTCAGACCGATGCCGCCCGCGCCCGTCTTGTCCTTGATCTTCTGGGCCGCGTCCTTCACCTCCTGCCAGTTCGCCGGCGGCTTGTCGATGCCGGCCTTCTGGAAGAGGTCCTTGTTGTAGAGCAGCCCGAGGGTGTCGGTCACCTGCGGGACGCCGTACGTCTTGCCCTGGTACGCCGCGTTCTTCAGCGGCCCCTCCAGGAAGTCGTCCGGCTTGTCGAGGGCGGGCGTGCCGGTGAGGTCCTTGAGGTAGCCGAGCTGGGCGAAGCCCGGGGTCCAGCCGACGTCGGAGCGCAGCACGTCGGGCGCGCCCTTGCCGGTGGAGGCGGCCGTCTTGAACTTCTGCTGCGCCTGGTCGAAGGGCACGTTGACGTAATCGACCTTGATCTTGGGGTACTTGGCCTCGAAGGCGGTGACCAGCTTCTTGAAGGCCGGTGCCTCGTTGGTCGCGTCCGAGGTGTCCCACCAGGTGACGGTGCCGCTCACACTGCCCGGGTCGCTCGCCGCCTTGGCGCCGTCGCCCCCGTCTCCGCCGTCGCCGCCGCAGGCGGTCGCGGTCAGGGCCAGCACACCGACGACGGCGGCAACCGATATGCCTCTTCGCATACGGATCTCCTCTTCAAAGAGGCCGGCCTGGTGCAGGGCGGCCCGAGCTGAGGAGGAAGTTAACAGGCTGAAATCTCTTGCGAAAGACCTTGCAAGAACGGAAACACCCGCATACGGTCTCGGCGGCAGGCAATGGCGCCGTGCGGGTCGTGTTCTGCCTCCCCTCACCCCCCAGGAGGCCTCATGGCTCCCACCGCCATGCCCGGATTCCCCCGAATCGCCCGGAGAGTCAAGGCCGTTGCCGTCGCCCTCGCGGCGGGAGCGGCCGTGACGGTGCCCCAGCCGCAGGCGCGGGCGGCGGCACCCGGCGACAAGGACGTCACCGCCGTCCTCTTCGAGTGGAACTACGCCTCCGTGGCGAAGGAGTGCAAGGACACGCTGGGACCGGCCGGTTACGGCTATGTCCAGGTCTCGCCGCCCGAGGAGCACATCCAGGGCCCGCAGTGGTGGACCTCGTACCAGCCCGTGGGCTACCGCATCGCCGGCCGGCTCGGCGACCGGGACGCCTTCGCCGCCATGACCGGCGCCTGCCACGCCGCCGGGGTGAAGGTCGTCGTGGACACCGTCCTCAACCACATGGCAGCCGGGGCGGGCACCGGCACCGGCGGGACCGCCTACACCAAGTACAACTACCCGGGCACGTACGGGGACGCCGACTTCCACACCTGCCGCAAGCCGGTCGGCAACTACGCCGACCGCAGCGACGTGCAGAACTGCGAACTCGTCGGCCTCGCCGACCTCGACACCGGCAGCGAGCACGTCCGCGACCGGGAGGCGCAGTACCTGGACGACCTGCTGTCGCTGGGCGCCGACGGCTTCCGCATCGACGCGGCCAAGCACATGGCCGCGGACGACCTCGCCGCCGTCAAGAGCAGGCTGAGCAGGCCGGACGTCTACTGGAAGCAGGAGACGATCTACGGGCAGGGCGAGGCCGTGCAGCCGGAGGAATACCTGCGCACCGGCGACGCACAGGAGTTCCGCTACGCGTGGGACCTCAAGCGGGTGTTCCAGCGCGAACGGCTGGCCTACCTGAAGAACTTCGGCGAGGGCTGGGCCTATATGCCGGGGGACAAGGCGTCCGTTTTCGTCGACAACCACGACACCGAGCGCGACGGCAACACGCTCACGTACAAGGACGGCGCGGACTACACGCTGGCGCACGTCTTCATGCTGGCGTGGCCGTACGGGTCGCCGGACGTCCATTCCGGCTACGAGTTCACGGACCGCGACGCGGGGCCGCCCGGCGGCGGGGCCGTGCGGGCGTGCTGGCAGGAGGGCTGGAAGTGCCAGCACAAGTGGCCGGAGATCCAGTCGATGGTGGGCTTCCGCAATGCGGTGCGGGGGACTGCGGTCGGCGACTGGTGGGACAACGGGTACCAGGCGATCGCCTTCGGACGGGGGGACAAGGGGTATGTGGTCGTCAACCATGAGGCGTTCGCGGTGAACCGGACGTTCAAGAGCTCGCTGCCGGGCGGGAGCTATTGCGACGTGCAGAGTGGGCGGAGGGTGACGGTGGGCGGGGACGGCACGTTCACGGCGTCGGTGGCGCCGAACGCTGCGCTGGCCTTGTACGCGGGGGCACGGGGGTGCGGGGCGTGAGGCCCGTCCGCGGATCCGCTGTGGCTGCTCGCAAGCACAGACGGCCCGCAGCCGCGATACTGGCGGTGGTGCTCTCCCTGTTGGGCGCAACCCCCACGCACGCCGCGCCCGCCCCGGACGGGGCAAAGGTCCAGTGGCTCGACCGCACCACGGTCGCCTGGCCGAAGGGGCTCGGCGACCCCGGTCGCCCGCACCACCTCGTCCATGACGGGGGCCGCTTCACCCTCACCCGTCAGCCCGGCGGGCTGACCGAGGCGCAGCGCGCCAAGTACCCGAACCTCGCCGCGGGTTACGACGCCTACCGTGTCGGTGCCCGCGCAAGCGAAGAGCGCACCGCGCTCCGAGGCGCCCTGACCGCCGCATCGGACGACGGCACCACCACCGGCGTCCAGATCGCCGGCATCCTCGACGACCTCTACGCCCGGCCCGCCGCAGGCGCCCGCCTCGGCCCCGTCTTCCGCGACGGCCGCCCCACCCTCTCCGTGTGGGCCCCCACGGCCCGTACCGTCGCCCTCGAACTCGACGGCGGGGCCGTCCCCATGCACCGCGACGCGGCAACCGGCGTCTGGAGCGCCACCGGCCCCCGTTCATGGACCGGCAAGAGCTACCGCTACGCCGTCACCGTGTGGGTCCCGGCGCTGCGGAAGACCGTCACCAACCACGTCACCGACCCCTACTCCACCGCCCTCACCACCGACTCCGCGCGCAGCGTCGTCACCGATCTCGGCGACCCGGCTCTCGCCCCGACCGGCTGGCGGACCCTGCGCAAGCCGAAGGCGGTGCCCCTGCGGGACGCCCGGATCCAGGAGCTGCACGTCCGCGACTTCTCCGTCGCGGACCGCACGTCGCGGCACCCCGGCCAGTACCTGGCCTTCACGGACACGTCCTCCGAGGGGATACGGCACCTGCGGCAACTGGCCGCATCCGGCACGTCGTACGTGCACCTGCTGCCCGTCTTCGACTTCGCGACGGTCCCGGAGCGGCGGGCCGACCGGGCGACCCCGCCCTGCGACCTGGGCTCCTTCCCCGCCGACTCCGAGCAGCAGCAGGAATGCGTGGGCAGGACGGCCGCCCGCGACGGCTACAACTGGGGCTACGACCCCCTCCACTACACCGTGCCCGAGGGCTCGTACGCCACCGACCCCGAAGGGCCGCGCCGGACACGGGAGTTCCGGCAGATGGTGCAGGGGCTGGCCGGGGCCGGGCTGCGCACGGTCATGGACGTCGTCTACAACCACACCGCGGCATCGGGCCAGGACGACAAGTCCGTCCTCGACAGGATCGTCCCCGGCTACTACCACCGGCTGCTCGACGACGGCACGGTGGCCACCTCCACCTGCTGCGCCAACACCGCGCCCGAACACGCCATGATGGGCAAGCTCGTCGTCGACTCCGTCGTCACCTGGGCGAAGCAGTACAAGGTCGACGGCTTCCGCTTCGACCTCATGGGCCACCACCCCAAGGCGAACATCCTCGCGGTGCGCAAGGCGCTCGACGCCCTGACGCCGGCCAAGGACGGCGTGGACGGCAAGGCGGTCATCCTCTACGGGGAGGGCTGGAACTTCGGGGAAGTCGCGAACGACGCCCGGTTCGTCCAGGCCACGCAGAAGAACATGGCCGGCACCGGTATCGCCACCTTCTCCGACCGCGCCCGCGACGCGGTGCGCGGCGGCGGCCCCTTCGACGCGGACCCCAGGGCGCAGGGCTTCGGGTCCGGCCTGTTCACGGACCCCAACGGGGCGCCGGTCAACGGCAGTCCGGCGGAACAGCGGGCCCGGCTGCTGCACGACCAGGACCTGATCAAGGTCGGCCTGACGGGCAACCTCGCGGACTTCCGCTTCACGGACTCGACGGGGCACGAGGTGCGCGGCGCCGACGTCGACTACAACGGCTCGCCCGCGGGCTACGCGGCCGCGCCCGGCGACGCGCTCGCGTATGTGGACGCGCACGACAACGAGACGCTGTACGACGCGCTGGCGTACAAGCTCCCGCGGACGACGTCGCCCGCGGACCGGGCGCGGATGCAGGTCGTGGCGATGGCCACGGCGGCACTGTCCCGCGGCCCGGCGCTCGCACAGGCCGGTACGGATCTGCTGCGCTCCAAGTCGCTGGACCGCAACAGCTACGACAGCGGCGACTGGTTCAACGCGATCCACTGGGACTGCCGGGACGGCCAGGGCAACGGCTTCGGCCGCGGGCTGCCGCAGGCGGCGGACAATGGGGCGAAGTGGCCTTACGCCCGGCCCCTGTTGGCGGATCCGTCCCTGCGCCCCGGCTGCGGCCCGCGGGACGCGGCGTCGGCGGCGTACCGGGACCTGCTGCGGATCCGCACGACGGAGCCGGCGTTCGACCGGGGTGCGGTGTCGTTCCCGCTGTCGGGGACGGGGGAGACGCCGGGGGTCATCACGATGCGGATGGGTGACCTGGTGATCGTCTTCAACGCGGCGCCGGACGCGCAGGCACAGCGGGTGCCTGCGCTGAGGGGTACGGGGTGGGTGCTGCACCCGGTGCAGGGCGCGGGGGCGGACGCGGTGGTGAAGTCGGCGTCGTACGACCGGGGTTCGGGCACGTTCACGGTGCCGGGGAGGACGGTGGCGGTGTTCCGCCAGGCCTTCGGCGCCCCGTAGGGAGGGGCCGCAGCTGAGGCGCCCAGGTTGCGCCCCGTAAGGGGCGCTGGGGGTACCCCCAGCGCCCCTTACGGGGCGCCGTGGTCACGCTCACGCGGCGGAGCCGCACATCACTGCAGTGGCCCCAGCGTGCCGCCCCCCGCCAGCCGCGCAGCGACCTTGGCCTGGGCACCCTGAGCCGCCGGCACGGCAAGCAGCGGCCCCGGCGCCGAGCCGTGGACGCCCCCCGTCGCGGTGAGCGACACCACATCCCCGCCCCCGGCCGCCGCCAGCGCGTACCACGCACCCCCGTGCGACTTCCACAGCACCCCGGCCAGCACCCGCGGCTCCCGCGCCCCGCAGGCCGGTGAGCCCTCCGCGCGGGCGACCACGGTCACCGGGGCGGACGGCGCGCGGAAGTCCGCCAGGACCCTGCTCCCGGTGCCCCGCCACGTCTCCGCCCGGGTGCACGACCACTCCGCGGTCCCGCCCCCGCCGGGCAGTGGCTGGGTCGCGAACTGCCATACGTTCACCGACCGCACCCCCTGTCCGCGCACCGTCGCCAGGTGGCAGGCCGCGTGGGCCCACTCGCCGCGCGGCGTCGCGCCGTCGACGTCGTGCGGCCCGCCCGAGGCGGCCGGGCTGCCCGTGGTCAGCCGGGCGGGGACGAGTTCGCCGAGGTCGGTCACCAGGTGGCCGCCCAGCTGCAGCGCCGGCCAGCTCCGGCAGTCGTTCGGCGTCGGCTGCCCGGCGAGCGGGCTGCGCACCGCATCCGTCACCCCGTCCCCGTCCCGGTGCAGCGGCTGCCCCGCCGCATCCGGCTTCAGCAGGTCGCGCACGGACGCATCACCGGCGCCGTCGCCCACCCAAGGGGCCGTCAGATAGCGGACGTTGCCGTCGGTGCGCCCCAGCACCACCGCCGTCGCGGAGTCCTCGTCAGCCGCGTCCACCCGCGCGAAGTCCAGCGCGGCACCCCCGCCGGTCCCGCCCTTGGACTCGGCGTAGCGCACGACGCGCAGCCCGTCGTGGAGCAGCACGACCGTCGCCGCGTCGACGTCCCCCGCGAACAGCAGCTGCGGCGGCCCCGCCGCGGGCCCGGACGGGGTGCCCGGGGTCGTCGTGACCTGCACCGAACTGCCCGGCCGCGCCCACACGGCGAGGGCCCGGCGGAGCAGGGCGGTGTCGCCGGTGCGGCTGCCGCGGGCGGGCCAGGCCGCGAAGCCGGGGCGGTCGGCGCTCTTCCAGGCGGTGGGGGAGACCCGGGTGAGCCTGGCCGGGTCCAGGGCCTGCTCGGCGGCCGCGTTCTGCGCGTAAGGCGGCGCCGCCGGGCCGTCCTCGCCCCATCCGCCCGACGGCAGGCCGATCAGCGTCCCGCACACGACGACCGCCGCGGCAGCCGCGACGGCGGCCCGGGTGTGCTGGCGGCGGCGCATCAGGTCCGTGGGCCGGGCCTGCAGGGAACAGGGGTCGAACTCCACGGACTCCAGCAGCGCCGCGTCCCGGCTGCCCGCCGGGACCCGCACCCCGTCGGCCTCGGCCAGCGCGGCGCCGGGGTCGGCCACCCCGGCGGCCGTCAGCAGCCGCCGGACGTCACGGTCCGTGCGGGACTCCAGGGCGCGCAGCACATACGCCGCCCGGCCGGGACCGGAGAGCGCCGCGAGGGCCTGGTCGAGGGCGAGCTCGTCGGCGCCGCCCGAGCGCGGGAACAGCCGCAGCCCCCACACCTGCGGCAGCAGCGGCGGCAGCTGGCCGGGGCGCGGCAGCTGCCAGCGCCCGCGCGGCCGCCCGGCCTCCAGCGCCGCCCGGAGCACCTGCTGCCGCACGTACGCGTACCCCGGGTCGTCACCGTTCCGCGGCCCCGGCACGGCCGCGACCTCGGCGCCCCGGCTGCGCGGCAGTGCCCGCTGCACGAGGGCGTGCGCGGTGAGAACCCGCCGGTTGCGGCCCAGAGCGGGCGGGAGCACCAGGTACCCGAGCCTCACCAGCCGCGGATAGTGCTCGATGAGCGCGGCCTCGGCCTGCTCCACGTCGACGACAGCGTGCTGCTCCACGTGGGTAGAACGAGTGATTGGTCGGATGGTCACTTAGTCGCACACCCGTGCGCTTCCGCGCCCCGTCAGCCAACCGCAGCCGAAGAACCGCCCCCCCGGTTATGCCCGGTACCGCGCCCGAATCCGCTCGACGGCCTGGGCGGAGACGCCCAGCCCGTCCCGCACGTACCGCTCCACGTCCCCGTACCGGCGGCCCATCTCCTCCAGCGCCGTCGCCAGGTACACCGGCCGGACGCCCAGGATCGCGTCCGCGATCTCCGGGTCGCCGCCCGCCGCCGTGAAACGGTCGATGACGGGCGCGAAGGCGGCCTTCACGGCCGGGTTGACGGCGAGGTACTCGCGCTCGGCCGTCGCCTCGTCCGCACCGAGCAGCAGCAGGATCACGGTGGCCGCCCAGCCCGTGCGGTCCTTGCCGGCCGTGCAGTGGAAGAGCAGCGGGCCGCAGTCCGGCTCGGCGAGCGCCGACAGCAGCGTGCCGTAGGCCCGGCAGGCGGACTCGGCCGTCACGAACGCCCGGTAGGCCTCGCCGAGCAGCTTCTCCGCCTTGCCGCCGCCCAGGTACTGGTCGGCCACCGCGGGGCTGCCGAGGACGTCCTCCAGCCGGGCCGGCACCTGCTCGCCGCCGGTCACGGCCGTGGCGCCGTCCGCCATCACATCGGCGACGATCAGCCGGGCGGCCTCCGGCAGCGCGTCGGGACGCTCGGTCCGCTCGTTCTCGCTGCGCAGGTCGACGACCGTGTGGATGCCGAGGGCGGCGACGGCCGGGTCGGCCGCCGGGTCGAGCCGGTCCAGCTGGCCGGAGCGCAGGAGCAGGCCGGGGCGGACCGCGGAGTTGCCGGAGAGCGCGATACCCCCGAGATCGCGGAGGTTGATGATGGTGGAGGCATCGATCTGCTGCGGCATGGGGGGCGTCTCCCGTCTGGCTGGGCCTGGACCCCCTCATTGTGAAGAAGGTCGCCCGAGTCCGCGACGGCGGGGCCCGCTGCGGGCGGGGGCGCCGCCCTCACGTCATGACGAAGTCCGCGTAGTCGAAGCCCGGTGCCACGACGCACGAGACCAGCACCGGCTCGCCGCCCGCGGGCTCCGCCGCCTGCCACATGCCGCCCGGGACCAGCACCTGCGGCTGCTCGCCGTGCTCGATGCCGGGGCCGAGGACCATCTCGGCCGCCCCCGCCTCGTCCGCGGCCTCGCCCCGGCCGCCGAGGAGCAGCCGCAGCGGGCCGCCGCGGTGCCACAGCCACATCTCGTCGGAGCGGACCTTGTGCCAGCGGGAGGTCTCGCCGGGGTGGAGGAGGAAGTAGATGCCGGTCGCGAACGCCCGCGGGCCCTCGTACCCCTCGGGGAGCGCAGTGGCCGGGGTGCGCCACGTCTCCCTGAACCACCCGCCCTCGACGTGCGGTTGGAGGCCGAGGAGGGCGACGAGTCCGGAGGTCTTGTCCGTCATGGCCCCCAGCATCCCACTCGCCCGCCCCGGCCGGCGGCCCGAATCCGTCAGATGTGGGCCGGCGGTGCGTACTTGTAGCCCACGCGCCGGACGGTCACGATCGACGAGCGGTACTCGGGGCCCATCTTGCGGCGCAGCCGGGCGACGTGGACGTCGACGGTGCGGCCGTCGCCCACGTGCCCGTAGCCCCACACGGTGGTCACCAACTGGTCGCGGGTGTGCACCCGGTGGGGGTGCGCCACGAGGTGGGCCAGCAGCTCGAACTCGAGGTAGGTGAGGTCCAGCGGCCGGCCCGCGACGCGGACCGTGCGGTCCTCGGGGTCGATGCGGACCAGCGCGTCGCCCTCGGTGACGGGAGCGGGTGTGGCGGGGGCGGTGGTTGCAGCCGGTGCGGCCGGTACGGGTGCGGCGCCGGGGAGGCCGGCCTGGTCGGCCGGGACGAGGACCAGGTAGCCGACCATCGGCGGCTGCCCGGGCAGGGCGGGCAGCGTGTGCTGCGGTGCGGGCAGCCAGGTGGCTCCCGCCTGCAGCAGGCCTGCGACGGCGGCGGGCGGCGGCACCTCGCCCGGGGCCACGGCCCGCAGCCGGTGCCGGGCGGCGGGGCGCCCGTCCGGGACGGGCGCGGGAGACGTGGGCGACGCGGTCAGGGTACGGAGGTTCGACATGGAGAGCTCAGCTCTTTCGCGCGAGGGACCGTCGAGAGGACGTGCACATGCGCGGGCCGTTGGCCGGGTCCGGTCCCGGCGGCTGACTTCGACGAAGGGGTCAGCGGAAGGAGTGGGCCTGCGCGGAGGTCGCGCGACAACACACTCGGTCGAAGTCGTGATGCTGGCGGGAAGGCCAGAAGGGCTCGAGGTCGCTGCGACCCGTCGCGGTGTTCTGGAGGCTGGCCATGCCCCTATTGAAGCATGGCCGCCGCCCCTGCAGGAGCCCCTTTCCCGGCCCTTTCGCCGTTACCGCCGGACACCCCCCGGCCGGTGCCCCGGCGGGGGAATCCGGGCCGGTCAGAGCGGCTGCACCCGCTTGCGCCAGACCAGCGGGGCCACGCATATCGCGCGGTCCGGGTCGCCGTCCCACTCGGCCGTGAGCCCGGCCTCCGTGAGCGCGGTCACGATCTCCCGCCCGACGGCGGCCGTCGCGCCGCCGTCCTCGGCACCGTCCTCCGCGCCGGCCGTACCAACCTCGTAGCCGCCGTACAGCAGCCACAGGCCGTGGCCCTCGGCGGCGCGCTCGGTGTGCTGGTAGTGGAAGAAGACGAAGCCGCGGTCGCCCTCGGCCGCCTCGTCGCGGATCTCCTCCAGGCCGCACTTGCTGCAGCAGGTGAAGTGCATGCGGGCCGTGATGCCGGCGGCGCCGAGGGCGGCGAAGGCCGTCTCCAGCCGGTCCACGTCCGTCACCTGCGGCCAGTTCGCCTGCTCGGCCAGCTGCTCCTGCCACAGCCGCTCGACGATCCGCCGGGCGGCGGCCGGGGAGACGGGGGTGACGCCCTCGTCGTGGAAGTAGTCGGAGACGTCCTCGGCGACCTCATCGGGTGTGTCGAAGCCGCACCGGACCAGCAGCCGGGCCTGCTCCTCGGCCTCCTCCAGCAGCTCGGGGTCGAGATCGTCCGCGCCCTCCCCGGGGGCGTCCTCCGACAGCTCGACCCGCTGCCACGCATGGCCGCCCGCCCAGCCCTCGGCCTGCCCGGCCCAGGCCACGAAGACGGCCGTGACCTCCTCGGCGCTGCTCATCCGCGCCCCGAAGTGCCGCTCCGGCGAGCCGTCGCGGTACTCCACCTCGTACGGCCCGTCCCCCTCGTGCCATGTCTGGATGTAGTGGTCGGCGCCGCCGCCGGTCCGCTCGGCCACCGCGAACCTGTCGCCCTCGCCGCCCAGCCTGCCGATCAGCCCGGCCAGCTGCTCGGCGGTGAGCGGCGAAAGCACCTCGCCGGGCTCGGTGTTGACGGTGATGGGCAGCATCGACGGACCCCCTCGCTCGAAGGGCCGCTCCGCGATCAGCGGCCCGTTGCGAGCATCCTGACACCACCCACTGACAGCGGGGTCAGCTGGCCCCCGCTCCGGCGATCAGCGGGTAGTGGTCGGACAGGTTCGTGTACGTGTACTGCTTGCCCCAGCTGGAGACGGTCCATGGTGCGGACTGCTCCTTGACGACGGTGTTCCGCCAGTTCACGGGTCGCGCGTGGCCCTTGAAGTGGAGGACGTGGTCGAGGTCTTCGCGGGCGTCGGTGGGGTAGCGGTAGGAGGCGATCGAGTTCTCCTTCGTGTCGAAGGAGTACGGGTGCCCGGTGCGGGCGTCCGCGGCGACGAGGCCCGCGTCGTTCAGCATCGAGGCGTATTCGGGGCTGCGGGAGTCCACATTGAGGTCGCCCGCGAGCATCACCTGCTCGTCCGCCGGGATCTTCTTGGTGTCGAGGAAGGCGGCGATCTGCCGGAACTGCTTCGCCCGCAGGGCCGCCGGCTCGCCCGTCCTGCAGCCGCTGTCGGTGGACTGCATGTGCGTGCCCACGACATGCACCTTGGTGCCGTTCACATTCAGCACCACATAGGCGAATCCCTTGTCGGACCACCGGTCCGAGCCGCACGCGTCGTTGTAGACGACCTGTTCCTTGCGGACGATCGGCCATTTGCTGAGCACCGCGACGCCGCCGTCCTCCGGGGACGTGGACGAGTAGTTGCCGCCGGTCGCGTCCCAGCCGTCCTTGCCCCGGCCGACGACCGGCGTCTGGTACGGATACGCGTCCGCGGCACGGGACTTGAGGGTCTCCGAGGCGCTGTTGTCGAAGGCCTCCTGGAGGACGACGACGTCGTTCCCCCGGAAGAAGTCGGCAGCCGCCATTTCCTTGGCCCGGTGCTCCTGGCCCCAGTTGGGATAGAGATTCGCGGACATCAGGAAGGTGTTGTACGTGAGCACCTTCAACTCCGGCACAGCGGCCGCCTGTGCTGCCGGGGCGGGAAGGGCCGTGAGAAGCGCGGCGGCGGCGAGCAGCGTGGCGGATCTGGCGGTCTTCGGGAACGGCACGGTCTGTCCTCGGTGACGGGGGCGGGGTGCGTTTCGGCGCGTAGGAGCCGCCCTCATCAAATCACGCAATTTTACGAATACATGACGAGGAATTTGCCATTGAGTGGCTGAAATCGTAAGGCTGCCCCCTCGGTCGGAGAAGCAGAATCGACCACTGTGCGACCCCGTGCGTTCTCCCAGAGTCTGCGCACCCGCCTGGTGATCGCCTTCCTGGCCGTCTCCGCCCTCAGCGCGCTGATCACCGCCGTCCTGACCTTCCGCGAGGCCCGCGAGGCGATCCTCCAGCGCACCCAGACCACCGCCGTGCACGACCTGCGCACCCAGATCGACTCCCTCGCCCCCGCCCTGCCCTTCCCGCCCAGGCCGCAGGACCTGCAGAACTTCGCCCTCCAGCTCGACCGCGCCGGCGGCTCCCGCAACTGGCGCACCTCCGCCGCCTACGGCAACGGCCCCGCCGTCCCCGAACGGCTGCCCGGCAACCCCAGCGTCGTCACCGACACCCTGCGCAACGCGGTGCGCAGCCGCAACGAACCGCTCTGCCAGCGCGTCGAGCGGAACGGCACCCCCTGGCTGACCATCGGCATGCCCGTCACCTTCACCGGCACCGGCCACAAGGCCTCCGGACTCGACGTCTACGCGGAGTTCTCGCTGGCCGACGAGCGCGACGACATCGCCTCCCTGGTCACCGCCGCCCAGGCCGGGGCCGTGCCCGCACTGGCCCTGGCCGTCGTCCCCGCCCTGTTCGCCGCCCGCCGCGTGCTCCGGCCCGTACGGCAGCTGCGGCAGGCCGCCGAGAAGATCACCGGCGGTGCGCTCGACACCCGTCTGAAGGTGACCGGCACCGATGAACTCGCCGACCTCACCCGCACGTTCAACGCCATGGCCGCCGCCCTGGAGAAGGACGACGCCCGGCTGCGCCGCATGGAGGCCAACTCCCGCCGCTTCGCCGCCGACGTCTCCCACGAGCTGCGCACCCCGCTCGCCGCGATGTCCGCCGTCACCGAGGTCCTCGACGAGGACGCCGCGCAGCTGCCGTCCGACACCGCCGACGCCGTCCGGCTGATCAGCGGCGAGACGCGCAAACTCACCCGCCTGACCGAGGACTTGATGGAGGTCTCCCGCTTCGACGCCGGAGCCGCCGCCCTCCACCCGGACGAGGTCGATGTCGCCCTCGCCCTCCGCGAGACCCTCCGCGCCCGCGGCTGGCAGGACCGGGTGACCGCGGACCTGCCCGAGGGCGTACGGGCCCGGTTCGACCCGCGGCGCATCGACGTCGTCGTCGCCAACCTCGTCGGCAACGCCCTGCGGCACGGCGGCCCGCCGGTCCGGCTGACGGCGAGGGCGGCGGGCGGGCGCCTGCTGATCGAGGTGCGCGACAACGGCCCCGGCATCGACCCCGAGGTCCTGCCGCACGTCTTCGACCGCTTCTACAAGGCCGACGCCGCCCGCGTCCGCTCCGAGGGCAGCGGGCTGGGCCTGGCCATCGCCATGGAGAACGTCCGCCTGCACGGCGGAACCCTGCGGGCGGCCAACAGACCGGAGGGCGGCGCCGTGTTCACCGTCGACCTGCCGCTGCGGGAGGAGCCGTGACCGGACGCAGCAGCGCCCTGCTCGCCCTGTGCCTGGGCGCCGTGTGCACCCTGCCGGGCTGCGGCATCGCCCCCACCGGCCTCGTCCGCGCCGGGGAGCCCGCGACCGGCATCCGGGAACCCGGCGGCGGCTACACCACCGCCCGGATCTTCTTCCTCTCCCCGGTCGGCATCCAGGCCGTCTCCCGCCACGAACGGACCCCGGCCGGCCCGCAGCGGGCCATGGACCTGCTGCTCGCCGGGCCCACCCCCGCGGAGCGGGCGCGTGGCCTGATCACCGAGGTCCCGGACACCGTCGGCCCGCTGCACGCGGCCGCGGCCACCGGCGCGGTCGACGTCGATCTGCCCGTCCCCGTGGCGGAGTTGCAGCCCGCCGCCGTCAGCCAGATCGCCTGCACCGCCGCCCACTCCGCGGTACCAGGCGGCCGTCCGCCCACCGAGATCGACGTCCGGTTGCACGAGCCGGGCGGCCTGCCGTGGACGCTGCACTGCAGCGACAGCGGCAACGCGTTCCCCGTGCTGCCCGCGGCCGGGTGACGGCTCAGCCCGTGTGCCACTGGCGGGCGGCGGACCCGTGATGGCTGCCGACGGCACGGTCCAGATTGGTGGCGGCACTGATCAGCGCGAGGTGGGTGAACGCCTGCGGGAAGTTGCCGAGCGCCTCGCCCGCCGGCCCGATCTCCTCGGCGTAGAGCCCCAGATGGTTGGCGTGCGTGATCATCTTCTCGAAGATGTAGCGCGCCTCGCCGACCCGCCCGGCACGGGCCAGCGCCTCCACGTACCAGAACGAGCACAGGTTGAACGTGCCCTCGCTGCCGGTCAGTCCGTCGCTGCCGTCCGTCCGGTAGCGGTGCACCAGGCTGTCGCTGACGAGCTGCTCCTCGACGCTGCGCACCGTCGACAGGAACCGCGGGTCCTTGGGCCCGGCGAACTTCACCAGCGGCATCACCAGCAGCGAGGCGTCCAGCGTGGCGCTCTCCGGGTACTGGCAGTAGGCGCCGAGCTCCGGCGTCCAGCACTGGTCCTGCACGAAGCGGTAGGCGGCGGCCGCGGTGTCGAGCCACCGCTCGACCGGCGCGGGCATGCCGCGGTGGCGGGCGATGCGGATGGCCCGCTCGAAGGCGACCCAGGTCATCAGCGCCGAGTAGGTGAAGCGCTGCCGGCCGCCGCGGGTCTCCCAGATGCCGTCGTCCGGCTCCTCCCAGTGCTTCTCCAGCCATTCGAGCTGCCGGGCCAGGGCCTCCCACAGCTCGTAGGAGATCGGCTCCCCGTGCTTGTTGTAGAGGTAGACCGAGTCCATCAGCTCGCCGTGGATGTCGAGTTGGAGCTGCTGGGCGGCGGCGTTCCCGATGCGGACGGGCCGGGCGCCGTTGTAGCCGCACAGGTGCTCCAGCACCGACTCGGGCAGGTCGGGCCGCCCGTCGATGCCGTAGAGCACCTGGAGCCCGGTGCCCGGGGGCGCCTGCACACAGCGCTGGTGCAGCCAGTCGATGAAGGCGGCGGCCTCCTCGGTGAAGCCCAGGCGCATCAGGGCGTAGAGGGTGAAGGCGGCGTCGCGGATCCAGGTGTAGCGGTAGTCCCAGTTGCGGCCGCCGCCCGGGGACTCCGGCAGCGAGGTGGTCGCGGCGGCGACGAGGGCACCGGTGGGCTGGTAGACGAGCAGCTTGAGCGCGAGGGCCGAGCGCTCGACCGTCTCGCGGTAGCGGCCCTGGTAGTTGGACTGCCGCAGCCAGCCGTCCCAGTACTGCAGGGTCTTGTACAGCAGCTGGGTGGCATCGGGGCAGTCGAGGGGGCGCAGCGTGCCGTCGCCCGGCTCGCCCCACTGGGCGGCGAGCCCCAGCGACTCGCCGGGCTCCAGGGTCACCGTCGCGTGCACGGCATCGCCCTCGGCCTGCAACGGTACGGACGAGCGCAGCACCAGCGTCCCGGCGGAGCTGGTGAAGACCGCTCCCGCGCCCTCCACCAGGCGCACCGTGTGCGGGGCGCGGGCGTAGTCGAAGGCGGGCCGGCAGCACACCTCGACCGTGGCCCGCCCGCGCAGCACCCGCACCTGGCGGATGATCTGCCGCGCACCGGAGGCCGGGCACGACGGGTGGTCGGGCACCATGAAGTCGTACAGCTCGGCCACGGCGTGCTGCGCCAGGAACCGGGTGAGCAGCACGTTCGAGTCGGGCATGTACATCTGCTTGGTCCGCTCGACCTCGCGGACCTTCACGGAGAACGATCCGCCGATCCGGGCGTCGAGCAGCGAGCCGAAGACGGCGGGGGAGTCGAACCGCGGCAGACAGCACCAGTCGATCGTGCCGTCGACCCCCACGAGGGCCACGGTGTGCAGGTCACCGATGATCCCGTGGTCCTCGATCGGCAGGTAGCCGCGGGTGTCGCCGATGCGCTGTGCGTCGAGTGCGTGCTTCATGGGTGCCGCTCCCTCCCGCTTTGTCGCGGGATATGCCACACCACCCGTTATACCGCTGTATGCGCCGTCCGGCGCAGGTCAGCCGTCAGCCCTGGCCATGGCTTCCCGGACGGCCTCCTCGGTGCGGCCGACGACCGCGGAGCCGTCGTCGGCCGTGATGATCGGCCGCTGGATGAGCCTGGGGTGCGCGGAGAGGGCGGCGATCCACCGGTCGCGCGCCTCCTCGTCCCGCGGCCAGTCCTCGAGACCGAGCTCCTTGGCGTCGGCCTCCTGGGTGCGCGTGATGTCCCACGGCTCCAGGCCGAGCCGGCCGAGGACGGTGCGGATCTCGTCCTCCGAGGGCACGTCCTCCAGGTAGTGGCGGACGGTGTAGCCGGCACCCTCGGCGTCGAGCAGTGTGAGCGCGCTGCGGCACTTCGAACAGGCGGGGTTGATCCAGATCTCCATGCCGCACACGGTACCGCGGGGGACTGTCAAATGCGGTCTGACCAGGGGCGTTTGTCAGTGGTCGGCAGTAAAATGGAGGGAGTTGAGAGAGGCTGTACGACCACTCACAGGGGGATTTCGATGGGCGCAGCCACGACGTTCGACACCCTTCCCAAGCAGAAGATGCCCGCGGGCCGCCCGCGGGCCTGGTACGAGGCGCACAACCGGCAGCTGAAGGCGATGCGCCTGGCGATAGCGCTGCTGCACTCCGGGGTGTACCGGCCGGAGCAGGCGACGAACCGGAAGATCCGCGCGACGGCGGAGCGGATCGGCGTGCACCAGCCGTCGGACACGACGTGCCGCCTGGTGCGGGTGCTGATCCAGTTCGCGAACTGAGCGCCGGCGGGTGCCGGGGGCCGGGCCCCCGGCACTCATCCCACGGCCGGCTTCGGCTTCCGCCGCTTGCCGGTGAGCAGCTTCACGCCCGGTTTCTCCACGTACTCGTGGAGGACGACCGCTCCCGCCAGGGCAATGGCCATGACCAGCCCCGCCTGCACGGTCATGCTGAGGGCGAGGTGGTGCTGTTTGAGGAAGTAGCCGGTGCTGTAGATGACCATCTCGTGCACGAGATAGAAGGCGAAGGAGACTTCACCGAGATACACGAGCACCCGGTGCCGGAACGGGGATTCCTCCCCGCGCGCATCGGCCCGCGCGACCGCCGCGATGGTGAGCGTGTACGGGATCACCGTGGCGGCGCCCCAGCGGTACTCGTAGGGCAGCAGGTGCACCACGGCGAAGATCGCCGTCACGGACAGTGTGACGCTCACCACCACGCCCGGGCCGCGCCAGGCGCCGTTCTTCACCAGCAGGGCGAGGGCGATGCCGACGGCGAACTCGGGCAGCCGCGTGGCGGGCAGCATGTAGAGGAAGTACTTCGGGTTCCAGCCGGTGGCGTGCGCGATGTCGTTCATGAACGCCGGGTAGACCACGACGAACAGATTCCCCAGGGCGACGACGGCCCACAGGCCGCGGACCGGCAGCCGCCGGATGGGCCGCACCAGGAAGGGGAACGTGAAGTAGAAGAGGAACTCGCAGCTCAGCGACCACGAGACGCCGTTGAAGCCGAACCACCAGTCGGTCCGGTTCGGGACCCATGCCTGGGTGAGTGTCAGATTGCCCAGTGCGATGGCGGGGTTGAGCTTCTGTCCCATCCACAGCAGCATCAGCGCCGCGACGCAGAAGGTCACCGCGTGGCTGGGGTAGATCCGGGCGAAGCGGCGCCGCCAGAAGCCGGTCACCGTGTCGTTCGGCCGCGCCGACCAGGCGAGGACGAAGCCCGAGAGGACGAAGAAGAAGGAGACCGCCGAAGGCCCGGCGAAGGTGACGTCTCTGAGCCTGCCGAGGTGCTTGGGCGTGCCCACGGACTGGTCGTAGGCGAAGTGGTAGCAGAAGATCAGCAGTGCCGCGAACCACCGCAGTCCGGTGAGCGAGTCCAGCCGCGTCTGCCGGGGGGCGGGCGCACTGCCGGCGGGCGCCCCGGGGGCGGCGGGAGCGGTGGTGGCAGCGGTGGCGGTGGTGGCGCTGGGCCGGGCTATGAGGCTCACTGCGGAACGTCCGCTGTGCGCGGATGTATGGCAGGCATGTGTCTTCCTTCGGTGAGAACCGCGGCGGTCTGCTGTGCCGGGCGTGGCTGCTGCGGTCAGCCGTACCGGCGATGACCTTTTCTATCAGCTGCCGCGGTTTTACCGACCCTTGGAGAAGCGGCGGGATGCGTGAGGATCGCAACACCGAGAGTGGCGGCTGCGGCACGCGGCCCGAAAATGCCTTCGACGCGTCACCCTCCCTTATGTACCGTTTTTTCATGGATGTCACGCGCTCGCTCCGGCCGCTCACCATGGCAGACGCCCAGGCTCTCGCGGTGCTGCGCGAAGCGGTCGAACGCACCGACAGGACCGGCATGCACGCCGACGAGGCGGATATTCTGGACGAACTGACCGATCCCAAGCTCGACTTGGCGAGGAACGCGGTGGGGTTGCGACAGGGCGAAGGCGCAGGCGGGCGGCTGGTGGCGTACGCGATGGTGTACGAGCCGGACCACGTACGCGAGATCGCCCGCTTCACCGGCGCGGCCGCCGTCCATCCCGCCTGGCGCCACCGCGGGATCGGCACACAGCTGCTCGCCTGGATGCGGGCCCGCGCCGGGGCGCTGCGGGCGGAGCGCCACGCGCGCGTGCCGGGCGAGCTGCTGATCGACGGGGCGGACACGAACGAGGGCCTGGCGGCGCTGGCCGCCGGCGCAGGCTTCGCGCCCTGCCGCCACTGGTTCGGCATGGCGAACGAGCTTCGGTACGGCCCCCGCACGGCGCAGCCCGTACCGTCCGGGCTGCGCCTGGTGCCCTTCGACGAGACCTACGACGAAGCGACCCGCACCGCGCACAACGAGGCCTTCCGCGACCACTGGAACCACACCGGGATGGACCGCACCGACTGGGACACCTGGATCACGGGCGCCCGCTCGTTCCGCCCTGGGCTCTCCGCCCTCCTGCTCGACGCGGAGGGGCAGGTGGCGGCGTACCTCCTCGCCGACGAGTACGTGGCCGACGGAGCGGCCACCGGACGCCGCTCCTGCACCATCGGCCACCTGGGCACCCGCCCGGCCCACCGGGGCCGCGGCGCGGCGCACACCCTGCTGACGCACACCCTCACCGAGGCCGCGCGCCGCGGCTACGCCAGGGCGGAACTCGTCGTCGACACCGCCAACCCGACCGGGGCGCTGGGGCTCTACGAACGGATGGGCTTCGCGGTGGAGCGGACGTACGTGACGTACGCGCGTGCGCTGGACTGAGCCTCAGGAGCGCTTGAGGGTGATGGCGCCGCTGCCGGTGGTCAGGTCGAGCCGGTGCTTGCCGGCCGGGTCGTTGGAGAGGGCGATGTCCTGGCCGCCGCTGCCGGTCCTGGTGACGATCTGGTACGACCCGTCGGGCACGGCGACCGTGACGGCGCCGCTGCCGGTCTCCGCCCGGACGTCCTGGGGCGAGGACACGGCGAGGTCGACGGCCCCGCTGGAGGTCTCGGCCTTCACGGGCCCGCCCGTGAGCCCGTGACCGGTGATCGCGCCACTGCCGGACCGCATCTCGACGGAGCCGTTGATGTCGTCCAGGTCGATGGCACCGGAGGCGGTCGCCACGTGCACCGCGCCCGTCCTGGAGAGCTTCACCGCGCCGCTGGAGGTCTCACCGGTCACGGGTATGCCCGCCGGCAGGTCGACCGTGTAGGCCACCGAACACTCGTTGCCGCAGCCGCCGAGCACCAGGACACCGTTCTCGACGCGATGCGTGGCCGCGTCCGGGCGGTCCCCGCCGTACTCGACGTAGCGGTGCAGGCGCACGTCGGCGGCGCCGTCGACGCCGCGCAGGGTGACTCCGCCGGACCCGCTGTCCAGCCGCACCGCGGTGATCTTCTGGGACAGGGTGGTGTCGTCCTCGAAGTTCTTCCTCAGCATCCCGCACGCGCCGAGTCCGCCGACGGCGATGCCGGTCGTCACGAGAGCGGTGAACAGACGAAGACGCGCGCGCATGGAAATTCCCCCGGGTCGAGCCTCCTTCCTGGTACGGAGGCAATCCGGAAATCCTAGGCGCCGGGCCCGCCTTGGACGAGGAGCCTCTCCAGCGCGGCGACGTACTTGGCGACGCCGTGATCGCGAAAGGCGTCTCCGGCACCGTCCCACATGTCTTTCGCGACATGCCCCAAGTGCTCCATGCGCTCCCCGAACCCCCCGAGCAGCCCCACCGATTCCCGCACCGCGCCCACGGCGTCGATGTGCCGCAGAGCCTGCGCATGCCAGTAGAGGGGCTCGGGCGGCAGGTGCGGTACGACGTCCTTGTCGTTGACGAACCGGTACATGCGCCCGGCGAACGCCTTGTCGTGCGCGTCGGCGAGCGCACGGTCGCAGGTCCGCGGCTGCCCGAAGGTGTAGATGCCGTCCGCGGTGAGATACGGCTCCTCGAAGTGCAGCCGGCACCCGGCCAGCATGGCGAGGGCCCCGCCGAGACTGTGCCCGGTCAGCCACACCGTCTGCTGCTTGTCGCGCAACTCGGCCAGGGCGCCCTGGACAACGGCGAATATGGAATGAAGCGCCTCCCCGAACCCGAAGTGCACATACCCCAACCCGCCCGGCCCCGGCCAGGGCACCCCCTCGACATCCGAGAGCCAGTCGCGCAGCTTCCGCGGCTCCGTCCCCCTGAACGCCGTGACGATCATCCGGTCGCCGGCCATGGTGAACGCCTGGGTGTCCTCCAGGGGAAAGGGCGGGGTGAACCGCGTGCAGTGATGCCGCACACGCTCGAACCCCCACGCGGCGGCCTGCCGCTCGATGTCGGCCTCGGCCTCGTAGGCGAGCCGGGAGGCCAGTGCCATCGCGTAGGCGAGACGCGGGCTGTACGCGGTGGCACTGTGATCGAAGACGGGCACGGGCGCGGACATGCGCGGCTCCTCGGGTGTCACCGTGGTCCCAACGTGAACGATCCGTCCGGCAGTCTGGGGCGACGGCCGGACAACCGTCCAGGGAACAGCGGCCCGGGGCGGGCGGATCCGGCCTCAGACGGTGAGCCGCTGCGCGATCTCGTCGGCGCTCAGCACGAGCGCGAACCCCTTCCGCAGTACGGCGAGTTCGGGCTCCTGGCGGGACTCGTCGTCGGTGGCGGTGACGTCGGATCCGAAGACGACGCGGTACCCGCGCTCGTAGGCCTGCCGGGCGGTGGTGCCGCAGCAGTAGTTGGTGAGCGTCCCCGTGACGACGACCGTGTCCCGGCCGAGGTTGCGCAGGATCGTGTCGAGGGGCGTGTCGTAGAAGGCCCCGTAGGAGGGCTTGCGGATGAGGACTTCGTCGCTCCGCCGGCCCATCGGCTCCCAGACGCCCGCGGGACCGGGCCGCCGCCACCCGGTGCCGGCGTGCGGGAGGTGCTGCAGCGCGTACGGCCGGTCGAGCCCGAGGTGGGTGTCGTCGAAGACGGTCCAGACGACCGGAACCGATATCGCCCGGCACTGCTCGACGAGCGTGCGCAGCCGGGGCGCCATCCGTGTCGCGGCCGGCACCCAGTACGGGCTCCAGCCCGGGCGGACGAACTCGTCCTGCATGTCGATGACCAGCAGCGCGGTCCGTTCGGGGCGGACGGTGAACGATGCCTGCCCATGCGCATAGGCGGACCGGGCCTGCGCGGTCACCCACTCCTCGGTGTAGGTCGTCATGGTGCTCTCCCATACTTCGGCACTCGATTCGAGGTACCTCGAATCGATGTGGGACCATAACAGGATGCTGGAGCTTGCGATACTCGGTTTTCTGGCCGAAGGGCCGCTGCACGGTTACGAGTTGCGCCGACGGATCGCGCAACTGAGCGGCCATGCCCGCCCGGTCAGCGACGGCAGCCTCTACCCGGCGATCAACCGCCTGGCCAAGGCGGGCCTCCTGGATCGGAGAACCGAGCCGGGCGCCTCCGCTGCCCAGCGCAACAGCCTGGAGCTGACCGACGCGGGCCGCACGGAACTCCTCCGCCGCCTGCGGGAGCCGACCGATCACGACATCAGTGACGGCACCCGGTTCTTCACGATCCTGGCATTCCTCTCACAACTCCCCGATGCCACGGACCGGCACGCGGTGCTGCGCCGTCGGCTCGACTTCCTGGAGCGGCCGGCGAGCTTCTTCTACGACGGCGACCGCCCGGTGCGCGCGGAGGACACGGACGATCCGTACCGCCGCGGCATGCTCGTCGTCGCCCGCGCGAGCAGCGCGGCGGAGCGGGCCTGGCTGCGGGAGGTGTTGGGGTAGCCGGGTGGGGTTACGCGCGAGCGACGGCGAGCAAGTGGGATCCGGCGGCCAGCAGATCCGGGTACGGCTCGGCGGCCCGTGCGGCCGCCAACGCCGCGCGGAACATGGGCGATCCGATCAGCGAGGTCCCAGTGTGCTGCTCGGTGGCCTTCAGCAGGGCCCAGGTGGGGCCCTCGATGCCGTACACCTCTGTGTGGTCGAACCCGGCGGAGCGCAGTTCTTCGACGAGTCCGCCCGCGGTGTGGAAGTACGCAGCGGTGAAGCCTTTACGGCCGGGCTCGTGGCGGCCGTCGGCAAGGATGTCGTGCACGGCGTCGTGCACGCGGTCGCGTTCCAGCCACGTGGTCGCGGTGTGCTCGAAGAGGGAGGCGTACCGGCTGATGGCGGCAGCGGCGACGGGGCTGCCGGGCCGCGCAACGCGCCGGGCCTCGGCCAGGGCTTGCAGTCGGTCGCCGCGGTCGAGGAGGTGGTAGAGCGGGCCGAGAAGCAGGACTGCGTCATAGGAGTCGTCGGCAGCTGTGAGCTTGCGGGCGTCGCCGAGTTCGGTGGTGCAGCCGGCGTGCCGGGCCTGCTCGACGTGCCGTGCCACCGGGTCGACGAGGTGCACCTGGTAGCCGTCCTCCGCGAGCCACCGCGCGTGAGCACCGGGTCCACCGCCCACGTCGAGAATGCGGGCTGGTGCCGGTGGGAGGTGGCGGCGAAGAAGTTCCTGCGTGCGGACCATCTCCAGCACGCCGTCGGCCGTGGCGGTCAGACGCGTGGCCTCGTCGAACGTCTCCGTGTAGAAGCCGATGATCTCGGGGTCCACGGGGGGAGGGGTGGTCATGTGGGGGATGCTCTACCTTGACCGGTCAACCTGTCCAGAGGAACTGGAGTGTTGAGCCATGCCGATGTTGAAGTATGAGCAGATCGCGGACTCGCTGCGGCGACGTATCACCGAAGGGGAGTTCGCCCCGGGTGATCTCCTTCCGTCGGGCAGGGACTTGTGCGAGCAGTGGGGCGTCTCGCGGGCAACGGTCAACAAGGCGTTCGATGTCCTACGTGCTGACGGTGTGGTGGTGGCGCGGCAGGGGCTGGGCTTTCGTGTCACGGAGATGCCGGTTGCCCGGCCGGCGGGCGGACGCAGGGCCGAGCGCACCCGGGTGTCGGACGGGAGGCCCTTTCGCCGACTGGGCACTCCGGCCAGGGAGGTCCCACCTGCGCACGTCGTTGAGGCGCTGGGTCTTGGGCCCGGTGAATCCGCTCTGCGCCGAGACCGCATGATGCTGCTGGACGACGGTTCACCGCTGTCTCTGGTGAGCGCCTGGTTCCCGCCGGACATCGCCGACCGCTGCCCGAAGCTGGAGCAGGCCGGACCGATCGCAGAGGGGACCACCCACTACGTCACTCGCGAGACCGGCCGTGCCCCCGTTCGGGGCGCCGATACGGCAACGGTACGGCTTGCAACCGCTGCCGAGGCTGTGGAGCTCGGACGCGAATGCCCGCTGGCCGTGGCCGTGGACCTGCATGTTGCTTACGACCGCGCCGGGTTGGCGCTGGTGTGCGAGGAGGGGGTGACCCCGCCGGAGCTGTGGGAACGCGTCGACAACTATCCGATGAGTGCGCCGAGTTGACGAATGGCTTGACTGGACCGGTTTACCGGTCCAGTGTGATGATGTGGCGCAGGCCACATCGTCACACGTCATTGGAGGGCGTTCCTTTGATCTCCCATGCCACCCCGGTCAAACGTGACATGACCTACGACCGGCGTGCACAGCAGACGGCCGTCCCGATCGACATCCATCATCGGGACGGCACGGCCGAGCGAACGCTGTTGATCCTTACGCCGGACGAGATGGAGTCACTGGCCATTCGGCTCGAGCAGGCGATTGACAAGCGCCATGCGGTTCCGGCGGGAAGTCGCTGCCGAGCCGCAGAATGACGGGTCTGCCGTCGGCTTGGCTCCGGCGGCGCCCAAGCTTCTGACAGCTGCCTGCTGACGGGTTGGCCCATATCGGCCGTGATCTTCTCAAGAGGGAAGAGCACGGCCGATGCATGCCTTGGCTTGTATTTGTACTGCTACTCAGGCGATGGGTCGCCACCTTGGTCGCCGGAATCCAGCGCCGCGGGTTCTGCGGAAGGAAGGTCCGGCCCGGACCGCAGAACCCGCTGCACCTCCTGCCATGCGCGGATGATCTGCGGGAGCTTTGACAGTACTTCGCCGACCTGGGTGAGCAGGAGCGTAAGGCAGCCGAAAGAGGCGAGAATGAGCAGCGTCACGTCGTCCCAGCTCACGAAGTGACCTCGGGCTCTCGCTGCTCGGCTGCCCGCCGGCCGCGGAGACTCAGTGTCGTGCCACCCACTCGAACTTCTAGGTGGTTGCCACGATCGAGGGCCACGGCGCCCCGGATGCCGACCAGGGGAGCCGTCAGTGAGGCTGCCACGTCTTCCACATAGGGGAAGCCGTTCCACCGGAACGTCCACTGCGACCCGGAGCCGTACAGTTCCTTCTCGTATCGATCCTCGCTCCCATCGCTGAGCCAGCCGGGACGCATCAGCGGATCGGAGAACCAGTTGCCGATCGCCCAGTTGCCGTCAGCGTCCTGTGCCGCGATACGAGAGGTGAGCCCTGCCAGCAGGAGCTCGGCTTCATCGCTCATTGTCGACAGCTGCTCCAGCTGTGCCTGCTCCGGCGATGTGAGGGGCTGGCCAACGCCATAGAAGTCCCAGCGCGGGGACGGGCGCGGTTCCCCGGCCCAGGTGCCGGAAGGGTTTCCCGTGATGACGAGTTGAGCACCGGTGGGCAGATGGCGCGCAATGTAGGTGCGGTGCCCGCGGAACTCTTCGAGTCGAAGGCCCGGAAGAGAGCTGCCGCCGTCGCGGCTGGGGAGCAAGTATGGAGCCACGTTATGCGGCACGTCAGTGATGAGGACGAGCCGGTTGTATCGAGGTGAGGCGATGATGTCGTACGCGACGAGGGTGTGAAGCCCCCACGCGGCGGCAGCTTGGCGAGGTGGCCAAGAGGCAGAACGGTTGAACAGGCCGAGTGCCAACAAAGCGCGAAGCCGACGTTGCCCCGGAGAGCAGGTGTCCAGACCGAGAGATTTGTCTCGCGGAACGGCAGCCAGCGCGGCTTCCCGGGGTTCGCCGAGGTACTGCATTCGAGCGCGGGCGATCGTCTTGCTGTTTTTGGGCATGCTGATTCCTCGGTGCCACACGGCTGGCACTTCAGGTCACATACCTTGTGAGCCCACGAACGATTTCTGCGCGGAGCTGGGTGAACTACACCCATGTGCAGCGCCCCAAGGTGCCGTGCCCGTAGGGAACATGCCGCCCTCCGACTCTCCGCAAGCCAGATGCGCTCATGCTACCGGACGACGACTCAGCGAGACCAGCTGTTCACTGTGCAAGGCCGCACGGTGGCCCGGGGGCGCCGCATCGCCCATTTGCCCCGCTCGCAATGCGGTGACACGCGACCTGTGAGCCACTGAGCAAGGGGCAGGGTGATCGACATACGGATGTGACCGCGAACCGGAGGAGCCATGGCGCGCATGCCGGGCGCCGCTTGGCGCCCCGTTCGTAATCATTCGCAGGGAGGAGTTGTCGAGCATCGCGGGCTCGTCCTGCACGTGCAGTTGGGCGACAACTCGCCCTACGACTGGTTCAACATCGAGAAATCCCAGGCCTCGTCGGACTTCTGGGTCTCCAAGCACGGCGTGATCGAGCAGTTCGTGGAAACCGGCACCGACCGGGCCTGGGCTCAAGGCAAGGGGAATGCCTATTACGCCTCGGTGGAGACGGAGGGGTATCCGACGGAGCCGTTGACCGACGCGCAGGTCGAAGGCGTTGCGAAGGTGTACGCCTGGGGGCGCGAGACGTTCGGCTGGCCCCTCCAGGTGGTGGACTCCACCACTGAGAAGGGGTTCACCTATCACGGCGCGGGAGGCGTGGCCTGGTGCAATCACCCCGACTGCCCGGGGGCGCTGCGCAAAGCGCAGCGCCCCCGCATCATCGCCCTGGCCGGTGAGCTCACCGGGGGCTGATCAGATCCGGTCCGCCGCGATCAGCAGGTAGTGGAAGCTGCCTTCCTTGTACGCGGTCAGGAACGGGTCCTCCACGCCGGTGGCGAGGGAGGACTGCGCCCGCAGCTCCCAGTAGGGGATCGTCGCGGCCGTGAGGTCCACGACGTTCATCGGGACGAGGCCGTTGGCGGCCATGGCCTTGAAGTAGGCGCTGCGCGGGTGGATGTTGCACGTGTAGTGCTCGTCGATGCGGCTGACGGCCTTGGAGCGGCCGCCGGTCACGTCGTTGTAGCAGCCCGTGATGACGACGTAGCGGCCACCGAACTGCAACTGGCGGGCGTGCTCGGCGAAGAGGGCGAACAGGTCCACGTACATCGTGGACTCGTTGTTCCAGATGCTGCGGAACGCGCCCGTCGGGAAGCCGGTGTCGAGCATGTTGCGGAAGTGGTAGCGGACGCTGTCGTCGACGCCGCGCTTGCGGGCCTGGTCGTTGGCGAAGTCGACCTGGGCCTGGGAGATGGAGACGCCGTCGACCTGGCAGCCGAAGCGGGCGTTGGCCATGATGCTGGTGCCGCCCCGGCCGCAGCCGGCGTCGAGGAGGCGGTCGGCCGGCTGTACGTCGCCGAGGTGGTCGAGGAGGACGTCGGCCTGGGCCGATTCCAGCCGGTGGAGTTCGGCGATGATGCGCTCGTCGCGGGTGTCCTCCGGGCCCTCCAGGACGGAGGGGTCGTAGTCGCCGATGCCGTAGTGGTGGTGGTAGAGGCCGTCGACGTCGCCGAGGCGCAGGTTGACCGGGTCCTTCTCCTTGTTCCAGTAGTCGGCGACCGACTGCTGGTACGCGGTGCGCAGGACGGGGGCAGGGGTGGTCGTCATGGTGAAGCTCCTTGCGGTGTGCGGGTGTCAGGAAGTCGAGGGGGAGGCGGCGGCGTAGCGCGGACTGCCGCTGTGCCAGGCGCGGTTGCCGCCGAGCCAGGCCCACACCCCGGCGAGGAACCGGCGCAACTGCGGCGAGCCGGTGAGCGACAGGGCCGCCGCCTCCGCCTCGAAGGTGCGCACCAGCTCGTCGTGGACGGCCACGCTGCGCTCGACCGCCTCGCGCGGCGAGCAGCGCTCCTCCGCGGCGATGACGGTCGGCAGGTTGAACTCCACGCTCTCCGAGCGGTGTTCCTTGGCCATCGAGTACAGGTCGTTGACGAGCGTGGCGGCCGTGGAGGCCATGGTCACGGCGCGGCGCACCCGCGGATCCGCGTACTCGGCGTGGGGCAGCGCGTAGCCGCCCACCGCGTCGGTCATCGCGATGCACGGGAGGAAGCTGTTGATCTGGCGGTGCGCCAGGTACTCCCAGACCGCGGGCATCCGGCCCTGGGAGCGCCAGGAACCCTCCTGCCCGTAGCCCACGAACAACACGGCCACCTCGTGGTGCAGCCGGGCCAGTTGGGACGCGTCCGCGTACCGGGCCAGATGCGCGAAGCCGGAGCGCAGCGCGACCCGCACCGGGTCGTCCTGCATGGCCCGTTCCACCGCGGGGGCGTGACGGAGCGGCGGGTGGGCGGGGTCGACGGCCGCGTACGCGACCCCGAGCTGCGCGCCGAGCAGGGCCGGTGCGGAGCCCATCGTCTCGTCGTCGCAGTAGTAGTCGTCCGTGGCCCACTCCGCCAGCGCGCACTTGCCCGCTGCCAGCAGCCGGTCCGGCTCGTCGGTGTCGGGGTGGGCCAGCATCATCAGGCGCCCGAAGTCGGCCGCGCGGACGCGGTCGAGCCGGCCGGCGTACAGGCCGATCTCCTCGGCCCACGCCACCAGGCGGGCGTTGACCTCCTCGGCGAGGGCCGGGTCGTCGCGCAGCGCGGGCGGGCAGTGGAGGTCGGGGACGGTGGCCGCGGCTCCGGCGGCCTTGTCCCGGGGCGGCGTGATACGGGCGGCCGAAGTGCCCAGCCCCGTCGGCCCGGTGGGCAGGGCGAAGCCCTTCCGGCGGACGTCCGGCTGCGGCGGGCCGGCGAGCAGGGTGGCCACGAGCCGCGCCACGTCGTGACGGGCCGCGGGGGCGGTCATGCGGGTCAGCAGGGACACGGTTGCTCCTCGGGCCTTCAGGCCGATGCGCCGTAGACCTCGACGTTCTCCAGAACGCCGAGCGCATCGGGCACGAGAACCGCCGCCGAGTAGTAGGTGCTGACCAGGTAGGAGATGATCGCCTGCTCGTTGATGCCCATGAAGCGGACGTTGAGGCCGGGCTCGTACTCGTCGGGTATCCCGGTCTGGCGCAGGCCGACCACGCCCTGTTCGGCCTCGCCCAGCCGCATCGCGAGGATCGAGGTGGTGCCCTGCTCCGAGACCGGGAGCTTGCCGCAGGGGAGGATGGGCACGCCGCGCCAGGCCGGCACGGAGTGCCCGCCGACCTCGGCGGTGTCGAACGCCAGCCCCCGCTTGTTGCATTCGCGGCCGAAGGCGGCGACGGCCTTGGGGTGCGCGAAGAAGGCCTTGGTCCCGCGCCGCATGCTGAGCAACTCGTCCATGTCGTCCGGGGTGGGCGGGCCGGAGTGGGTGGAGATGCGCTGGCTGTAGTCGGCGTTGTGCAGCAGCCCGAACTCGGGGTTGTTGACGAGTTCGGACTCCTGCCGCTCGCGCAGCGCCTCGATGGTCAGGCGGAGCTGCTGCTCGACCTGGTCCATCGGGTCGTTGTAGAGGTCCGCGACCCGGCTGTGGACGCGGAGGATGGTCTGCGCGACGCTCAGCTCGTACTCGCGCGGCCGGAGTTCGTAGTCGACGAACGTGCCCGGCAGCACCGGCTCGCCGCGGTGCCCGGAGGCGAGGTCGATGGCCGCCTCGCCCTTCCTGTTCTGCGGCCGCGCCTGCTCGGCCTGGCGCCGCCGGACGTGGTCCCGCAGCCCCTCGTTGCGGCCGGCGATCTCCTCGTACGCGGCACGGGTCAGCGTGAGGACCGTGCACGCCGTCATCGCGCGCGCCGTGAACGCCCACGTGCCCGGCTCGTCGGCCACCGCCTGCCCGCCGAAGAACCCGCCGTCGGCCAGCACACCGCGCCGCCCCGCCTCGCCGTACCGCCCGGCGGCGAGCTTCTCGACCTTGCCGCGCGCGATCAGGTGGACGCGGTCGACGGGACCGCCGTGCTCGGCGATCACCTGGCCGGATTCGTACTCACGCTGCTCGCACCGCGCGGCCAGCGCCTGCAGCACGTCCGTGTCCTCGAACCCGCGCAGCAGCGGCAGTTCGCCCAGCTCGGCGGGGACGACCTTGACGGAGGCCCCTTCCTGGACGAACGTCACGCGCCCGTCGCCGACCTCGTACACCAGCCGCCGGTTGACCCGGTATGTACCGCCCTTGACCTCCACCCAGGGCAGCATCCGCAGCAGCCACCGCGAGCTGAGGCCCTGCATCTGCGGCACGGTCTTGGTGGTGGTCGCCAGGTTCCGCGCGGCGTCGATCCCCAGGCTGAGCTGGGCCCGGCCTGCTATGTGGTGGGGCTGCTCCGGCTGCGACATCCCCGGTTTCCTTCCATCTGGGCGTATGCATCAAGAAGGAGCCCCCGGAACGGGCCGGTCCGGCCCGGAGGGAGCTCCGCCGCGCAAGTGAAGCAGCGCTTGATGATGTTGGTCGAGATGGCTGGATGGGGGCCGATGTTTTTCAGCCACCCGCCGGTGGCCCCGGCAGGGTGCCCTCAGTGGTGGTGGTGCCGGCTCAGCACGACCGCGAGCGTCACCAGCACCACCAGCAGGGTGACCGCGAACGCGATCTTCCAGGGGCTGTAGGGGCGGTCACCCGTGATCTCGCCGGTGTCGGCGTTCACCATGACGTCCCACTGCTTGCCGTTGTAGACGTACGACGCGAACCACACCGGCAGCAGCAGCAACTTGTACGTCACCGCACCGTAGTTGGTGTTGACCGCGTGCACCCGCTGCCGGTCACCGCCGATGTCCTTCTCGACGTCCTTCTTGATGACCTCGGCCATCTTCTCCTGGGCGCGCTGGAAACCGGCCTCCGGCTCGACGTCGTACCGCAGGGACCGGAAACCGGCCAGGTACGCCTCCTGGTACGGCACCGCCTGCTTCAGCGACCAGGGCTCCAGCGCCTCCAGCCGGTTGGCCGGGACCTGTCCGGCACCGGGGACGAGGACGTCGTCGAAGAACCGGTGGACCGTGCCCTGGACCGAGTACCAGCGGACCTTGGTCTCCTTGTTGTCGCCGATCCCGACGGTGTACTCCTCGCCGCGCTCGCCGCTGTACGAGGAGGCGGTGGCGGCGTCGTACGTCCAGTGCGGCACGTACGTCCCCTGCAGGGTCTCCGCCGTGTTCACCTTCTTCAGGCTGTTCGGCGCGAACCAGCGGGAACGGGCCCACTTGCCCAGGTTGTCGTGCACATCCTGCTTGTCCACCCGGAACGGGACCACGCCCTCGGGCACGATCCGGTCGGCGGCGGCCGAGGCGACCATGGGGGTGGCGCAGAACTGGCAGCGCCCGGAGAGGTCGTCGGTCTCGTTGGACGCACCGCAGCCGGGGCACCGCAGAATCTGCCCGCCGGCCGCCCGGGGCCTGACCGGCAGGGTCGCCAGCTCCTCCCAGGCGTGCTCGCGCACCTCGCGGTTGACGGGGGTGATGGGCTGCTCGAAGCGGCAGTGGGGGCAGCGGAGGGAGTGGGTGCCGGGGGCGTACTCGGCGGTGGAGCCGCAGGCGGGGCAGGCGTAGGACTGGTGGGGCTGCTGTTGGTACGGCTGTTGCTGATAAGGCTGCGGATACGGCTGCTGTGGCTGGTAGTTCATGAGGTCACGGGATCCTGGCGGTAGGTCACGCCTGCGGCGGCAGCGGCGGTGGGGTGGCACGGAAGTACTGGGCGAGCTCGGGGATCTGCTCCAGTGCCTGCCAGGCGGCCATGCCTTCCCGCCAGGCGAGCATGCCGGGCCGTACCGCGCCGGAGGTGATGTGTCCGGTGAACGTCGTGTGGTCGTAGGGGCCCTGCTGCTGCCCGTCGACGGCGATGTACCACTGGTACTGCTGCTGTGCGGGCAGCGGCGGCGGAACGGCGGCCGCACCGCCGGGCGCCGGTGGCGATGCCGGTGCCGGGGCGGCGGGCGCGAAGGGCTGCTGCGCCGCCTGCTGGGGCGCGAACACCTGCGCCATCTGCTGGCCGACGGCCATGCCGAGCCCCAGGCCGATGCCTTCCCCGGCGCCGCCGGGGTTGTTGGCCGCGTCCCGGATCGCGTCCGCAGCCTGCAGGCGGGCGTAGTTGTCGACGTTCCCGATGATGCCCATCCGGCTGCGGGCGTCGATGGCCTGCTCGACCTCGGGCGGCAGCGAGATGTTCTCGATGACGAACTTCGGGATCGAGATGCCGTGCGACGCGGCCAGCTCGTCGGTCAGCGCCTGGCCGAGCCGGTCGCCCAGCTCGCCCTGGCGTGCGGCGAGGTCGAGCATGGGAATGCCCGAACCGGCCAGCAGCGTGCCGAGCCGCCCGACGATCAGCTGCCGCAGATAGTCCTCGACCTCTTCGGTGCGGAACTGCGGGTCGGTGCCCGCGAGTTCGGTGAGCAGCCGGGCGGGGTCGGTGACGCGCGCCGCATAGCCGCCGAACGCGCGCAGCCGCACCATGCCGAACTCGGGGTCGCGGACCGTGACGGGGTTCTGCGTGCCCCACTTCATGTCCGTGAACTGCCGGGTGGTGACGAAGTAGACCTCTGCCTTGAACGGCGCGTGGAAGCCGTACTTCCATCCCTGCAGGGTGGAGAGGATCGGCAGGTTGCCGGTCTGCAGCTCGTACATACCGGGCACGAAGACGTCGGCGATCCGGCCCATGTTGACGAAGACGGCGACCTGCGACTCGCGCACGATGAGCTTGGCGCCCATCTTGATCTCGTTCTCGTAGCGCGGGTAGCGCCAGACGATGGTGTCCCGGCTGTCGTCGGTCCATTCGATGATGTCGATGAACTCGCCGCGAAGACGGTCCATGAAGCTCACGAAATCCCCCGTTGTGCCTGTTGTGCCTGTCGTGGCGTGGTGTTGACGTTGATACGTCCACGTCATGGTAGGCGGGCGGGTGGGGGCTTACGTAACCCACAAGGGTGTTGCACGGAGAAAGCGGGGGTGGCGGGGTGCCGCGCCTGGGCGAGGCGGCCATCCGTCTCGCGCTGTGGCTGCTGTCGCTCCCGGAGGGGGCGGACGTGTCGCTGTCGGAGGCGGCGCGCCGGGCGGGCATCAAGCCGAGCGCCTTCCGGACCGCGAAGCGACAGCTGCGCGAGGAGCGGTACTTTCACGAGTGGCGGATGCAGGGCCGGGGCGGGCGGTGGACGACACGGCAGTTGATCTCCAATGTGCCGCTGACGCCCGAGCAGGCGTTGGCGGTACGGGACGGCAAGTCGCCGACTGCCGTGAAACCGGCGGTCGGTGAGCCGGGGGGGTCGGCGGGTCGGTCGTCACCAGGAAAAGACGGGGCCTTTGCGGCAGGTCTCCACACGCAGGCCCCTGTTCCCGTGGACACGCAGGTCGGGCCGGTACTGCATGCATTGCGCGGTGAGCCAGGTGGCGATCTCGTCGTGGTTCCCGTCCCCCACCGGCTTGACCCCGATCCTTCCGTTGACGAACTCCAGCGTCACCGCCTGGCGCGCGGCTTCCTTGGCGATGAGCTCGAACTGCTCAGGAGTCATCTGCGGGCGCGGGGCCGACACGTCGCGCAGTGCCCTGCCTCGGCCGTCGCGGCCGTGGGGCGCCTGTAAACACCGACGGGCTGCCGGCCACTCCGCGGAGTGGCCGGCAGGCTGCGAGCCTCCGATCACGGCCAGCCTTGCGTCACCTTGGCCGGCGCGGTGTTCCAGCTCTTGGGTATGAACGTGATCATGTACGCTCCGCGGTCGAAGTCCGCGTACCCGGCGGACCAGTTCCGGAACTTGCTCTCGTACACGCGCATGGGCCCCAGGTCGCTATTGGGTGCGTGATAGTGGTTGGCGTGGGTCCATATGGTTTTGTCGGCATCCGCCTCCGCCTGAGCCCCGAACCACCCGTAGTCGAAATTGACCCAGGCTTCGCCGGGATTGGCGGGGCTGCGCGGAGTGTTCCGGTCCTTCGACATGTCGACAAGGCCTGTGGCCTGGTCGGGGCGGAAGGCGTCCGGGTCGCCGTACTTCCTCTTGTCGGAGGAGCCCTGCCGGTCCTGCCCGCTCCAGAAGTGCTTCGAGTAGATCACCGCCTTCATCCTGGACGGGTCGTAATTGCCTCCGCCCCGTTCCTTGAAGGACGGCGTGTTCCTCAGCGCCGAGTAGAAGTTCGAGCTGCTGTCCTCGTCCCGCAGAGCGTCGTTGCGGTTCGTGAGCTCTGTCCTGAGGTTGTCGAGGTATGTCCCCTCGTCGTGGGCATTCTCCAGGGCCTTGTTCATGACGGACGCCACATCACGCGCCCGCTTGAAGCCCTTCTCCTCGTCGAAGCTGTCCTTGGCGATGCGCCCCTCGAACTCCGCCTGCGTTTCACCGCGTCGGGGGCTGGCGCTCTTCAGTTCGTTCTTGTACTTGTTCTCGTCGAAGAACGCGAACGCTAACTTGTTCGTCGGGTAGGGGCCTGAATTGGCCCAGGTGACGCCGACGCAACCGTAGGACAGCTTTTCCCGCTGCTCCTCGGTCATCTGCTGCTTCTTGCCGTCGCGCTGACTGTAGACCTGCTGCCACTTGCGTATGTAGTTGCCGACGTCCGTGGTGGCCCTTCCCCCGTAGGCCCGGTACGCGTCCGGCATTCTGTCGAGCGGCTCGGCGGGAGGGGTTTCCCTGTCGTCGGAGGCCCGGAACAACGCGCCGGCCCCCGGCAGCAGGGCTCTTTCGTTCAGCGTGTTGATGTGCCTGACGTCGTCCGTCGTCAGGCCGTGCGTCTCGGCGTAGGAGCCCTTCAATTCCCCGTCGCCGCTGCCGTCGGCCGCCTGGCTGACCGACGGCATGAACCCGGCGGTGCATATGACCGCACCCACAGTGGCGAAGGCGAGAAATCTTCGGCGCGCATGCGTGAACATCAACAACTCCCTTGTGCTGAAATCTCGTGGAAAGAGGGCGTGCGAGAGCGCGACGCAATGGAGGGGTGTGCGGCGAGCGGCCGCTCAGGGCCTCGGTCGCGCTGCCGTCCTGCCTCGCTGCGCCGACGGCGGAAAGGCCGCCGGCGGCCCGCTACATCAGGGTCGTGGCCGAGGCGACGACGCGAGCGCGATCCGGGTGGCCGGGGTCGCCGTAGCGGACCTCGACGCGCGGGTGGGAGCGCATGAAGTCGGTGTCGACCAGGCGGACCTGAGCGGGGCGATCGACCGTGCGCACGGCGACGTCCGTGTCGACGAAGAAGCCGAACTCACCCGTGGCCGGGGCATAGACGAAGAACTTGTGGCCCTCGAACTTCTGCTGCGCGACGTGGTCCGTCAGGACCAGGGACCAGAAGCCCACGCAGCGGCCCGCGGGACACATGAACTGGAAGTCGGCCCGCAGGCCGTCCAGTTCCATCCGGCGGAAGGGGTTGTCGTCGCCCGCATTGATCGTGGTGGCGGTGGTCGCGGGGGCGGCCGCCTGTGCTCCCTGGGCGAGGGGGAGGGCGATGACCGCGGTCATGGCGACGGCGGTGAGGGTGCGGAGAGCGGTTCGGCGTATCACGTCTCGACTTCCTGGATGAGTGATCAGGTCGATACGAGCAGTGATCATGTCTGCGCGCCAACTCCCCGGCAACAACAGGGTCTTAAATCCGGCCACCCTGTCACATAGAGCGGTATCTGGCCATGCATCCGATCCGGCTGGATTCCGGCTGGATTTCGGGCTCGGCCGCGGCTCGGTTCCGGGTCGGTGCGGGCTGAACTCCGCATACGGCAAAGGCCGCCGGCCGTGTCCTTCCGGGAAGGGAAGAACACGGCCGGCGGCCCACAGACGGCCCGGGGGAGCGAAAACCCGCTCCGCCCTGCGGCGTTCTTTAGATGTCGAAGTACAGCTCGAACTCGTGCGGGTGCGGCCGCAGCTGCATCGGCGCGATCTCGTTCGTGCGCTTGTAGTCGATCCACGTCTCGATCAGGTCGGACGTGAACACGCCGCCCGCCTGGAGGTACTCGTTGTCCGCCTCCAGGGCCTCCAGGACCGCCGGGAGGGAGGTCGGGACCTGGGGGACGTTGGCGTGCTCGTCGGGGGCGAGCTCGTAGAGGTCCTTGTCGATCGGCTCGGCCGGCTCGATCTTGTTCTTGACGCCGTCGAGGCCGGCCAGGAGGAGGGCCGAGAAGGCGAGGTAGGGGTTGGAGGACGGGTCCGGGGCGCGGAACTCGACGCGCTTCGCCTTGGGGTTGGAGCCCGTGATCGGGATGCGCATCGCGGCGGAGCGGTTGCGCTGCGAGTAGACCAGGTTGACCGGGGCCTCGAAGCCGGGGACCAGGCGGTGGTACGAGTTCACCGTCGGGTTGGTGAAGGCCAGCAGCGACGGGGCGTGCTTGAGGATGCCGCCGATGTAGTAGCGGGCGGTGTCCGAGAGGCCCGCGTAGCCCTGCTCGTCGTAGAAGAGGGGCTCGCCGCCGTTCCACAGGGACTGGTGGACGTGCATGCCGGAGCCGTTGTCGCCGAAGATCGGCTTGGGCATGAAGGTGGCGGTCTTGCCGTTGCGCCACGCGACGTTCTTCACGATGTACTTGAAGAGCATCAGGTCGTCGGCCGCGGCGAGCAGCGTGTTGAACTTGTAGTTGATCTCCGCCTGGCCGGCCGTGCCGACCTCGTGGTGCTGGCGCTCGACCTGCAGGCCGGCCTTGTCCAGCTCCAGGGAGATCTCGGCGCGCAGGTCGGCGAAGTGGTCGACCGGCGGGGCCGGGAAGTAGCCGCCCTTGTAACGGACCTTGTAACCGCGGTTGTTGACCTCGGAACCGGTGTTCCAGGCGCCGGCCTCGGAGTCGATCTCGTAGATCGAGCGGTTCGCCGTCGTCTCGAAGCGGACGTTGTCGAAGATGTAGAACTCGGCCTCGGGACCGAAGAACGCGGTGTCCGCGATGCCCGTGGAGGCCAGGTACGCCTCGGCCTTCTTCGCCACGTTGCGCGGGTCACGGCTGTACTGCTCGCCCGTGATCGGGTCGTGGATGAAGAAGTTGACGTTGAGGGTCTTGTCGCGGCGGAAGGGGTCCACCCGGGCCGTGGAGAGGTCGGCGCGCAGGGCCATGTCGGACTCGTGGATGGCCTGGAAGCCGCGGATCGACGAGCCGTCGAAGGCGAGCTCCTCAGCCGGGTCGAAGGCCGCTGCCGGAATGGTGAAGTGCTGCATCACACCCGGCAGGTCGCAGAACCGGACGTCGACGAACTTCACGTCCTCGTCCGAGATGAACTTCTTGGCCTCGTCGGCGTTCTGGAACATCCAACTCCTCCTAGCCCGCCGCCGCGGAGGGGACGGGGATTGCTTGGGTGGCGCGGTCCGAACGGTCCTTCTCGCATCGGCGCGCTGGGGCCGACCCTAGAGAGACGGGATTTCCCGAGCATGACCCGTTTGTTTCGCCGAGGTAAACCGGCAGGCGGCGCGGAACCGCCGGTCATGCCGTGCGCGAGGAACCGTTGCCCGCCTCCCTGCCCCGACCCGGCTCCCGGGAAACGTATGCCATAGCAGTACCGTGGACGGGTGGACAAGAGGCAAGCAATCGGCTCATGGCTCTCCGGCCCCCGCGCGGCGGCCGAGGAGATGGGCGTCGCATTCGGATACCGCGGCGAGCGCCTGGGGCTGCCGGAGGACGGGCCGGGGTCCATCGCCCCGCCCGGGCGGCGCATCGGAGCCCTCTTCATCGACTGGGCGCTGTGCATGCTGATCGCCTACGGGCTCTTCGCCCACGGCCTGGGCCAGAGCGCCGGCAACTGGGCCCTGCTGATCTTCCTCGTACTGAGCGTGCTCACCGTCGGGACGGTCGGCTGCACCCCGGGCAAGAGGCTGCTGGGCCTGCGCGTCATCGGCGTCGACGGCGGGCGGCTCGGCGTGCCCCGGGTGGTCCTGCGCAGCGTGCTGCTCGCCCTCGTCCTGCCCGCGATCATCTGGGACCGCGACTCCCGCGGGCTGCACGACCGGTTCTCTCATGCCGTTCAGGTGCGGATCTGAAGCAGACGGACAAGGGGCGGGCGGGACCTTTTCGGTCCCGCCCGCCCCTTCGTCGTACGTCGTGCGCCGCCTCAGCGCCCCTTCGGCATCCGCATGCCCTTGCCCGGCACCGGACCCTTCGGGATCGGCATGTTGCTCATCAGGTCGCCCAGCGCCCGCAGCCGGTCGTTGACGGCCGTCACCTGCGCGCCCGGCAGCACCCGGGGGAGCTTCAGCAGGGTGGTGTGCAGCTTCTTCAGCGACACCTGGCCCTCGCCCTCGCCGACGATGATGTCGTGCACCGGCACGTCCGACACGATGCGCGCCATGCGCTTCTTCTCGGCCGCCAGCAGGGTCTTGACCCGGTTGGGGTTGCCCTCGCCGACGAGCACGATGCCCGCCTTGCCGACGGCCCGGTGCACCACGTCCTGGTTGCGGTTCATCGCGACCGCCGGGGTCGTGGTCCAGCCGCCGCGGCGGATGTTCTCCAGCACGGCGGCCGCCGCGCCCGGCTGGCCCTCCATCTGCCCGAAGGCAGCTTGCTCGGCGCGGCGTCCGAAGATGATCGCCATACCGAGGAAGGCCAGCAGGAAGCCCAGGATGCCCAGGTAGACGGGGTGGCCGATCAAGAAGCCGATGGCGAGCAGGACACCGAAGGTGACAATTCCCACAGCCGCGACGACGAGACCGACCTTGGGGTCGACCTTCTTGGTCATCTTGTAGGTGAGGGCGATCTGCTTCAGCCGCCCGGGGTTCTCGGATGTTTCCTTCCTCGCCATACGGCGAAGTTTACGTCGCCTGCGGACCCGGGGCCGCCACGGCCTCCAGCAGGTGCTGCGCCTCCCTGCGGTCCCTGGCCCGGCGCCGGTCCTCCAGCACGGCAGTCCAGGCATTGCGCCGGGCGGTGCGCTGGCCGCTGCGCATCAGGAGCTCCTCCAGGGCGCGCAGGGCCCCGGTGACGGACGGGGGGCGGACGGACAGCGTGGACGGCAGTGCGGGGGCGCGGGTGGCTGTCGCCGTGAGTGCGTTGCCGGGCGCGGCCTGCATGTGGAAGTCCCCTCGGATGCGGAAAACGGTGAGCGTGGAGGGTGGCGTGCTGCTGTGCGTGCTTCCATGGTTACCGACTGGTGTTACCAACGGATGACCTGTTGGTCAAACACCTATGAAACGTTGACGCGGCCCGCACGCTTGCTTTGCATGCGGGCCGCGTCGGCGGTTCACGAGGCTCAGACGGCCTGGGCGGAGGGCTGGGCCGCCCGCTTCTCGATCGCCTGCTGGTACAGACGGCCTGCCCGGTACGAGGAACGGACCAGGGGGCCGGACATGACACCGGCGTAGCCGATCTCCTCCGCCTCCTCCTTCAGCTCCACGAACTCCTGCGGCTTCACCCAGCGCGAGACGGGGTGGTGCCGGGGCGACGGGCGCAGGTACTGGGTGATCGTGATCAGCTCGCAGCCCGCGTCGTACAGGTCCTGCAGGGCCTGGCTGATCTCCTCGCGCTCCTCGCCCATGCCGAGGATCAGGTTGGACTTGGTCACCAGGCCGGCCTCGCGGGCCTTGGTGATGACCTCCAGCGAGCGCTCGTAGCGGAAGCCGGGGCGGATGCGCTTGAAGATCCGGGGGACCGTCTCGACGTTGTGCGCGAGCACCTCGGGACGGGAGGAGAAGACCTCGGCCAGCTGGTCCGGCTTGGCGTTGAAGTCGGGGATCAGCAGCTCGACGCCGGTGTCCGGCATCAGGGCGTGGATCTGGCGCACGGTCTCGGCGTAGAGCCAGGCGCCGCCGTCCTCGAGGTCGTCGCGGGCGACGCCGGTGATCGTCGCGTACTTCAGCTCCATGGACTGCACGGACTCGGCCACGCGGCGCGGCTCGTCGCGGTCCAGGGCCTGGGGCTTGCCGGTGTCGATCTGGCAGAAGTCACAGCGCCGGGTGCACTGGTCGCCGCCGATGAGGAACGTGGCCTCGCGGTCCTCCCAGCACTCGTAGATGTTGGGACAGCCCGCCTCCTGGCACACCGTGTGCAGGCCCTCGCGCTTCACGAGGCCCTGGAGCTCGGTGTACTCGGGGCCCATCTTCGCCCGCGTCTTGATCCATTCGGGCTTGCGCTCGATGGGGGTCTGGCTGTTCCGGACCTCCAGGCGCAGCATCTTGCGTCCGTCGGGTGCGACTGCGGACACGTCCGGCTCCCTATGACTTCGATTCCTCGGCGGACACCAGGGTACGCCCGTTGTTTCCTACGTTCTTACGGCAGCCAGGGCAACCATGGGGCCGCCCGGCCCATTCCCGCGCCGAAGGGGCTTCAGCTCGCCTGCGCCTCGACCACGCGCGGCTTCGGCTCCTCCGCCGCCACGACCTCCCGCAGGTGCTTCTCCACCAGCGGGATCACCTCGGCCACGGTGACCCGGCGGCCGAGCTCGTTCGACAGCGAGGTCACCCCGGCGTCGCGGATGCCGCAGGGGACGATCCGGTCGAACCAGGTGTTGTCGGGGTCACAGTTGATCGCGAAGCCGTGCATCGTCACGCCCTTGGCGATCCGGATGCCGATGGCCGCCAGCTTGCGGTCCTCGCGGCGCTGGCCGGCGTTGGACGGGGCGTACTCCGGGCCGTTGAGGCGCGGGTCGAACTCCTCGTCCGTCAGGCGCGGGTCGAAGTCCAGGTTCAGGCCCCCGAGCGCCGGGCGCTGGTCGACCGGGTCCCCGAGGACCCACACGCCGCTGCGCCCCTCGACACGGGTCGTCTCCAGGCCCAGCTCCGCACAGACGCGGATCAGCGCCTCCTCCAGGCGGCGCACATGCGCGATCACGTCCACCGGGCGCGGCAGTTTGAGGATGGGGTAGCCGACGAGCTGGCCGGGGCCGTGCCAGGTGATCTTGCCGCCGCGGTCCACGTCGACGACCGGGGTGCCGTCCAGGGGGCGCTCGCTGTCCTCCGTGCGCCGTCCGGCCGTGTAGACCGCCGGGTGCTCCAGCAGCAGGCACGTGTCCGGAATCTCGTCCGCGAACCGGGCGGCGTGCACCCGGCGCTGCTCCTGCCACGCCTCCTGGTACTCGACGGCGTCCGCCCCGAAGCCCAGGTGGACAAAGCGCAGCTCACTCACGACAGCTCCTCGTGTGTATCGCACGGTCGCGCGGGTCGCGCGGTCTTTCTCGCGCCCCTGCCACTGTACGGGCGGTCTCCGGCATTGCCGCAGGCGGCCGTCTGCGGGGGCGGTGCCGGGGGTGGTGCGCGGGGTGGGCGCGTCAGCATCGCCATGTCTATTTGATCTGTCCTCACACGATCGGATGAATGCGGGGCGAAGGCGGCGATCAGGGCGTTAGGCGACCGCTAAATTCACGCCGTTCCAGGACGAGATCAGGGAGACCGGCAGGCTGATGACGGAACGACCCCCACAGCGCATTCCCAACCGTCAGCTCGCCGCCCTCATCGCGGAGGCCGGCTTCTCCAACGCGGGGCTCGCCCGCCGCGTCGACCAGCTCGGGCTCGAGCACGGGCTGGATCTGAGATACGACAAGACCTCCGTCACACGGTGGCTGCGCGGGCAGCAGCCGCGGGGGACGACCCCGGCACTGATCGCCGAGGTCTTCACGCGGCGGCTCGGGCGGCGGCTGTCCGCCCAGGACCTCGGGCTGGACGCATGTGCCCCGGTGTACGCGGGGCTCGAGTTCGCCTCCTCCCCCGAGGAGGCCATCGACATCGTGAGCGGGCTCTGGCGCAAGGACTCCGGGAGCCACACCGAGCTGCGGAAGATCGCCTTCACCCCGGCCGGGCTGGTGGTGCCGAGCCGGGACTGGCTCATCGGGCGCGCGGACGAGCGGGTGGCGCGCGGTACCGCGCCCGCGCCCGCCGCCGAGGGCGCGCGGCCTGCGGCGGCGGCGCGCGGCCAGGGGCTCGCGCATGTGCCCGCCCAGCGGCAGCGGCTCGCCGAACGGGCGCCCGGGAGCCGGGTGTCCATGGGGGACATCGCCGCCCTGCGGTCCGTGGGGGAGCTGTTCCGGACCCTCGACCACGCCTACGGGGGCGGCCATGCCCGGCAGGCGCTCGTGCGGTACCTGGAGCACGAGGCCGAGCCGATGCTGCGGGGGACGTACGGGGAGACCACGGGGCGGCGGCTCTTCGCCGCGGCCGCCGACCTGACGCGGCTTGCCGGGTGGACGTCGTACGACATCGCGGCTCACGGGCTTGCACAGCGGTACTACGTGCAGGCGTTGCGGCTTGCCCAGGCCGCGGGGGACCGGGCCTATGGCAGCTATGTGCTGGTGACGATGAGCCGGCAGGCCGTCTATCTCGGGCACGGGCGTGAAGCCGTGCAACTGGCCCGGGTCGCCCAGCAGGGGGTCGGGTCCAGCGTGCCTGCCGTGGTGCAGGCGCTGCTGCACGCCGTCGAGGCCCGGGGGCATGCGGTGCTGGGGGAGGTGCGGGCCTGCTCCGCCTCGCTGGCCCGGGCCGAGCGGGCGCTCGAGGGGGCCCGTACCGGGGACGAAGTGCCTTATTGGGTGCGGTTCTTCGACGAGGCGCAGCTCGCCGACGAGTTCGCGCACTGTCACCGGGACCTGCAGCAGTACCGGGCCGCTGCGCAGCATGCCGAGAGGTCGCTGCAGTTGCGGAGTCCCGCCTATGCGCGGAGTCGGCTGTTCTGCCGCGTGGTGCTGGCCTCGGCGCGGCTGGGGCTGGGCGAGCTGGAGCAGGCCTGCGCACTGGGGGCCGAGGCGGCTCAGGCCGCTGCCGAGATGCGGTCCGTGCGGGCGCTGGAGTATGTGCGGGAGTTCGAGCGGCGGCTGGAGCCCTATCGGGACGCGGCGGCTGTTCGGGGGTATCGGGAGCGGATTGCCGCGTTGTGAGCGGGTCCGGGTCCGGGTCGGGGGCGGGGTGGGGACGGGCCCTTCCGGGGACTGAACTATTTGTGGCGATCCGCCTCTGCGGAGTGCCCCGCACTTGCCGCAAATAGTCCTTTACGTCCCTCTCCAGGGCCCGTCCCCACCCCGCCCCCTTGCGTTCGGGGCGGTTACGCGGCCCGTAGCGCCGTGGTGTTCAGGGGCTGGTGGATGCCCAGGTCGCGCAGCACCGCCTGGGCCGCCCGGCGGCCCGAGAAGAGGGCGCCCTGGACGGTGCTGGTGTCCCGGTGGTCCCCGCACACATAGAGACCCGACAGGAGGCGGACCGGGCGGCGCACGTCATGCGGCGGCGGCATGGCCGGGATCGCCTCCGGGTCGTGGTGGGCCGCCATGAGTTGCCAGTTTGTTGTCGACGTGCGGTAGATCTCCGCCAGTTGGGCCCGTGCCGTTCGGTCCAGTTCTGTGGTGGGGGTGCTTGCCTCCGGGCCCAGGATTGTCGAGGTGATCAGGGCCCTGCCGTTCGGGGCCCTCGTCGGGTCCACCTCGCTCGTCACCGTCGTGTGCGACACCGGGCCCCGGCACGTGCCCGTGAGGATCAGCGACCCGTCCTGGTGCGGTGCTTCGTCGGCCGTGTGGTGCAGCACCGTCACCTGGTGGAAGTCCGGGCAGCGCAGACCCGGGATCAGGTCCGCCGCCGCCCGGGCTCCTGTCGCCACCACCACCGAGCGGCAGGTGATCTCGCCGTGGCCTGCCGTCCCCACCGAAGTGGTGCAGACGGTCTTCGTGTTGACGCCCGTACGGATCGTTCCGGGGGGCAGGGCCTGCGCGAGGAGGGTGGGGAGCGTTTCCGCCCCACCCGCCGGGAGGCACAGGCGGCCACGCGCGTAGCCCCGCAGGACCAGGTCGGCGCAGCGGCTCGACGTCGTGAGGTCCGGGTCCGAGAGCAGGGAGACCAGGAGGGGGCGCAGGAAGCCGTCGACCGTGCGGGCCGGCAGGCCGCGGCCGGTCAGGGTCATGGCCGTGGGGCGGTCCGGCCGCGCCAGCATCCGGTCGATGGGCAGCGCGGCAAGGCGGGCCAGTGCCGCGCCGAGCCGCGCCTGATCGAGACCCGCACTGCGGGACGCCCGGGCAGCGGCGAAGGCGCGTGCCGTGGTGAACGCGCGCTTCGCGCCCCGGAGTTCGCCGGTGCGGTGGTTGCGGCCGTCGACATGGACCAGCACGCCCGGGGCGAACGGGCGCAGGGTGAGACCGTCGAGACCGGGCGTGCGGAGCAGCTCCGGGAACGAGGTGTTGAGCAGGTGGTTCGCGCGGTCCAGATGGAAACCGTCGATCCGGTCCGTCTTCATCCTGCCGCCCGGCCGGTCGGAGGCCTCCAGGACGAGGACCTTCACCCCTGCGCCGGTCAGGTGGTGGGCTGCAGAGAGGCCGGCCAGTCCGGCCCCCACGATGACGACGTCGGCGTGGTCTGCACTGCTGAGCACGTGCCCTCCCGGGGGTCGGTCCGCTCGCTCGGGGGCCTGATGCCCCCAACCGGCTGCGCCGATGCGTGAGTTCGCCTCGACCGTAGAGAGAAATCCGGTCAATCACAGTCGCGCACGGGGTGAGCACGGTCGCACAGCGGTCGCATAAACGCATGGGTGGGTGCGGGGGCGGTGGGCCTCACCCCGCCGCCAGCGCCGCGCGTACCGCGCTCTCGGGGTCGGGGAAGGAGAAGACGAAGCCGGAGTCCAACAGCCGCCGGGGTACGACCCGCTGGCTGGCCAGGACATCTGTCGCCATCTCGCCGAGCGCCAGCCTGAGCGCCGGAGCGGGCACGGTGCACAGCGTGGGGCGGTGCAGCACGCGGCCCATGGCGGCGGTGACCTCCCGGTTGGTGGCCGGGTCCGGGGCCGTCAGGTTCACCGGGCCGGAGAGGGCGGGGGTGGTGATGAGGTGGCGCAGGGCCGCGATGTGGTCCCGCAGGGCGATGTAGCTCCAGTACTGGTCGCCGCTGCCCATGCGGCCGCCCAGCCCTGCCTTGAACAGGGGGAAGAGGCGCGCCCAGGCGCCGCCGTGCCGCGCCACCACCAGGCCGGTGCGGGGGAGGACCGTGCGGATTCCCGCTTCGGCGGCCGGAGTTGCGGCCTGCTCCCACTCCGTGCAGACCTCGGCCAGAAAGCCGCGGCCCGGCGGGGTGTCCTCGTCGACCGGGCGGTCGCCGGTGTCGCCGTAGATGCCGATGGCGCTGGCGCTGATCAGGACCTCGGGCGGGGTGTCGAGGGATGCCACGGCCTCGGCGACGGCGGCGGTGCCCAGGACGCGGCTGTCCCGGATCTCCTTCTTGTAGGCGGCGGTCCAGCGGTGGTCGCCCACGCCGGCGCCCGCCAGGTGCACCACGGCCGTGCAGCCCGCCAGGCCCGCCGTGTCCACCCACTGGCGCTCGGGATCCCACTGCACCTCGTTCCGCGCCCCCGGCGCGCGGCGGACGAGGCGGACGACCTCATGGCCGTCCGCCTCCAGGGAACGGACCAGTGCAGTGCCGATGAGGCCGGTCGAACCGGTGACTGCGATGCGCATGCGACCCATCCTGCCTCCGTTTCCTGTGGGTTCCGGGTCACTCCCGGAAGCGGTCCCACAGCCTCGGGAAGCGCTCCGGCAGCAGGGCGTCGTCCTCCACGTCGAAGGCCGTGCCCACCGGCTCCGCCGGCGGGTCCGGCAGGCCCAGGTCCGGCAACTCGGTGCCCGTCAGCTGCTCGTACGCCTCGTCCGCGGCGTAGCCGAGGTCCTCCCCGTCACCGTCCACCTCGTCGTCGAAGTCCTCCAGCAGGTCGGCCAGGCCGTCGGGATCGTGCACCGCCCCCTCGTAGATCTCCCGCCCCTGGCCGATCAGCCAGCAGCGGAAGGAGTCGAAGGCGTCGTCGCTCGCCCCGTCCAGCAGTACGGACGCCGCACCCCACAGGTCCCAGAGGTACGCGCGGTTGTACCGCGCCTCGAAGTGCCGGGCGAAGTCCACCACGCTGTCGGGGTCGAGTTGCAGCAGCCGATCGACCAGCACATCCGCCTGGTCCTCCGCATCGCCCTCGGCGGCGTCGCGGGCGCTGTCGACCAGGTCCCAGAACTCCGTCTCGTCCATCACGCCACAAGCATCGGCCCTGGCACCGGGCAACGCACGCGGAGCGGGCCGGATGCGGCCGTCTCGTAATACAGGACAGAGGGTGTCGGGTTTGGGTGGCAGCGTCGGCGGCGACCGACCGACGAGAGGAAGACCGTGGTGAAGAGTTCGCTGGACGGGAAGGTGGCGCTGGTCGCGGGGGCCACGCGGGGTGCCGGGCGGGCGATGGCCGTGGCGCTGGGGGCCGCCGGGGCCGTCGTCTACGCGACCGGGCGCACGACGCGGGAGCGGCGCAGCGAGGTGGGGAGGCCGGAGACGATCGAGGAGACCGCGGAGCTGGTGACCGCGGCGGGCGGGACCGGGATCGCCGTCCCCACCGACCACTTGGAGCCGGAGCAGGTCCGGTCGCTCGTGGAGCGCATCGACCGCGAGCACGGGCGGCTCGACGTGCTCGTCAACGACGTGTGGGGCGGGGAGCGCCTGATCGAGTTCAGCAGGCGGGTGTGGGAGCTGGACCTGGACAAGGGGCTGCGGATGCTGCGGCTGTCCCTCGACACCCACGCCATCACCAGCCACTTCGCGCTGCCGCTGCTGGTGCGGCGGCCCGGCGGGCTGGTTGTCGAGGTCACCGACGGGACGGCGGAGTTCAACACCGCCCACTACCGCGAGAACCTGCTGTACGACCTCGCCAAGTACGGGCCGATCAGGATGGCGTGGGCACTGGCCGAGGAGCTGCGGGAGTACGGCGGCACGGCCGTCGCCCTGAGCCCCGGCTTCCTGCGGTCCGAGGAGATGCTCGACCACTTCGGGGTGACCGAGGCGAACTGGCGGGACGCGGTGGAGAAGGAGCCGTCCTTCGCCATCGCCGAGTCCCCGGCCTTCGTCGGCCGGGCGGTCGTCGCGCTCGCCGCGGATCCCGGGCGGGCGCGGTGGAGCGGGCAGTCCCTGTCCAGCGGGCAGCTGGCCGCCCACTACGGGTTCACGGACGTGGACGGCTCGCGGCCGGACGCCTTCCGGTACATCGAGGAGGTGCGGTACGGGGGGAAGGAGGCCGCGGCGGAGGACTACCGGTAGAGGGTGCCCCGGCCCCGCCCCGGCAGGGGCTACCGGTACAGCTCCGCGGCACGCGACATCGCCTCCGCGAACTGCGCGCGCAGCTCCGGTGGTTCCACCACCTCCGCCTCCGGGCCCAGCGCGAGCAGCTGTTCGTAGGCCACCTCCAGCGACTCGACGGGCAGGGTGAGCGTGATGCGGCCCTGCCCGTCGGGCGCACCGGCCTGTTCGACCGCCTCGCGGGCCGCGGCCGGGTCCGTTGCGTGGGGCAGGCGGCGGGCGCCCTCCGGGGTGAGGCGCAGGACGACGGTCTCGCGCAGGATCGAGCGGGCGAACTGCGCCGCGCGCTCCTCCCAGAAGGCCGCGAGGTCGAAGGACTCCGCGCGCCGGAAACATTCCTCCTGCGGCCGGACGTCCGTGAAGCGGTCGGCCCGGTAGATGCGGAAGTCCTTGCCGGCCCGGGCCGCCACGTACCAGACGCCCGCCTTGAGGACGAGGCCGTACGGTTCCAGCTCCCGTTCCACCTCGGCGTCCTTGCGCCGGTAGCGGACCGTGATGCGGCGGTCGTCCCAGACCGCGTCCGCCAGGGCGGGCAGCAGGGGCGGCGGGGTGTGCGGGTGCCACCAGCCGGGGGCGTCCAGGTGGAAGCGCTGGGCCGCGCTGTCGGGGGCGTCGCCGAGCTCCGGCAGGAGGGCGGCGGAGACCTTGAGGCGGGCCGCCGAGGCCGCGTCCGCCAGGCCCATCTCGCGCAGGGCGGCGGGTACTCCGGAGAGGAAGAGGGCTTCCGCCTCGGTGCGGCCGAGGCCCGTGAGCCGGGTGCGGTAGCCGCCGATGAGACGGTAGCCCCCGGTGCGGCCGCGGTCCGCGTAGACCGGGATGCCGGCCTCGGACAGGGCGAGGACGTCGCGGGCGACCGTGCGCTCCGAGACCTCCAGGCGGCGCGCCAGCTCCGCGCCCGTCATCGTGGAGCGGGACTGGAGCAGGAGCACCATCTTGATCAGCCGTGCCGCGCGCATGCCCCCATGATGACGGGGAGCACCGACACGGCAGGGTGCGACGACAGGGCCCCGGCGCCGGCCAGGGCAACGGATGACGCTCGGGGACCTGCAGTCACGTCCGGGGCCGCTCCCCGCCACAGGACAGGGCGTGAGGGGTGCGGCTCCGCGGAGACGATACGCCTCTGATCGATGATCGATCAATCCCTGGTCGCGGAAATCCCGGAAATCCCGCTCAGACCCGGGGCGCGCAGCTCAGCACATGTTCCTTGATCAGCTCGCGGATGGCCGGGTCGCGGCGCCGGAACGCCGCCACGAGCCGGGCGTGGTCCTCCGCGTGCGGCCGCGGCTCGGGGCTCAGCCAGCGGATCGACAGCGTCGTCCACACCTCGATGCCCAGCGACTCCCAGGTGTGCAGCAGCACGGAGTTGCCCGCCGCCTGCACGATCGCGCGGTGGAAGGCCACCGTGTGCCGGACCTGCGCCTCGCTGTCGCCGGCCGCGTCCGCCGCGTACAGCGCCGCCACCTCGTGCTCCAGCGCGGAGGGGTCCTCGGCCAGGGACTCCGCGGCCAGTTCGGCGGCCACCTGCTCCAGGCCCGCCCGCACCGGGTAGCTCTCCTTGAGGTCGGCCGCGGTCAGTTCGCGTACCCGGACGCCCTTGTTGGGGGCCGACTCGATCAGCCGCAGCGACTCCAGCTCGCGCAGTGCCTCGCGCACCGGGGTCTGGCTCACCAGCAGCTCGGCCGCGATCCGCCGCTCCACGATCCGCTCGCCCGGCTGCCAGCGCCCGCCCACGATCCCCTCCAGGATGTGCTCGCGGATCTGCTCGCGCAGCGAGTGGACGACGGGTGGTGCCATGGGTGCTCCTCAGCGGGCGGGAATCGGACGTCATTATGGCCGCAAGCACGGCAAAGGGCGCGTCCCCGGTCGTATGGGATACGAACCGGGGACGCGCCCTGCTGGACCCCTGGGGGTGCCGGGAATTACAGACCGATCTCGGTCTCGAACTCCGCGGCCTCCAGGATCTGCTTGACCGCGGTCAGGTAGCGGGCGGCGTCGGCGCCGTCCACCAGACGGTGGTCGTAGGACAGCGTCACATAGGTCATGTCGCGGACGCCGATGGTGGTGCCCTCGGCGGTCTCGATGACGACCGGACGCTTGACCGTCGCGCCGATGCCCAGGATCGCGACCTGGTTCGGGGGCACGATGACCGTGTCGAACAGCGCACCGCGCGAGCCGGTGTTGCTGATCGTGAAGGTCGCGCCGGACATCTCGTCCGGGCTGATCTTGCCCGTGCGGACCTTGCCGGCCAGCTCGGCGGTCTTCTTGGCGATGCCCGCGATGTTGAGGTCACCCGCACCCTTGATGACCGGGGTCATCAGGCCCTTCTCCGAGTCGACGGCGATGCCGACGTTCTCGGAGTCGAAGTAGGTGATGGTGCCCTCGTCCTCGTTGATCCGGGCGTTGATGACCGGGTGGGCCTTCAGCGCCTGGACGGCGGCCTTGACGAAGAACGGCATCGGGGACAGCTTGACGCCCTCGCGGGCGGCGAACGCGTCCTTGGCCTTGCCGCGCATCTTCATGATCTTGGTGATGTCCACCTCGATCACGGAGCTGAGCTGGGCCTGGCCGTGCAGCGCCTTCATCATGTTGTCGGCGATGACCTTGCGCATGCGCGGCATCTTGACCGTCTGACCGCGCAGCGGCGACACCTCGAGGGCCGGAGCCTTCGGGGCGGCGGCAGCCGGGGCGGCAGCGGCGGCGGGTGCCGGCGCGGCCTTGGCCTCGGCGGCGGCGATGACGTCCTGCTTGCGGATGCGACCGCCGACGCCGGTGCCGGCGACCGTGGTCAGGTCGACGCCGGACTCGGCGGCGAGCTTGCGCACCAGCGGGGTGACGTACGCGCCGTCGGTGGCCGGGGCAGCGGCGGCGGGGGCCGGCGCGGCCGGAGCCACCGGGGCGGGCGCG
>NZ_JABBXF010000024.1 GCF_013030945.1 Streptomyces morookaense | reverse complement strand
GTGGCGGCGCCAAGGGCGGCCCGCGGCGCAGCCCGGCGGCCGGCCGCGGGCGTACGCAGCCCGGGCGCCCGCGCGAGCTCGACGCCAAGATCGAGGAGCGCAACCGCGAGCGGCACAACAAGCCGAAGCCCAACCTGCCCAAGACCTTCGGGGAGCAGGAGGGCGAGCGGCTGCAGAAGGTGCTGGCCCGGGCCGGCATGGGCTCGCGCCGCGCCTGCGAGGAGCTGATCGAGCAGGCCCGCGTCGAGGTCAACGGGCAGATCGTCACCGAGCAGGGCCTGCGCGTCGACCCCGAGAAGGACGAGATCAAGGTCGACGGCCTGACGGTGGCCACCCAGTCGTACCTGTTCTTCGCCCTCAACAAGCCCGCGGGCGTCGTCTCCACCATGGAGGACCCCGACGGCCGCCAGTGCCTCGGCGACTACGTCACCAACCGCGAGACCCGGCTCTTCCACGTCGGCCGTCTCGACACGGAGACCGAGGGCATCATCCTGCTCACCAACCACGGCGAGCTGGCCCACCGCCTCACCCACCCCCGGTACGGCGTCCAGAAGACCTACCTGGCGGCCATCACCGGCCCGCTGCCGCGCGACATCGGCAAGCAGCTCAAGAACGGCATCGAGCTCGAGGACGGCTACGCCCGCGCGGACAACTTCCGCGTCGTGCAGCAGACCGGCAAGAACTACCTCGTGGAGGTCACCCTCCACGAGGGCCGCAAGCACATCGTGCGGCGCATGCTGGCCGAGGCGGGCTTCCCGGTCGACAAGCTCGTCCGCACATCCTTCGGCCCGATCGCCCTGGGCGACCAGAAGTCGGGCTGGCTGCGCCGCCTGACGAACACGGAGGTCGGCATGCTGATGCGCGAGGTCGACCTCTAAAAGGCGATACCGGCGCCCCG
>NZ_JABBXF010000238.1 GCF_013030945.1 Streptomyces morookaense | reverse complement strand
GCATTAACGTGTGGCTGCTTTCCTATTTTAACTGCAAAAGGGAGGAGTACCTTTTCAAGCGATGCAATAACATTACTCATAGAAAAATACCCTTAAAAACCGCAATTTAAATATTGCGGTATTGATTTATGAAATAACTCTTTGACGGGAAAATTTAAAATAAATTAATTTGCTGCGGCTTTTTTAATCGCTGCAACCGCAGCCTTAAGCACGCCTAAACCATCGACTTTGCCATAAAGCAGCGAGTCAATTACTTCAACCGGTTTGTTGGGTAACAAACGCTGGATTTCGGGCAACATATAAGCAATCTGCGGCCC
>NZ_JABBXF010000237.1 GCF_013030945.1 Streptomyces morookaense | reverse complement strand
AATACCGGAGAATGTTATCACGGGAGACACACGGCGGGTGCTAACGTCCGTCGTGAAGAGGGAAACAACCCAGACCGCCAGCTAAGGTCCCAAAGTCATGGTTAAGTGGGAAACGATGTGGGAAGGCCCAGACAGCCAGGATGTTGGCTTAGAAGCAGCCATCATTTAAAGAAAGCGTAATAGCTCACTGGTCGAGTCGGCCTGCGCGGAAGATGTAACGGGGCTAAACCATGCACCGAAGCTGCGGCAGCGACGCTTATGCGTTGTTGGGTAGGGGAGCGTTCTGTAAGCCTGCGAAGGTGTGCTGTGAGGCATGCTGGA
>NZ_JABBXF010000236.1 GCF_013030945.1 Streptomyces morookaense | reverse complement strand
ACACAGTGGACGCGAGCAACTGAGGACAAGCCCTCGGCCTATTAGTACCAGTCAGCTCCAACCGTTACCGGTCTTCCACACCTGGCCTATCAACCCAGTCGTCTACTGGGAGCCTTACCCCATCAAGTGGGTGGGAGTCCTCATCTCGAAGCAGGCTTCCCGCTTAGATGCTTTCAGCGGTTATCCCTCCCGAACGTAGCCAACCAGCCATGCCCTTGGCAGAACAACTGGCACACCAGAGGTTCGTCCGTCCCGGTCCTCTCGTACTAGGGACAGCCCTTCTCAAGACTCCTACGCGCACAGCGGATAGGGACCGAACTGTCTCACGACGT
>NZ_JABBXF010000235.1 GCF_013030945.1 Streptomyces morookaense | reverse complement strand
GTTTGTCATCTGGAGCCATAGAACAGGGTTCATCATGAGTCATCAACTTACCTTCGCCGACAGTGAATTCAGCAGTAAGCGCCGTCAGACCAGAAAAGAGATTTTCTTGTCCCGCATGGAGCAGATTCTGCCATGGCAAAACATGGTGGAAGTCATCGAGCCGTTTTACCCCAAGGCTGGTAATGGCCGGCGACCTTATCCGCTGGAAACCATGCTACGCATTCACTGCATGCAGCATTGGTACAACCTGAGCGATGGCGCGATGGAAGATGCTCTGTACGAAATCGCCTCCATGCGTCTGTTTGCCCGGTTATCCCTGGATAGCGCCTTGCCGGACCGCACCACCATCATGAATTTCCGCCAC
>NZ_JABBXF010000234.1 GCF_013030945.1 Streptomyces morookaense | reverse complement strand
CCAATGACGGCCACTGCGACTTCGCGACTGAAAGGGATCTTCTCGCTCATGCGCTCCACCATCTCCGGCTATACCGCTCTGCCCAAGGCCCACAAGTTCTCCGCCGCCGCTGTCGCGGCGACCGGCATCGCCGCTGTCGCCCTGGCCGCCGTCGGTGCCGGCACCGCCAGCGCCGCCCCGGCCGTCAAGCCGGTCGCGCAGAACGCCCAGTCCTTCGGCGAGACGCAGCAGGACGAGCTGAGCAAGCAGACCGATGCCGCCGCCGCCCAGGCCAAGACCGCCGCGGTCACCGCCAAGGCCGGCGCCGAGCGCACCGCCAAGGAGAGCGCGAGCCGCTCCACCGAGCGCGCCGCCCTGAAGCCCGCCAAG
>NZ_JABBXF010000233.1 GCF_013030945.1 Streptomyces morookaense | reverse complement strand
CCCCGGTGGCTTCGGGACGAGCGCGAACGCCTCGGAGCACTTGAGGATCGCACCGGTGGCCTGGGACAGCACGTCGGCCACGTCATTGTTCATGTTCCAGCCGTCGGCCAGCTGCTGGTTCCAGATGGCGGCGGCCACGACGCGCAGCTGTGCCTGCTCGTCGGGCGTCGGGTCGTCGGCCGGCGCGACGGCCGACGCGGCCGTGTGTGCGGGTGCGGCAGTGGCCGCCTGGGCCGCTCCTGTCCCGCCGGCGGTCAGCACCACGCAGGCCAGGGCCGTGGCAGTCGCCGATAAGAGCCGTTGTCTCATTCCTGCCCCCAGTCAACGGGCGCGGCCACCGGCCGCGCGCTCGTCGAGGCTGACACGGCCCTGTCCGCCGT
>NZ_JABBXF010000232.1 GCF_013030945.1 Streptomyces morookaense | reverse complement strand
GCGAAGTACTTCGCGACGTCGTTGGCGATGGAGAACGTGGTCAGCGCTCCGCGGGTGATCAGCAGCTGTTTGCCGATCTCGACGATCTCGATGAGTTTGGTGGGGTTGGAGTCCAGGTCCACCATGTTCCCGGCCTCCTTGGCGGCCGAGGTGCCGGTGTTCATGGCCACGCCCACGTCGGCCTGGGCCAGCGCCGGGGCGTCGTTGGTGCCGTCGCCCGTCATCGCGACCAGCTTGCCGCCGGCCTGCTCGCGCTTGATGAGGGCCATCTTGTCCTCGGGCGTCGCCTCGGCCAGGAAGTCGTCGACCCCCGCCTCCTCCGCGATCGCCTTGGCCGTCAGCGGGTTGTCACCCGTGATCATGACGGTCTTGATGCCCATG
>NZ_JABBXF010000231.1 GCF_013030945.1 Streptomyces morookaense | reverse complement strand
GAAGTGCCGGACGAAGGACAGCGGCAGCCGGCCCGGCAGCGTCACATCCGTCTGCGCCAGGAGCATGCGACCGGTGGCGACGTCCACCGGGTCCTCCTCGCAGATCTTCTCCTCCTGGCCGCGGTTGGGGCCGTTCGGCTCCTTGGTGAGGTTTTCGCGTGCTGCGCCGCTTTCCGCGCTCTCCCGGCCGGCGTTGCGGGCTGCCTGCCGGGCCCCGGCCTCCGCCGCCTCTTGCGTCCCCTTCCTCGCCGCGGCGATTCCCGCCTGCTCTCCGGCTTCCGCTCCTGCGCTGCCGCCGCCCGTGGCGACGGCCAGCAGGATGTTGCCCCCCAGGCGGCCGGATGCCTCGGAGAAGTCCTTGCCCCAGCCGTCGCCCAGCAG
>NZ_JABBXF010000230.1 GCF_013030945.1 Streptomyces morookaense | reverse complement strand
GAAGTGCCGGACGAAGGACAGCGGCAGTCGGCCGGGCAGCGTCACATCGGTCTGCGGCAGGAGCATGCGACCCGTTGCGACGTCGACGGGATCCTCTTCGCAGACCTTGCTTCCTTGTTCCCGGCTGGGGCCGTTCGGCTCCCGCGTGAGATTCTCGCGCGCCGCGCCGCTCTCCGCGCTCTCCCGTCCGGCGCTCCGGGCCGCTTGCCCGGCTCCGGCCTCCGCCGCCTCCTGCGCCCCGCGCTCCGCCGCCGAAATCCCCACCCGTTCCCCGGCCGCCGCACCCGCGCTCGCGCCGCCCGAGACCACGGCCAGCGCGACGTTGCCGAGCAGGCGGCCCGACGCCTCCGACGCGTCCTTGCCCCAGCCGTCGCCCAGCAG
>NZ_JABBXF010000023.1 GCF_013030945.1 Streptomyces morookaense | reverse complement strand
GATGCGCGAGGTCGACCTCTAAAAGGCGATACCGGCGCCCCGTCCCCGCGCCCCGAAAGGGGCGCGGGGAACTGCGCGAGCAACCACATCCGGCCCGCAGCCGCAGAACGACGCCTAGGACCACACAGTGAGCCCCGTGGCCGCCCCGGTCGCGTCCCGCTGGATCTCCATCATCCCCTCCACCGCATCCCGCGTGATGCGCCCGTACACATGAGGGAACCGCGTCCCCGGCGCGACCCCCGGCGGCGGGGCCGGGTCCGCCGGCTCCCAGCGGACCATGACGTCGAGCTTGTGCTCGTCGATGAGCAGCGCCATCAGCGGTCCCGGCGTCTCCCGGTAGAAGGCCGAGGCCACGGCCAGCGTCGTGGCCTCGTCGGGGGAGCAGTGCACGAAGCCGTCGTCGGCCAGCGAGGCGGGGGAGTACGGGCGGTCGGGCAGCGCGAGCCAGTCGTCCAGGGGGACCACGTGATAGATCATGCCCTTCGTTGTACCGGACACCGCGCTCCCCGTCCCGCAGGGCGGCACTAGGCTGGGTCCGGTGAGAACAGCCCTCGTCATCGGCACCGGCCTGATCGGCACCTCCGCCGCCCTCGCCCTCGCGGCCCGCGGCGTCCACGTCCACCTCAGGGACCACGACCCCGCCCAGGCCCGTACCGCCGCCGCCCGCGGCGCCGGCACCGACCAGGAGCCGGACGGACCGGTCGACCTCGCCGTCGTCGCCGTGCCGCCCGCGCACGTCGCCACGACCCTGGCCGAGGCCATCCGCAGCGGGACCGCCCGCGCCTATCTCGACGTCGCCAGCGTCAAGGGCGGCCCGCGCCGCGAACTGGAGGCGCTCGGCTGCGACCTGTCCCGCTACCTGGGCACGCACCCCATGGCCGGGCGCGAGCGCTCCGGTCCCATGGCGGCCGGCGCCGACCTCTTCGAGGGCCGGCCCTGGGTGCTCACCCCCACCCACGAGACCGACACCGAGGTCCTCAACCTCGCCCTGGAACTCGTCGCCCACTGCCGGGCGGTGCCCGTGGTGATGGACGCCGACGCCCACGACCGGGCCGTCGCCCTCGTCTCGCACACCCCGCAGCTGCTCTCCAGCCTGGTCGCCGCCCGCCTGCAGGACGCGGACGAGACGGCCGTGCGGCTGTGCGGCCAGGGCGTCCGCGACGTGACCCGGATCGCCGCCTCCGACCCGCGGATGTGGATCGACATCCTCTCCGCCAACCCCGGCCCCGTGGCCGACATCCTCGCCGCCGTCGCCGCCGACCTGGACGGGACCGTACGGGCCCTGCGCGCCCTGGAGTCCGCCGACGAGGCCAAGCGCGGCGAGGGCGCGGAGGGCATCGAGGACGTGCTGCGCCGCGGCAACGCCGGCCGCTCGCGCGTCCCGGGCAAGCACGGTGCGGCCCCGGCGGTGTACGAGACGGTCACGGTGCTGATCGGCGACCAGCCGGGCGAGCTGGCCCGGATCTTCGCCGACGCGGGCCGGGCGGGCGTCAACATCGAGGACGTCCGTATCGAGCACGCCACCGGCCAGCAGGCCGGCCTGATCCAGCTGATGGTCGAGCCGGGCGCGGTCGCCGGGCTGGCCGCGACGCTGCGCGATCGCGGCTGGTCGGTGCGGCAGTAGGCGGCGGGGCAGCGGCTGCACGGGGCGGTCGGGCGAGCCAGTAACCTTGTGTGAGGCCCACAGCCCTCGAACGTTCTCCGTCCCGTGCACAAGGAAGGTGTCCAACACCGTGGAAACCGCCGCCCGGACCGCTCCGGCAGCCGTGATCGTCGGCATCGACGGCCCCTCCGGCACGGGCAAGTCCAGCACCTCAAAGGCCGTCGCCGCCAAGCTCGGCCTGCGCTACCTGGACACCGGCGCCCAGTACCGGGCGATCACCTGGTGGATGCTGAGCAACGGCATCGACGTGAACGATGCGCAGGCCGTCGCCGACGCCGCGGGCAAGCCCGAGATCGTCTCCGGCACGGACCCGTCCGCCCCCGCCATCACGGTCGACGGCGCGGACGCGTCCGGCCCGATCCGCACCCAGCAGGTCACCGCCGCGGTCAGCGCCGTCAGCGCGGTGCCCGAGGTGCGGACCAGGATGACGGAGCTGCAGCGGGCGATCGCCGCCGAGGCGCCGCACGGCATCGTCGTCGAGGGCCGGGACATCGGCACCACCGTCCTCCCGGACGCCGACGTCAAGATCTTCCTGACCGCCTCGGCCGAGGCCCGCGCCGCCCGCCGCAACGGCGAGCTGAAGGGCAAGGAGGCGGCCGACCTGGCCGCCACCCAGGCCGCCCTGGTCAAGCGCGACGCCGCCGACTCCGGCCGCAAGACGTCGCCGCTGGCCAAGGCGGACGACGCGATCGAGGTCGACACCACCGAGCTGACGCTGGACCAGGTCATCGAGTGCGTCGTCACCCTCATCGAGGAGAAGCGGTCGGCGTGACCGGGTCCGCATCCGGTGCCGCCGTCGGGCGGCGGATCGGCATCGGCCTGATGTACGGGCTGTGGAAGCCGCGTGTGCTGGGCGCCTGGCGGGTGCCCGCCGCGGGGCCCTGCATCCTGGCCGTCAACCACACCCACAACATTGACGGCCCGATGGTGATGGGCACGGCGCCCCGGCCGGTGCACTTCCTGATCAAGAAGGAAGCGTTCGTCGGCCCGCTGGACCCGTTCCTGCAGGGCATCGGCCAGCTCAAGGTGGACCGCTCGGGCACCGACCGCACCGCGGTCACCGGCGCGCTGGAGGTCCTGGAGCAGGGCGGCGTGCTGGGGATCTTCCCCGAGGGCAGCCGGGGCGAGGGCGACTTCGCCTCGCTGCGCGCGGGCCTGGCGTACTTCGCCGTACGCTCGGGCGCGCCGGTCGTGCCGGTGGCGGTGCTCGGCAGCGCCGAGCGCAAGGGCCGCGTCATACCGGGGCTGCCGCCGCTGCGCAGCCGCGTGGACGTGGTCTTCGGCGACCCCTTCGAGGCCGGCGACGGCAGCGGGCGGCGTACGCGCAAGGCGCTGGACGAGGCGACCGTGCGCATCCAGCAGCGGCTGAGCGCGCACCTGGCGGACGCCAGGCGCTGCACCGGGCGCTGAACGAGACTTAGTAGCGGGCCGTCAGGGTCCGCCGATGACGAAGAACTGAGGAACGGACTTCATGAACGACCAGATCCACACCGGCGACGAGCACGGTGAGCTTGGCGACGCCGAGTACGCGGAGTTCATGGAGCTCGCCGCCCAGGAAGGCTTCGACGCCGAGGAGGTCGAGAGCGAGCTCGCGGCCGCCGGGCACGGCCCGCTGCCGGTCCTCGCCGTCGTCGGCCGCCCCAACGTCGGCAAGTCGACGCTGGTGAACCGCATCATCGGCCGCCGCGAGGCCGTGGTCGAGGACCGCCCGGGCGTCACCCGCGACCGGGTCACCTACGAGGCCGAGTGGGCCGGCCGCCGCTTCAAGGTCGTCGACACCGGCGGCTGGGAGCAGGACGTCCTCGGCATCGACGCCTCCGTCGCCGCCCAGGCCGAGTACGCGATCGAGGCCGCCGACGCGGTCGTCTTCGTCGTGGACGCCACGGTCGGCGCCACCGACACCGACGAGGCCGTCGTCAAGCTGCTGCGCCGGGCCGGCAAGCCCGTCGTGCTGTGCGCCAACAAGGTCGACGGCCCGTCCGCCGAGGCCGACGCCGCCATGCTGTGGTCGCTCGGCCTCGGCGAGCCGATGCCGGTCTCCGCGCTGCACGGCCGCGGCACGGGCGACATGCTGGACGAGGTCCTCAAGGCGCTGCCCGAGGCCCCGGCCGCGACGTTCGGCGGCACCGTCGGCGGCCCGCGCCGCATCGCGCTGATCGGCCGCCCGAACGTGGGCAAGTCGTCGCTGCTGAACAAGGTGGCGGGCGAGGAGCGCGTCGTCGTCAACGAGCTGGCCGGCACCACCCGCGACCCGGTCGACGAGCTGATCGAACTGGGCGGCACCACCTGGAAGTTCGTGGACACCGCGGGCATCCGCAAGCGCGTCCACCTCCAGGAGGGCGCGGACTACTACGCCTCCCTGCGCACCGCCGCCGCGGTCGAGAAGGCCGAGGTCGCCGTCATCCTGATCGATGCCAGCGAGACCATCAGCGTCCAGGACCAGCGCATCATCACCATGGCCGTCGAGGCCGGCCGGGCGATGGTCATCGCCTTCAACAAGTGGGACACGCTCGACGAGGAGCGCCGCTACTACCTCGAGCGCGAGATCGAGACCGAGCTCCAGCAGATCGCCTGGGCGCCGCGGGTCAACGTCTCGGCGCGCACCGGCCGGCACATGGAGAAGCTGGTCCCGGCGATCGAGACCGCGCTGGCGGGCTGGGAGACGCGTGTGCCGACCGGCCGCCTGAACGCCTTCCTCGGCGAGCTCGTCTCCGCGCACCCGCACCCGATCCGCGGCGGCAAGCAGCCGCGCATCCTCTTCGGCACCCAGGCGGGCACCAAGCCGCCGCGCTTCGTCCTCTTCGCCTCCGGCTTCCTGGAGGCGGGCTACCGCCGCTTCGTCGAGCGCCGCCTGCGCGAGGAGTTCGGCTTCGAGGGCACGCCGATCCACCTGTCGGTTCGGGTGCGCGAGAAGCGGTCGAAGAAGAAGTAGCAGCCGTTTTCCGCGCCCCGGTCAGGGGCGCGGGACTGCCGCAGGCTAGAAATTGCGCCGCGGCGCGGGCGGCAACGCCGGCAGTGGACTGCCGCTGCGCTGCCGGCCGTAGTACGAATCCCAGGCCGGGTTGTACCCGGACGACTGCCCCTGATACGCCCCCGCGTACGGCTGGGCATAGCCGCCGGGCGATGGCGCACCGAAGCCCTTGAACTTCAGTTCCTCCTCCCCGGCGCGGTCGCCGGGCAGCGTCCGGAAGGACCGGCGGTACTCGGAGCAGAGAGCGTCGTAGATCGGGGTGACCGAGCCGGGGTGACTCTCCGGGGAGGCATCGCGGGGTGGCCGCATGCCGGGGATGTAGTTCGGATACGAGGTCCGGGACACGGGTTCGTATGAGTACACATCCCTGCCAACGACTCCGGAGCCGCGGGGATGCGGCCCGGGACGGGAATGCCCCGCCGGGGTGGTGTGCGCCGGGCGCGCACCGTCGGTCAGGTGCCCGCGAGCGGCATGCTCGCGCCGACCAGCCGTCCGCCCGCCGCGGCCCGGTCCAGGGCCTCGCGGAGCAGGTCCTCGCGGGGCTGCGCACCGATCGTCCCGGAGGGGGAGCAGAGGACCAGGACGCGGCGCTGCTTGTTGACGGCGGCGCGCCACTCGGGGGCCACCTCCATCGGCTGGTGCGCCTGCCACCACGCCACGGCGGCGCTGGTGCCGGGGCCCGGCTGGAGGATCGCGTGCAGCTGGCCCATGGCGAGCAGCACGGACCAGCCCCCGATCGGCTCCGGCACCCGGTCCATGGCCGGGACGTCCTTGAAGCCCTGCTCGCGCAGCAGGTCGAGGAAGACGTCCACGGGCCCGGTGGTGCCGGGGCGGGCGATCGGGCCCAGCGGCTCGACGACCAGCGCGGGGTGGACGTCCCCGTCGACCAGGACCAGGCCGCTGGTCACGCCCAGCTCGGCCTGCAGCGGCACCTCCGGCGCCGGCTGCCCGCCCTCGCCGGCGGTGATGGACTTCACGGCGCCCTGGAGCTGCTCCTCGGAGACCGGCACCACCTGGGAGGGGATGCAGGCCGCGTGCGCGAAGGCCAGCACCGCCGTCTCCTCGCCGACGAACAGCACCGTGCTGGTGCGCTCGCGGTCGATGTCGCCCGGGGTGCGGCAGGAGGTGCAGTCGTACACACCCGGGGCGCTGTCGCCGCCGAGCAGTCGGTCCGCCTCTTCGTCGCCGATCTCGGCGCGTACTTCGTCGCTGACATCGAGCATGCGCGGCACGGGGAGCTCCTCGAACTTGGTGCGGGCAAAACGGTGGTGCAGCTGTGGTGCATGGGGTGCGTGGTGCCGGGCTCTTCCCGGCCCACAAGAAGACAACGGACGATCCGTGGCCGGGGTCACGGCCCGGAAAAGTTCCCGTCCCCGCTACCGATTCGCCAACGCTCGGACAACGAGTTGACGATCACAGCCAACCCTGCGGCACCGGCCACGGTCTAACCTTCAGGAGGCGGGTCATCGGGTGATGACCGCGGCACACCGGCTGCATGGGGACGAATGCACATCTCATTCCTGATTCACAACGCGTACGGGATCGGCGGCACCATCCGCACCACGTACAACCTCGCGAGCACCCTCGCCGAGCAGCACGACGTGGAGATCGTCTCCGTCTTCCGCCACCGTGACGAGCCGATGCTGGCCCCCGGCGGCAAGGTCCGCCTGCGGCACCTGGTGGACCTGCGCAAGGACAGCCCGGAGTACGCGGGCGAGCTTCCCGGGTACGCCGTCCCGGCCTCCGTCTTCCCCGCCGCCGAGGGCCGCTACCAGCAGTACAGCGCGCTGACCGACGAGCGGATCGCCCGGCATCTGCGCGGCCTGGACTGCGACGTGGTCGTGGGCACCCGGCCCGGCCTCAACGTGCACATCGCCCAGCAGGCCCGGCGCGGTCCGGTCCGGGTGGGCCAGGAGCACCTGACGCTGGGCACCCACAGCGGTCCGCTGAAGCTGGCGTTGCGCACCCACTACCCGCGGCTGGACGCGGTCACCACCGTGACCGAGGCCGACGCGCGCACCTACCGCAAGCTCATGAGGCTCCCCGGGGTGCGGATCGAGGCGGTGCCCAACGGCGTTCCGGCACCGGCCCTGGAGCCCGCGGACGGCACCGGCAAGTGGGTGATCGCGGCCGGCCGGCTGGCTCCGGCGAAACGGTACGACGTGCTGATTCGTTCCTTCGCCAAGGTGGCCGCCGAGCGTCCCGACTGGCGCCTGCGGATCTACGGGGCCGGCGCGGAGCGCGCCAAGCTGCGGGCTCTGATCGACAAGCTCGGCCTCTACAACCACGTCTTCCTCATGGGCCCCGCCAACCCCCTGGACCCCGAGTGGGTCAAGGGCTCCGTCGCCGCCTGCACCTCCAGCCTGGAGTCGTTCGGCATGACCATCGTCGAGGCGATGCGCTGCGGCCTCCCCGTGGTCTCCACCGACTGCCCGCACGGCCCCGGCGAGATCATCACCGACGGGACCGACGGTCTGCTGGTGCCCGTCGGCAAGCCGGACGCCATCGCGGCCGGGCTGCTGAAGCTGATCGACGACGACGAACTGCGGCGCCGCATGGGCCGGGAGGCGCTGAAGAACGCGGCCCGGTTCGACCCCGCGCACATCGCCGAGCGCTACGAGGCCCTCTTCACCGATCTGACCGGCCGCGGCGCCCTGCGGGGCTCGCTGCACCGGACCCGGGGATCCCTCCTCAGCAGCGCGTTCAAGACCAGGGACGCGAGCCGCGCCGCCTTCCGACGGGTGCGTGCCGCATGACCCCTTCCACCGTGCCCGCCGACGCCGCCGGTCCCGGCGGCTCCACCACCCCCGAGGAGTGCACCATCGTGTCTGCCCCTCCCATGGCCTTCGGCATGGGGAACCCCACTGCCGACTGCATCGCGGACTCCGCGGGCGGACTCACCTTCGACCTCGACGCCCCGGGCCTCTCCGAAGCCTGCGCCCAGTGGTCCGCGGCGCTCGTCCTGCGCCGCCGGGGCGGCGACGACGAGTCCGGTGAGGTCCGTCTGCCGCTCACGCCCAACGGCGACGGCCGGGTGCGCGCCGTCCTGCCGAGCACCGTCGCCCTCCCGGAGGGCCGCTGGGACGTCCACGCGGCCTGCGGCGAGGACGCCCCGCGGCGGCTGGTGCCGGGCCTGGCCGACCTGCGCTCCCTGGTCGACCGCAGACCCGGGCCCAGCACCTCGCCGCTCGCGGTCCGCATCCCGTACGCGACCAAGCACGGCAACCTCTCGCTGCGCAGCTGGCTGCGCTCCCCGCACGCCGAGGCAGGGGACCTCCTCCTGGACCCCTCGGGCCTCACCGGCCACGGCACCCTGTACCGCGTCGGCGACCCGGAGGCCTGGCTGAAGGACGCCGTGGTGGAGGCGCGGCTGCGCCGTGACAGCGATGTCATGCGCACCGCACCCGTCACCGCCGACGGCCCGGACTTCACCTTCACCCTCCCCTTCGCCGGCCTGTGCGAGGAGTGGCAGGGCGGCCTGGACGTCTGGGACCTGTGGCTGCGCCCGGCCGAGGGCGCCGCGGCCCGGCTCGCCCGCATCCTCGACGACGTCGCCGACAAGAAACAGATATTCACCTACCCCGCCCAGGAAGTCGACGCCACGTACGCCCCTGCCCGGGTGAGCCCGTACTACACCGTCGACAACGACCTTTCCGTACGGATCGACGAGCGGCCCCCCACCGCCCGCTGACCTCGGCGACGGCCCGTCAGGCGCCGGCCGGGCCCGGCTCGGCCGGGGCCGCCGGTGCCTTCTCGTGGCGGACCGTCTCCGGGTGGTGCAGGTCGAAGGCCGGCGACTCGGAGCGGATACGGGGCAGGGTGAGGAAGTTGTGCCGCGGCGGTGGGCAGGAGGTCGCCCACTCCAGCGAACGGCCGTAGCCCCAGGGGTCGTCGACCTCGACCTTCCTGCCGTACTTCGCGGTCTTCCAGACGTTGTAGAAGAACGGCAGCGTCGACAGGCCCAGCAGGAACGCGCCGATCGTGGACACCGTGTTGAGCATGGTGAAGCCGTCCGCCGCCAGGTAGTCGGCGTAACGGCGCGGCATGCCCTCGGCGCCCAGCCAGTGCTGGACGAGGAACGTGAGGTGGAAGCCGGTGAACAGGGTCCAGAAGTGGATCTTCCCCAGCCGGTCGTCCAGCAGCTTGCCCGTGAACTTGGGCCACCAGAAGTAGAAGCCCGCGAACATCGCGAACACCACCGTCCCGAACACCACGTAGTGGAAGTGCGCCACGACGAAGTAGGTGTCCGTCACATGGAAGTCCAGCGGCGGCGAGGCCAGGATCACACCGGTGAGCCCGCCGAAGAGGAAGCTCACCAGGAAGCCCACCGACCACAGCATCGGCGACTCGAAGGACAGCGAGCCCTGCCACATGGTGCCGATCCAGTTGAAGAACTTCACGCCCGTCGGCACCGCGATGAGGAAGGACATGAAGGAGAAGAAGGGCAGCAGCACCGCACCCGTGGCGAACATGTGGTGCGCCCAGACCACCACGGACAGCGCGGTGATGGCCATGGTCGCGCCGATCAGCATCACGTAGCCGAAGATCGGCTTGCGGGAGAAGACCGGGATGATCTCGGTGATGATGCCGAAGAACGGCAGCGCGATGATGTAGACCTCGGGATGCCCGAAGAACCAGAACAGGTGCTGCCACAGCAGCGCCCCGCCGTTCGCCGATTCGAAGACCACCGCACCGAACCGCCGGTCCGCCTCCAGGACGAGCAGGGCCGCGGCCAGGACCGGGAAGGCCATCAGGATCAGGATCGAGGTGAACAGGACGTTCCAGGTGAAGACCGGCATCCGGAACATCGTCATGCCGGGCGCGCGCATCCCGATGATGGTGGTCAGGAAGTTCACGGCGCCCAGGATCGTCCCGAAGCCCGACAGCGCCAGGCCCAGGATCCACATGTCGCTGCCGATCCCCGGCGAGCGCGCCGCGCTGCTCAGCGGGGCGTAGGCGGTCCAGCCGAAGGCGGCGCCGCCCTCGGGCATCAGCAGGCTGCTCACCACGATCAGACCGCCGAACAGGTACATCCAGTACGAGAGCATGTTGAGCCGGGGGAACGCCACGTCCGGCGAGCCGATCTGCAGCGGCATGATCTCGTTGGCGAACCCCGCGAAGGCCGGGGTGGCGAAGAGCAGCAGCATGATCGTGCCGTGGGCGGTGAACGCCTCGTTGAACTGTTCGTTGGTGAGGAACTGCAGCCCGGGACGGGCCAGTTCGGCTCGCATCAGCATGGCGAGCAGCCCGGCGACCAGGAAGAAGGCGAACGAGGTGATCAGGTAGAGATGCCCGATCTTCTTGTGGTCGGTGGTGGTCAGCCAGTCGACGACGACGGCGCCGGGCCGGCGCTCCCGGGCCGGCGCGGTCTCCGCCTGCGCGGTGTCGGTCCCCATCCGTGCCCCCTCGCTTCGCTCTCGGCTCGTACGGCCTGTCGTGCACATGGGCTCTCCCGGGCACCAGCCATGATGCTCGTCCGCCGCCCGGCGCGCGAGGGTGCCTCCGCCGGCCGTTCGTCAATCGCGCGTGGTGCGGGGTCCCCCAAGAGGCTGGAACTTTATATTCCGTATGTGCCGGAAGTGTGCGGGACGTCGTCCCCGAATTCCTGACGGTGCATAACGGGACGGCCGCGGTGCCGAGAATTCCCGGTGCGGTGCGCGGAGTTGCCGGGGGTATTCGGAAAAGGTGTGGTGAATTTCCCCGGGGTTGATTACGGAGGCGTTGCCGGGGGTGCGGAATTGCCGTACGGAGCCTGCTGGGCCGGGGTAAACCGGTGCGAGCCCTCTGTGACAGAAGTGTGACCAGTGGCGGACCCGATCCGGACGGCAGCGTGCCCGGCCCCCGCTTCCCCCGCCGCCCGGAGGCCCCTACGGTGGCTGTCATGGCGCCTCTACCGCAGCTTCCCCCCGACCCCGACGACGCCCTCGACGACTACGTGGGACTCGACGCCGACACGGCCGCCGGGCGGGCTCGCGCCCATGGCTGGACGACGGTGCGGGCGTTGCCGCCCGGGGTGGTCATCACCATGGAGTACCTGGTGGGGCGGCTCAACTTCGAGGTGGTCGACGGCACGGTGCGGCGCTGCTGGAAGGGGTAGCCCGGTACTACGACTGCGGGCCGTCCGTGGCTGGTCGCGCAGTTCCCCGCGCCCCTTCGGGGCGCGGGAATGCCGATGGCGGCGGTCCGAGGACCGCCGCCATCCGTGCGTTCTGCCTAGCTCACCGTGCGGCCGCCCAGCGGTGTCGTGCGCTGTGCGCGGTCCGGGTGCGGCGGGCGGCGGCTGCCGGTCGGGGTGACCGGCGTGCGCTCGGAGCGGACCGTGTGCGTCCGCTGCGGCAGGTGCGGGCGTCCGCCCGCCCGGCTCCCGGCGCCCACCGGCTCCAGCACCGGCGTCTCGTCGTCCGCCGGGGAGCGCGGCGCGCCCAGCGGGACGGGCGCGACGGCCGTGGCCGGCACCGGGGCGCGGCGGTCGCGCAGCCGCCGCCACTGGGCCAGCAGCCAGGCATCGGTGCGCGCCATGGGCGCCTCGAACCAGGGCAGCACCAGCAGGATCATCAGGCCCGCGGTCCAGCCGAGGGTCACGTCGCTCATCCAGTGCGTGCCCAGGTACACCGTCGTCATGCCGACGCCCAGCGCCAGCAGCGCGGCGGCCACCGAGGCGATCCGGCGGGTGCGCGGAGTGGTGGCCAGGTAGGCGAGCACGCCCCAGGTCACCACGGCGTTCGCGGTGTGGCCCGAGGGGAATATGTCGCCGCCGGCGAACATCTCGTTGGAGCCGACGTGGGTCGCGTAGTGCGGCCCCAGCCGTCCCATCCCTATCTTCGCCGCGCCCACCGTGGCGTTGAGCAGGAGCAGCGAGACGCCCAGCACGAGCAGCGGACGCAGGGTCTTCTGCTTGTAGGCGCACCAGCCCAGCCAGGCGGCCACCGCCACGGCGGTGGGACCGCGCTGGCCCAGCACCACGAAGTAGTCGAGGAAGGCGTGGATCTCCGGCCACTGCTTGTACGGCCGGAAGAGCATGACCTGCCAGTCGAACCGCACCGGCCAGGAGTTGGTGAGCACGCCGACCACGATCGCCGCGTAGACCACGGAGGTCGCCGCGAGGATCCCCACGCGGGCGCGGGTCATCCGCGGGCGCGGGGGCTCGGTCCGGCGCTCCTGCGCGGGCAGGAGCTCGTCATTGGTACGCACTCAATCGACGTTACATTGCGTGACGGCGAGGCTTGGCCGATCGGGCCGCTTTGTGATGACGATGTGATGTGGAATGCGTCTCAATCCTGACCTCCGGCATGTTTGAATCCGCCGGATAAGGGCCGCATAAAATGCGGGCAGGAAAAAAGCCGCCGGGCGGTGTCCGGCGGCTTACAGGGCAATTCCCCGTGCGTTCCGCGGTGTTCGCCGGCTTGTGGCCGTCGCGTTCCGCGGTGTTTGCGGGCGGCCTCCGCGGCCCGTCCCGGGAAAGCCCCCGGGAACGCCCGATAATCGATCATGGCGGGCCGGAGCCGTGCAGCCAGAACGCCCCGTAGACCGCCGACGCCAGCGCCACCGTCCCCACCGTCGCCGCCGCCCGCACCGTGCGCAGCCGCGCCACGGCCGCCGCGAGGGGCAGCAGCAGCGGGAACGCCGGCAGCATCAGGCGGGGCTTGGAGCCGAAGTACCCCTTCGCGGTCAGGGCGAGCAGCAGCACCACGCCCCCGTAGACCAGCAGCGGCAGCGGCTGGCGGCGCCGCACCCCGGCCGCGTACAGCCACAGCACCAGCGCGACGCCGGTGAGCAGCGCGAGCCCGCCCGCGAACCCCGGCCCGTCCAGCAGCCCGCCCATGAACCGGCCGAACGCCAGCCCGCCGTCGAAGCCGTTGCCCCAGCCGCCCTGTACATCGAGATAGCCGGTCACGCTGCCCGTCCGCACCCCGACCCAGGCCACGTAGCCGAGCCAGCCCAGCGGGGCCAGCGCCGCCCCGAGCAGCATCCGGCGTCTGTCGGACCGGGGCTCCCGGCGCCACAGCAGCACCGCCGCGGTGATCCACACGGCCGCCACCGCCGCCGCCCCCACCGGCCGGGTCAGCCCGGCCAGCGCCGCGAGCGAACCCGCCCACACCCAGCGGCCGGTGAGCACGCAGTACACGCTCCACGCCGCCAGCGCCGTGAACAGCGACTCCGAGTACGCCATCGACTGCACGATCCCGACCGGCAGTGCCGCCCACAGCGCCGCGAGCGCGATGCCCGCCCGCCGTCCGTGGCACAGCTCGCCGATCGCGAACAGGGCCCCCGCCGCGCACAGCGACGCGACCGCGCTCACCACCAGCCCGGCCTCGCCCGCCGAGAGCGGCGACACCGCCGACAGGCCCCGCTCCAGCCACGGCAGCAGTGGGAAGAACGCCAGGTCGGAGTGGACCCGGCCGCCGCTCAGATGCAGCGTGTACCCGTAGCCGTGCTCGGCGATCCGCGCGTACCAGAGCGAGTCCCAGCGGGCCGACAGCAGGGTGAGCGGGTCCTTCCCGTCGGACAGTCCCCACAGTGCGAGCACCACGATCCCCAGGGCCCGCACCCCCGCGTACACCAGCAGCGCCGGGGCGGCCCGGCGCAGCACCCCCGGCACGGCCGCACGGCCGCGCAGCGGGCCGCCGTACACGGCGGCGGGGGTGCCGGTGCGTATGCCGGAGGGGGAAACGAGATCAGTCACCCGACCGATTGTCCCAGCCGCGCGACGTGAGACGGGCCACGTGCGCACGGGCGGGACTCGCGTACTCTGTCGACTCGCACGACACGGAGGTGTGTGAATGTCCGGGACGACCACCGCCGACCCCCGGCGGTCCTCGGGCGTTCCCCGGCAGCGCTCCCGGCGGGACCGGCTGCCGCACAGCGGGAACGGAAGCGGCGCGAGCCGCTGGACCGTGCTCGTCGTGCTCTGCGTCAGCCTGCTGCTCGTCGCCGTCGACGCCACCGTGCTGCACGTTGCGGTCCCGGCCGTCACCGAGGACCTGCGCCCCGGTGCGATCCAGCTGCTCTGGATCGTCGACGTCTACCCGCTCGTCTGCGCCTCGCTGCTGATCCTCTTCGGCACGCTCGGCGACCGGGTCGGGCGGCGCCGGGTGCTGCTGCTCGGCTACGGGCTGTTCGGCGTGGCCTCCGCCCTGGCCGCCTTCGCCGGCACCGCGGAAGTCCTGATCGCCGCGCGGGCGCTGCTCGGCGCCGGCGGCGCGATGATCATGCCTGCGACGCTCTCCATCCTCCGGCAGGTCTTCCCCGACCGCCGGGAACGGGCCCTGGCCATCGGCATCTGGAGCGCGGTCGCCGCGATAGGCGCGGCGGTCGGGCCGCTGCTCGGCGGCTTCCTGCTGGAGCACTTCTGGTGGGGCTCGGTCTTCCTCATCAACCTGCCGCTCATGGCGGTCAGCCTGCCCGTCGGGCGGTGGCTGCTGCCCGAGTCGACCGGCGACCGCAATGGGCCGTGGGACGTGCTCGGCGCACTCATGGCGGCCTGTGGGCTGTTCGGCCTGGTCTTCGGGGTGAAACGGATCGGCACCGCCGAGCCGCTGTCGCTGGGCACGCTGGTGCCCGCGGCGCTGGGGGCCGCGCTGCTCGTCCTCTTCGTCCGGCGGCAGCGCCGCCGTACCCACCCGCTGGTCGACCTCGCGATGTTCGGCCGCCCGGCGTTCGGCACGTCCGTCGGCTGCATCGTGCTGGCCATGCTCGCCCTCGTCGGCCTGGAGCTGGTGGCCGCGCAGTACCTGCAGCTCGTGCTGGGCCTCACTCCGCTGCGGACCGGGCTGCGGCTGCTGCCGTTGACGCTGGCCGCCATGGCCGCGGGACTCGTGGGTTCCCGGGTGCTGCACCGCGTCGGGCCGCGGGTGATGGTGGCGTCGGGCTTCGCCCTGACGGCCGTGGCGGTGCTGTCCCTCACCGCTCTGGGCAGCCAGGACCGGCCGGCCCTGATGGTCGTGTGCTTCGTCCTGCTCGGATTCGGCCTGGAGACCACGCTGTTCGGGGCCTACGAATCGATGCTCAGCGAGGCTCCTGCGGAGTGCGCGGGCGGGGCGGCGGCGATCGGGGAGACGTCGTACCAGCTGGGCGCGGGCATCGGCATCGCGCTGCTGGGCAGCGTGATGAATGCGGCGTACGCGCCGGGAGTTGCGGCGGTGCCGGGTGTTCCGAGTGCGGCGGGGGCCGCGGCCGGTCACTCCGTGGGGGAGGCGTACGAAGTCGCCGACCGGCTCGGCGGCCCGGCCGGTGCCGCGCTGCGGGTGGCGGCGCGGGATGCGTTTGTGCACGGTCTGCACGTGACGTTGGCGGTGAGTGCAGGACTGCTCCTCGCGGGAGGCCTGGCGGCGCTGCGGCTGCCGCGCTCGGCGGATTCGGCTCCCGCCTAGGGGCGCGGCGCCCCGTAAGCGCCCCTGACGGGGCGCCATGGTCGCGCCCACGCGGCGGAGCCGCAAATGACAACAGCCCCGCGCCCCTTACGGGGCGCAAGACGGCACTGGACGTGCCGGGTTACTCAGCCGTAACGTCGGACGCATGTCCACTCGCGCCCTTCCCCCCTTCGATCCCCGTGATCCGCTCGGGATCGACGACCTCCTCTCCGACGAGGACCGCGCCATCCGGGACGCCGTCAGGCAATGGGCGGCCGACCGCGTGCTGCCCCACGTCGCGGAGTGGTACGAGCGCGGCGAGCTCCCCGTCATCCGTGAACTCGCCCGCGAGCTGGGCGCACTCGGTGCCCTCGGGATGCAGCTCGACGGGTACGGGTGCGCGGGCGCCACCGCCGTCCAGTACGGGCTGGCCTGCCTGGAACTGGAGGCCGCCGATTCCGGCATCCGTTCCCTCGTCTCCGTGCAGGGCTCCCTCGCGATGTACGCGATCCACCGCTTCGGCTCGGAGGAGCAACGGCAGCGCTGGCTGCCGGAGATGGCGTCCGGCCAGGTCATCGGCTGCTTCGGGCTCACCGAGCCCGACCACGGGTCGGACCCGTCCGGCATGCGCACCCACGCCCGGCGCGACGGCGGCGACTGGGTGCTCACCGGCCGCAAGATGTGGATCACCAATGGCTCGGTCGCCGGGGTGGCCGTCGTCTGGGCGCAGACCGACGAGGGCATCAGGGGCTTCGTCGTCCCGGCCGACAGCCCCGGCTTCTCGGCGCCGGAGATCCGGCACAAGTGGTCGCTGCGCGCGTCCGTCACCAGCGAACTGGTCCTGGACGACGTGCGGCTGCCCGCCGACGCCCTCCTGCCGGAGGCGATCGGGCTGCGCGGTCCGCTCAGTTGTCTGAGCCACGCCCGCTACGGCATCGTCTGGGGCTCCATGGGCGCCGCGCGTACGTGCTTCGAAGCGGCGCTCGACTACGCAGGCGCGCGCGAGCAGTTCGGCAGACCGATCGCCGGATTCCAGCTGACGCAGGCCAAGCTGGCCGACATGGCGGTCGAGCTGCACAAGGGGATCCTGCTCGCGCACCACCTGGGCCGGCGGATGGACGCGGGCCGGCTGCGGCCGGAGCAGGTGAGCTTCGGGAAGCTCAACAACGTACGCGAGGCGATCGAGATCTGCCGCGCCGCGCGCACGGTCATGGGCGCCAACGGGATCTCGCTCGAGTACCCCGTGATGCGGCACGCCACGAACCTGGAGTCGGTGCTCACCTACGAGGGCACCGTCGAAATGCACCAGTTGGTGCTGGGCAAGGCGCTCACCGGCCTCGATGCGTTCCGGTGAGCACCAGCAGCAGAGTGCCTAGCTCTGGTTGAAGAACCCCCCGCGCCGCCCCACCGGCTCCCCGTTGACCACCTGGTAGTCGGCGGGGGTGAGCAGGAACACCCGGGTGGCCACACGCTCGATGGAGCCGCGCAGGCCGAACGTCAGACCGGCCGCGAAGTCCACGACGCGCTTGGCGTCGTTGGGCTCCATGGCGGTGAGGTTGACGATGACCGGGACGCCCTCGCGGAAGAGTTCGCCGATGCCACGGGCGTCCCGGAAACCGTCCGGGGTGACCGTGGCGATCCGGGTGCCCTGCTCCTGGGCGACCTCGTCGGCCACCCGCACCTTGGGGTTGGTGACCCAGGAGTCTCCGGGCTCGGGCCCCTCGGCGTACTCGTCGTCGTAGTAGCGCTCGTCATCGCTGTTGTCGTCGACGAGGCCAAGCCACGCACTCGCCTTGCGCACCGATCCCATGGACGCCTCCTCTCACACGCGGTGTGTTCCGCCCGCCCCTCTATGGTCGTCCATGATGCGGATGATGTGCCAAGTGGATGGCCGCCGGGCGAGGATTTCGTGACGCATCTGGTGCAAAGCGGTTGGCGGTGCGTCAGAAACTCCCGATGTCGGCCTTAGGCGCTGGACCTGGGCATATGCGGTGTAGTCGGGGGACGGGCGGGCCCCGGCCCGGTGTTCTGCCCCGGTGATTAGGATGCCCGGGCACATCGGCACCACACACGTCGCCACACCACGGGGGCACATTTTGTTCGGGATCATCAGGCCGTGCAGGCACCGCTTGTCCGAGGCGATGCGGACGGAGTGGACGGCCCATCTCTGCGGCCTCTGCCTGGCGTTGAAGGGGGATCACGGGCAAATGGCCCGGATCGCCACGAACTATGACGGACTGGTCATATCCGTGCTGGTGGAGGCACAGTCGCCGCGTACCGGGAAGGGGGCCGGCGCCTGGCGCCGCACGGCCGGTCCGTGTGCGCTGCGCGGCATGCGCAGCGCGTCCGTGGCGCACGGCGAGGGCGCCCGGCTGGCCGCGTCCGTCTCGCTCGTGCTGGCCTCGGCGAAGATGCGTGACCATGTCGCCGACCGCGACGGGCTGTTGGCGCGGCGTCCGGTCGCGGCCGCGGCCCGCCGGATGGCGGCCCGGTGGGACAGGGCCGGGGCGCGGACCGGATCGGAACTCGGCTTCGACACGGCTGTTCTGGTGGACGCGGTCGAACGGCAGTCGGGCATCGAGGCGCTGGCCGGTGCCGGCACGCCGCTGCTGATGGTGACCGAGCCGACCGAGACGGCGACCGCAGCCGCCTTCGGCTACACGGCCGTTCTGGCCGGGAGGCCCGCCAACAAGGCACCGCTGGAGGAGGCCGGCCGGCTCTTCGGCCGGCTCGCGCACCTGCTGGACGCCGTCGAGGACCTGGCCGAGGACGCGCGTACGGGCGCGTGGAACCCGGTGACCGCGACCGGCACGGACCTGGTGGAGGTGCGGCGGCTGTGCGACGACGCGGTACACGGCGTGCGGCTGGCGCTGCGCGAGGCCGACTTCGGGAGCAAGGCACAGGGACGGCTGGCGCACGTGCTGCTGGTCCACGAGCTGGAGCGGGCCGTGGACCGGGCGTTCGGCGGCGGCAACACCTGTGGACATGACGGGCATTCAGGGCAAAAACCTCATTCCGAGCAGCAGGCGTCCTTCGGTCCGCCGCCGGTCATGCCGCCCCCCGCCCCGCCGGAGCCGCCCCGCCGCGGGCCGCAGCGGGATCTGCTGCCGGGGTGCCTGGTGTGGACGGGGCTGTTCTGCACGTGCCAGGTGTGCTGCAGGGACCCCTACACCGACCCGTGGACGGGTCTGCCGCGAGAGGGGTGGTGCTACAAGTGCGACTGCTGCGACTCCTGTGACGGTTGCGGGGGTTGTGGTGACTGCTGCAACTGCTGTGAATGCTGCAGCAATTGTGGTGATGGGTGTGACTGCGACTGCAGTTGCTGTGATTGCTGATGCGACTTGTGACTGCTGAGCACTGAGGGGAGTGCAGCGCCGGGGTCCGACGACCCCGGCCGCAAAAGGCGAAGGCAGCGCGACGGGGAATCCTCAACCCGTACAGGACGCCGACCACACCCGGCCGAAGTCGATGTGGCTGCGCGTCACCAGCCGCTGCGTCGATGCCATGCCTCCAAGTGGAACAGCCTTCCGTTTCCTCGTCAACCGACGTAGCCTCGATGACGGGTCCGCGCTGAGGGGCGCGGGCCCGTGCGAAGGCAGCACCGCCCGTGTTCGATCCCGCATCCACGGAGTGCCTTCGCATGCCTTCTCCCGCCCTGCCCGTCCCGTCGCTCGTCGTCGTCGGCGCGGGTCCGCGCGGCACCGGTCTCGTCGAACGGATCGCCGCCAACGCCCCCGAGCTGCTCGGGGACCGCCGTCTCGACCTGCACCTCGTCGACCCGTACCCGCCCGGCGCCGGACGGATCTGGCGGCACGGCCAGTCGCCGCTGCTGTGGATGAACTCCATGGCCGAGGACGTCACGATGTTCACCGACGACACCGTCGGAACCGTGGGCCCGGTCCGCCCCGGCCCCTCGCTCGCCGAGTGGGCGGCACAGGTCCGCGAGGGCGTCGTCGAACCGCCCGACGACCCCGAAGTCGCCGCCGAAGTCCGTGCGTTGGACCCGCGCAGTTTCGCCGGGCGGCGGGTGCAGAGCGCCTACCTCCGCTGGTTCCACCGGTCCGCGGTGGCCGCGCTGCCGCCCGGCGTCACCGTCCACGAGCACCGCCGCCGGGCCGTACGGCTCTCCGGCCCGCGCGACGGCCGGCAACGCGTGTGGCTGGAGGGGCGGGCCCAGCCTCTGCTCGCCGACGCCGTCGTGCTCACCCTCGGGCACCTCCCCGCCCGGCCGGACCCGGAACAGCAGGAGCTCGCCGCCTTCGCAGCCGCCCATGGACTCGTCCACCTGCCACCGGAGTTCACCGCCGACAGCGACCTGAGCGGGTTACGGCCCCGGGAGCCCGTCCTCGTCCGCGGCATGGGGCTCGCCTTCGTGGACCTGATGGTGCTGCTCACCGAGGGCCGCGGCGGACGGTACACCGACGACGGCAGCGGCACCCTGACGTACCACCCCTCCGGCCGCGAACCCGTCCTGCACGTCGGCTCGCGCCGCGGGGTCCCGTACCGCGCGAAGACCGGATACCCGTGGCAGGGGGAGCGGCCCCCGCTGCCCCGCTTCCTCGGGCCGCCCGAGACCGCCGAGTTGCGCCGCCGGCCCGGCCCGCCGGACTTCGAGCGCGACATGCGGCCGCTCGTCGCCAAGGAACTGGGCTTCGCCCACTACCACCGGCTCTTCACCGCCCACCCGGAGCGCACGCGTGTCAACTGGCCGGACTTCGAGGAGAAGTACGCGGCCTGCGAGCCCGGCAGCGCCGAACTCGACGTCCTCGTCGCCTCCTCCGTGCCCGACCCGGCCGACCGGTTCGACCTGGACGCCCTCGACCTGCCGCTGGCCGGGCTGCGCTTCCCGGATGCGGAAGCACTGCAGGACGGCATACGGGCACATATCGCCGCGGACCTGGCGCGCCGCCATGACCCCCGCTACAGCCCCGACTTGGCCGTCTTCCTCGCACTGCTCTCCGTCCACGGGCAGCTCGCCCGGCTCGGCGACGCCGGGGAGCAGTGGCAGGGCCTGTTCAGCTACCTGGCCTCCGGCCCGCCCGGGCCCCGGCTGCAGCAGCTGCTCGCCCTCTCGCGGGCGGGGGTGGTGCGCTTCCTCGGTGCCGACGTGCACATCACCGGCGATCCGGAGCGGGGGGTGTTCCGGGCGAGGAGCGTCAGCGTGCCGGGACGGGTGGTCGAGGCGCGGGCGCTGGCCGAGGCGAGGCTGCCTGCGGCAAGCGTGGGGCGTTCGGCGGATCCGCTGCTGCGGGGGCTGGCGGGCGAAGTGGCCGTCACCAGTGCCGGGTTGCTCGTCGTCGGCCCGGACGACGGGCGGGTCGTGGGCCCGGACGGGCGGCCGCACCCGCGGCGTTTCGCACTGGGGCCGCACACCACGGCCCGGGCTCCGGCGTTCGCGCGGCCGCGCAGCGGGTCGGCCGGGTTCCGGCAGAACGATGCCGTGGCGCGGGCGGTGCTGGGGTTGCTGGCCGGGGGGCGGTTCGACGGGTGCGGGTGCGTCGTGGCTGGTCGCGCAGTTCCCCGCGCCCCTGACGGGGCCCGCGCCCCTGACGGGGCCCGCGCCCCTGACGGGGTGCGGTACCCCGCGTCTGAAATTCCCGCCCCTGCACAGGAGTCCGCATGATGCACCTCGCCGTCGCCATCGATCACCCCGGCACCACCGACCCCCGGCCCTACGTCCACGCCGCCCGTCTCGCGGAGCGCGGTCGGCTCGACTTCGTCACGCTCGGGGACGCCTTCGGGCCGCGTACCCCGCGGGAGTCCCGGATCGACGCGCTCGCCGTGCTGGCGCGTGTCGCGCCCGCGACCGAGCGGATCGGGCTCGTCCCCACCGTCACCACCACGCACACCGAGCCCTTCCACGTCTCCTCCGCCGTCTCCACCCTCGACTGGGTCAGCCGCGGCCGGGCCGGCTGGGCCGTCGACGTGTCGCCCGGCGAGACCGCCGCCCGGCTCTTCGGCCGGCGGCCCGCGGCGCCCGACGACGTGCTGTGGCGCGAGGCGGACGCCGTCGCCGACGTCGTCGCCCGGCTCTGGGACAGCTGGGAGGACGACGCCGAGATCCGCGACCGGGCCACCGGCCGCTTCATCGACCGCGACAAACTCCACTACGTCGACTTCCAGGGGCCCGGGTTCCGCGTCCGCGGCCCGTCCATCGTGCCCCGGCCCCCGCAGGGCCGGCCGGTGGTCGTCGTCGACGCCACCGCCGGACCGGCGCGCGGGACCGCGGCCCGCCGTGCGGACGTCGCCCTGGTACGGATCGGGTCGGCCGACGACCCACAGCAACTCGCCGCCGTCCGCGCCGAATTGCACGACAGCGCCCGTGCCCACGGGCGCAACCCCCGCCATCTCCGCGTCCTCGCCTCCGTGCCCGTCGCCCTGCACACGGCCGCCGACGCGGTCGCCCTCGCGGACCTGGCCGGGCGCTGGTACGAGGACGGCGCCGTCGACGGCCTCCACATCCGGCCCGAGCAGCCCGGCCGCGACCTGTCGCTGCTCGTCGACGGCACCGTGCCCGTCCTCCAGCACCGGGGCCTGCTGCGCCGCTTCCACCCGGGCGGCACGCTCCGCGAGCACCTCGGACTGCCGCGCCCCGCCAACCGCTACGCACCGGCAAGGGAGACCGCATGACCCGCACCGCCCGCCGGCAGATGCACCTCGCCGCGCACTTCCCCGGCGTCAACAGCACCACCGTCTGGCAGGATCCGCGCTCCGGGAGCCAGATCGACTTCTCGTCCTTCGAACACCTCGCGCGCACCGCCGAACGCGGCCTGTTCGACTTCTTCTTCCTCGCCGAGGGGCTGCGGCTGCGCGAGCACAAGGGCCGCATCCACGACCTGGACGTCGTCGGCCGGCCCGAGTCGATCACGGTGCTCAGCGCGCTGGCCGCCGTCACCGAACGGCTCGGCCTGGCGGCCACCGTGAACGCGACCTTCAACGAGCCCTACGAACTCGCCCGGCGCCTCTCCTCGCTCGACCACCTCAGCGGCGGCCGTGCCGCCTGGAACGTGGTGACGTCCTCCGACGCGTTCACCGGCGAGAACTTCCGCCGCGGCGGCTACCTCGACCGCGCCGACCGGTACACGCGCGCCGCGGAGTTCGTCGCCACAGCGCGGGAGCTGTGGGACTCCTGGACGCCGTGCGGGCGGGCGCGTCCCTTCGCCCATGACGGCCGGCACTTCTCCGTCGCGGGCGAGTTCGACGTCCGGCGCAGCCCGCAGGGCCACCCCGTGGTCATCCAGGCCGGCGACTCCGACGAGGGCCGCGAGTTCGCCGCCTCGGCCGCCGACGTCGTCTTCACCCGGCACGGCACCCTGGAGTCGGGCCGCGCCTTCTACGCCGACGTCAAGCGCCGGCTGGCCGCATACGGGCGCGGGCCGGACGAGTTGAAGATCATGCCGGGGGTGACCTTTGTACTCGGCGACACCGCCGCCGAGGCCCAGGAGCGGGCGGCGGAGATCCGCAGGCAACAGGTCTCGCCGCAGAACGCGATCCTCGCGCTCGAACAGGTCTGGGGCCGCGACCTGTCCGGCTACGACCCCGACGGCCCGCTGCCGGACGTCGACCCCGACCCCGGGGGCGAACTCGCCCAGGGCCGCGTGCGGATCGGCGACCCGCTCGCCATCGCCGCGCAGTGGCGCGCCCTGGCGGAGGCCAAGGGGCTGTCGATCCGGGAGACCGTCATCGAGACGTCCGGCCGGCAGTCGTTCGTCGGCACGCCGCAGGAGGTGGCGGCGCGGATGGCCGAGTTCGTGACACGGGAGGCCGCCGACGGCTTCATCCTCGTCCCGCACCTCACGCCGGGCGGGCTGGACGACTTCGTCGACAGGGTCGTGCCCCTGCTGCAGGAGCGCGGTGCGTTCCGTACGGAGTACAGCGGCACGACGCTGCGCGGGCACCTCGGTCTTCCCGTCCCCGTATGGAACAGTGGGCGGCCATGAGCACGACTGATGCCAAAGAGCAGTGGGCCGCGTGGCGCGAGCAGCGCACCAGGACGGTGTCGGCGCCGTACGGGCCGCTGGCGCTGACCGGGACGTACTGGCTCGCCGACGCCCCCGACGGCCGGATCCCGGGCGTTCCGGGGCGCTGGACCGAGGACCCCGGGACCGGTGACGCCGTCCTGCTCACCGCCCTCGCCGAGGACGGACTGACCGTGAACGGCGAGCCGTTCGAGGGCTGGATCCGGCTCGGCCCCGACGCGTCGGCCGGTGCCGTGTGGGTCGCGCACGGCGAGCGCCGGCTGCTGGTGCTGCGGCGCGAGGGCCAGTGGGCGGTCCGGGTCTTCGACCCGCAGTCGGCGGCCCGGCAGGCGTTCGCAGGCATCGACGCCTTCGACTACGACGAACGCTGGGTGCTGTCCGGGACGTTCCGGCCCTACGCGGGCGGTCGCACGGTCGTGCCGGTGGAGAACGCGGACGGGCGCGAACGCGGCCTGAGCCTGGCCGGCGAACTGGCCCTCGGCAGCGGGGAGCACACCCTGCAGGTCGGGGCGGAGGAGGACGGCTCGCTGTGGGCGGTCTTCGCCGACGGCACCAGCGGCACGTCCAGTTACCGCTTCCGCTTCCTGCGCCCGCCCGCCCCGGACCCGGACGGCACCGTGACCGTCGACTTCAACCGCGCCCACCTGCCGCCGTGCGCCTTCGCCGAACACTTCATCTGCCCGTTCCCGCCGCCGGGCAACACGCTGCCGTTCGCCGTCCCGGCGGGGGAACGGTGCGCGCACAGCGGTTAGCAGTACTTCGGCTGTGGGCCGGTTGTGGTTGCTCGCGCCCACACGGCGGAGCCGCAAATGTGAACAGCCCCGCGCCCCTTCGGGGCGCGGGCGCGTCCGAAAGATGCTCTTGCGCCTCCCGCCGCTCCGCCCGAATACTCCCGAGCACAGCGCTTGTCAGGGGCACGGCGAAATCGGAATGCGGCGTGCCCTTTCGACGGGCCCCCGACCCCCCACGGGAGGAAGAACGTGAGGATCAAGCGCCCGACCACGGTGGCCGCCGTGGCAGGCGGCATGCTCGCCGTCTCCGTCCTCACCGTCGGCAGCGCCCGCGCCGACGGTACCTCTGCCGCCGTCCACTCGGCCGTGCAGCTGTCCGCCGCCCGCGCCGCCGTGGAGTCCGCGGACGTCGCGGGCACCGCATGGGCCGTCGACCCCGCCACCAACACCCTTGTGGTGACGGCCGATTCCACCGTCTCCGCCACCGATCTGGCCAGACTCAGACGCCAGGAGGCGATACGCGTCGAACGCACCCCGGGAGCCTTCCGCACCCTCCTCGCCGGCGGCGACGCGATCTACGCGCCCTCATGGCGCTGCTCCGTCGGCTTCAACGTCCGCAAGGGCAACACCTATTACTTCCTCACCGCAGGTCACTGCACCCAGGGCAAGCCGCCCTACTACGCCACCGCGAACCACTCCACGAGCATCGGCCCGACCACCGGGACCAGCTTCCCCGGCAACGACTACGGGATCGTCCAGTACACCAACGGCTCCCTGGCCCACCCCAGCGCCGTCGATCTCTACAACGGCCGCCAGCAGCGCATCACCTCGGCGGGCAGCGCCCGCGTCGGGCAGAGCGTCCAGCGCAGCGGCTCCACGACCGGGGTGCACGGCGGCAAGGTCACCGGCCTGAACGCCACCGTCAACTACGGCAACGGCAACATCGTGCGCGGCCTGATCCAGACCGATGTGTGCGCTGAACCCGGCGACAGCGGCGGCGCGCTCTTCTCCGGCTCCACCGCCCTCGGCCTGACCTCCGGCGGCAGCGGCAACTGCCGCTCCGGCGGGACGACCTTCTTCCAGCCCGTCACCAAGGCGCTCAGCGCCTACGGGGTGAGCGTCTTCTGATTCCGCCCGCCCCTCCCCGCCGTCTGACCGCGAGCGCGCTCCGCCCTTCCCCATCGCCTGCGGCCAGCAGCACAGAGCCCCCGGCCCCGCGGGGCCGGGGGCTCGACCACGTCCGGACACGGGCATACCGTGGACGTATCACCTGACGTGTGACGGCAGGGGGCCGTGATGGTCGAAGACCTCGTGGTGGCAGTGGTGGCCGCGGGCTGCGTGGGGCTCGTGTACCTGGCGGCGGCGGCCCGAGTGGTCAAACAGTACGAGCGCGGCGTGGTGCTGCGGCTGGGGCGGCTGCACTCGGAGATCCGGCAGCCGGGATTCACCATGATCCTTCCCGCGGTGGACCGGCTGCGCAAGGTCAATATGCAGATCGTGACCATGCCGGTGCCCGCCCAGGAGGGCATCACCCGGGACAATGTGACCGTGCGCGTGGACGCGGTCGTCTATTTCAAGGTCGTGAACCCGGCGGAGGCCGTGATCGCGGTCGAGGACTACCGCTTCGCGGTCTCGCAGATGGCCCAGACCTCGCTCCGCTCGATCATCGGCAAGAGCGACCTGGACGATCTGCTCTCCAACCGGGAGAAGCTCAACCAGGGCCTGGAGCTGATGCTCGACAGCCCGGCCATCGGCTGGGGCGTCCAGATCGACCGCGTCGAGATCAAGGACGTCTCGTTGCCGGAGACCATGAAGCGCTCGATGTCCCGGCAGGCCGAGGCGGAGCGGGAGCGCCGGGCCCGGGTCATCAACGCGGACGCGGAGCTGCTGGCGTCGAAGAAGCTCGCGGAGGCGGCGGCGACGATGGCCGACCAGCCGTCCGCCCTGCAACTCCGGCTGCTGCAGACGATCGTGGCGGTGGCCGCGGAGAAGAACTCCACGCTGGTGCTGCCGTTCCCGGTGGAGCTGCTGCGCTTCCTGGAGCGGGCGGGGCATGGCGAGGCGGCTGTGCCGCAGGCCGAGCAGATTCCCGTCGAGGCGCCGCCCGCCGAAGCGGGGGGTGAGGACGAGACGGGCATCGGGCACGCCTGAGCGCTTCCAACTGCGGGCGCATCGTGGCTTGTCGCGCAGTTCCCCGCGCCCCTTCGGGGCGCCACCGGCGCGCGCATAGATTTGTGCGCTACCGGAATTCGCCCTTGTGCACTCCCTCCTCCGGTCGGGACACTCGACGGACGACTTGGCATGGACGCGACCCCTGTTCATGCGGAGCAACCCCCCACCGGAGGTGCCGAGTTGAAGAACCGTTGGCCGTTCGTGCGGGCCGCTCTCGGTGGCGCCGCCGCGGCCGCTCTCGCGGCCGCCACCCTCGCACCGCAGCCCGCAGGGGCCGAGCCCCTGCGCTTCTCCCTCCCGCAACTCGACGCCGCACGCCTGGAGTTGAGCAGGTCCGCCGCCATCCCCGGCACCGCCTGGGTGACCGACCCCAGACTGGACCGGGTCGTCGTGACCGCCGACCCCACGGTCACCGGCGGCCGGATGGCGCAGCTGAACCGGGTCGTCTCCGGGCTCGGCGAGAAGGCCGTCGTGCGCAGAACGACCACCAGGCTCACCCGGTTCATCGCGGGCGGCGACGGGATCTACGGCGCCAAATACCGCTGCTCGCTGGGGTTCAACGTCAGCAAGGGCGACACCGCCCCCAAGTGGGGCGAGGCCTACTTCCTGACCGCGGGGCACTGTGGCGCCGTCGAGCAGACCTGGTCCGACGGCAAGGGCGGCCCGCAGATCGGGGCCACCGAGTCCTACAGCTTCCCGGGGCACGACTACGCCCTCGTCAAGTACACCGCGGATGTTCCCCACCCGAGCCAGGTGAACCTCCACGGCCTCCTCGGCGCCGGCGGCGCCCAGGACATCAGGCAGGCGGCCGACGCCACGATGGGCGAGGCCGTGCAGCGCAGCGGCTCCACGACCGGGGTGCACGCCGGCAAGGTCACAGGCCTCGACGCCACGGTCAACTACCAGGAGGGCACCGTCACCGGTCTGATCGAGACCGATGTCTGCGCCGAGGGTGGCGACAGCGGCGGCGCCCTCTTCGACGGGGACAAGGCCCTGGGCCTCACGTCGGGCGGCAGCGGCAACTGCACCACGGGCGGGACGACTTACTACCAGCCGGTGAAGCCGGCCCTGGCCGCGTACGGCGTGCGGATCCCCTGAGCGCGCCCCGGCCCCATGGACGCGGCCCCCGGACACACCTCCACGGTGTCCGGGGGCCGCTGCTCGCGCGGGCCGCCGCATGGTGCGCGGGACCGGTCAGAACTCGAAGACCGTGCCCTTGGCCGCCTTCATCTCGCACGGGTTGCCGAAGACCTTCTCGAAGTTCACGCGCTGCCCCTCCCATACACCCTGGGCGGTGACGACGACCGGGTTCCACTCCTTGGTACAGAGCACACCCTCCTTGATCGTCGTGAGCTTCTCGAAGTTGCCGCCTGCGGCCCGCAGATCGGCACAGGCGGACTTGGCGGCCGGGTGCGTACCGCCGGGGCCCGGCATGCAGTTGAGGGTGACCGCGCGCTGGACGCCGGCGGTGGCCGCCTCCTCGCCCTGTCCGATGGTCAGGACCAGAGCGGACGGCGCGTACAGGCTCTGGGTGTGCGCCCCGGCAGCGGGCGCTGCGCTCGCGGCCGTCGTACCGGCTGCCACCAGGCCACCGCCCAGTGCCAGCGCGGCGCCCAGCGCGATCCCCCGAGTGATGTACCGCATTCCGAACACTCCCTTGTTCGCGGGTCAGATAACGGACGGAAGTCTTGCCCAAGTTGGGCATGAACGCATGTCGGTCGAACACTTTCGGTCGTCGGTCGGAAGCTCTCGGTAATTGGCTGGAACTGGTGGGCGGAATGTCCCGGAAGGGGGTGACGTGAAACCTCGCGCTTACATCGACGCCCGACTTGTACGTGAAAAGGGGGAATTGGTGTTACGGGAGTGTTGACCAGCGGATACGCCGTGGATTCATCGTTGAAATATCAAATGAGCCTTCGAAATTGCAATTTGCGTGCTCGATGACCATTGGATCTAATGATCCCTGTGTGCGGCCCGGGGCGCTCCGCGGACCGGCCGAAAATGGCCCGCCGTGCGCGCCCACGGGGGGCCGGGGTGGTCCGGGGAGGCGCCAGCAATGGCCGAACACTTCTCAGACCGAACGGTCGGTCTGTGGGCGGGAGTCCCCTCCGTCACAGGAGACGTCCGCGTCGCCGCCCGTGGAGGGGGCGGGCGGCGACGCGGGACGGTGCCCCTCACGGGGCCTTCCGCACCGCGGACCCCACGGTGACCGCCGTACCCGCCACCGCCCAGGCGGACAGCACGAGGAGCGGACCGGTCAGGGCGTTGCCCGCGAAGTAGGCGACGGAGCGCGCGGACCAGGTGCCCGCGCCCGGCGGCAGGTACGGGCCGATGGCGCGCCAGAACGGCGGCAGCAGCGGATACGGGTAGGCGCCGCCCGCGCTCGGGTTGCCGAGGACCACGACGATCGCGATGGCCAGCCCGATCCCGACGACCCCGGCCAGCCCCTGCAGCGCCAGCGTCGTGGCCCCGACCGCGAACACCACCAGGGCGCCCACCCCCCACAGCCCCGCGACACTGCCGGGCAGCGCCCCGAGCACCGGGCCTGCGATGACGGCGCCGAGCAGCCCGGCGACGACCGCGTAGACGGCGATCGCGCCGAGCCGGATGACGGCCCGGTGGAGGTTGGCGGGCCGCGCGCCGGCGCTCACGGCGAGAATGGCGGCGCACAGGTAGCCGCCCACGCACCAGCCCACGACCAGGTAGAACGAGCTCAGCCCGCGGGCGTCGCCGGCGCTCGCAGGGGCCACGTCGGTCACCTTCATCGACCGCTTCTCGGCGGCCTCGACGCGGGCCAGCACCGCCTCGGCGGCCTGCCCCAGCGAGGCCCCCGCGGCGCCCGCGGTGAGCAGCGTGTCGGTGGTGCCGCGCGGGTCGGCCACCAGTGCGGCGTCCAGCTCGCGCTCCCGGAGCTGCCGTTCGGCCGTGGCCCGGTCGTCCGTCGCCCGCGGATCCAGCGGGCTCCCGGGCAGGCTGCCGAGCCGGTCGACGAGGGTCCCGCGGACCTGCGGGGGAGCGACGACACCGAGGCGGATGTCGGTGGGCCCGGGGTTGTGGAAGGCGCCGATGTACGACGTGATGAAGGCGAGCTGGAGGACGAGCGCGCCGATCACCAGGAGCGCGGCGCGGCCGGTCACCGCGCTCCTGACCTCGTCGGGGAATGAGGGCATGCCCCGAGCGTGCGCGGTGCCGGGGGAGGCCGCAGGCGGTGCGGGCCGTTCGGGCTAGGGGCCCGCGCTACTTGTTGGCGTGATCGCCCAGGTAGAACAGCAGCCAGATGAACCCGGCGATGAGGTGCGTGACGAACACGTACACGCCGACGCGCAGGGCGAGCTGCTTCTCGGCCCACCGCTCACTGGTCTTCTCGGTCATCGCCGCCCCGCCTTCGCCCTGCTCCCGGCACCGGTGCCGGTCCCGGCCTCGGTCTCCAGGAGTTCCTCCAGCAGCTCGTTCTGCCCGCTGAGCATCTGCGTGAGGATGCGGCGCGCGGCGCGCATCAGCTCGGCGACGTCGCCCCCGGCGAGCTCGTAGACGACCGTCGACCCGGTGCGGGTGGAGGTGACGATCCCCGAGCGGCGCAGCACGGCCAGCTGCTGCGACAGGCTGGAGGGCTCGATCTCTATCGCGGCCAGCAGATCGCGTACGGGCTTGGGCCCGTCCTGCAGCAGCTCCAGCACACGGATGCGCACCGGATGCCCGAGCATCCGGAAGAACTCCGCCTTCGCCTGGTACAGCGGGACCGGCTTCCCCACCACTCTCCGCCCTCCTCCACAGCCGTCACTGCGCATCATGAATTGAAGAACTTTTCAATCCTAGCCGGTGCCCGAGTGACGGCTGCGAGGTGTTCAGACGGGTGGAACGAGGGTGAACCAGCGGTCGAGGACGTCCCGGTCCCCCGTCACACCGGCGAGCCGCCCGGCGGGGATGCGCTGCCAGAGGAACAGCATCAGGTCCGAGGCGGTGCCGGTGAGCTCGACGTCGCAGGGGCCGCCGTCCTCCTCGGCGAGCTCGCCGAGGAGGACGGTGTCGCCGTCGAAGCGCACGGTCCAGACGTCCGGGCCGTCGGTGCGGCGGAACCGGAAGCATTCGCCCGAGCCGGGCGGTGCCTGCCGCAGGGCCCGCCGGAACGGTGCCATCACCCGGAAGTTCTGGCCGACGGCATCGGCCGCGAGCGCGGGGGCGACCGGCAGGGCGGTCCCGGTGGCGTTCTCGGCGTCCCAGCGGTGCACGGCGGCCTCGATGGCCTGGATCCGCATCCAGAAACCGGCGGTCCGGTCCGGCGCCCAGGACCACACCGGCTCGTCCGGTGCGCTGCTCCGGAACAGCTCCTCCAGCGCGGCGGCCCCGTCCATGAACCAGTCGAGCAGGGTCTCCGGGAGCGGGGCGTGGTTCGGCGCGTTGTCCGGGTGGGGCCAGCCGTCGGTGTCCGCGGGGAGCAGGAGGAAGGAGAGGTCGGAGTGGTCCGGCTGCTCGGTGAGCCGTTCCCGGAGGAGCCGGGCCACGTACCGGTGCACGGAGGCGAGATGCACGACGAGGTCGGAGACCGACCAGCCGGGGCAGGACGGCACCGGGGGTGCGGCGGCGCCGCCGGGGGCGGCCCGGCGGGCGGCGGCCGCGAACGCGCGGACGTCGCTGTGGAATCGGGCGATGCAGTCCCTGGAGTTCGTAGAGGCCATGGGCCTACTGTGCCGTGCCGACGCCGAGCTGGGACAGGAAGGCCGCGGCGGCGGGGGAGGGGCCCAGCTTGCCCCACACCAGCATCTCCACGCGGGTCGGCGGAGTCTTCACCTTCAGGATGTGCACGCCCGGCAGTTCGGCCGCGATGGCCTCCGGCACCATGCCGACGCCCAGGCCGGCGCGTACGAGCCGGGCGAGGAACTCCACGGTGGTGACCTCGAACGGCGCGTCCGTGGTCAGGCCCGCGGCTTCGAAGGCCGACTGGCGCTGCCGCCTGGCCGCCGAGCCGGACGGGAAGTCGACGAAGGGCTCGCGGGCCAGCCTGCGCAGATCCGTCTGCTTCCGCCCGGCGAGCGGATGCTCCGGTGCCACGATGGCCACCAACTCCCCGTGGGCCAGCTCCTGGTGGCGGACGCCCTTCGGCACGGTGCCCGGGTCCAGACCGGTGAAGGCCACGTCGAGCGAGCTGTTCCGGACGCGCTCGATGAGCTCTTCGCTGACGCCGCCGACCAGGCGGATCCGCACCTCCGGGAAACGGGTCTGGTACCGGCGCAGTGCGTCGGCGAGGTCGACCGCGGCGACCGTGGAGATGGCGCCGACGGCCAGTTCCCCGGACACCGTGCCCGCGGCGGCCCGGACCTCGGCGCGGGCGCGTTCGGCGGCGTCCAGCGCCTGCCGGGCGACGGGGACGAAGGCCGCGCCCGCCGCCGTGAGCCGCACCGCACGGCTCGTACGGTCGAACAGGCGCGTCCCCAACTCCTTCTCCAGACGCGAGATCTGGTGGCTGAGCGCCGACTGCACGACGTGGCAGCGCTCGGCCGCGCGCGTGAAACCACCCGTCTCCGCGACGGCGACCACGTAGCGCATCTGTTGCAGCTCCATGCATCCATCGTAGAACGCGATGGCTCGATGAAAACAATGCATTGGATACATACATGCCTGGCCGGGACACTTGTTCCCATGACGCACGTGACGCATACACGGAAAGACGACGGTTCACCGGGCGGTGGCGAGCTGGGCCGCGGCACGCTCCTCGTGATGGCGGTCGCCTGCGGACTGTCCGCCGGGAGCAACTACTTCGCACAGCCCCTGCTCGGGGTGATAGGCCGCGAACTGCACATGGGAACGGCCGTCTCCGCACTGGTCGTCACGGCAGCCCAACTCGGCTACGCCCTCGGCCTGATCCTGCTCCTGCCCCTCGGCGACCTCCTGGAACGGCGCCGGCTCGCCGTCGCGCTGTGCGCGGCGACCGCGGCCTTCCTGCTGGTCACGGCGAACGCGCCGAACACCGCGGTCCTGCTGGCCGGCACCGCCCTCACGGGGCTGACCTCGGTCGGCGCGCAGGTCATCGTCCCCTACGCGGCGACGCTCGCCGCTCCCGAGAAGCGCGGCCGCACCGTCGGCACCGTCATGACGGGCCTGCTGCTGGGCATCCTGCTCGCCCGCACGGCCGCCGGACTGCTCAGCGACCTCGGCAGCTGGCGCACCGTGTACTGGGTGAACGCCGTGCTCATGGCGGCCATGGCGGTCCTGCTGCGCTGCGTGCTGCCCCGCCTGCGGACCAGCGCCGGTCTCGGCTACCCCGGGCTGCTCGCCTCGACCGTCGGGCTCTTCGCCCGCGAACCGGTGCTGCGGTGGCGGGCCGCGCTGGGCGCCCTGTCCTTCGCCTCGTTCAGCGTGCTCTGGACGGCCCTCGCCTTCCTGCTCTCCGGCCCCGCCTACGGCTGGTCCGAATCGGCGATCGGACTGCTCGGACTGCTGGGCGCCGCAGGCTCGTTGGCGGCGTCCGTCACCGGACGCCTGGCCGACCGGGGACTCGTCCACCATGCGACCGGCACCGGGGCCTTCCTGCTCCTGGGGTCCTGGGCCCTGCTCGCCCTGGGCGGCTCCGGCGGCCACTGGTCGCTGGCCGCGCTGCTGGCCGGCATCCTCGTGCTCGACGCGGCGGTGCAGGGTGTGCAGATCAGCAACCAGAACCTGGTGTACGCGGTGCGCCCCGAAGCGCGCAACCGCCTCAACTCGGCCTATATGACCAGCTACTTCGCGGGCGGCGCGCTCGGATCGGCCCTCACGTCGGCGACGTGGGGCACGGCGGGCTGGACCGGGGTGTGCACGCTGGGGGCCGGCCTGTCGGCCGTCCTCGCCGCGACGTGGCTGGCGGAGCGGCGCTGCCGGAACCGCCGCCCGGTGCCGGCCGCCGACCCTGCGCCGCACGCCGCGCTCACCGGGTCCGTACAGTAAGGACCATGCGTTCGACAGTGCTCGCGCCTCCCGTCGTCTAGAGCGGGAGGCCAAGGTCGCCGGTGCGCCGGCCCTTCGACGGGGCCGGCGCGCTTCTTGGTCGTACCCGCACACGGGAGACCACGACGACCGACTGCTCCACGACATCTGGAGAACGCACTGTGTCCACGCCCACATCCACGCCTGCCTTGCGCGGGCTCGCCTGTCTGGCGATAGCCGGCACCACCTGGGGGACGACCGGCGCCGCCGTCGAAATCGTCTACCGGTCGAGCGACTTCGGGCCGATGGCCGTATCGTTCTGGCGCTTCCTCGGCGGAGCGGCGCTGCTGCTCGCCGCCCGCCGCACTCCCCGGGGGCCGCGGCCGGTACGCGGGCGGGTGCTGCTGTTCACGGGCACCGGCATCGCCCTGGCCGTGTTCCAGACCGCCTACTTCGGCGCGGTCGAGGAGACGGGACTGGCCGTCGCCACGATCGTCGCCCTCGGGGCGGCTCCGGTCCTCACCGCCGCCGGGGGCCGGCTGTTCCTGGGCGAACACGTCGGCCGCGGCGGCCTGCTGGCGGTCGGCGGCGCGCTGACCGGCCTGGCGGTACTGGTCCTGGGCAACCAGCAGAGCGCCGTACACCCGCTCGGCGTCGGCCTGGCGCTGCTGTCGGCTGCCGGGTTCGCCGCGTCGAGCCTCCTGGGCCGATGGACGGGACGGCACGGCGCCGGGGAGGACCCGTACACCCTCACGCTGGGGTCGTTCGGCGTCGGGGCGGTGGTGCTGCTGCCGTTCGCCTGCGGCGAGGGGCTTGTGCCGCATACGGCCCATGCGGGGCGGGTGCTGCTGATGCTGCTGTACGTCGTCGCGGTCACCACCGCGTTGGCCTACCCGCTGTACTTCGCCGGGGCCGCGGCGGTCCGGGCGGCGACGGCGTCGGTGGTGATGCTGATCGAACCGGTCAGTGCGGCGGCGCTTGCCGTGCTGCTGCTCGGTGAGCGGCTCACCGTGGCGACGGCGGGGGGTGCGGCGGTGCTGCTCGCCGCCATCGCGGGGCTGGCGGTGGCGGAGTCGCGGACGGCGGTGGGGAGTTGATTGCCTGAGCGACGGGCCCGGCCGGCGCACGCGGCGCAGCCCGAATTCGGGATTTCCGCTGCCGGAGTGGCTGGTTCCGGGAGCTAGAGGGCGGCATATCGGGATAGAAGGGGCGAGGGTTATGCCCCTTTGAGCTTCCGGCAGCGGAAATCCTGATTCGGTGGCCATGCAGGGGGATTGATGGGGCGGGGTCATATGTCGCGTTTGGTGGCTTGTGTCGGGCTGATCGGTGTTCTCGTGACGGGAACCGGATGTACACAGCGGACAGAAGAGGGCATGTCGTCCAGCGCCCGGTCCTATCTGTCGACGGCGCTGGACATCATGGAGAAGAACTCCTTGCGCCGCCACGAGATCGACTGGCCCCGAGTGCGCCGCACGGCGTTCTCGGTGGCCGGCTCCGCGCAGAAGCCGGAAGACACCTATGGGGCGATCCGCGTCGCCATCAACGCCTTGGGCGACAAACACAGTTCGTTCTACGAGCCGCAGCGGGTGAAAGGCGAACTCGAAGCCCCGGCCAATACCTTCGACGGCCTGGGAGGCCGGTCGATGGAAGGCCGCATCGGCTACATATCCCTGCCCGGGGTGCGGTCCGAAGCGGCTTTCGCGGAGTACGCGCGGCAAGGCCGCGCGGCAATGGCGGAGGCGGACCGGGACCGGGCCTGTGGCTGGGTGGTGGACCTGCGCAAGGAGGACGGCGGAGGCATGGGCGCGCCCCTTGCCGTCGTGGGCCCGATTCTGGGGGGCGGGAACGTCGGCATGTTCATCGATCCCGACGGTGAGAAGTCCATGTGGACCGCCGAGGGCGGTGCCCCCGTCGCCCACCCCGACGCACCGGTCGCCGTGCTGACCAGCGGGGCAACCGCCAGCGCGGGCGAGGCGGTTGCGGTCGCCTTCCGGGGACGGCCGGACACGCGGTTCTTCGGGCAGCGGACCGGCGGGGTGCCCACGGGAAACCATCCCCATGACCTTTCCGACGGGGCCATGCTGATCCTCACCGAGGTCAAGGAGGCCGACCGCACCGGGCGGATTTACGACGGGCCCATTCCGCCCGACGAGGAGGTCCCGGCCGGCCGGGACGCCTTGGAGGCGGCGAAGAGCTGGCTGCTCGCTCAGCGCGCGTGCCGCTGAGCGAGCCCCCCTCAGCCCTCCACGTCGTCCGTGCAGGACAACCGGTCGATATCGGCCGGACTCGGCCGGTACCGCGTCTTCCAGTCCGGGGCCTGTTCGACCAGAGGGAGTTCCGTCTTCAGGTCCAGGTCCCATGCGCTCGTGCCCACATAGCGCTTCAGGGCGTCCCGGATCCGTCGGCAGTCCCGCAGGTTGGAGCGGCCGTTCGGGTCCTTCTTGGCCATGCCGACCCCGTAGTAGTTCGCGGAGCCGATCACCACGTCGGGGACGACCTCCAGCTCGCTGTACCTCGCGGCGAAGCCGTGGAGGATCAGCTGGTCGGTGGAGAACGCGGCGGCCCGGCCGCTGCGCAGGTCGTCCACGCACTGGGCGGCGGTGGGGGCCTCGTATGTGCCCAGGCCCTGGGCGCGGTTCTGCAGTGCCTCGGCGGAGACGGTGCCGTTCCAGGCGCAGACCGGCTTGCCGCGCAGATCGCCGAGGGACTTCACCGCGGGTCCGTCCCTGCGCACGAGGAAACCCTGCTGGGTCTCGGCATACGGGCCGGCGAACCAGATCCGTTTCATGCGCTCCTTTGTGATCGAGAATGTGGCGATCACCAGATCGACATGGTTCGCATCGCTCTGCGTGAGTGCGGCGACCCGGTCCTCCGACGGGACATTGGAAAAGGTCTTGCCGATGTGCAGATCCTTGGTCAGGGCGTCGGCGACCTTGATGTCGAAACCGGAGTACTTGTAGCCGTCGGTCTGCCAACCCGTGCCGGGCTGGTCGGACTTCACGCCGATGACGATGGAGTCCCGGGCATTGCGCCCGAGGAACTGCGCACTGCCGCCGGTGCTGTCACAGGCGGCGGTCAGGGGGAGTGCGGTGAGCACGACGAGTGCGGCGAGCTGCAGGGCGGCTCTGGTGCACGGGCCGGGTTTCCGTTGCATGACCCTCAACGCTCTCAACTCTCATTCGTCCGGGGTGACATCGTCGAGGCTCAGGTCCATGGCGCACCCCGGATTCGAGGTGATGGCCAGGTCCAGGGCCGTGTCGGTCCGTCCGGCGTCCAGCGGGACGCGGAAGGCGTCCCCGTCGTGCAGGGCGCCGACGGCCGACCGCGTGCCGTTTTTGTGCACGGTCACCGAGACCATGGTGTCGCGCCGGCAGAGCACCTGTTCGGGGAAGTGGTCCGACACGGTCAGCCGCAGCCGGCGCGTGCCGGGCCGGGGGAGCGCACGGGCCGTGACGAGACGGGCAGTTGCCCTGCTGCCGTCGCCGTACGGTGCGCCCGGGGCGATGGTCACCTGCGCCGCCGGCACGGGGGCGTCGCCCGCGCCGAGGACGCGCGCGACGACCAGCGCGGTGACGCCCGCGGCGACGACCAGGGCCACGACGAGGGCGAGGGCGCGCGGCCTGCTGCGGACGAGGCCGTCGGGAACCCACAGCCACGCCTGGAGCGGGCTCTCGCCGCTCTTCCCCTTCTCCTTGAAAGGCTTGAAGCGGCGGGGATCGAGAGTGGTCGAACCGGCCTTGACGAGGTCCCGGTAGACGGAGTCGGAGAGGACCACCGCCACATCGGGACCGGTCTCCGGGGCCAGGGCGTTGCGCAGGGGTTCGCTGTCGACCAGCCGCCTCACCTCGACCGGCGCCCGCCCGTTCCAGGCGTTCGGGGCCTGCGGATAGGGTGCGTAGTGGATGGCGATGCGCAGGCGCAGCCGCTCTTCGAGGCGGTACGGCTCGTTGCGGCTGTGGAGCTGTGCCACCAGATGCCGGACGAAGTCGTCGACGACCCTCCGCTCGGACTCCTCGGCCGGGATCGCGGATATCTGGCCGTCGCCGGTGGACTGGGTGTCCCATGTCCCGCTGTGCAGGCCGGCGTTGAGCGCGGCCGCGTCCATGGTCTTCCTGAGCGACTCCAGGACGGCGCTCTTCTGCGTGTCCGGGGTCCTTCCATAGCCGACGATGTCGATGGCAAGCCACAGACGGCGCTCGGCGTTGTCCTGCTCGGTTTTGTCTTCAAGCAAGGTCGTCTCTCCCGTGCGCTGGAACTTCACAGGACACGCTCGCACGGGGCCCGGAAGCCGGATTCCGTACGGATCCGGCTTGCCCGCAGTGACGGCAGCCACACCGACAATGCCTGATCCGTACGGCGTCCACGTGATACCGCCGGGTATCTCATGGACTCATTGCCGTTTCTGGAGGGGAGGTTCGGAGCGGTGTCCCGAGAAGTCGAACAGAGGGAAGCCGACGAGATCTCGGTCAAGGTCGCGCTCGGAGCGCTGACCGCATTCCAGGGCTACGTCCAGCAGGCGGACGCCAAGGTCAACACACTGCTCATGGTGCATACCGGCGGTGTGGTGGCGGCCGTTGCCGCGATGGGCGGCCGGTCGGCCATTCGCTGGACGCCGGTCGTCGACGGTCTGCTCCTGGCATTCGCGGTGGCATTCTGCGCCTCGGGTTTCCATATCGTGAAGGCGATAAGGCCGCGGCTGGACGCGCCCATCCCGCTGAATCCTTTCGGTATCACGGGAATCGGTCTGCCGCACCCGTACGACCGGCGGGCGCAGTGCGAACAGGCCTGGGCCATGGCCGAGTTGCTGGGGGAGATCGCGCTGGTCAAGAACCGGCACGTACAGCGGGCCGTGCCGTGGACGGCCCTGATGCTGTGCCTGGGCGTCGTCGCGGCCGTCGCCGGCGGGTGATCGGATTCATCGGATTCAAGCGAGCCGGGCGAGGCCGCGGAGCCCGTCGAGGTCGGTCACGGTCGTCCCGCAGTAGTGCGGGACGGCCAGGCCGTCCCGTTTCAGCTGCTGCATCGCCCGGCCGACCGCGTCCTCGCGCGCGCCGATCAGCCGGCCCAGCTCCACCTGGGACAGCTGGACGCCCAGCTCGTGTCCGTTCGCGCTGCGGAAGCCGTGCCGCTCGACGAGCTCGACGAGGACCCGCGCCAGCCGGATGGCCACGCTGAAGGCGGCGAAGTCCAGCTGGCGGCGGTTGGCGACGTCGAGCCGGTCGAAGGCCACGCAGATCAGGGCCCGCCAGGCGACCGGGTTCCGGTCGAGGAACCCCAGGAAGGCGTCCCGGGTGAGCGCGTGGACGCGTACGGGGCTGCAGCACGTGACCGTCGCCGAGCGTGCCGTTCCCCGGATGGCGGCCGTCTCGCCGACGACATCCCCGCTCACTCTGATGCCCAGGAGGCCTTCGGTGCCGTCCGTCAGGATCGAGCTGATCTTGGCGCAGGCCGACGATCCCGCATCCCGGACGGAGCCGAGCACCAGGACGTGATCGGTCATGTCGCCCTGCATCATGAGGAGTTCGCCGGCGTCGTGACGCCCGGGGCGTGCCAGGGCGAGCAGCTCGCGGCGGGCGTCCTCGGGGAGCCGGGCCATGAAGGTCTGCGGCTGCCAGTCATGGCCGTCGTCGCGCCTGTTCAGCGTCACGGAGGGACCGTAGCGCAGGGCCCTCCCGGACGTGTACGCGAACCAATCTTCGAGGGGTGACCGGCGGCGTGGCGCCGGGCGTGTGCGATCCGGCACGGAGGACCGCTCGAACGCACACTCGAACGAATATTCGAGAAGTGGTCTATCGTGGACCCAGGAGGGTCGAAAACAAGCCAGGGCCAGCCAAGGGGGGAGCGGCAGACAACAGCACGGCAAGCGCAGCGCAGGAGGTGCGATGGCAGCGTTCACGCACCTGCACACCGCATCGGGCTTCTCGGTGCGGTACGGCGCCACGCGCCCGGAGCAGCTGGCCGTGCGGGCGGCCGAGCGCGGTATGGACGCGGTCGCCCTCACCGACCGCGACACCCTCGCGGGCGCGGTCCGGTTCGCCGATGCCGCGGCGAAGGCGGGAGTGCGGCCCCTGTTCGGGGCGGACCTCGCCGTGCGGGGGCACGAGCCGCAGGCGGCCCGGCCGCGCACCCCCGTCCGCGGCGGTGCCTTCGTCGACGAGTCCGCGCCCCGCGCCGTCTTCCTCGCCCGCGACGGCGCGGCCGCCTGGGCCGCTCTCTGCGGGCTGGTCTCCGCCGCCCACACCGCGGGCACCGCGCGGCCCGAGCTGGCCTGGGACGACCTCGCCGGGGCCGCCGCCGGGATCCGGGCCCCGCTGACCGTGCTGCTCGGGCCGGACTCCGAGGTCGGGCGGGCGCTCGCCGCCGGGCGGCCGGACCGGGCCGCGCGGCTGCTCGCGCCCTGGCGCGAAGTGTTCGGTGACGAGGCCCTGCGACTGGAAGCCGTCTGCCACGGGCGCACCGGCACCGGGCCCGGGTCGCTGCGGCTCGCCGCGCGCACGGTCGGGTTCGCCGCCGAGCAGAAGGTACGGGCCGTGCTGAGCAACGCCGTGCGCTACGCCGACCCGGGCCAGGGCCCCGTCGCCGACGTGCTCGACGCGGCCCGCCGGCTGGTGCCCGTCGACCGCCGCCGGCCCGAGGCCCACGACAGCGGGGAGCGGTGGCTCAAGGGGGCGCGGGACATGGGCCGGATCGCCGAGCGGGTCGCGGAGGCGGCCGGGTTCCGCCGGGACGTGGCGCACCGGCTGCTGGCCATGACCGAGGAGACCGCGGCCGGGTGCCGCGTCGACCCGAAGGACGACCTGGGCCTCGGCACCGTCCACTTCCCCGAGCCGCACCTCGTCGGCGCCGGCCCCCGCACCGCGGCGCGCGTGCTGCGCTCCCGCTGCGCGGCGGGTCTGGTGCTGCGCGGCCACGACCGCGACCGCATGTACTGGGACCGGCTCGACGAGGAGCTGCGGATCATCGACGGGCACGGCTTCGCCTCGTACTTCCTCACCGTCGCGCAGGTCGTCGACGACACCCGCGCGCTGGGCATCCGCGTCACCGCCCGCGGCTCCGGCGCGGGCTCCCTCGTCAACCACCTGCTGGGCATCGCGCACGCCGACCCCGTCGAACACGGCCTGCTGATGGAGCGGTTCCTGTCGCCGCGGCGCCGCGCGCTGCCCGACATCGACATCGACGTGGAGTCCGCGCGCCGCCTGGAGGTCTACCGCGCGATCTTCGACCGCTTCGGCGAGGACCGGGTCGCGACCGTCGCCATGCCCGAGACCTACCGGGTGCGGCACGCGATCCGCGACGTGGGCGCCGCCCTCGGCATGGACCCGGCCGAGGTGGACCGGCTCGCCAAGGCCTTCCCGCACATCCGGGCCCGCGACGCCCGGGCCGCGCTGGCCGAACTGCCCGAGCTGCGCGGCATCGACGCGGCCCGCTACGGGCGGCGGATGTGGGAGCTGGTCGAGGCGCTGGACGCGCTGCCGCGCGGGGTCGCCATGCACCCGTGCGGGGTGCTGCTGTCGGACGCCTCGCTGCGGGCCCGTACGCCCGTGGTGCCGACCAGCGGCGAGGGGTTCGCGATGGCGCAGTTCGACAAGGACGACGTCGAACGGCTCGGCCTGCTCAAACTCGACGTGCTCGGCGTGCGGATGCAGTCCGCGATGGCGCATGCGGTGGCCGAGATCGGGCGTGCCACCGGCCGCCGCCCCGACCTGGACGACCCCGCGCAGGTGCCGCCGGGGGACCGGGCCACGTACGAACTGATCCGGTCCGCCGAGACGCTCGGCTGCTTCCAGATCGAGTCGCCGGGCCAGCGCGACCTGATCGGGCGGCTCCAGCCCGCGACCTTCCACGACCTCGTCGTCGACATCTCGCTCTTCCGGCCCGGCCCGGTCGCGGCCGACATGGTGCGGCCGTTCATCGAGGCCCGGCACGGCCGCGCGCCCGTGCGCTTCCCGCACCCGGACCTGGCGGACACCCTGCGCGAGACGTACGGCGTGGTCGTCTTCCACGAGCAGATCATCGAGATCCTGCGGATCATGACCGGCTGCGACCGCGGCTTCGCGGACGAGACCCGGCGCGCCCTGTCGGACCCCGAACTGACCGGCCGGGTACGGGCCTGGTTCGCCGAGTGCGCGGCCGCCCGCGGGTACACCGCGGACGTCGTGCGGCGCACCTGGGAGATCGTCGCGGCGTTCGGCTCGTACGGGTTCTGCAAGGCGCACGCGGTGGCCTTCGCGGTGCCGACCTATCAGTCGGCCTGGCTCAAGGCCCACCATCCGGCGGCCTTCTACGCCGGGCTGCTCACACACGACCCGGGGATGTACCCCAAGCGGCTGTTGCTCGCGGACGCGCGGCGGCGCGGGGTGCCGATCCTGCCGCTGGACGTGAACCGCTCGGACGCCGCCTATCGGATCGAACTGGTGTCCGGTAATGGCCGGGGCGGCAGCTTCGGCATCCGCCTCGCCCTCTCCGAGGTGCAGGGCATCACCGGGGCCGAGACCCGGCGCATCGTCGAGGGGCGCCCGTACACCTCGCTCCAGGACCTGTGGCAGCGCGGCCGCCCCCGCAGGCCCGTCGCCGAACGGCTCGCGCGCGTCGGCGCGTTGGACGCCTTCGGCACCAACCGCCGCGATCTGCTGCTGCACATCGCGGAGCTGCACCGGCGGCAGCGCGGCCCGGTGTCCCCGGCCCAGCCCACGCTGGTCGACAGCGCCCGCGCCGAACCGGTCGGCCTGCCCGACCTCGACGCGGCCGAACGGCTCGGCGCCGAGCTGAGCGTGCTCGGCATGGACACCTCGCGTCACCTGATGTCCGACCACCGGGCGTTCCTGACCGAGCTCGGCGCGATCCCGGCCCGCCGGCTGCACGAGGCGCGGCACGGCGAGACGGTGCTGGTGGCGGGTGCCAAGGCAGCCACCCAGACGCCGCCGGTGCGGTCGGGCCGGCGCGTCATCTTCACCACCCTCGACGACGGCACGGGCCTGGTCGACTGCGCCTTCTTCGACGACAGCCACGCGGCCTGCGCGCACACCGTCTTCCACTCCTGGCTGCTGCTCGTCCGCGGCGTCGTCCAGCGCCGCGGCCCCCGCAGCCTCAGCGTGGTCGGCTCTGCGGCCTGGGACCTCGGGGAGCTGACCCGGCTGCGCGCGGCGGGCGGGCTCGACGCGGTGGCCGCGGAGCTGGCGCGGCCGCTCGCGACGGAGCCGGACGCCGCGGCGGGCCGGCGCATCGAACTGCCCACCGGCTACACCCTGCACCCCTGGTCCGACCTGCAGCCCGCGGGCGAAGGCCCGGCCACCGGGCGCAAGTTGTGGCACGCGAGCCCGGGGAGCGCGGGATGAACGGCAGGACGCACGCGACGCACGGCAGGACGCATCTCTCCGCGGTCCCGGCCGTATACGAACCGGAGCCGCCGGCCCCCACCGTGTTCCACGTCCACTTCCACCCCGTCGCGGGCGGCGCCCTGGGGGAGGGCGCCTACGACGGGCTGCTCGCGCTGCTCGGCGAGCTGACACCGCTGGTGCAGGCGTTGCCGCCGGACGCCGCGCTCGCCGAAGTGCGCGGCGCCCTGCGGTATTTCGGCCACGGCCCGCAGGAACTCGCCGCACTGCTGCGGGTGCGTGCGCTCGCCCGGTACGGGGCCGACTGCACGGTGGGCATCGGCGCCAACCCGATGCTGGCGCGGATGGCCGCCCAGGACGGGCCGGCCGGGGGCATCCGGACGGTCCCGGCCGGGCCGGGGGCGGCCGCCGCCTTCCTGGCGCGCAAACCGGCCGCCGCGCTGTACGGGGTCGGGCCCGCCACCGCCCGCACGCTGTGCACCTACGGGCTGGACAGCGTCGGCAGAATCGCCGCCACGCCGCTGCCCGTGCTGCAGCGCATCCTCGGTGCGGCCGCCGGGCGGCGGATCCACGAACTGGCGCACGGCATCGACCCCACCCCCGTCGGCCCGGCCGCGCAGGCCCGTTCGATGGGCGCGGAACACCGCTTCGCCGCCGACGAGCTGGACCCGGAGTACCGGCGCCGTGCCCTGCTCACGCTCGCCGACGGGCTCGGCGCCGGGCTGCGGGAGAGCGGGCAGGTCGCGCGTGGCCTGAAACTCACCGTCCGCTACGCCGACGGTTCGTCCACCACCCGCACGCGGGCCTTCGCCGAGCCGACCGCGCACACGCCCGAACTGACCGCGACGGCCTATGTGTTGCACGACGCGCTCGGTCTGCAGCGGGCGCGGGTACGGGCCGTGGCGCTGCGCGCCGAGGGGCTGACGGACGCCGGACACGCCGCGCACCAGCTGACCTTCGACCCCGCCGACGAGCGGGCACGCCGCATCGAGGAGACGGTCGACAAGGTGCGGGAGCTCTTCGGCCCGGGCGCGGTGGGGCCCGCGGCGAGCCTCGGCACGGACCGGCCCGAGGTGGCGTGAAACGTTCGGAATCAGATGGCGTTCAAGTGTCGGGTGAGTAAAGGGAAGTTCGAAATTTTCCTTGACGCAAGCAAAGATCACCCGCAACCTACTCGCAGGTAAGTTAACCAACTTTTCACACGAGGGTGAGCCGTCTCACTCCGCTGCTCCGCCATGCCTTCCCCACCGATTCCCCCACCGCAAGGAGTCCCTGTGAAGCTGCGCCCGAAGATGCGCTGGAGATCCCTCCGTGCCCTGCTGCCCGTCGCCGCCCTGGCGGCGACCGTCGTGGCCGCACCGGAGGCCGTGGCAGCCCCGCAGAGCAGCGCCGCCGCGGCCGTCACCAGCGGCTGGAACGACTACTCCTGCAAGCCGTCCGCCGCGCACCCGCGCCCCGTCGTCCTCGTGCACGGCACCATGGAGAACGGCTCCACCAACTGGTGGTCCTTCGCCCCCTACCTCACCAGCCGCGGCTACTGCGTCTTCTCCTTCGACTACGGCCGGCTCCCCGGCGTGCCGGTCTTCTACGGGCTCGGCCCGATCGAGAAGTCGGGCGAGCAACTCGCCGCCTACGTCGACAAGGTGCTCGCCGCGACCGGCGCGTCGAAGGTCGACATGGTCGGGCACTCGCAGGGCGGCATGCTGCCGCGCTACTACACGAAGTTCCTCGGCGGCGCCGACAAGGTGAACGCGATCGTCGGCATCGCACCGAACAGCCATGGGACGACCCTGTCCGGCATCGCCAAGCTGATGGACATCGTCCCCGGCATCGGCCCCGCCGCGCGCAAGATGATCAACGCGACCGCACCCGGCCTGACGGACCAGGTCGTCGGCTCGCCGTTCATGCAGAAGCTCAACGAGGGCGGGGACACGCTGCCCGGCATCCGCTACACGGTGATCGCCACCAAGTGGGACGAGGTCGTCACGCCGTACGAGACGCAGTTCCTGTCCGGGCCGAATGTGCGGAACGTGCTGCTGCAGGATCTGTGTCCGGTGGACATCTCGGAGCACCTGGCGATCGGCACGATCGACCGGGTGGCGTTCCATGAGGCGGCCAATGCGCTGGACCCGGAGAATGCGGTGCCGAGCGATTGCTCGGCGATGGTGCGGGGTTAGCACCCGGGGGCGGTGTCCCGTAGCGCCCCGTCGGGGCTTCGCCCCGTAAGGGGCGCGGGGAACTGCGCGAGCGACCACGACGCGCCCGCAGTGGACGTCCTCGGGGCTGCGCCCCGGACCCCTGGGGTGGTGCGTCGGCTGCGGGCCGGTGGGGGCTGGTCGCGCAGTTCCCCGCGCCCCTTACGGGGCACAGCCCCGCGCCCCTGACGGGGCGCCCGGTGCGGGGCACGAAAACCACTGGCCCAAGCGGTGGGCACCGCGAGACGCTGCACCCATGATCACCACCGTGCGGCTCGTCAAAGCCCCCCGCCCCGACACCCGTTACCCCGCGACCCTCGTCCACGACGACGGCACCCGCGTCGTCGTCCGCGCCCCCTGGGCCGGCGCAGCCGCCCGTGACTTCGGGTTCGTCCGCTTCGAGGAGGGCGACGTGTTCACCGAGCACTACTGGCGCGACCGCTGGTACTCCGTCAAGGAGGTCCGCGACGCCCGCGGCACGCTCAAGGGCTGGTACTGCGACATCACCCGGCCCGCCCGTGTCGAGGACGGCACGCTCGTCGTGACCGACCTCGACCTCGACCTGTGGCGCTCCGCGGACGGCACCGCCGTCCTCCGCCTCGACGAGGACGAGTTCGCCGAGAGCGGCCTGGCCGAGCGCGACCCCGTCGCCGCGGCACGGGCCGTCGCCGCCCTCGACGAGCTGGAGGACCTCGCCCGCACCGCAGGCGGGTTCGAGGAGCTGCTCCGCCTCCCCGTGGCAGGGTGACCCCATGCACACCCCCGCGCTCGACCTCATCGCGGCCGTCGTCGACCCCGGCAGCTGGCGCTGCTGGGACGAGCCCCTCGCGCTGACCGAGGACGACCCCGGCTACCGCGCCGACCTGCTCGCCGCCCGCCGGCGCACCGGGCTCGACGAGTCCGTCGTCACCGGCGAAGGACTGCTGCACGGGCGCCGGGTGGCCGTCGTGGCCTGCGAATTCCGGTTCCTGGCCGGGTCGATCGGGGTCGCGGCCGGGGAGCGGCTGGTGCGCGCCGTGGAACGGGCCACGGCCGAACGGCTGCCGCTGCTCGCCGCCCCCGCCTCCGGCGGCACCCGCATGCAGGAGGGGACCATCGCCTTCCTGCAGATGGTGAAGGTCGCCGCCGCGATCACCGAGCACAAGGCCGCCGGACTGCCGTACCTCGTCCACCTCCGGCACCCCACGACCGGCGGCGTCCTCGCCTCGTGGGGCTCCCTCGGCCACCTCACCTCCGCCGAACCCGGCGCGCTCATCGGCTTCCTGGGCCCCCGGGTCCACCAGGCGCTGTACGGCGAGGAGTTCCCGGCGGGAGTGCAGGTCGCGGAGAACCTGCTGGCGAACGGGCTGGTCGATGCGGTGTTGCCTGCGGCACGCCTGGGCGGGGTCGCGGCGCGGGCGTTGTCGGTGCTGTGCGACAGCGGTGCGGAGGGGTCGCCGCTTCCCGACGCGGGGGAGCCCCTTGCGGGGGAGCCGCCCTCCACCGCCGAATCGATCCGGCGCTCGCGGCGGCCGGAACGGCCCGGGGTGCGGGAGTTCCTGGCGGCGGCCGCCGCCGATGTCACGCTCCTGAGCGGTACGGGCGCCGGGGAGCGCGACCCCGGGCTGCTGCTTGCCCTCGCCCGGGTCGGGGGTGCGGCCTGTGTCGTCCTCGGCCACGACCGCGGCAGCCGGGCCACGCCCGCCGCGGGTGTCCCGGAGCACGGGCAGGCCCTCGGGCCCGCCGGGCTGCGGGCCGCGCGGCGGGGCATGCGCATCGCGGCCGAACTGGGGCTGCCGCTGCTCACCGTCGTCGACACGGCCGGGGCCGCGCTGTCCCGCGAGGCCGAGGAGGGCGGCCTCGCGGGCGAGATCGCGCGGTGCCTCGCCGACATGGTGACCCTGGACGCACCGACCGTGTGCCTGCTGCTGGGCCAGGGCGCGGGCGGTGCCGCGCTCGCCCTGCTCCCGGCCGACCGGGTGATCGCGGCGCGGCATGCCTGGCTGTCGCCGCTGCCGCCGGAGGGGGCCGCGGCGATTCTCCATCGCACCACGGAGCGGGCGTTCGAAGTCGCGGACCGGCAAGGGGTGCGGTCCGCCGATCTGTTGGGGCGGGGGATCGTGGACCGGATTGTCGAGGAGGGGGATGGCTTCCTGCCGCGGTTGGGGTGGGTTGCCGGTGCGGAGTTGAGTGCCGTGCGGGCGCTTGCGCCCGAGGAGCGGCGGGTGGAGCGGAGGGCGCGGTATCGGCGCCTGTAGTCAACTGCGGGCCGGTGGGGGGCTGGTCGCGCCCACGCGGCGGAGCCGCATATCGACACAGCCCCGCGCCCCTTACGGGGCGCCCCCGCTCACCCCAGTTCCCGTACGCAATGCCATTCGTCCGCCGCCGGGCCGTACCCGAACCAGCGGTTCACCGCCAGCATCGGGCCGTTCCCGGCATCGTTGCCGGTGAACGCCTCCACACACCCCGCCTCGCGGGCCAGGTGGAGTGAGCGGTTCTTCACCAGCCGCGCCAACCCCCGCCCGCGCCAGTCCCGCAGGGCCCCCGTCATCGCCGACATGTACCGCCCCCTCCCATCGGTCCGCGCCAGCGAAAACGCCACCGGCGTCCCACCGTCCACCGCGACCACGGACAGGTCACGGTCCAGCCCCGGCCGTTCCCAGTGGGCCGCCAGCCAGTCCTCGTACGGGATCGGCTCCCTCTCCACCTCCCCCGGTTCGTCGAGCGACACCGCCGCGTCCAGCTCGTACAACGGCCGCGGATCGGCCGCGAAGTCCGCGACCGTCCGCAGCTCGATCCCGGCCGGCGGCGCCGTCTCCGGCGGCAGCACGGCGAGGTCCAGGCGCAGGAAGCGGGCCTTGCGGCGCGGCTCGTAGCCCCGGCGGCCGGCCCAGGCGACGGAGTGGCCGTCATCCAGGGCCCACGTGTACACGGACCGGGCGCCCAGCCCGGCCAGGTGCCCTTCGGCCGCCGCCAGCAGCGCCGACCCGGCGCCCCGGCCGGTCGCGTCGGGGTGGACGTACAGGTTGCAGTAGGCCTTCCCCGGCTCGGGGCTGTCGAAGAACAGGCCGGTCCGGGCGGTGCCCACGACGGCGCCGTCCAACTCGGCCACCAGCAGCCGGTAATGCGCCTCCGCGGGCGAGTGCTCCGCCTCCCACGCCAGCAGCTCCGGCGTGACCAGCATGAACGGCAGTGCGGCGCGCCGCGTTTCGGCCGCGGCCGCCGCGTCCTCGGGGTCGTCGTGGCGCAGGTCCCGGACCCGTACGGGTGTCGTCTGTGTCATGACGGAAACGTAGGCGGCCCAACTGGCCTGTTTCAAAAGGTTTTAGCTGCTCATAGATGGCCTATGCATCTATGGCGGCGTAGCGTCACGCCCGATCCGTTGACGAAAGGGGTACGGCAATGTGCGGTATCACCGGTTGGGTTTCCTACGACAGGGATCTCACCACCGAGCGCGGCACCCTTGAAGCGATGACCCGGACCATGGCCTTCCGCGGCCCGGACGCCGCAGGCATATGGCTCGACACCCACGCCGCCCTGGGACACCGCCGGCTGGCCGTCATCGACATCGAGGGCGGCAAGCAGCCCATGCTCGTCGAGCACGACGGGCGCACACTGCTCGCCACCACCTACAGCGGCGAGGTCTACAACTACCGCGAGCTGCGCGCCGAGCTGGAGTCCCACGGCCACACCTTCCGCACCAGCAGCGACACCGAGGTGGTGCTGCACGCCTACCTCGAATGGGGCGAGGACTTCACCCGGCGCCTGAACGGCATGTACGCCTTCGCCCTGTGGGACCCGCGCACCGAGGAACTGCTCCTGGTCCGCGACCGCATGGGCATCAAACCCCTCTACTACTGGCCCACTTCGGACGGCGTGCTCTTCGGGTCCGAGCCCAAGGCCATCCTCGCCCACCCCGCCGTGCGCCCCGCCGTCGACGCGGAGGGCCTCGCCGAACTCGTCGGCTGGGCCAAGACGCCCGGCCACGCCGTCTACCGGGGCATGTACGAACTGCGCCCCGGCCACACCGCCCGCGTGCGGCGCTCCGGGCTGACCGTCCGGCGCTACTGGTCCCTCGAAGCCCGCGAGCACACCGACGACACCGCCACCACCGTCCGGCACATCCGCGAACTGCTCGACGACATCGTCACCCGCCAGCTGATCGCCGACGTCCCGCTGTGCACCCTGCTCTCCGGCGGACTCGACTCCTCCGCCATCACCGCCCTCGCCGCCAAGGGCCTGGCCGACGCCGGCAGCGGGCCGGTGCGGTCCTTCTCGGTCGACTTCACCGGCTACACCGAGAACTTCAAGGCCGACACCCTGCGGCCCACCCCCGACGGGCCGTACGCCCACGCCCTCGCCGAGCATGTGCGCTCCGACCACAGCGACATCGTGCTCGACACCGCCGCCCTCATGGACCGGGCCCACCGCGACGCCGTCCTGAACGCCCGTGACATGCCGATGGGTTTCGGCGACGGGGACACCTCGCTCTACCTCCTCTTCAAGGCGATCCGCGAACAGTCCACGGTCGCCCTGTCCGGGGAGTCCGCGGACGAGGTCTTCGGCGGCTACCGCTGGTTCCACGACCCCGAGGCCGTGCACTCCGACACCTTCCCATGGGTCGCGGGCGGCGTCTTCGACCGGTTCGCCGGGGAGCAGAGCGGCGCCGGCACCTCCCTGTTCGACCCGGGCTTCCTCGCCAAGCTCGACCTCCCCGGCTACCAGGCCGCCCGCTACCGGGAGGCCCTCGACGAGATCTCGTACCTGCCCGGCGAGAGCGGACTGCAGCGCCGCATGCGCGAGGTCAGCTATCTGCACCTGACCCGCTTCGTGCAACTGCTCCTCGACCGCAAGGACCGCGCCAGCATGGCCGTCGGGCTGGAGGTGCGGGTGCCGTTCTGCGACCACCGGCTGGTCGAGTACGTCTACAACACCCCGTGGGCGCTCAAGACCTTCGACGGGCGCGAGAAGTCCCTGCTGCGCGCCGCCGTGCGCGACGTGCTCCCCGACATCGTGGCGGACCGGGTCAAGAGCCCGTACCCCAGCACCCAGGACCCGCGCTACGCGGCCGCCCTCGGTGCGGAACTGCGGCGGGTGCTCGACGACAAGGACGCCCCCGTGCGGCCGCTGCTGGACACCGCCGGTGTCGCCCAGGCGCTCTCGGGCGACGCGGGGGAGGCCTTCCGGACGGGCACGGAACTGGTGCTGGGGCTCAACACGTGGCTCGCCTCGTACGGAACCGCACTCGAGCTGTAGCGTCCTGACGCACAATAGGTGCGACCACACCCCTCAGCATGGAGTTCCACCGTGGCGTTGCACCTGACCGTCGACCCGGAAGCGGCCGAACCGCCCTACGAGCAGATCCGCGCCCGCATCGCGGAGCGCGCCCGCTCCGGCGAACTGCCCGTGGGCTACAAGCTCCCGACGGTACGCGGGTTCGCGGAGGACCTCGGACTCGCCGCGAACACGGTGGCCAAGGCGTACCGGGCGCTGGAGGCGGACGGGGTGATCGAGACGCGGGGCCGCAACGGGACGTTCATTGCGGCCCAGGGGGACGGGGCGGCCCGCGAGGCCGCGTCCGCTGCGCGGGGCTTTGCCGAGCGGGCGCGGCGGTTGGGGCTCGACCGGGCGGCCGCCCTCGCCGCTGCGGAGGATGCGGTGCGAGCCGTGTACGAGGGCTGACCGCCCACGGCGGTTCGGCCTTTCGGCTGCGGGCCGTGGGTGGTTGCTCGCGCAGTTCCCCGCGTCCCTGACGGGGCGCGGGGATACCCTTGGCCGTGATGGGACGTCATGACGGAAATCGGGCGCACCTCGTCGCCCTGGTCGCGGCCGTCGTCGCCGCGTTCGTAATGCTGCTCTGTGCCGGCGGCTGCCAGTCCGGCGGCCGCGCGCGCGGCGCCCAGGGCGTACCGAACACCGGCGGCACCCCCGCCTACCTCGGCTTCGGGTTCACGCACACCCAGTACAGCGCCGACCTCGGCAACGACGGCGCCCGCAGGACCGCCGCCGGCGTGCTCTCCGCCGATCCCATGCCGCAGAACCAGCACATCATGGGCTGGGGCGCCGACAACCCCGAGCCCAGACCGGGCTCCTACAACTTCGGCGACCTCGACCGCCGCGTCGCCCTCATGCGCAGCACCCATGCCACGCCGGTGCTCACCCTGTGCTGCGCCCCGGACTGGATGAAGGGCGGCGGGAACCGCACCAACTGGTCCCAGAAGTCCCTGGAGACGGCGCCCGACCGGGCCCACTACAAGGACTTCGCCGCCCTCGCCGGCGTGATCGCCAAACGCTACCCGGACGTCCGGCACTTCATCGTGTGGAACGAGTTCAAGGGCTTCTACGACGATTCCAGGAAGCGCTGGGACTACGAGGGGTACACCGAGCTCTACAACCTCGTCTACGCGGAGATCAAGAAACAGAACAGGAACGCCCTCGTCGGCGGTCCGTATGTCGTCATGGACACCGAGACACCCGGGAACGCCTCCAACGCATCGTCCTTGCAAGGGCCTTGGGGAGTGGTCGACCAGCGGGCCGTCGACGCCCTGGAGTACTGGGACAAGCACAAGGCGGGGGCCGACTTCGTCGTCGTCGACGGCTCCAGCTACACGCGCGACGGCAACCGGATGCTGCCCGACGAGTTCGCGGCCACCCGCAAGTTCGGCGACGTCAGCACCTGGCTGACGAAGACCACGGGGCTGCCCGTGTGGTGGGCCGAGTGGTACGTGGAGCCGCCCGACGCCCAGGACAACCGCCGCGGCTGGACGGAGCCGCACCGCGTCGCCGTCCAGGCCACGGCCATGATGGAGCTGGCCGGGGCCGGCGTGGCCACCGCCTTCTACTGGAACCCCGAGGAGGAGACCGCCGACTGCCCCGGCTGTCTGTGGAGCGCCACCCAACTCTCCGACGGCGGTGACAAGTTGCCGATGATGGACCTGCTGCAGCGCTTCGCCGCGGCCTTCCACCCCGGCACGCACCTCCGCACCCCCGACGTCGGCGGGCCCGACGCCGCGCATCTGCGCACCCTCGCCTCGGACCGGACGGTGCTGGTCGTCAACACGCTGGACCGGCCCGTCACCGCCACGGTGGACGGGCACGCCGTCGGACTGGGGGCGTACGAGGTCCGCTGGCTCACCTGAGGCACCACCCGTGCGCCGGGTGGGGCTCCGTCCCGGCGGTTGCCTTTCGCCCCCGGGCGCCGCAACACTGCGAGCGGCGTCCGGATCGCCCCGTCTCCCCGCCGTGTCCGAAAGGCTCCACCCATGTGCGAAAGCGCGACCAAGGCGCTGGTCATCGTCGATGCGGAAGGCAACTACTACGTTCTGCCCGGGGAGGTCATCTCGCTGGCCAAGGCGGCCCCCGAGGCGCAGGACGCGATAGCCGAGCGGCTGGCCTCCCACGCCAGGGTGCCGCTGGCCGAGGGCTATTGCTTCGCGGGCGTGCTGACCGTCCCGGCCGAGGACGAACTGGCCCACTACACGCCGGACGTGGCCTGGCCGAACGCCGCCGACACTCCGTGAGGGCCGCCCAACGGGCTCTGGCCGCCGAGGGGTTCGTCTGCGTCCCCGGCCTGTGGGGCCGGGAGCTGGCCGACGGGCTCGCCGCGGAGGCGAGTGCCTGCCGGCCGCATGCCCGGATACCCGCGAACGGGCCGCGCACCCCCGTCACCGCCCGGCGGCGCGGCACCCCGGCCGCCAACGGCCCGCTGCTGGCCCGCTTGCACTTGGGCCTCACGGGCACGGCGCGGGCCTTGAGCGGGCGGCTGTTGGTGCCCACCTTTGCCGCCTACGGCTATTACGAGGGCGACGACGCGGTGTATCTGCACACCGATACCGCACAGTGCGACCTCACGCTGCTCACCACGGCCTGTGGGGAGGTGGGGCCGTTGCATGTGCACCCGGAACTGGCCGGGCGGACCATGGCGGAGCTCGGATCGCTGGAGAGCGATCCGAGCTGGGACCGTGCAAGCGGAACGCCCGTCCGCTACCCGGCGACCGGGATCGTCGCTCTCGCCGGTCACCGCATTCCGCATCACCGGCCCGGCCGGCCGGCCCCCGGCTTGAACGCGGTGGCCGCGCTTTGCTACCGCGCGCTGTACTGAGTGCTCTGTCGACTGCGGGCGCGTCGTGGCTGGTCGCGCAGTTCCTCCCCCAGCTACCTCCCCCAGCTACCGCTGGGGGGACCCCCAGAGGTGCCCCCAGCGCCCCTTACGGGGCGCGGTCTACGACATCGTCACCAACCGCTGCACCAGCACCGCCACCAGTACCCCCAGCAACGGCAACGCGAACCAGAACGACCCCTGCAGCCACCGCAGTTGCCGCACCCCGGGGCGTACCCCGACCCGGATCAGTTCGCGTGCCGTCAGCAGCACCAGCAGGGCCACCGCGGCGAGGCCGCCGATCACCGACACCGGTGTCCACGTCACCCGCGGCCCCGCCGGCCCCGGTCGGGGCCGCCCCGCCTCCCCGGACGGCTTCCGCTTCAGCTCGTACAGCACCGCGTCGTCATTCGACAGCACCCGCCGCAGCTCCGGCCGCTTGTCCAGTGTGCTGCGCATCTCCCGCTGCCAGTCGGGGGAGTAGCCGGCGCTCATCTCCAGGTACGTCGACTGTCCGGTGCTGATCATGAGATACGCGTTCGGCCCGGCCTCGCGCAGCCGCGTCACCAGGCCGGGGACGTCGACCGGCGTGCGGGGCGCCAGGACCGGGTCGTAGAACACCCGCTCCATGTCGCGCGAGCCCCACGGCATGGCCGGGGTGACGTCGCTGACGGTGTTGCTGCTCATCCACAGCAGCCGCACGGTCGGCTTGTCGTGGGCGTACACGTAGTCCATGGCGGCGACTTCGCCGGGGCGGACCTGCTCGAAGGACTCGTTGCCCCAGCGGGCCACGAGGAAGCCGAAGACGAGGACGAGCCCGGCGAGCAGCGCCGCCGCCACCGGGACCGCCGGGCCGCGGCCCTTCCCCGCGTGCGTGCGCGGGAAGAGGGCCAGCGCGGCGAGGACGCATGCGCCGGGCACGGCGAACAGGAAGACGCGCAGGGCGACTTCGCCGCCGTAGGACTGCATGCCGAAGGCGAGGAACGGGACGCAGGTCAGCACCAGCAGCGACAGGTCGCCGATCCCCGCGCGGCGCCGCCGCCACCAGCCGAGGGCGGCGAAGGCCAGTACGCCGCCGGCGAGCAGGACGCGCACGTACAGCACGAGCTTGTGCGTGCTGCTGCCGCCCTGGATGCGGCCCGAGACGGACGAGGAGACGTTGCCGCCGAGCGACCCGAGGCCGCCGAACAGTTCGTCGAAGTGGCCGGACCAGTAGGGCTCGGCGAGGAAGCCGATCCAGACCGCCAGCATCACGCCGCACAGCAGCGGCAGTCCGCGCAGGGTCGAACGGCGCACCAGCACCAGCACGGTGAGCACGCCCAGCATGACGAACGGCGTCAGCTGGTGGCTGGAGACCGACGCGGCGAACAGGGCGACCAGCAGGGCCAGCAGCACCGCCTGCTGCCCGTGTCCGAGGGGGGCGACCTCCTGCTCGCCGGGCAACAGCTTCCCGCGGAGCTGTCCGGGCCAGCGGAACCACACCAGCAGCACGGCCACGAACAGCAGGTAGAACAGGTAGTTGAGCGACTGCGGCGAGAAGTAGTCCTGGCCGACCCAGCCGCACAGCACGAACAGCCACAGCGCCGTCCACTTCGCCCGCCAGTCCGCGCGCACCGCGCGCAGCAGCAGCGCCAGCGGCGCGAGGCACAGCAATTGCATCGCCGGCGGCCACCAGCGCAGCACCTCGGTGAGGTCGGTGACGCCGCAGGCACGGGCCGCGAAGGCGGCGAGCGCGAAGAAGCCCGGCCAGCTCCAGCGTGCGTCGAGATCGGGGGCGGCCACCCCGGCGCGGTCGATGTAGTCCAGGAACCCCGCGTGCTGCCAGGCCGTGGCGAACCGCGGCTGTGCTTCCAGCAGGGCGGGCACCGCGTGCAGCGAGACGACCGTCAGCACCAGGACGGCCGTCAGCAGCCGGGTGTGCGGGCGGTCCAGCCACAGCGCGGAGACGAACGAGAGGACCAGCAGTGCCGCGCCCACGAGCGTCGCCACCGGCAGCACCGAGATCAGCCCGAGTCCGCCCATGCCGTCCAGGTCGACCTTGCCCGCGGCCCACAGCGGCACCCAGTACAGCGCCAGGGCCACGACGAACAGCCCCCGTACGGCGGCTTCGGGACCGGGCCGGGGCCATCTGCGCTGCTGCTGCTCGCGCGGGGCGGGTGGTTCGGGCTGCACGGACTGTTCCGGCACCGGGGCGGGCGGAGGAGCGGGCGGAGGGGCCGACGGCGTCATCCGGCGTATGTCCGGGCGCCGTTCGGGGTGGTCGAAGTCCACCCGGACGCCCAGCGGGATGGTGTCCACGTCGAGCGCGGCACGCAGCACCCGTACGGTGCTGTCGCGCAACCGCCCGCGCTCGACGGGCGGTTCCTCCTCGGCGGCCTCCCGCCGCGGCTCGTGCCGGGCGGCCGCGCGGTCGCCGTCCACCGCGAGATCCGCCAGGTCGCCGTCCGGCGCGGCCCCGTCGGCGCGCTGCGCGGCATCCGGCGCGGGCGAGGAGCCGCGCAGCACGGCCCGCAGCCGCACCGCCGCGACCGAACAGATCACCGCAAGGCTGGAGACCTCCGCAACACCCTCGCCCGTCAGCCCCATCCGGGGCAGGAGCAGCAGCGTCAGCCCGAGCACCAGCACACAGAGCAGGCCCTGCAGGTAGGCGAGCCCGGCGGTGCGGCTCTGCGCGCGCAGCACCGCGAAGTAGACCTCCATCACCACGCGCAGCGCCGCCCCGACCGCGTACCAGCGCAGCAGCGGCGTCGCCGCGTGGGCGTACCCCGGCCCGAACACCTGCAGGATGTACGGCGCGAGGAAGAACAGCACCAGACAGACCGGAACCATGATCTTGGCCATCCGGCGCAGCGCGGCCCGGCAGTTCTCCGCCAGCCGTGCCGGGTCGTGCGAGCCCTCCACGGTCAGCGAGGCACCCATGTTGATCGCGAGCAGGTTGACGGTGCCGCCGATGGTGGAGGTGATGTAGAAGTAGGCGTTGTCCGTGGAGCTCACCTGCGCGGCGACGATCACCGGGACCAGGTAGACCACGGCCAGCGAGAACAGCGAGCCGGTGCAGTCCCCGGCGAGGAAGCGGCCCATCTCCCGGTAGGAGGCGGGCCGGGCCGTCTGCTCGGTGGCCCGCACATGCGCCGGCACCAGCCGCCGGAAGACCAGCCAGCCCAGCGGCAGCACCGACACGGCGATCGCGACGACCCACGAGACGAACACCCCGGTCACCGGGAGCACCGTCGCCAGCCCGACCAGCAGCGCCAGCTTCACCGCCGAGAAGGCGGTGTTGCCCACCGGCACCCACGGCGCGCTGCGCAGCCCCGTCAGCACCCCGTCCTGCAGGGTGAGCACCGACCAGGCCACCACGGCCAGGACGAAGCCGAGCCCGGGCAGCAGCCCGTGCAGCGACCGGTAGGACGGACCCCACAGCCCCAGCGTGAGCAGGAAGACGCCCGCCGCGGCCGCCACCACCACCGAACTGGCCGCGTACGTGCGGAGGACGAGCCGGCCCGTGGTGCGCCCCGCGACCGGGATGAAGCGGGCCAGCGCGCCCGTGAGCGTCACCGCGGTGAGCCCCGCGAGGAGCTTCATCGCGGCGATGGCCGCCGACCCCTGGCCGACGGCCGACTCCGTGTAGTAGCGCGCGGCCACGAGCCAGTAGCCCAGGCCGAGGACGGCGCTGATGCCGGTGTTGAGCATCAGCGCGAAGGCGTTGCGGAACAGCGGGCTGCCGCCTCCTCTCCCGGGCAGCCGCAGCCTGCGACCGCTCGGCTCCGCTGCCCGCTCCTCGGTCCGGGTGGACGTGTCAGACACGTGCTTCGCTTGCCTTCCTGACGGCCTGGCGGCTCCTGCGGACGATGGCGTACCCCTTCGTCAGAGCCCGGTCCCTGGCGAACAGCCGGCCCACCGCCCGGCCCTCCACCATGCGCTCGAAGTCGGCTATACCCGTCGTGCGCCGCACCGTCACCCGCTGCAGCGCGTACGGTCCCTGCCGGCGCACCGCCATGCCGTTGCCCACGGCGAGCGAGACGGAGAAGCCGGCCGCCCGCACCGCCCCGCGCACCCGCCGGGTGGAATAGCCGTACGGATAGGCGAACGACACCGGCGGGCGGCCGAGTTCGGCGGTGATCAGCTCCCGGCAGTGCTCCACCTCGAACGCCAGCCTGTCCTCGGGCAGCTGGTCGAGCTGCGGATGCGTGTGGCTGTGGCCGCCTATCTCGACGCCGGCGGCGGCCAGTTCGCGGAGCTGGTCCCAGTCGAGCATGAGGTCGAGCGCGCCGCCCGTGTCGTGCCGGCCGCGCAGCCAGCCCGTGGAGGCGAACAGCGTGGCGGCGAAGCCGTGTTCGGCGAGGGCGGGGAGGGCATGGCGGTGCACGCCCTCATAACCGTCGTCGAAGGTGATGAGTACCGGCTTGGGCGGCAGCGGACGCCCCTCGCGCCAGGCGGCGGCCAGTGCCCCGGCCGTCATCGGGGTGAAGCCGAACCCGTGCAGCAGCCACATCTGTTCGGCGAAGGCCTCCGGGGAGACCGAGAGGCCGTAGGCCGCGCGGGCGGGCGCGTGGCCCACGGCGTGGTACATCAGGATCGGCACCGGACCGCCGCTCATGCCGCCGCCTCCCCGGCTTCCGGCTCCGCCTCCGTCGGCACCGGGGACACGGGAGACGTCGGAGCCACCGGCCGTGCCACCGCGAACCGCTGCCCGCGCCGGCGCGCCCGCAGACTGCCCAGGGCGTAGCCCCCGGTGGCGGCGGCCACCCCGGCGACGATGGCCCCGGCCCGGCCCGCGCCCCCGGGCCGGCCCAGCAGGGCGTCCCGCAGCCCGCGGGCCACGCCCGCGGGCAGTACCCGCGTGGTGTAGCGGCGCTCGGAGGCAAGTCCCTGCTGCGGGCCCACACTTCGCGCCACGAGCGCCTTGGACAGGCCCTCGGCGTAGGCCCGGGTGCGGAAGTAGCCGAACCGCTCCCGGGCGGCGGGCACCCGGTGGTGGATCACCGAACGGTCGTCGATGAGCAGCACCGCATCCGGCACGGCCCTGGTCAGCCGGATGCACAGCTCCGTCTCCTCGCCGCCCAGCGGCAGCCGCTGCCCGTCGCGCCCGATGCCGTCGGCGAAGCCGCCGACCGCGGTGAGGGCCGACCTGCGGAAGGAGGCGTTGCCGCCGAGGACGTTGCGCACCTGCACCCGGCCGGGCGGCAGGCCGCGATAGGTGCAGCCCACCACCCAGTCGAACTCCTCGGGGAACCAGGCGGGCCGGCGCCGGGACGCCCAGACGGGCATCGTGCGCCCGCCCACGGCCATGACCCGGGGGTCGGCGTAGCCCTCGGCGAAGTGCAGCAGCCAGTCCCGCTCGGCCACCGCGTCGTCGTCGAGGAAGGCCACCACCTCGCCGGCGGCGGCCCCGGTGCCGGTGTTGCGCCCGGCGGACAGGCCGCGCGGGCCGGCGTTGGCCAGGATGCGCACCCCGCCCGCCCCCGCCCCCGCGCCGTCGTCGCCGAAGGCCTTGGCCAGGCGGCGCAGCAGGGCCGGGTTGTGGTCGACGACGACCAGCGTCTCCAGCGCCGGATAGGACTGGCCGCGCACCGAGGCCACCGCGGCGAGGATGTCGCCCCAGCGGTCCTCGGTGTAGACGCAGATGACGACCGAGACGGACGGACCCGCGTCCGCGGTGGTCAAGAGACGTCCCCGCGGTTGGCGGCCGGTGCGATGGCGAGCCGGGGCTGCGGCCGGGGCCGGCCGCGGCGTTCGCCGCGCTCGCGGAGGATCACCTTCAGCACCCGCAGTCCGTCGCGCACGGCCCGCAGATTGCTGGTGCCGTGGATCCTGACGAACTCATGGCTGGGAATCTCCTGGACCCGCAGGCCCGCCTTGACCACTCTGATGTTCATCAGCGTCTCGACCTCGAAACCGGCGCAGTCCAGGGCGATCTCGTCCAGGCAGCGCTTCCAGAACGCGTTGTAGCCGTAGCAAAGGTCGGTGTAGCGGGCCCCGAACTTGTGATTGACGATGGAGCACAGCACACGGTTGCCGAGCTTGCGGATGAGTGTCATGTCGTCGGTGCCGCCGCCGTTGGCGAAGCGGGATCCCTTGGCGAAGTCGGCGCCCCCGACGAGGGCGGAGACGTAGCGCAGGATCTCGCCCCCGTCCGCGGAGCCGTCGGCGTCGACCATGACGATGATCTCGCCGGTGCAGGCGGCGAAGCCGGTGATCAGCGCATCGCCCTTGCCCTTGCCCAGCTGCTGGACCACCTTGACGGCCGGGCACAGGTCGCGGGCGACCTGGACCGTGTCGTCGGTGGAGTTGCCGTCGACCAGGACCACTTCATGGATCCAGTCGGGAAGCGTCTTGAAGACGTACGGGAGGTTCTCCGCCTCGTTCATGGCGGGAATCACCACGCTCACCGGTGGCCTTATCGCGAACTGCGAGGTCACCGGGCGGTAACGGCGTCCGGATGTCTCCGGGTCGGGATCCTGGTCCTGACTCGCCGCCGGGCGCAGGAACGCACTCATGAGTCCTGTTTCCCTCTCGTCCGGTGGACCGCCCGCCCAAGAGCGGTCCGGTGGTTGTCCGGTTCGAAAAGGGGGTACTCGCCCCGTCCGCACGGCGGGGAACCGCCGTCGGTCCCGGGCGAGTTGGCATGTGTTTCCGGCCGCGCGGCACGCGACTCGGCAGTGTTGACGGCCGAGCGCGGCACCCCCTGCCGCGCCCCGCGCCGGACATCATGGCGGCGCTGTGAGCCCTCCCCGAGCCGCTTGGACATGATGGGCCGATGCGGGTAGATGTACGACGGTATTGAAGCTTGAGACTGAATGGCAAGAGCTGAGGCGGAGACTCCTCCTTTGGTGTGTTTATGCCCGATGCAACCACCCATGGTTGCATGGGCAGTTGGGCGCGGAACAGGGCACCCGAGGGGGTTCAGCCGCCCTCGCGGATGCGCCCCACGCGCTTGAGCAGCCGGTCGGCGGGGTCGAAGAGCCCGGGCCGCGCGAGCACGGTGTTGCGCAGCGCACGCACCGGCGCACGGCGGGCCCGATAGCCCAGGGCAACGGGGTGACGCCTCGTCACCCACCCCTCGGAGACGATGAGTTCGCGTGTCTTCATGGAGTCCTTGTACGCCTTGCCGCCCCTGCCCAGGTCCAGATAGGCCGTTCCCTCCGCGGCCGCCCCCTCGGCCATCCGCAGGTGCAGCACCAGCCCCGGCGAGTACTTGGCGAACCGCGGGTCGTACGCGGGGAACCAGCAGGCCAGCACCGTCGGTGTGCGCAGCCCGAAGTGCGCGGCGACCGGCCGGCCGCCCGCGTAGAGCACGGACAGCAGCCCGGAGAAGGACGCCGTGCGGGTGTGGAAGAGCTGGTCGACGAGGTGGGATATCCAGGGGCGGGCGAAGCGGTCGCTGCGTCCTGTTCTTCGGTACTGCGCCGACTTCCAGCCCGTCAGGAGGCGCAGAACGGCCGGATCGCGCTCGTCGTGCACATAGCGCACCTCGCCCACGTCCCGGCCGAGCCGGCGCTCCTTGGCCAGGGTGGTGCGGGTGAACTTCGGCGACTGCTTGCGCAGCGCCTGCAGATAGTGGGCGAACCCCTGGTCGACGTCGATGACGGGGGAGGCGAAGGAGCCGGAGGCCACGGCCTCGAACGGCTTCTGGCCCTCCACCAGGTGGTCGAACTCCCACAGCGACAGCCCGCAGGCGTGCAGCAGTTCGCGGCTGTCCCACTGGAAGCCCGGCCGGTGCACCAGCCCCTGGGCGTCCGAGACGCCCAGCCCCACGGCCCGGCCCACGCCCAGCCGCGAGCGCTGGAAGGGGAAGAACGCCACCGGTTCGCCGTCCTCCCGGACGGCCGCGATGCGGGTGCCGCGCCGGGTGCGCCCGACCGCGAGGGCGAACTCCGGTGCGAGGAAAGGATTCGCGAGCTGCGGGGAGCCGTCCTCCACCGCCTGCGACTGAAGGGCGGACCACGCTGCCCGGTCGGCCGCCGTGAGTTCGCCGGGCCGGTACACGCTGATGTCCACGTCAGGAAGCCCGACTTCTCGCCGCACGGCTCCGGTGGCGCCGCACGTGGGCCAGCAGGAACACGAGGAGGCTGACGGCCGCGACCGCGGCGACGCCGCCCCGCACGGTCCAGATGTGCAGCGCGAGCATGGTCTGTGCGACCAACAGGTCCACGGCGACGGCCCCGCCGGTGGCCACCACCGACCGGCTCAGGGGGTCGAGGCCGTGCAGCGCGGCCGCCAGGGCGCATGCCGGCGCCACGATCAGGAAGAACAGGGTGAAGGGCGCGCGCAGCGGCGAGCCGATGTCCGCGAGGGCCAGGGCCCAGCCCGCTCCCGCGATGGCCGCGGCGGCTCCCGCGACCACGGGGAGGGAATCGCCGAGCGGCTGCCTCCTCCCGGTGCGCTCGTCCATGCCGCCGGATTCTGCCGGTTCGGCGGGACCGTGGAGATCAGTGAAGCTCTGCATTGGCGACTTTGCCCCCCGAAGCGCCGGATGCCGGGCTTCAATGTCGCGCAGTCGCCGGAGGCCCGTCAAGGTGCGAAGACCACGCGAGCGGCTTCCGGACACCGAATCGTCAACTGCCGTTAAACGCCTGCCTCACAGGCGGATGGATCAAGGACCATGTTTGGCATGGACACTTCCGGCGACACCAGGTCGCTGCTACCACCGAGGTAGGAGAAAAGCCTGGTAGAGGAGGTTCCATGAATCCGTCCCGGCTCCAGGGCGCCCTCACCGCCCTGGCCCTGACCGCCGCCCTCGCCCTCGGCGGGGCCGGCACCGCCCACGCCGCCGCCCGGGAGGCAACTCCCGCCTACGTGGCGCTCGGTGACTCGTATTCGTCCGGCGTCGGAGCGGGCGAATACGACTCCACCAGCGGCGACTGCAAGCGCAGCACCAAGGCCTACCCCGCGCTCTGGGCCGCCGCGAACTCGCCCGCGAACTTCGCCTTCACCGCCTGCTCGGGAGCCCGGACGGGTGACGTCCTCAGCAGCCAGCTGGGCCCGCTGTCCGCCTCCACCGGGCTCGTCAGCATCACCATCGGCGGCAACGACGCGGGCTTCTCGAACGTCATGTCCAGCTGCGTGCTGGGATCCGACAGCTCCTGCCTGGACCGCATCACCCAGGCCCGCACATATGTCCAGAATCAACTGCCCGCCCAACTCGACAGCGTCTACTCCGCGATCAGCGCCAAGGCCCCCTCGGCCCGCGTGGTCGTCCTCGGCTATCCCCGCTTCTACAGAACCGGCGGTGACTGCATCGGACTGAGCGACACCAAGAGATCGGCCATCAACGACGCGGCCGACTTCCTCGACTCCGTCATCGCCAAGCGGGCGGCCGCCCACGGCTTCGCCTACGGCGACGTCGACTCCACCTTCGCCGGGCACGAGATCTGCACCGACGACCCCTGGCTCAACAGCCTGACCTTCCCCGTCGACGAGTCCTACCACCCCACTGCCGACGGGCAGTCCGGCGGATACCTGCCGGCCTTCTCATCGGCCGCCTGATCCGTACGCACCGCTGTACGCGGTCGCCGGGCCCGGCGAGGGCGAGGCCGAACTCGTCGGGCCCGACGACCCCGAGGGCGAACCGGACGCCGGGGCGCTGCCCGTGGGCGGCGTCGCCCGGCATGTCAGCGTGAAGGAGACGTGCCGGGACGTCGTCTGCTGCGGGCTCTTCACCTCGACGGCGACCCAGCCCTTGCCCGAGCTCCTGCCCGGCTCCGCGTGCTGCACCATCCGCGGCCGGGTGTCCGTGAATCTGACGGTCTGCCAGTCGCCGTTCCCGCTGTCCGTCACCCAGCGGTAGACCACGTCCACCGGGGCGCGGGTCACCGTGAGCGCCGCGGTGAAGGAGGGGGCGGCGGCATCCGGCGGCGGGCAGGGCCCGTTGTAGTGGTCGCGCACCGCGGTGAGGGCGACGCCCACGGAGGCACCGGCGCCCGGGGAGGCGGACTTCCCGCCCGTCTCCGGGGCACTGCCCGACGGCGTCCCCTTGTTCCCGTTGTCGTCGCCCGGCGACGGGCTGCCCGCCGCCGGCGTGCCCCCGCCGTTGCCCGAACTCCCGTGGTCCGCAAGCGCCCAGACCAGCCCGCCCGCCGCGAGCGCCGCGACGAGCACCCCGGCCACGAGCAACGCCGCCCGCCCCCGGCGCGGCTGCCCGGAAGCGGCGGCCGTGGTGGCCGGTCCAGGTTCCTGCGGAGGCTCCGGAGACGGTGCGGCCACCGTCGGGGCGTACGCGGCCGGCACCGCGCGCGGCGCTCCGCCCGCGGCCGCTTCCCGCAGCAGATGGGCCGCCTCCTCGGCGCCCATGCGCAGTTGGGGGTCCTTGCGCAGCAGGCCTTCGAGTACGGGCGCGAGCCCGCCGGCCCGGCGCGGCGGCGGCAGTTCCTGGTCCACCACGGCGCGCAGCGTGCTCAGCGCGGTGTCCTGACGGAACGGCGAATAGCCCTCCACCGCCGCGTACAGCGTCACGCCCAGCGACCACAGATCCGACTCCGGTCCCGGCGGGCCGCCGAGCGCGCGCTCGGGGGCCAGATACTCCGGCGAGCCGAGGAGCTGCCCGGCCGACGTCAGCGCGGAGGCCCCGGCGACCGTCGCGATGCCGAAGTCGCTGAGGACGACACGCCCGTCATTGGCGACGAGTACATTTCCCGGTTTTACGTCCCGGTGCAGCACGCCCACGGCGTGCGCCGCCCGGAGCGCGGCGAGCACCTCTGCGCCGATATGCGCGGTGCGCGCGGGCGTGAGCGGGCCCTCCGCTTCCAGGATCTGCGCGAGTGAGAGGCCGCGCACCAGCTCCATGACGATCCAGGGCCGGCCGTCCTCGGTGATCACATCGTGCACGCCGACGACGTTGCGGTGCGCCACGCGGGCCGCCGCGCGCCCCTCGCGCTCCAGCCGGATGTAGAGGGTGCGTACCTCCTCATCAGGCATTCCGTCCGGCGCCCGGACCTCCTTGACGGCCACCTCGCGGTCCAGGATCTCGTCCCGCGCCCGCCAGACCGTCCCCATCCCGCCCTGTCCGAGCCCGTCCAGCAGCCGGTAACGGCCCGCCAGAAACCGCCCGGCACCCGGTTCCCCGCTCATGTGCGTCCCTCCGCCGAGAGAGCAATTCGGGGTGAATGTACCGCAACGGAGCGTGATTGCCTCCTCTCCGGTTTCTGTTCGTACAGGCCAACTCGCGGGCTGTTACGTCAGGTTCACGCCAGGTGCGTCAACGCCCTTGACGGGGTGGTGAATCCGCCCCGCCGATGCGCGGGTGACGCGATGGGGCGATAGGGTTACTCTGCCTTGGCCGGGTGCCTCGTACGGGTGGGGAGTCTCAATGGACCAGATAACAATGCGCAGCAGGCCGCGTGTGCCTGCCATCAGCTACGGGAGCAGTGCGTCCAGTGCGCGCCTCGACCGTCATCTCGCGGTACTGGGCGGCCCCGCCCTGCCGCAGCGGGAGGTCGAGGGTGCGACCGTACTGATGCGCGAGATCACATCGCGTGATCATGCCCGCACCGCCAAGAGTCGGGGCCGTACCGCCCGCGTCTCCCTGCTGGCCCCGCTGCGCCGGCTGCGGCGCTCGCTCTTCGGCAGCCGCAGCAGCCACACCACCGCCTGAGCCCGGCCCCGGCCCGTACGGCACGGCCTGCCCTTTCCCCGGGGCCGGCCGGATCCTCCGGCACACCCGCCCCCGTGACCGTCGTCGCTACTGCGCCTCGACGGTGACGCTGAAGGAGAACCGGTCCCCGCGGTAGCGGATCAGGGCGACGTCGACCACCTGGCCGCTCTCGTCCCTTGTGACGCCCGTGTAGTGCAGGATCGGGCTCAGCAGCGGCACCTGGAGCAGCCGCGCCGTCTCCGGGTCCGCCAGCCGCGCCTGCACCGTGTCCGTGATCCGGCCGATGCGCACGCCCGCCACGTCCCGCAGCACCTTGGTCATCGGCCAGCGCTCCAGGTCCGCGGGGCCGATGCGGCCGGCCAGATCGGGGCGGACGAAGTTCTCCGCCCAGTTCACCGGCTCGCCGGTCGTCTCGTCGCAGCGCAGCCGCCGGTAGTGCACCGCCTCGGCCAGGCCGGGGAAGTGCTCGGCCAGCGCGCCCGGCACCGGGACCGGGCCATGGCTCAGCACCTCCGTGCGCTCACCGGACTGCTGGGCGACGATCGCGTCCACCGACCCGAGCAGCCGCACGGGCGCCCCGCTGCGGGCACTCGGCTCGATGAAGGTGCCGCGCCGCCGGTGCCGCGTGATGAGCCCCTCCGCCTCCAGCTCCTTGAGGGCCTGCCGCATGGTGAGGACGCTCACGCCGTAGTGCGCGGCGAGGGCGTCCTCGGTGGGCAGCCGCAAGGGGTCCTCGGGCCGGCGGCCGAGTATCGAGGCGCGCAGCGACTGCGACACCTGATACCACAGCGGCAGCTTGCGGTTGAGAGTGAGGGAGTCGGGGGCGAAGGTGCTCACGGCGAAGGATCCTATGGGGTCGTCCGATGGGGCGCGCCCCGTCAGGGGCGCGGGGAACTGCGCGACCAGCCCCCACGGCCCGCAGCCCCGGGACGGGGGCGCCGCCTACGCCCGGAAGTGGCGCTCCAGCCCCCGCCACACCTCGTCGTAGCCCCGCTGCAAGTGACCCGCCCGCGCGGCCTGCGCGGTCAGCGCAACCGGCCAGCGCGTCTCGAACATGAACGCCAGCCCGTCGTCCAGCTTCTGCGGCCTCAGCTCGGCCGCACTCGCCTTCTCGAACGTGTCCCGGTCCGGCCCGTGCGCCGACATCATGTTGTGCAGCGAGCCGCCCCCCGGGAGGAAGCCCTCCGCCTTCGCGTCGTAGGCCCCCTCGATCAGGCCCATGTACTCGCTCATCACGTTCCGGTGGAAGTACGGCGGCCGGAAGGTGTCCTCGCCGACCAGCCAGCGCGGCGCGAACACCACGAAGTCGACGCCGGCCAGCCCCGGGGTGTCCGACGGCGAGGTCAGCACCGTGAAGATCGACGGGTCGGGGTGGTCGTAGCTGATCGACCCGATGACGTTGAAGCGGCGCAGGTCGTAGACGTACGGGACCAGATTGCCGTGCCAGGCGACGACGTCCAGCGGCGAGTGGTCGTACGTGGCCGACCAGAGGTTGCCGCAGTACTTGGTGACCACCTCGACCGGTCCCTCGACATCCTCGTAGGCGGCGACCGGGGCGAGGAAGTCCCGTGCGTTGGCCAGCCCGTTGGCGCCGATCGGCCCCAGCTCGGGCAGGACGAAGGGCTGACCGTAGTTCTCGCAGACGTAGCCGCGGGCGGACTCGTCCAGCAGCTCGACCCGGAAGCGCACCCCGCGCGGTATCAGCGCCACGTGCCCCGGTTCGGCGCGCAGCAGCCCGAACTCGGTGCGCAGCAGCAGCCCGCCGCGCTGGGGCACGATCAGCAGCTCGCCGTCGGAGTCGCTGAACACCCGCCCGGTCATGGAGGAGTTGGCGGCGTACAGGTGCACGGCCATGCCCGAGCGCTGGGCGGCGTCGCCGTTGCCGCCCAGGGTCCACAGCCCCGCCAGGAAGTCGGTGCCCTCGGCGGGCTCGGGCAGCGGGTTCCAGCGCAGTCGGTTCGGGTCGGCCAGGCCGTCCGTGAACGGGGCGCTGTCCAGCGCCCCGTTGCCGATCCGCGTGAACGCCGGGTGCGCCGCCGAGGGGCGGATGCGGTACAGCCACGACCTGCGGTTGCTGTGCCGGGGCTCGGTGAAGGCGGTGCCGCTCAGCTGCTCCGCGTACAGCCCGAGGGGCGCGCGCTGCGGCGAGTTGCGCCCGTGCGGCAGGGCGCCGGGAACGGCCTCGCTGCTGTGCTCGTTGCCGAAGCCGGACAGGTGCTCCAGCCCCTCCGCCGCCTTGCGCGCCTGCTCGCTGCCCGTACTGGTCATGGCATGACTCCCACCCGCCGAGGATTCCTATGGATGACCGTAGGATTCGTGGCGGGTGGGAGTCAATGGATCGGATCAGACACGTCCGGCGGTCCGCTCCCTGCCCCACTGCGGCGACGGCAGCTGTATCAGGACCAGCACGAACCCGGCCACGAAGAAGTTCCGCGCGGCCGCCGCCAGGCCGTTCCACTTCGCCGACTGCCACATCGCGAACCACTCGCCGCCGATGGCGATGAACCCCGCCCCGAACAGCAGCATCAGCAGCACCAGCCCCAGCGTGCTCGCCCGCCGCGCCGCACCGTAGTCCGCCGTGCCACCGCGCCGCGCCCGCCGCAGCGCCCGGGCCCACAGCTCCGTCGCCCGGAGGAGCGCCACGGCCGTCACCGCCTCCCAGACGATCACGACGACGTACGCGATGTCCTGCAGCACATGGCTGGTGATCGCCCGCCACATCAGGGCCTTGTCCTGGAACGTCGTGTCCATCGCCAGCACGTGCCGCACGAACTGCCGGTTGGTGTCGAAGTCGGTGATGTTGCCGAAGACGACCAGCGATATGTAGAGCGCCACCGTCGCGGTCAGCGCGGCGGCCGCAACGGGCAGGCCGCCGGGGTGTTTGTCGGGCATGCGAGGACCTCCTGTGCTCCGGACCTGCGGGAATGCTGCCCGGCACATCAGTGCCGCACTCCCCCTAAGCGCTTGCTCAGGTTCGGCGGTATGGTGGTCGTTCTGTCGGCGGAAGGCCCGCGACGGGCCGGGAGGGCAGGGCGCGGCATGGATGCGCGGACGCAGTGGGACGCGGGCCGGTCCGAGGAATGGGCCGACGTCACCCCCGACGCCGCCCGGCGGCTGCTGACCGCCGCCGTACAGGCCTTCGCCGAGCGCGGCTACCACGCCACCACGACCCGGGACATCGCCGGCCGCGCCGGCATGAGCCCCGCCGCGCTCTACATCCACTACCGCACCAAGGAAGAACTCCTCTACCGCATCAGCGGCATCGGCCACCGCCTCGCCCTCGGCATCGTGAGCCGCGCCCGCGACGGCGGGGGAGACCCGGCCGGGCGGCTGTCCGCCGCCGTGCAGGACTTCGTGCGCTGGCACGCCGAGCACCACACCACCGCACGCGTCGTGCAGTACGAGCTCGGCGCGCTCGGCGAGGAGCACCACGCCGAGATCGTCGCCCTCCGCCGGGAGACCGATGCCGCGGTCCGCTCGATCGTCGAGGACGGCGTCGCGGCAGGGGAGTTCGACGTCCCGGACGTCCGCGGCACCACCCGCGCCGTGCTCTCCCTGTGCATCGACGTGGCCCGCTGGTTCCGCGAGGACGGCAAGCACACCCCCGGCGAAGTGGGCGAGCTCTACGCGGACCTCGCCCTGCGCATGGTCGGCTACGCCCACAAATAGCGGCTGACCGACTCCGCCACGCACACCGGCCTGTCGCCGCCCTCGCGCTCGACGGTCACCACGGCCGTCACCTGCACCCCACCCTCGGTCTCCGCCACCTCCGCGATGCGCGCCCGGGCCCGCAGCCGGGAGCCGGCCGGGACGGGGGCGGGGAAACGGACCTTGTTCACGCCGTAGTTGATGCCCATCCGGACGTTCTCCACCCGCAGCAGCATCGGCACGAACGACGGCAGCAGCGACAGCGTCAGATAGCCGTGCGCGATCGTCGTGCCGAACGGACCGGCGGCCGCCCGCGCCGGGTCCACGTGGATCCACTGGTGGTCCCCGGTCGCCTCCGCGAAGAGGTCGATCCGCCGCTGGTCCACCTCCAGCCAGCCGCTCGGGCCGAGTTCCTCGCCGACGGCGGCCCGCAGGGCCTCGGCCGAAGTGAAGATCCTGGGCTCGGTCATGTCCGTGTCGCCTCCCGCTCGCCGGGGCACCTTGGCCGGGAGCGTACAGTCGGCACGTGCCGCAGATCCCCCAGAAGGTCCAGGAACTCACCGTGGGCCAGCTCTCCGCCCGCAGCGGTGCGGCCGTGTCCGCACTCCACTTCTACGAGTCCAAGGGCCTCATCAGCAGCCGCAGGACCTCCGGCAACCAGCGCCGCTACGACCGTGACGCACTGCGTCGTGTCGCCTTCATACGGGCCGCCCAGCGCGTCGGCATCCCGCTCGCCACGATCCGCGAGGCGCTGGCCGGACTGCCCGACGAGCGCACCCCCAACCGCGCCGACTGGGCGCGGCTCTCGGAGAGCTGGCGCGCGGAGCTGGACCGGCGGATCGAGCAGCTCGGCCGGCTGCGCGACAGCCTCGACCAGTGCATCGGCTGCGGCTGCCTCTCGCTCGACAAGTGCGCCCTGTCCAACCCGGACGACCGCTTCGGCGGCTTCGTCACCGGCTCGCGCCTCTACGGCGAGCCGGCCTCCTGACCGGGCCTCCTGACCCGGCCCCCGACGTGCGGACGGCACTGCGCGCCGGGGAGCTTCGGCGGGACGCCCACAAGCCCCCGGCGCTTTCTCTCACACCGTCGCGTACCGCCCGGCCAGGGCGTAGCGGCGGGCCGCCGACAGGGCGGCGGTGGTGAGCACGGACTCCGGCACCACGATGCCGCAGTCGGTGCAGACGGGTCCCTGCAGCGGGTAGCGCTCCAGGTCGGAGCGCCACTCGATGCGCTCCTGCGTGCAGACCGGGCATGCGTTGCCCGGTGCGGACTCCATGGCCCGGATCACCCGGCGCAGCACCTCCGCGAGGCTCGCGGCCGGCTGCACGTCGGGGGACGCGCAGGGCACGATGTCGCAGCCGCCCCAGGTGTTGCGGTGCCAGTCGTCGACGGCGCTGGGCTGGCGGATGCCGTCGTGCTTCTCGCGCCGGCGCCGTACGGCGAACTCGACCTCGTAGGCCAGCCAGACCTCACGGGCCTCCTCGAGCTCGGCCAGCGCCGCGACGAGCCGCTCCGGGTCCGGGGAGCGGTCGTCGGGGGCCAGGCCGGCCCGGGTGCACAGATGGCGCCAGGTGGCGCGGTGCCCGTACGGGGCGAAACGCTCGAGACACTTGCGCAGCGAGGTACGTCGCAGTGCGATCGTGTTCCCCGGATTGCGCACCTCTCGGGCCAGAGCTCTGAAACCTGCCACTGCATCCCACCTCCGGCAGCGCGGACTCGGATCGACATGGAAGGGACGTAATACGTCGCCATTCGGATCCATCGGATATGCGGACCCTCGGCCGCCGCCGCGGTCACGGCCGACTCGGCTCTGCTACCCGCGATGCGCGCGGCGATGTGGGGTCCGGACGAACCTGGCGGATCCTCGCCCTCCGCTCAGCGGACGATCCGACCGGCGACGAGGACGAGACGGGCCAGTTCGGGATGGCAGATGTCGCCGTGCGCACCCGTCGGCGGACCCCCGTGGCTGACGACCGCGGAGGTGTCGACGCTCACGAAGCCGTGCGACGGCAACGCGCCGGCCAGCGCCCGGTCCAGGGCGATCCGGGCGACGGGCGTCACGGACAGGACGCCGTCGTGGCCCAGCGCCCCCCAGCGGTCGTCGTCCCGGCCGAACAGCGAGGCCGTGTCGTCCACCATCATCGAGGCGAGCGGATAGAACACCCCGAGCGCGGTGTCGTGGCGCGAGTAGCAGCACAACAGCGGCCCGCCGACCCGGCGTTCCAGCCCGTGCAGCACGCCGGCCCGGCCGTGGTCGAACGGGAGCCGGGGCGCGAACACGTAGTGCGAGAAGGCGCCTTGGAGCAGAGTGACGGACCGGACGGGGCCTGCACCCTCCGGCAGGGCGCGGAGCGCGAACGACACGAGCCGGGCACCGAAACTGTGCCCCGCGAGGTGCACGCGCAACCCCGGTGCCGAGCGCGCGAGCACCGCGAGCGCCGGGCCAAGCCCGCACTCGCCCACCGTGCCGGCCCGGCGCTTCATCTCCCAGTACGAGCCCTGGCGCAGCACTTCGAGGGCCCCGCCCCACAGCCGCTTCAGCGCACTGCCGAACATGCCGGCCGCCCGCGCCCCCGTCCGCTCCAGCGCGTCGGCGAATCGGGCGCACACCCGCTCCGCGTCCTCGGTCAGCATCACCGGCTCCGCGCCCGGCGGTTCGGCGGCGGGCGGCTCCAGGTCGGGGACGAACGCGTCGGGCACGGCACCCGCCACCGCGACCCGGCGCCGCTGCTCGGAGACCAGCGTGCGCACGAGGGAGACGAACTCCTCCAGCCGCGCGGTGTCCTCCGGCTGTTCCTCGGCCAGTTCGGCCAGCCGGTTCACCGTGGCCCGGCTGCCGGGGAAGACCTTGAGCAGGGCCTCCTTGGTGCCCGGCGGCAGCCCCGTGCCGGCGGCCGCGGCGGGCGCCCCGGCCGCCTGCTGCGGGAAGTGGGGTATGGGCTCGTCGGTGAAGTGCATCGACGGCCATATCACTCCGCAGTAGCCGAACCGGACGTCGCGGGAGGCGCGGGCGAGCAGGCCGGGAAAGGGGGCGTAGAAGCGGCGGTAGAGGGCGGTGGCCGAGGAGCGGTCGTTGTTCCAGCCGTGCGCGAAGACCACGAGATCGGTGAGATTGTGCTCCAGGACGCCCTGGACCAGTAGTTCGCGCTCGTGAGGGTCGACGTCCCCCTCCGCGTCGAAGGTCAGCTCCCAGTACGGCTGCACGCCCGTGTCCGCCATGGCGTCCCCCTGAAGAAGGTCAGATGTGCGCGCATCGTCCTGCTGTCAAGGGGGAGTGTCCAGCCGTTCTGTGACGGGTTCATGTGTTCGCTCGCCGCGATGGGTACGCGTGTGCTAAGCACCGTCACATACCGAATGGTTGGTGTGCCGGTGCAGCCGAGCCGAGGAGGCCGACAGTGAATGGCGTGCGGGACGCGGGAGTTGTGGTCACAGGAGCGGGAGGCGGCATCGGTGCCGCGCTCGCCCGGCGCTTCGCCGCCGAGGGAGCCCGCGTCGTGGTCAACGACCTCGACGCGGACAAGGCCGCGGCCGTCGCCGCGGAGACCGGCGCGACCGCCGTCCCCGGCGACGCCTCCGAGGCGGTGCCGGCCGCCCGTGCGGCGCTCGGCGGCACGATCGACATCTACTGCGCCAACGCGGGAGTGGCCCCCGCCGGCGGCCCCGAGGCACCGGAGGAGGCATGGGCCGCCGCATGGGACGTCAACGTCATGGCGCACGTCCGCGCGGCCCGCGCCCTGCTGCCCGAGTGGCTGGAGCGCGGCAACGGCCGCTTCGTCGCCACCGTCTCCGCCGCCGGGCTCCTCACCATGCTCGGCTCGGCGCCCTACAGCGTCTCGAAGCACGCCGCGTTCGCCTTCGCCGAGTGGCTGTCGGCGACGTACCGCCACCGCGGCATCGCCGTCCACGCCGTGTGCCCGCTGGGCGTGCGCACGGACATGCTGCGTGCCGCCGGAGCGGTCGGCGAGGCGCTGCTGGCCCCCACGGCCGTCGAACCGGAACAAGTGGCCGACGCGCTCTTCGAGGGGATGGCGGCCGACCGCTTCCTGATCCTCCCGCACCCCGAGGCTGCGGAATACTACGCCGGCCGGGCCGCCGACCCGGACCGCTGGCTCGCCGGCATGAGCAAACTGCAGCGCACGCTGGAGGAAGAGGGGTCCGTCTCGTGACCGCCCCTACGGACGACTGCGTACGCCCCGTCCCGCGCCGCCTGCTCGCCGCCGCCACCCGGCTGTTCGCCGAGCAGGGCTACGACCGCACCTCGGTCCAGGAGATCGTGGAGGCGGCGGGCGTCACGAAGGGCGCCCTCTACCACTACTTCGGCTCGAAGGACGACCTGCTGCACGAGGTCTACGGGCGCGTGCTGCGCCTCCAGCAGGAGCGGCTGGACGCGTTCGCACGCTCGGACGCGCCGGTGGAGCGGCGGTTGCGGGACGCGGCGGCGGACGTCGTGGTGACGACGATCGAGAACCTCGACGACACGACGATCTTCTTCCGCTCGATGCACCACCTGGGTGAGGAGAAGCTCAAACAGGTACGGGCGGAGCGGCGCCGCTACCACGAGCGCTTCCGCGCACTCGTGGAGGAGGGCCAGCAGACGGGCGTCTTCAGCACGGCGACCCCCGCGGACCTGGTGGTGGACTACCACTTCGGTTCCGTCCACCACTTGAGCGCGTGGTACCGGGCCGGGGGGCCGATGGGGGCGCGGGAGGTGGCGGATCATTTGGCGGATCTGCTGTTGCGGGCGTTGCGGCCGTAGGGGGCTCCGGCCCCGCCCGTACACCTCGGGGAGGAACGTACGGACGGGGCCGGCCGTAGCAGGGCGAGGATCGAGGATCCGCTGGAGATGGCCTTACACGTTCAGGTACATCAAGCGGTCCAGCTGTGCCCGCAGTCCAGGCAGGTGTAGGTCCTGCCATCCGATGTCATAATGCTGCAACTTCCGCAGTTCGCGCAGCTTGCGGAGTGCCGTAGAGCCGCGATCAGTTGTATTGCTCGGTGCATGCGGTTGCTCCGATCACGCGTACTCGTCTGCTGAGCCTCCGTGCTGATCCATCGGCCAAGCGACCCGGCAGTCAAGACACGTGAACCGCCATTGCGCCTCTCCGGTCACGGGGTGCGTGGCTTTGGTCAGAATCACGTTGATGTCCTTGCACTTGACGCACTGGACAGGTGGTTTCTGCGGTTGGTACGGGCGGTACGCGTCAGCGCTCATGGGCGCAGTGTGCCACTGGCGACACCTCCTCAAGTCCCGTTGTCTGCGCCTGGTTGAGCACCACCCGCCAGTCTGTCGCTACTGGCACGGGCGCCTGTTCCGTCACTGCCCGGCCTCCTTGTGCGGGACGTGGGTCAGGTGGAGATCCCACCCAATGCGGTACGTCTTCGCCTGTACACGCACGGCGGTACCGTTGAGTTGAGTCAGTGCGCGCGAGCGGTGAACCTTGTGGGAGCGGAGGACGGCACCCCTTTGAGGTACAACGCGTCTGCGGTGCATCACTGGCCACCCGGAACAACACCCGGGAAGAGGCGCGTCCTTACATCATCGAAGCGTTCTCGCGGCGCCTCGAACGCCAGGTCGCTCACACCGAAGCCGGCTGCGATGTTCCGGTGGACGACCGGGGGCAACGGCTCGATACGCTGGAAGAGCTGGTCGAACTGGGGGCCGGCGACATGCTTCCTTCACGACGGGGCGTCCTCGGCGCCGGTCTCTTCGCTGTCGCGCTGACGATCCCTGAGCGGCCGGACGTGGTAGGGCGCTTGGAGGCCGTTCAAGCAGGACACGCTCGCCGCATCGGGATGAGGGAAGTAGACGCGGTGGCGGCCATGACGGAGAAGGTGCCAGAGCTGGACGACCAGTTCGGAGGGCGGCACGCACGCCCCATGGCGGCTGCCTTCCTCGTCAACACTGTGGCCGCACACCTGCGGGCCGACGCTTCCGAGGCTGTCCGCAAAGCGCTTCTGTCTGCGACAGCAGACCTCTTGTACCTGACGGGGTTCATGGCCGTCGACGAGGGAGCCCACGGTCTGGCCCAGCGGTACTACTCGCTCGCACTCAAGTACGCCGGGGCTGCCACCTCACTTTCTGCACCACGTTGCGTGGCATGAGTCTCCAAGCCATCGATCTCGGACACACCGGCCAGGCCATGCGGTTGGCGGACTCTGCCGCTGCGGCATCAGCTGCGGCAGGGCCACGAATGCGCGCGTTCCTCGCCGGGACAACAAGCCCACTCCTACGCTGCCGACGGTGCCCGATCGCAAGCACTCGCCTACATCGAAGAAGCTGAGATTGCCATGGACAAGGCCGAGTCGAGAGCCAAAGCTTTCGGCAGCTACGCGCCGTTTTCCTTGGCCTACCACGTATCACAGGTCCGCTACGGACTCGGAGACAAAGCCGGGGCCATTGAATCTCTGAAGGAATCGGATCGGCATAGGGACTGCCCGGGCTCTGGAGCAGCGAGGTTCGCCAGTTGGGGGGCGAGCGCCCACGCAGTGAAGCCGCATATCGAAGACGGCCCCGCACCCCTACGGGGCGCGGGGCCGACCCCCTACGCGTACCGCCGCAACTCCCGCCGCGCCAGCGACCGTTGATGCACCTCGTCCGGACCGTCCGCCAGACGCAGCGTCCTGGCGGCAGCCCAGAGCTCCGCCAGCGGAAAGTCCTGGCTCACCCCGCCCGCGCCGTGCAACTGCACGGCGCGGTCGATGATCCGCACCACCTCCCGCGGTGTCGCGATCTTGATCGCCTGGATCTCCGTGTGTGCCCCCCGGTTCCCCACCGTGTCCATCAGCCACGCCGTCTTGAGCACCAGCAGCCTCAACTGCTCCACGGCCACCCGGGAGTCCGCGATCCACTCCTGCACCACGCCCTGGTGGGCCAGCGGCTTGCCGAATGCCTCGCGGGTCAGGGCCCGGCGGCACATCAGCTCGATCGCGCGTTCCGCCATGCCGATCAGGCGCATGCAGTGGTGGATGCGGCCGGGGCCCAGCCGGGCCTGGGCGATGGCGAAGCCGCCGCCCTCCTCGCCCACCAGGTGCGACACCGGTACGCGGGCCCCGTCGAAGACGACCTCCGCGTGGCCGCCGTGGTAGTGGTCCTCGTAGCCGTACACCCGCATGGCGCGGCGCACTTCGACGCCGGGGGTGTCCCGCGGCACGAGCACCATCGACTGCTGACGGCGCACGTCCTCCCCGTCCGGATCCGTCTTGCCCATGACGATGAAGACCGCGCAGTCGGGGTTCATCGCCCCGGAGATGTACCACTTGCGGCCGGTGATGACGTACTCGTCGCCGTCCCGCTCGATGCGCGTCCCGATGTTGGTCGCGTCGGACGACGCCACCTCCGGCTCGGTCATCGCGAAAGCCGACCGGATGCGGCCGTCCAGCAGCGGTTCCAGCCACCGCTTGCGCTGCTCCTCGCTGCCGAACTGGGCCAGCAGCTCCATGTTCCCGGTGTCGGGAGCGGCACAGTTGAGCGCGGTGGGGGCGAGCTGCGGGCTGCGGCCGGTGATTTCGGCGAGGGGGGCGTATTGGAGGTTCGTCAGGCCGGCTCCGTACTCCTCATCGGGCAGGAAGAGATTCCAGAGGCCCCGACGGCGTGCCTCCGCCTTGAGGTCCTCGACGACCGGCGGGGTCTCCCACGGCGAGGCGAGCGCGGCCCGCTGCTCCTCGGCCAGGGCCTCCGCCGGGTACACATGCTCGTCCATGAACTCCAGCAGCCTGCCGCGGAGTTCCTCGGTGCGTGCGTCGAACGCGAAGTCCACGGTTCCTCAGCCCTTCGTCAGTATCGTCAGGCCGTTGCCCACGAAGAGCGGCACCAGCGCCCCGATGCCCCCGAACCCGGGGCCGACCGTGCGGCCGAGGGTGTAGCGGTAGTGGATGCCCTCCAGGATCACGGCGAGCTTGAAGTAGGCGAAGGCCGTGTACCAGGGCAGCGCGGAGACGTCGCGGCCGGACAACGCCGCATAGCGCTCGACGAGTTCGGCGGTCTCCGGGTGGCCGGGCGCCTCACGCGTGGTGGCGAGCGGCGAGCCGGGGACGTTCCGCTGCTCGCTGTACATCACCAGCAGGCCGAGGTCGGTGAGCGGGTCGCCGAGGGTCGACATCTCCCAGTCCAGGACGGCCCGTACGGTGTCGTCGGCCCCGACGAGCACATTGTCGAGCCGGTAGTCGCCGTGCACGACGGCGGGCGCGGGGGAGTCGGGCAGTGCCTCGGCCAGGCCGGCGCGCAGCTCCTCGATGCCGGGCAGCTCCCGGCTCCGGGAGGACTCCAACTGCTTCTCCCAGCGCCGCAGCTGGCGCTCCAGGAACCCCTCGGGACGCCCGAAGTCCGCGAGCCCGACGGCCGCCGGATCGACGGCGTGCAGCTCCGCGAGCGTGTCGGCGAGCTGCAGCACCACCTTCCGCGTCCGCTCGGGCCCGATCGCGACGAGCTCCGCGGCAGAGCGGTACGGGGTGCCCTCCACGAACTCCATGACGTAGAAGGGCGCCCCGATGACGTCCTCGTCCTCGCACAGCAGCAGCGGTTCCGGCACGGGCACGGCGGTGCCGTGCAGGGCGCTGATCACACGGTGCTCGCGCGCCATGTCGTGGGCGGTGGCGAGCACATGGCCCAGCGGGGGCCGGCGCACCGCCCAGCGGCCGGTGCCGTCGGTGACGGCATAGGTGAGATTGGACCGCCCGCCCTGGATCAGCTCGGCCGACAGCGGCCCCCGGACGAGCCCGGGCCGCGCACGGTCCAGGCAGGCCCTTATCCGCTCGGGGTCGATCCCGGGAACTCCGGGGGTCCCGCCTCTGCTCATCGCTCGCTCCTCGTAGGGAAGATGGGACGTTCAGTGGTCGATGTCACCGCGGATCATGATGCCGACCAGTCGGTATGACGTCCAGGGCCCTTCGGGGCAACGAGTGATGAGCAACGCGCAACGGCAACGGGCAGCGGCACGTCACGCGTGACAGGCCACCGGCTTGCCGCCGTTCATCACCGCCATGTCGCCGAGGACGGTGACCAGGTCCAGGGGCGAGCCCTCGGGGAGCCCGTCCAGCTCGGCGTAGGCGCGGTGCAGGTTGGCCACCAGGCGCTCGCTCTCCTGGAGCGCCGCGAACTCCCCGAGGTCCGCCCCGCGGGCCGCTTCCAGCGGGGTGAGGCCGGCGGCGTGCGAGGTGCGGGCGAGGTCGGCGACGTAACGGAGGTAGGCCTCCAGGGTGTCGTAGACGCCGGGGTCGGTGACCCGGCCGTGGCCCGGCACGACCACCTCGGCGTCGAGGGAGCGCAGGGTGTCGAGCGCGCGCAGCGAGCCGCTGAGCGAGCCCATCATGACGAACGGGGTGCCGCCGTTGAAGACCAGGTCGCCGGTGAACACGACGCCCTGCCCGGGCAGATGGACGATCGTGTCGCCGACGGTGTGCGCGGGGCCGGGGTGCAGCAGCCGCACCTCGGTCTCCCCGACGTGCAGGGTGAGGGTGTCGGTGTAGGTGAGGGCGGGCGGGGTGATCTCGATGGTGCCGTAGTCGACATCCGGCCAGGCGAGGTGGAGCTGCAGGCCCGCGGCCAGGGTCTCGCGGCGGCAGGCCTCGTGCCCGATCACCGTGGCCCCCGGGAAGACGCAGTTGCCGTAGGTGTGGTCGCCGTGGTGGTGGGTGTTGACCACGAGGGAGGGCAGGGGAGCCCCGCTGTCGGTGACCGCGTCGCGCAGCAGCCGCGCGCGCCGCTCGGTCGCGGCGGTGTCGATCAGCAGGGTGGTCGCGCCGTCGGTCACGAACCCGGCGTTGTTCAGGCACCAGCCGCCGTCGGGCTGGATGTAGGCGCTCACCCCCGGGGCGAGGGGGACGGTGTACGGCTCGGTGGCGGTGTGCGTGGTGGTGCGGCTGTTGCTCATGGTCCTCCCTTGACTCGCCGTCAGAATACGGGGGACCGAGAGCTTCATCACTTGAACTATTAACTTGACCACCTGAAGTATTCGGCGTACCGTCGCCCAGTTGCTTGACGACCTCAAGCATCCATGTCGTGAAGTAAGTCGTGAAGTAACGAGAAGGTTCCGAAGGACTCCCGTGAAATCCAGAAACGAGACGGTCATCGTCTTCGCCCTGAGCCTCGCCGCCATGGTCGTCTCGATGATGCAGACGCTCGTCGTGCCGATCCTCGGCCTCATCCAGCGCGACCTGCACACCACGTCCGCGAACGTCAGCTGGGTCACCACGGCGACCCTGCTGTCCGCCGCCGTCTTCACCCCCCTGCTCGGCCGCTTCGGCGACCAGCACGGCAAGAAGCGGACCCTGGTCGGCGTGCTCGTCGTCATGGTCGCGGGCTCCGTCCTGGCCGCCGTGACCCACTCGCTGACCTGGCTCATCGTCGGCCGCGTCCTCCAGGGCGCCGCGACCGCGATCTTCCCGCTCGCGCTGTCCGTGCTGCGCGAGGAGGTCCGCCCGGCCCGGCTGCCCGGTGCCATGGCCATGGTCAGCGGCACCCTCGCCTTCGGCAGCGGCCTGGCGCTCGTCGCCACCGGCCTGCTCACCTCGGGCGACGACCCCGACTACCGCAGCGCCTTCTGGCTGGCCACCGGCCTCGCCGCGCTCGCCCTGATCGCCGTCGCCGCCCTCGTTCCCGCCACCCGGGAGACCACCGGCGGCCGCACCGATGTCCTCGGCGCGCTCAGCCTGGCCGCCACCCTCGTCCTGCTCCTGCTGCCCATCACCCAGGGCCACGAGTGGGGCTGGTCCTCCGGCCGCACCATCGGCTGCTTCGTGGGCGCCGCCGTGATGGCCGCCGTCTGGACGCTCGTCGAGCGCAAGGTCCGCGAACCGCTCGTGGACATGCGGATGTTCGCCCACCGCCCGGTGCTCTTCGCCAACCTCTCCGGACTGCTCGTCGGCTTCGGCTCCTTCGCGCTCTTCATCGGCGTCTCCTACCTGGTGCAGATGCCCTCGAAGATCGCGGGCTACGGCTTCGACGCGAGCGTGCTGCGCGCCTCCGTCGAGTTCCTGCTGCCGAGCACCGTCGTCTCGCTGCTCGCCGCCCCCGTCGGCGGCCAGCTCGTCCGCCACAAGGGCCCCCGGCCCGTCATGCTGCTCGCCTCGCTCATCGGCACCGCGGGCTTCGTGTGGATCGCGCTGGACCACGAGCACGCCTACGCCGTCATCGCCGCCGGCATGTTCGTCGGCGCGGCCATCAGCTTCGGCTACGCGGCCATGCCGGCCGTCATCGTCGCCAGCGTGCCGCACCACCAGACCGGCATAGCCAACGGCATCAACTCCATCTCCCGCTCGACCGGCAGCGCCATCGGCAGCGCCATGATCACCACGGTGCTGGCCTCCAAGAGCATCGAACACCTGCCGCCGGGCGCCCCCAAGCTGCCCGCCGAGAGCCAGTTCACGCTCACCTTCGTCATCGCGGGCGCGGCGTTCCTGCTGGTCTCCGTGGTGGCCGGACTGGGCCTGCGGAAGATCCACACGCTGCGGGACGCTGCGGTGGCGGCACCGGCCGGAGCGGCAGACGCTGAAACGGCAGGGGTCGTGCGGTGACGCAGGAAGGAGCCACGATGAAGGCAGTCAGCTACCGCTCCTACGGAGGCCCCGAGGTCCTGGAGTACGGCGACCTCCCGCAGCCGAAGGTCGGCCCGGACGCCGTCCTGGTCCGGGTCAAGGCCGCCGCCGTCAACCCCGTCGACTGGAAGGCCCAGGCCGGTTACCTGGACGGCATGATCCAGCCGGTCTTCCCCGTCGTCCCCGGCTGGGACATGGCGGGCGTCGTCGTCGCCACCGGGCCGGACGTCCCCGAGTTCGCCGAGGGCGACGAGGTCATGGGCTACGTCCGGGAGGACTTCCTCTCCCGCGGCACCTTCGCCGAGTATGTGGCCGCCCCCGTGCGCACCCTGGCCCGCAAGCCGGCCAACCTCACCTTCGAGGAGGCCGCGGGCATCCCGCTGGCCGGGCTGACCGCCTACCAGTCCCTGGTCAAGGCGCTGCGGGTGCGGCCGGGGGAGACCGTGCTGATCCACGCCGCGGCGGGCGGGGTCGGCTCGATGGCCGTCCAGATCGCGCGGCACCTGGGCGCCCGCGTCATCGGCACGGCCGGTGCCCGCAACCACGACTACCTGCACACGCTCGGGGCCGAGCCCGTCACCTACGGGGACGGGCTCGCCGACCGGGTCCGGGCACTGGCGCCCGGCGGCGTGGACGTGGTGCTGGACCTGGTCGGCGGCGGCGTCATCCGCACCTCCCCGGAGCTGGCGCTCCCGGGCGCCCGCCTGGTCTCCATCGCGGACCCCGCGGTGACGGAGCTGGGCGGCCGCCTCCTCTGGGTCCGCCCGGACGCGGCGGACCTGGCCGCGCTGGCGGACCTGGCGGAGGCGGGGGCCCTCCGGGTGGAGGTGGCCCAGGTCTTCCCGCTGGAGAAGACGGCGGAGGCCCAGCGGCTCTCCGCGGAAGGACATGTGCGGGGGAAGCTCGTGGTGACGGTGGGGTAGGAAGTTCGTCGGCTGCGGGTCGTGGGTGGTTGCTCGCGCAGTTCCTCCCCCAGCGGTACCCCCAGCGCCCCTACGGGGCGCGATCAACGGTCGGCGAGGAAACCCCCCGCCCGCAGCCGCGCAAACGCCTCGAACCCGTCCGGCACCCACTCCCACTCCCCGAGCCGCGCCTCCAGCTCCGCCTCGGAGAGGAACCGCCACCACGCCACCTCTTCCTCCTGCGGGCTGACCGCCAGGTCGCACCGCACCGCGTACACCGCCGACCACCAGCTGCCGCCGTCCCCCTCGTACAGGAACCGGAACAGCGGCGTGGGCGCCTCCAGCCCGCTGACGCCCAGTTCTTCCTCGGCCTCCCGCAGGGCGGCCTCGTCGTAGGACTCGCCGGTGCCGACGACGCCGCCCACGAACATGTCGTAGTGCGACGGGAAGACGAGCTTCCGGTCCGTCCGCCGGTGGACGAAGATGCGGCCCTCCCCGTCCCGCGCCAGGACGAAGACGCAACGGTGGCGCAGGCCCCGCGCATAGACGTCGGCCCGCCGGGCCTGCCCCACGACGTGGTCGTGCTCGTCGACGATGTCCAGTACTTCGTCCGCGGAGAGCGGTTGCTGATCGGTCATACGGGGATCCAACCTCAGTGCGGCTGGAGATCCCGCATGTGCCCCTCCTCCGTCATCCCGGACGGCATCGCCGGATGCCGTCCGATCAGGACGATCCCCACCACGATCGCGACCAGCCCGGCCACCTCCCAGGCGAGCGCCCCCGGCGTGGTCCGCAGCCGGTCGCCGAGGAAGCCGACGCCGCAGGCGATGCCGGCCAGCGGCTGGGCCGCGGTGAGGGCGGGCAGCGACATCCGCAGCGGGGCCGTCTCGAAGGCGCTCTGCACCAGCACCAGGCCCGTCACGCCGATCGCCAGGATCCCGTACGGCTGCCAGCTCGTGACCAGGGCCGGCCAGCCGCCGTGCCCGAAGCGCTCGCTGCTGACCCGGGTCAGGGCGTCCTGCACGCCGTAGAGCAGCCCGGCCGCCACCGCCAGAAGTGCCGCCTCCGTGCTCATCCGGACCCGTTTGGAGACCGCGGCCAGCAGCATCGCGACGCCCACCATGATCCCGATGATCAGCCAGTGCCGCAGCGGGTCGGTGACGGTGTCGCCGCCGTGCGGCTGCCCGGCGACGATGAAGGCCGTCACCCCGCACGCCAGCAGCACCAGCCCGCCCCAGCCGCTGCGGCCGAGCGACTGTTTGGTCTGCCAGCGGGACAGGGCCATGGCGAACAGCAGGTTCGTCGCGAGGAGCGGTTCGACCAGCGAGATCTCGCCCTGGCCGAGTGCCACGGCGCCTAGGGCCATGCCGGCCACCATCAGGGCGATGCCCGCCAGCCAGCGCGGCATCCGCATGAGGTCCAGCAGCAGCCGGAACGAGAGGAAGTCGCTCATCGGCGCCCGCTGTGCGGCGTTCTGCTGGAGCACGAAACCCACGCCGAGGCAGCAGGCAGCACTCACCGCGAAGGCGAAGACCGTCACGTCGACCATCACGTCGCGCACCTCAAGACCGGGCGGTCGTCGGAGACTTGACACGAAAACGATAGCCGCCCCGAGGGCGGGGCGACTGTCGAGTACCCCTCTTTCGGCCGTTCATCCCGTCAAACGGTTGACTGTGATCCAGAGTGCCCCGAGGATCGGACGCGCGCGAACACTCTTCCGAAGGATCCTTTCGACACCTCTCCGACCAGGGCGGATGTGCGGTTGTGACGACGTACGACGCGGACGTGATCGTGATCGGGGCGGGTCTGGCCGGCCTCGCCGCCACGGCGGAGCTCGCCGCGGCGGGGCGGAGGGCGATCCTGCTGGAGCAGGAGCCCGAACAGTCGTTCGGAGGGCAGGCGTTCTGGTCCTTCGGGGGTCTCTTCCTCGTGGACTCGCCCGAGCAGCGCCGCCTGCGGATCCGCGACAGCCACGCCCTGGCCTGGCAGGACTGGCTCGGCACCGCCGCCTTCGACCGCCCCGAGGACCACTGGCCGCGCCGCTGGGCCGAGGCGTACGTCGACTTCGCCGCGGGCGAGAAGCGGGCCTGGCTGCACCGGCTCGGGGTGCGCTTCTTCCCGGTCGTCGGCTGGGCCGAGCGCGGCGGCTACGACGCCACCGGCCACGGCAACTCCGTACCCCGCTTCCATATCACCTGGGGCACCGGGCCGGGCCTGCTGGAGCCCTTCGTGCGGCAGGTGCGCGACGCCGCCGCCCGCGGCCTGGCCGACCTGCGCTTCCGGCACCGCGTCACCGCCCTCTCCCGCACCGCCGGCGCCGTCGACACGGTGAGCGGCGAGATCCTCGCCCCCAGCACCGCGGCCCGGGGCGCGGCGAGCAGCCGCGAGAAGGCGGGCGAGTTCGTCCTCCGGGCCCCCGCGGTGATCGTCGCCTCCGGCGGCATCGGCGGCAACCACGACCTGGTCCGCGCCCACTGGCCGCGCCGCCTCGGCGAGCCGCCCGAGCGGATGCTCTCCGGGGTCCCCGCGCATGTGGACGGCGCGATGCTGGGCATCACGGAGGCGGCGGGCGGCTGCCTCGTCAACCGTGACCGGATGTGGCACTACACCGAGGGCATAGAGAACTGGGACCCCGTCTGGGCCCGGCACGGCATCCGCATACTGCCCGGCCCGTCCCCGCTCTGGTTCGACGCGACCGGCAGACGGCTGCCCGTGCCGCTCTTCCCCGGCTTCGACACCCTCGGCACCCTCGAACACATCATGCACACCGGCCACGACCACACCTGGTTCGTGCTCGACCGGCGGATCATCGGCAAGGAGTTCACGCTCTCCGGCTCCGACCAGAACCCCGACCTGACCGGCCGGAGCATCCGCGGCGTCCTGGGCCGCGCGCGGGCCGGGGTGCCGGGGCCGGTGCAGGCGTTCCTGGACCGCGGCGCCGACTTCGTCGTCGAGCGCGACCTGGACGCGCTCGTACGCGGCATGAACGCCCTCACCGGCAAGGAACTGATCGACGCGGACGGGCTGCGCCGCGAAATCGCCGCCCGCGACCGGGAGATGGCCAACCCCTTCACCAAGGACCTCCAGATCGCCGCCCTCCGCGGCGCCCGCGGCTACCTCGGCGACCGGGCCACCCGCATCGCCGCCCCGCACCGCATCCTCGACCCGGCCGCCGGTCCGCTGATCGCCGTGCGGCTGAGCATCCTCACCCGCAAGACCCTCGGCGGCCTGGAGACCGACCTCTCGGCACGCGTCCTCACCCCCGCCGGCGAGCCGCTGCCGGGCGTCTATGCGGCGGGGGAGGCGGCCGGGTTCGGCGGCGGCGGCATGCACGGCTACCGCTCCCTGGAGGGGACGTTCCTGGGCGGCTGCCTCTTCTCGGGCCGCGCCGCCGGGCGTGCCGCGGCGCGGGACCTCGGCTAGGGCAACGGCCGGGAGGCGCGAACCGGCAACCGGAGGTAACCACTCCTGACGACACGTCAGTTGATGGTCCGTCAGATCCAAGATCGGGTCTTGACTCGGAGCAGTGACTACCGGTTTGCTGTGCGTCACTGATAACGATTACGCGCGCAGCGCCGAGGCGACCGGAGGGACGTACGCCGATGACGCCTCCACCCCCCTTGGGCCGCTCCCGGCACAAGGACGGGCCGACGTTCGACCCCGCGCTCGACGACACCCGCCTCGCCGCGGTCCGCGACGACCTGGCCCGCGGCCGCTGGGACGCCACCCGCAAGCTGCTCGCCTGCACCGGCGAGGACTGGGACCGCCGCGGCCACCGCCTCGTCGTCCTCGCCGAGGCCGCCACCAGCGCCGCCTGGGCCCGCGACTGGCAACTGGCCGAGCCCGACAGCCCCGACGCCGCCGCCCTCCTCGCCTGCGCCGCCGTCTTCCGGGCCGTGCGCGGCCAGGACGGCCCCGACGAGGCCCGCGCCCTGTGCCTCGCCGCGGCCAGGATGGCCCCCCGCGACCCCACACCCTGGCTCTTCCTGCTGATCCTCGCCCGCCGCACCGGCACCGACGACGAGCGCGTCCGCGCCTTCGACCAGGTGCGCGCCCGGCACCGCGACCACCACCACGCGCACCACCTGATGGCCGCCTGCCTCGCCGAACACCAGCAGGGCGACCGCGACGACCCGCTCCACGAGGTCTACGACTTCGCCTCCTGGGCCGCCGAACAGGCCCCCGCCGACTCGCCGTTGGCCGTGCTGCCCGTCGTCGCCCACGCCGAGCGCTTCCGCGTCCTCGCCCGCGCCGGCGTCGAGCCCGCCGACCCCGCGCGCTCCGGCCACTGGACCACCCGCCGGGCCCGCCAGGTGATGAAGGCCGCCTTCGACTGGTGGCTCGAATGGGACGTCGACGAGGACGCGGCCGACGCCGCACCCGCCGTCACCCACCCGCGCCGCAAGGTCGACCTCAACTACCTCGCCCACGCCAAGCTCCACGAGGGCCGCCCCGCCGAGGCGGCCGCCCTGCTCACCCGGATCGGCCCGCACGCCACCCGCGCCCCCTGGTCCTACCCCGACCGGGACCCCGCACAGGCCTTCCAGGCGGCGCGGCGCGCGGTGCTCGGGGCCGCATGACCGACGCCGGCGCGCGCTGCCCGGGCGCAGCCGCGCCGCCCCACACCACGGGAAGGACCACCCCGCCATGCCGACGGGCACAGTCAGCGACATCCGCACGTTCAAGGGCCTGGAAAGACGCCTGCGCGCCGACCGGATCGGCGTGCCCGGACTGCTGCTGTCGGTGGCCGCCTCCAGCGCGCCGCTGATGGTGACGGCCGGCGTCATGCCCACCACCTACGGGACGATGGGCATCGTCGGCCAGCCGCTGCTCTTCGTCATCCTCGGCGTCGTGCTCACCCTCTTCAGCTTCGGCTACGCCGAGATGAGCCGGCACGTCCACAACGCCGGTGCGTTCTACGCCTATATCGCCCGCGGCCTCGGCGGCACCGCCGGAACGGCCGCCTCCGTCGTGGCGCTGGTCGCCTACAGCACCATGCAGTTCGGCATCTACGGCATCTTCGGCTTCGAGGTCGCCGGCCTGCTCGACAAGTACTTCGGGGTGGCCGTCGGCTGGTGGGTGCCCGCCCTCGCCGGTGTCGTGGCCATCGGGGTCTGCGGCTGGCTGAAGATCGACCTCAACGCCAGAGTCCTCGGCTTCCTGCTGATCGCCGAGTGCGCCATGGTCGCCGTCTTCGACATCGCGGGCCTCGACAGCCCCGGCAAGGACGGCATCACGCTGCACGCCTTCGACCCCGCCACGCTCTCCGGGGCCGGGCTGGGCACCGCCCTCTGCTTCACCATCGCCTCCTTCGTCGGCTTCGAACAGGCCGCCGTCTACGCCGAGGAGACCAGCTGCCCGCAGGTCACCGTCGCCCGGGTCACCTTCCTGGCCGTGGGCCTCACCGCCGTGCTTTTCGCCGCCGGCTCCTGGGCCCTGGGCGTCGCCGCCGGGCCCTCGCAGATCGTCCGACTGGCCCGGAAGGAAGGGCCGGACCTCCTCTTCACCCTCGCCCAGGACCGGCTGGGCACGGGCTTCACGGACGTCATGCACCTCTTCTACGTGACCGGCATGTTCGCCGCCATGCTCAGCTTCCACAACGTCGTCGCCCGCTACGCCTTCGCCATGGGCCGCGAGGGCCTGCTGCCCGCGGCCGTCGGCCGCACCGCGCGGAGCAGCGGCGCGCCCGCCCACGGCTCCCTGCTGCAGAGCGGCGTCTCGCTGCTGGCCGTGGCGGTCTTCGCGGTCACCGACGGCCGGCCGCACGGCGACCCGACGGCGCCCGTGCTGCACCTGTTCACCTGGATGGGCAACGTCGGCGCCCTCGGCATCATCGTGCTCATGGCGGCGGCCGGCGTGGCCGTCATCGCCTTCTTCGTCCGGCGCGGCGCGGCCCGCGCCCAGGCCCCGCGGCTGATCGCCTCCGGCGTCGCCGCGGCGGCCCTGGTGGTCATCGCGGGCTACGCCGTCACGGACTTCCACGTCCTGCTCGGCGCCGCGCCCGACTCCGCGCTGCGCTGGATCCTGCCGGGCATCATCGGCGCGGCCGTGGTGCTGGGGCTCGGCTACGGGCTGGTGCTCAAGGCGGTGCGCCCGCAGGTGCACGCGCGGATCGGGCTGGGCAACGAGGCGTTCCAGCTGGAGAAGGCGGCGAAGGCGGCCCGTGGCTCCAACAAGCCGCCGCATCACGCGCGTTGAGCATAGAGAAAGGTTTCCGCATGTCCTCCTGCTGCCACCCACGCCCCACACCCCCCACGGGCCCCGCACACCCGCACCCCCTCGACCCGCTGAGCGCCGAGGAGATCACCGAGGCCCGCCGCATACTCGAGAAAGCGGGCATGGTGCACGACACCACCCGCTTCCCCCTCGTCCTGCTCGACGAGCCCGAGCGGCACACCGCGGCCGCCCACCGCCCCGGCGACCCGGTGGTCCGCAGACTCCGGGTCACCCTCCTCGACACGGCCACCGGCACCGCGGCCGAAGCCGTCGTCGACGTCACCGCCCAAGTGCTCCTCGCCCACCGGGAACTCGACCCCGCCACCGACGGACAGCCGCAGCTCACCTTCGAGGAACAGGGCGCCGTCGACGCGATCGTCAAGACCGACCCCGGCTGGCGCACGGCGATGGCCGCCCGCGGCATAACGGACGAGGCCATGGAACTGGCCATCTGCGCACCGCTGGCGGCCGGTTGCACACCCGACGCCCGGCCGGACCGTCGCCTGGTGCGCTCGCTGACCTGGCTGCGCTGCGACGCGTCCGACAACCCGTGGGCCCACCCGGTGGGCGGGCTGGTGGCCGACGTCGACGTGACCGAGCGGCGGGTGGTCCGCCTCGTCGACACCGGAGCGGTGCCCGTACCCGCCGAATGCGGGCGCTACGCACCCGAGTTCACCGGCCCCGCCCGCACCGACCTGCGCCCGCTGGAGATCACCCAGCCCGAAGGCCCCTCCTTCCGCCTCGACGGCCCGCTCCTCACCTGGCAGAACTGGAGCTTCCGCGTCGACTTCAACGCCCGCGAGGGCCTCGTCCTGCACCGCATCGCCCACCGCGACGGCGACCGCGAACGCTCCGTGCTGCACCGTGCCTCCCTCGCCGAGATGGCCGTGGCCTACGGGGAACCGGACCCGTCCCGCAACTGGGTCGCCTTCCTCGACGCGGGCGAGTACGGGCTCGGCACCAACGCCAACGCCCTCCGCCTCGGCTGCGACTGCCTCGGCGAGATCCGCTACCTCGACGCCGTCGTCGCCGACGACCTGGGCATGCCGCAGACGCTGCCCAACGCGGTCTGCATCCACGAGGAGGACCACGGACTCCTGTGGAAGCACACGGACATCTTCGCCGACGAGGCCGTGGAGAGCCGCCGTTCACGCCGCCTGGTCGTCTCCTTCATCGCCACCGTCGGCAACTACGACTACGGCTTCTACTGGTACTTCCACCAGGACGGCACCATCGCCTTCGAGGCCAAGTCCACCGGCATCGTGCAGACCTCGGCCGTCGAGCCGGGCGCGGGCTCGCCGTTCGGCACGGAGGTGGCGCCGGGGCTGCTCGCGCCGTACCACCAGCACCTGTTCTGCGTACGGCTCGACGCGGCCGTCGACGGCCCGGCCAACACGGTCGAGGAAGTGGACGTGGTGCCGCTGCCGGACGGGCCCGGGAACCCCAACGGCAATGCGTTCACGACCCGGACGACCGTGCTCGCGGACAGCGCACAGGGCGGCCGCCTCGCGGACCCGGCCGTCGGCCGCCGCTGGCGCATCACCAACCCCGCTGTGCGGAACCGCATGGGTCAGCCGGTCGCCTACACGCTCGTCCCCCAGCCCGGCCCGCCCGTCCTCGCCCGCCCCGGCTCGCCGGTGGCCCGGCGCATGGCGTACGGCACCAAGCACGTATGGGTCACCCGGCACCGCCCCGACCGCCGCCACCCGGCGGGCGAGCACCCCAACCAGCACCCCGGGGGCGCGGGCCTGCCGGAGTGGACGGCAGGCGGGGAGTCCCTGCGGGAGACGGAGCTGACGGTGTGGCACACGTTCGGGCCGACGCATCTGCCGCGGTTGGAGGAGTGGCCGGTCATGCCCGTCGATGCGACCGGCTTCGCGCTGAAGCCGACGGGGTTCTTCGACAGGAACCCGGCGCTGGACTTGCCGTAAGCGCTCCGCGCGAGGTGCGGTGCGTCGACTGCGGGCTCGTCGTGGCCGGTCGCGCAGTTCCCCGCGCCCCTGCGGGGCGCGGCCTCAGCCCTCCAGGGCCTTCCCCACGCGGCGCGACACCGTGAACTCGTACAGATCCAGCACCCCCGGCGGCTCCGCCAAGCCCGGCCCCCCGGCCCGGACCCACGCCGCTATGTCGGCGAGCGCCTCGTCGTCGTTGACGAGTCCCAGCCACACGGGCCGCCCCCCGGCGGCCCGCCCCGCGGCCGACGGCTGGACCACGACCACATTGGCCTGGTCGCAGACGTCCAGGCACTCCGACGCCCTCACCTGCGCCGCCCCGTCCAGCGCCGCGCGGAGCCGGGGTATCTGCCCGCCGTGGTCGACCCCGGGCACCTTCGCCGGGTCGCCGCAGCAGCAGCCGCGGCACACGGTGATCCGGCAGGGGGCGGCGGAGGCCTTCTTGGAGATCATCCGGCCGATGATACGCACCGCGGAAAGCCGGAAGCCCCGGCGCGCGGCCGGGGCTTCCGAAGGGTACGGGCGGCGCGGCGCCGTTACTCCTGCGCCTCCGCCGCCACCGGCTTCGGGATCAGGAAGGACGTCCCGATCGCGGCGGCCATGATGACCACACCGGCGATCATGCTGGTGACGTACCCGCTCGCCGACGCCGGGTCGGACGGCTGGGCCGCCGTCTGCACGGCGAACAGCAGGGCGAAGCTGAGGCCCGCGCCCAGGTTGAACGCGCCGGCGTTGAGGCCGGGCAGGAAGCCGGGGTTCTCGTTCGGGGACAGCACGATGCCGAGCCCGTTGAGCACGATGTTCGCCACGCCCGCGTAGGCGATGCCCACGAGGACCGACGTCACCAGCAGCATCACGCGGGAGTGCTCCGGGATCGTGACGATCATCAGGACGACGGAGGCCACCGACCCGACGAGGCCGATCCGCAGGACGCGCCCGTAGCCGAAGGTGGCGGCGAGGCGGCCGGCGACCGGGCCCATGGCCAGCCCGGCGAGGGCGTACGGGGTGAGGGTCCACCACGCGGACTGCTCGGCGGTCATGCCGAGACCGGCCTTGGCGTCCTGGGCGAAGGCCGGGATCAGGCCGTTCATGACGGCGAACACGCCGGTCATGGTGAGCGTGGTGGTCAGCAGCGTGGCCCAGGTGGCCCGCTGCTTGAGGTGCCGGGTGGCGACCAGCGGGTGCGCGGAGCGGTCCTCGATGCGCCAGAACACGGCGAACGCGGCCGCGGCGACGACGACCAGGCCGGCGACCAGGCCCCAGTTCGCGGCGGCGAGCTTGCCGGCCTCGTTCAGGGCGACGAGCAGCGAGCCGACCGAGACGACGAGGAGCGCGACGCCGGGCCAGTCCATCCGGTGCGCGTCGGCGACCTTGGACTCGGGCGTCAGGGTGGCGGCCAGCACGGTCGCGATCAGGGCCACGACGGCCATGGCCCAGAAGACGGCCTGGAAGCCGTGCTTGTCGGCGAGGAAGCCGCCCGCGAGGGAGTCGACGCCGGCGACGCCGCCGTTGACGGCGGTGATCATGCCGAGCAGGGTCCCGTACCGCTTGGGCTCGGTGACCTCCTGCCGCAGCATGATCAGACACAGCGGGACGGTCGGGCCGGACGCACCCTGCAGGATGCGGCCCACGAACAGCATCGGCACGCTGCCCGCCAGCGCCGCGACCACGCAGCCGACGGCCATCAGGGCCAGCATCCCGGCCAGCACCTTGCGGCGCCCGACGACATCGCCGAGCCGCGGCAGGAAGAGCGAGAACAGCGCCGCCGAGGTGAAGAAGGCGGTCTGGGTGAGGCCGACCTCCGCGGAGCTCGCCCCGAGGCTGTCCTGGATGCTCTTCAGCGCGGGGCTGAGCATGCTGGCATTGAGCTGGAACGCAATGCAGGCCGTGAGAAGCGCGGTGACCAGCACGCCCACCCGGACGGTGCGGCCCGTCGTGGGGGTGCCGGCGGGCCGGTCGGTGAGAGAAACGTTCATGCCTTGACGCCCGTGTGATGTGGATCCGAACACACAGAAAAACCCCAGCTCGGCTGGGGTTTCTTTTTTCTGTGAGTGTCCGAGGGGGGACTTGAACCCCCACGCCCGATAAAGGGCACTAGCACCTCAAGCTAGCGCGTCTGCCATTCCGCCACCCGGACTCAGGTGTTTGTCTCTGCGGGGTGTTCCCCGCGGCGACAGAGAAAACAATAGCAAACATCCGGGGGTGCTCGATCACCCGGCCGGACGACGGGGCCCGGGGCCGCGCGGAGCCGTCCGTTGCGCGCACATGTCGGCAGCATTGCGGCCTTGGGCTGCGGGAACGGGCGAGGGAGGATGGCGGGTGGACCCAGGGCCGGGGTCCGTCCGCAGTCGGGCCCCGGCCGATGAACCACCGAGGAGGCAGCGTGAGCGAGTCGAAGCCGGCCCGTAGCGGAGGCGCGGGGGCGGGTAGCGCGGAGAGCGAGGTCGTCGACCTCTGCCGCGATCTGATCCGGATCGACACCAGCAATTACGGCGACCACTCCGGACCCGGGGAGCGCGCCGCCGCCGAGTACGTGGCCGAGAAGCTCGCCGAGGTCGGGCTGGAGCCGCAGATCTTCGAGTCCCACAAGGGCCGCGCCTCGACCGTGGCCCGTATCGAGGGCGAGGACCCGTCCCGGCCCGCCCTGCTCATCCACGGGCACACCGACGTCGTCCCGGCCGATGCCGGTGACTGGACCCATCACCCCTTCTCCGGCGAGATCGCCGACGGGTGCGTCTGGGGGCGCGGCGCGGTCGACATGAAGGACATGGACGCGATGACGCTCGCGGTCGTCCGCGACCGGATGCGTTCGGGCCGCAAGCCCCCGCGCGACGTCGTGCTCGCCTTCCTCGCCGACGAGGAGGCGGGCGGCACCTACGGCGCCCGCCACCTGGTCGACAAGCACCCCGGGCTCTTCGAGGGGGTGACCGAGGCCATCGGCGAGGTCGGCGGCTTCTCCTTCACGGTCAACGAGAACCTGCGGCTGTACCTGATCGAGACGGCCGAGAAGGGCATGCACTGGATGCGGCTCACCGTGGACGGCACCGCCGGCCACGGCTCGATGACCAACACGGACAACGCGATCACCGAGCTCTGCGAGGCGGTCGCCCGGCTGGGGCGGCACCAGTTCCCGGTGCGGATGACCAAGACCGTGCGGTCCTTCCTCGACGAGCTCTCCGACGCGCTCGGCACCCCGCTCGACCCGGAGGACATGGAGACCACCCTCGCCAAGCTCGGCGGCATCGCCAGGATGATCGGCACCACGCTGCGCAACAGCGCGGCCCCGACCATGCTCGGCGCGGGCTACAAGGTCAATGTGATCCCCGGGCAGGCCACGGCGCATGTCGACGGCCGGTTCCTGCCGGGGTACGAGGAGGAGTTCCTCGCCGACCTCGACCGGATCCTCGGCCCGCGCGTGCGGCGCGAGGACGTGCACGCGGACAAGGCCGTGGAGACGAGCTTCGACGGCGCCCTCGTGGACGCGATGCAGTCGGCGCTGAAGGCCGAGGACCCCATCGCGCGCGCCGTGCCCTACATGCTCTCCGGCGGCACCGACGCCAAGTCCTTCGCCGACCTCGGCATCCGCTGCTTCGGCTTCGCCCCCCTCAAGCTGCCCCCCGAGCTGGACTTCGCCGGAATGTTCCACGGAGTGGACGAGCGGGTGCCGGTCGATGGTCTGAAATTCGGGGCGCGGGTGCTCGACCGCTTCCTGGATCAGTGCTGAGTCGGGTACTGAACAAAAGCCAGTCTGCTCGATCTTGACGCTTTCGTAGCCGGAAAGAGTGAATGACCTCGTGGCGACGTAGCCCGATTGCCTCCGTGTCGTTACAGGTGTGCGGTCCGCGGCTGGGACCGCATGCCAACTAGGAGGAATCCAATGCTCAAGAAGGTCGCCGCTGCTGCGGCTGCCACCGGCGGTCTCGTGCTCGCGGGCGCGGGGGTGGCTGCTGCCAGCTCGGGCGCCGAGGGCGCTGCCGTGAACGACCCCGGAGTCGTCTCCGGGAATGTCGTCCAGGCGCCGGTGCAGGTCCCGCTCAACGTGTGTGGCAACACGATCAACGTGGTCGGCCTGCTGAACCCGGCCACCGGCAACACCTGTGTCAACAAGTGACGTTGTGCCCCCTTCCATGAGGGTTTGAAGGAGGGCGGCTCCGAAGCGCGCGCCATGTGCTTCGGAGCCGCCGGGGTTTCGATGAGCCGTCGGCTGTGCCGCTCGGTTTTCGACATGGCAAGAAGCGCAAAAAGCAGCAGAGGGGCAGAAGCAATGCGACAGGTCTCCAAGAAGGGCCTGCTCACCGTAGCGGCGGCGAGCGGGGTACTCGCCGTCACCGGCGGCTACGCACACGCGGACACCGGCGCCGAGGGCGTCGCCGCGCATTCCCCCGGTGTCGCCTCGGGCAACACCGTGCAGGTCCCGGTCCACGCTCCGGTGAACGTCTGTGGCAACACCGTGAACGTGATCGGCCTGCTCAACTCGGCCTCGGGGAACACCTGCATCAACGGCGGCGGCCACGCCCACCGGGGTCACGAGGGCCACAAGGGCCACGGCAACAACGGCCACGAGGGCCACGGCACCGGAGTCGCCCTCGCCGCTGGCAAGGCCGAGCACTCGCCCGGCATCGCCTCCGGGAACGTCGTGCAGGTGCCGGTCAGCGTCCCGGTCAACGCCTGCGGCGACAACGTCAGCGCCGTCGGCATCGGCAACTCGGCCACCGGCAACGGGTGCTTCAACGACGGCGGCGGCGACCACGAGCAGGGCGGCCCCCGCGGGCACGAGCCGGGTCACGACCACGGCCGGCCCCCGTCCGACGACTGCGACGACCACGGTCCGCACCACCCCGGGCACGGGCAGCAGCACGGCAACCCGCCCTCGGAGGGCGGCCAGCCGGCCCACCAGCAGCCCGCGCAGCACCAGCCGGGCGGCCACGTCCCCGGCGCGCCCGGCACGCACGAGGTCAAGCCCGTCACCGCGGTGAAGGGTGTGCACCGTGCGCCCGAGCAGCCGTCCACCATGGCGCAGGCCGGCACCAAGGCCGCCCAGCTCGCGCACACCGGCGCCGGCCAGGTCGGCATCGCCGGTGCGGCCAGTGCCGCGATGCTGCTCGGCGGTGCCGTCCTCTACCGCCGCTCGCGCGGCGCGCAGGGCTGAGCCCGTACATCACCGCAGCACGGAGCGGGCCCCGCAGGTCGCGGGGCCCGCTCCTGCCGTGTCCTCGCAGCCGTCCGCGCGGTCACCATGTGGCGCGCAGCTGGCGGATGATCCGCCGCCGCAACCGCACCCTGCGGCTGCCGTCGGGATACAGGCGCAGACGGTCCAACTCCCAGTGTCCGTACTCGGCATGATCGGTCAGCAGGCGTGTGGCCGCCCCTCGGGAGACCCCCCGCGGCACATACACATCACAGAATTCGTATTCCGGCATCGCATCTATTGTGCGGGAACAGCCCCGGTACGGATAGCGTCTGCAGTATGTCTGATGCTGCGCAGCCGACCGCTGCCGAGGTACGGGCCGCCGCCGAGGCGGTCAAAGCCGCTCTGGACCGCCACCTCGAGGCCGTAGAACGCCGATCGGGGGAGGACGACCCGGCCGTCTACGCCGCGTTCAACGAGCTGGCCGCGACAGCCGAGGCGTACGACGAGCTGCTCTACGACGTCTACGACGAGGTCACCCCCTTCGAGATCCCCGGCGACGACACCCTGCCCGCCTATGCGGGGCCGGAGGAACCGAGCGCGCTCAGCGTGCTGATCCGCAGGGACTATGCGGTGGCCGAGCCCCAGCGGCTGCTCGCCCAGGCCCAGCGCGTCGCCGACCTCGATCCCGATGTCGACGTCGAGGCGGACGCCGGGGCCCCCGGCACCGCGGCGGGCATCGTGGGCAGCAGTGTGCATGCGGCGGTCACGGTGCTCTTCGGGGAGTACGAACCCGATGAAATCGCCTCCCGCCACAAGGAGTTCGGCCTGGAGGAAGGCGACTCCACGCTGTGGGTGGCCGCGGCCGACGGACTCGCGGAACCGGGGGACTGGCTCTCGGAACCCTTCGAACAGCCCGAGGCGCAGCGGGTGATCTGCCGGTTCGACGTCAGCGCCGTCTTCGACGAGGAGCTCGACGACCTCGGCGACGACGCCTTCGACGACGACGGCGACGAGGGCATCGACGGCATCGACGAGGGCATCGAGGAGGACGGCGGCGACGAGGAGCCCGCGAGCGGGATCCGCGCCCGGCAGGGGAAGGGCTGAGCCCTCCCCCCTCCGGATCACCCGGCAGCGCGGTGCTGCGCCTCCAGCAAGGACCGCAGCCGGGTGGTCCGCTCCTTCGCCGGCACCTCGGCAACCGCCCGGGGCAGTGCCTGGTCGACCCCGTGCACGACCGACAGATGACGCTCACCGCGGCTGAACGCCGTGTAGACCCACGACCGGGTCAACTCCCCGGCCGCATCGCCCGGGAGCACCACCACGGCCGCGGGCCAGCGCATCCCGGCCGCCTGATGCGCGGTCACCGCCCAGCCGTGCCGCACCTCCTCCGTGACCCGCTCCGGCGCGACGACGACCGGGACGCCGCCGCAGTCCAGCCGCAGTCCCTCGGCATCCGCCGAGACCACCGTGCCCGGAACCGCCCGGCCCGGCGCCGGGACGTGCACGACCCGGTCACCGGGGTCGAAGCCGCCGAACCGGCCGGGGCCCGGATTCAGCCGCTCCTTCAGCGCCGCGTTGAGCACCCGCGTCCCCGCGGCACCGCCATGCCCCGGCGTGATCACCTGCGTCTGCCCGGCCGGCACGCCGATCGCCCGCGGCACCGAGTCCGCAACCAGCTGCACCGTACGGTGCACGGCCTCACCGGCATCCCGCACCGGGACGATCACGACCTCCTTGCCCGGGGCCTCCACCCGGTTCAGCTCACCGATGCCGATACCGGACACCAGCTCACCGATCGGCCCCGGATCCGGTGTACGCGACACCACGACCGGGCAGGCACGCGACGCCACCACATCGGCGAACACCCGCCCCGCACCCGCCGACCACAGCACCCCCGGGTCTCCGCAGAGCACCAGCCGGGTACCGTCCGCCAGCGACTCCACCAGCAGGGCGGCCGTCTCCACGTCCAGCTGGGGCGCATCGAGGACGGCGAGCAGGTCCAGCGCGAGCGCACCGTCCTCGTCCCGCCCCGGACCCTCCCGGCCCGCCATCAGGCCCGCCACGGTCACCGCGTCCGCCTCGCCCTGCTCGACGAGACGGCGCCTGCCGTCCTCCGTGTGCGCAGCGGCCCACGCCCGCAGCCCGAGTGAACGCGCAGCGGCCACCAGCGCCACGGGCTCCGCACGGGCCGCCTCACCACCGCTGTGCGCCACGAGACCGGAACCGGCCGCGGCACGCACGAGTTCGGCGGCGGAGGGGGAGGCCGCGGCCTCCGCGGCCTCCCCCCACTCCGAACCGGCCTCCGCGGGGCCGTTGTTGAGCAGCCGTGCCAGGCCGTCGGCGAGGCTCTCCTCGGCCATGGCGTACCGGTCCAGCCCCAACAGCAGCCGGACATCGGCGGTTTCCTCCGCCTCCTCGTCCGCCCCGCCCTCCTGGAACACCAGCACCGCACCCTCGGCAAGGGCGGCCTGCAGCGCAGCATCCGCGTCGGGCACGGAACGGCGGGCCAACTCGGCACGCAGCACCGAGGACTCCAGCACCGTGTGCCCGGCGAGCGCCGCACGCTCCAGAAGCCACACCACGAGGGCCCGCGCCCGGCGCTCGTCGTCCGGACCGCACTCCGCCCCCAGCAGCGCCCGGGCGAATCCGTCGGCCTGCTCCGGACGCACCCCCGGCACCGCCAGCAGCTGCCACGGGTCCTCGCGCAGTACGTCGGCCGCCTGTTCGCCGAGAACCTCCGTCGCGGGCCCGGCGAGCTGCTCCGGCGCCCCGCCCGCCGCCAGCACCTCGGCCACACCGGCGCCCGGCGGAACCGGCTGCCGCCGGACGGGCGCCGACGGAGCCGCCGGCGTCCGGACCGGCTTCGGCGCCGGCCGTGCCGCAGGCCGCGCAGCGGGCTCGTTGAAGAAGGAGGCGGCCGAGCGCTCCCCGCTCTCCACGGCCCGCACCGCGGCCGCCAGCGCCTCGGCCGCGGCGGACTTCCCGGGCCTGCCGTCGCCCGACGGGCCGTCCACGGGCGTACCGGCACCTTCCGCCGCGGCGGAATCGGCTCCCTCGGCGGGGCGATCGGTGGTCACAGCGTGCTCCAGTCCTGGTCGGGGTAGCGGTGCACGGGCGCCGACACATCGTCGAGCGCCCTGCAGATCTCGTCCGGAAGCGTAAGGGCCTCCACTGACAACGCCTCCGCGAGCTGCTGCGCCGTACGCGCCCCGACGATCGGCGCCGCCACGCCCGGCCGGTCCCGGACCCAGGCCAGGGCCACCTGCAGGGGCGTCGTCGCCAGCCCGTCCGCCGCCGTGGCCACCGCGTCGACGATGTGCCCCGCCGCCTCGTCCAGGTACGGCGCGACGAACGCGGCGAGCTGGTCCGAGGCGCCACGCGAGTCCGCCGGGGTGCCGCGCCGGTACTTGCCCGTCAGCACGCCGCGCCCCAGCGGCGACGACGGCAGGATGCCGATCCCCAGGTCCCGGGCGGCCGGCAGCACCTCGCGCTCGATTCCGCGCTGCAGCAGCGAGTACTCCATCTGCGTACTGGCCAGCCGCGTCCGCACCCCCGGCGCCGCGAGCTGCCAGGTGGCCGCCTTGGCCAGCTGCCAGCCGCAGAAGTTGGAGACCCCCGCGTAGCGGGCCCGGCCGCTGGAGACGGCGAGGTCGAGGGCCTGGAGGGTCTCCTCCAGGGGCGTGAACGGGTCGAAGGCGTGCACCTGCCACAGGTCGACGTGATCGGTGCCGAGCCGCTCCAGGGAGGCGTCGAGGGCGGCGAGCAGATGGCCGCGCGAGCCGTCGAACCGCCGGTCGGGGTCGGGCACGCTGCCCGCCTTCGTCGCGATGACGAGATCGCGGCGCGGGACGAGTTCCTCCATCAGCTGCCCGAGCAGGTACTCGGCGCCGCCGTCCGCGTAGACGTCCGCGGTGTCGACGAGCGTGCCGCCCGCCTCCAGGAACGTCTTGAGCTGTTCCGCCGCGTCGTGTTCGTCGGTGTCCCGGCCCCAGGTCAGCGTGCCGAGCCCGATCCGGGACACACGCAGGCCCGTGCGGCCGAGATGCCTTTGCTCCATGGCCGCAGAGCGTACTGGCCATGGCCCGCCCCGAGGCCGGCCGCCCGGTGACGTACCCCCGGGCGACGCGCTACAGTCCCGGCAACGACGACGTTACTGATCGGTAGGGAGTGCCCCGATGGCTCGGATGCGGCTCGGAATCAACCTCGGCTACTGGGGAGCCGGGATGGACGCGGACAACCTGGCGGTGGCCCGCGAGGCCGACCGGCTCGGCTACGCCGTCTGCTGGGCGGCCGAGGCGTACGGCTCCGACGCCCCCACCGTGCTGTCGTGGGTCGCCGCGCAGACCGAGCGGATCGACGTCGGTTCGGCGATCTTCCAGATCCCCGCCCGTACGCCCACCATGACGGCGATGACGGCCGCGACCCTGGACTCGCTGTCCGGCGGCCGTTTCCGGCTGGGCCTCGGCGTCTCCGGCCCGCAGGTGTCCGAGGGCTGGTACGGGGTGAAGTTCGACAAGCCGCTCGCCCGGACCCGTGAGTACGTCGAGATCATCCGGAAGGCGATGTCCCGCGAGCGGCTCACCCATGAGGGGGAGCACTGGACGCTGCCGCTGCCGGGCGGCCCGGGCAAGCCGATCAAGCTGACCGTGCACCCGGTGCGCGAGCAGATCCCGCTGTACATCGCGGCGATCGGGCCGAAGAACCTGGAGCAGACCGGCGAGATCGCGGACGGCGCCCTGGTGATCTTCTTCGCGCCCGAGCACGCCGAGGAGACCACGCTCGGTGCGCTGCGTGCGGGCCGTGCCAAGGCGGGCAAGGAGCTCGACGGCTTCGACCTCGTGCCGACCGTGCCGATGGCCGTGGGCGACGACCCGGCGGCGCTCGCCGACCTCTTCCGCCCGTACACCGCCCTCTACGTGGGCGGCATGGGCAGCGCCAAGCAGAACTTCTACAACAAGCTGGCGCAGCGCATGGGTTACGAGAAGGAGGCGGCCGAGATCCAGGAGAAGTACCTCTCCGGCGACAAGGCGGGCGCCGCTGCCGCCGTGCCGCGGCAGCTGATCGACTCGACCACGCTGCTCGGCCCGGTGGAGCGTATCGCCGACCGGATGCAGGCGTACGCCGGGGCGGGTGTCACCACGCTGTCCCTCGCCCCTGCGGGGTTCACGCTGGACGAGCGGATCGCGGCCCTGCGGACCGGAGTCGAGGCGCTGGAGCGGGCCGGGCTGGCGTAGCCCGAGGATGCTTCGCGGCCGTGGTGGGGGCTCGGGGGTGGCTTCCCCGCCACGGCCGACACCAGCACAACGCCCGGGCGCGCCAAGGGTTACGGGCGGGGGCCGGGTTGCCCGTCCCTTCCCCGGCCCTTCCCTGTTTCCTTCGTTCGGCCGAGTACGCGCCGCCCCCTGTTGCCGCTTCCCGCGCAGGGCATTTGACTGGGATTTCTCGAATGTCCGCGGAGACGGAGGTGGCCGTGATGCTCTCGGCCAGGAGTCTGTTCCAGGAGATCCTCGGCGACGACGAGTCCTTCCGGCTCTTCTGCTCGATCGCAGCGAGCGGCGAGGCCCAGGGCGGCTGGGAGAACGGCAGGATCGCGGCGCTCGTCCCCGAGCGGCACCGCACCCTCGCCCCCAAGATCACCCGGCACGGCGCCGACGAGGACAAGCACGGCCGTATCTTCCAGGCCCTGTTGCACAAGCGCGGGCTCGAACCTGCCGAAGTGCCGCCGGAGACCGACTACACCATGATCCTGGAACGCCGGGGCATCGGTCTCCCGCACGCCAAGCTGCGCGGTGAAGCCCGCCTGACGGAACGGGACATCATCGCCTACCTCGCGCACAGCAGGGTCACGGAGCAGCGCGCGGCCGACCAGATGGACCTGCTCGTCGAGCACTTCGGCGACCACCCCGAGGTCGGCAGGGCCATCACGATGATCTGTCACGACGAGAGCAACCATCTCGCCTACTGCCACGAGGAGTTGCTGCGCCTGGCCGCTGCCGGGCACGGCCGGCTGATCCAGCGGCTCCTGCGCCGCAGCGCCCTCGCGGAGATCGCGATCCACCGGGACGTGAGTCTTGCCGTGATGGGGCACATGGGCCGCATCCTGCAGTGGCCCCGGGCCAAGACCGCCGTCCTCGCGGCGGCCGTCCACGGGATCTACGTCTACGAACGCCTCGGCGGCTGGCGGCGGATGGTGACGCTGCGCATGCCGCGGCGGCGCAACGCCCTGGGCGGTCCGGCGCCCAGGCACCCCGAATTCGTCTGAACGGCCGGTCGGTTGGCCGGTTGGTCCGTTGGTCAGAGCCAGCCGCGTCGCTTGAACGTCCGGTACAGCCAGAACACCAGCCCTGCCATGACCGCGACCGCCGCCGGATATCCCCATGGTTGGCGGAGTTCGGGCATGTGCGTGAAGTTCATCCCGTAGACGCCGGCGATCATCGTCGGGACCGCGGCCATGGCCGCCCAGGCGGAGATCTTGCGCATGTCGTCGTTCTGCTGGACACCCATCTGCGCCAGGTGCGCGGAGAGGATGTCGGACAGCAGCCGGTCGAGGCCTTCCACCGACTCGTTGGCGCGTGCCAGGTGGTCGCTCACATCCCGGAAGAACGGCCGGGACCGCTCGTCGGCGAACGGCAGTCCGGCGCCGGAGAGGCGCGCGAGCGGGGTGGTGAGCGGGACGGTTGCGCGGCGGAATTCCACGAGTTGCCGCTTGAACGAGTAAATGCGCGCAGCGGTGTTCTTGTTGTCGGTGCCGACGGGGGAGAAGACCTCGGCCTCCAGTTCGTCCAGGTCCGCCTGGAGGGCGGCCGCCACCTCGATGTAGCGGTCCACGACCTCGTCGCTCATGGCGTACATCACGGCCGTCGGCCCGTGCCGCAGCAGTTCGGGGTCCTGTTCCAGGCGCCGGCGCGCCCGGGCCGGTGTGCCGCCCTCGCCGTGCCGGACGGCGACGACGAAGCTGTCGCCGACGAACAGCATCAGTTCACCGGCGGTGACGGTGTCCCGTTCGTCGTCGTAGGCCACGGGCTTGAGGACGAGGAACAGCGAGTCGTCGTACACCTCCAGCTTGGGCCGCTGGTGCGCCTTGAGCGCGTCCTCGACGGCCAGCGGGTGCAGCCGGAACTCGTCGGCCACCAGCGCGAACTCCTCCTCGGTGGGCTCGTGGAGCCCGATCCAGACGAAGGAATCGCCCTGGCTGCGCGCCTGTTCCAGCGCGTCCGAGAAGTCGGCGGAGCCGTCGGTGCGGCGCCCGTTCCGGTAGATGGCACAGTCCACGATCACGCGGGCATTCTCGCTCCCCTTCCGTCTCACGTACACCCGGCTTCGCCTCGCGGCCCGTCGTAGGCTGATCCCCATGCCCACGCTGATCCTGGTCCGGCACGGCCGGTCCACCGCCAACACCGGGGGTGTGCTCGCCGGATGGACCCCGGGCGTCGCCCTCGACGAGCGCGGCGCGGCGCAGGCCGCCGCCCTGCCCGGCCGGCTGGCCGCCCTGCCGCTGGCCGCCGCGGTCACCAGCCCGCTGCAGCGCTGCCGGGAGACCCTCGCCCCGCTGCTCGCCGCCCGCCCGGACCTGCCGCTGCACACCGACGAGCGCATCGGCGAATGCCACTACGGGGACTGGGCAGGCCGCAAGATCTCCGAGCTCGCCGGTGAGCCGTTGTGGGACGTCGTCCAGCGCCACCCGTCCGCCGCGGCCTTCCCCGGCGGGGAGTCCGTACGGGCCATGCAGGCGCGCGCCGTCGACGCCGTGCGCGACTGGAACGAGCGCATCGAGCGGGAACACGGGCCCGACGCGCTCTATCTGATGTGCTCGCACGGCGACATCGTCAAGGCGGTCGTCGCGGACGCGCTCGGCCTGCACCTCGACCAGTTCCAGCGGATCGCGGTCGACCCTTGCTCGGTCAGCGCCGTCCACTACACGCGGCTGCGGCCGTTCCTGCTGCGCCTCGGCGACACCGGTGACCTCGCGGGGCTCGCTCCGCACGAGGAGGTTCCCGGGGCCGGACCCGGCAGCGGGGACGCGGCCGTGGGGGGCGGCGCGGGGGCACCGTGATCGCCGTGCGCAGTAGGGTGGGGGCGTGATGAGGCCGGGCCGCCGGCACCACACCCGGATCCGTACCTACCGACCACCGAACCCCATGGAGCAGGACGTTGTCCCGTCAGGTGTTCCTCTATGACCCGCCGGACCGCTTCGTCGCCGGTACGGTCGGGCTGCCGGGCCGCCGTACTTTCTTCCTCCAGGCCAGCGCGGCGGGCCGGGTCACCACCGTCGCCCTGGAGAAGGCCCAGGTGGAGGCGCTCGCCGAGCGCATCGACGAGCTGCTGGACGAGGTGGTCCGGCGCACCGGGGGCAGCGCCCCCGTCCCCGCCGTCGCCCCCTCGGAGCTCGCGGACAGCGCGCCCCTGGAGACCCCCGTCGAGGAGGAGTTCCGGGTCGGCACGATGGCCCTCGCCTGGGACGGCGAGAGCGAGCGCATGGTCGTCGAGGCACAGGCCCTCGTCGAACTGGAGGCCGACACCGACGAGGACCTCGCCGAGGCCGAGGAGCGGCTGCTGCAGGACGAGCTGAACGGGCCGCCGATGCTGCGGGTGCGGATCACCGGCACCATGGCGCGCTCGTTCGCCAAGCGGGCCCTGGAAGTCGTCAACGCCGGCCGTCCGCCGTGCCCGCTGTGCAGCCTGCCGCTCGACCCGGAGGGACACGTATGTCCGCGCCAGAACGGATACCGCCGCGGAGCGTGACCCCGCACGAGCTGCTCGCCAAAGGCGAGCTGACGGTGCGTGGCCAGGTGCGCGACGCCTCCAACGCCGTCCTGTACTGCACGGTCGAGTACGAGGGTCACAGCGCGGCCTGCGTCTACAAGCCGGTCGCCGGCGAGCGGCCGTTGTGGGACTTCCCGGACGGGACGCTGGCCCAGCGCGAGGTGGCCGCCTACGAGCTCTCCGAGGCCATGGGCTGGGGCCTGGTCCCGCCCACCGTGCTGCGGGACGGGCCGTACGGGCCCGGCATGTGCCAGCTGTGGATAGACGCCCCTGACGGAGAGGCGGACGAGTCCGCGCTGCTCGCTCTCGTCGAGGGGGAGGAGCCGGGGCCCGGCTGGAAGGCCGTGGGCTACGCGGACGTCGGCGAGGACCGCACGGCACTGCTCGTGCACGCCGACGACGAGCGGCTGCGGCGGCTGGCCGTGCTCGACGCGGTCATCAACAACGGCGACCGCAAGGGCGGTCACCTGCTGCCCGCCGCCGACGGCCGGCTCTACGCCATCGACCACGGTGTGACCTTCAACGCGGACGACAAGCTGCGCACCCTGCTGTGGGGCTGGGCGGGGGAGCCGCTGCCGGAGGAGGCGATGGAGGCGCTGCGACGCCTTTCGGCCGATCTGGCGGAGGGGAGTCCGCTCGCGGGGCGGCTGGCGGAGCTGATCACCCCGGCCGAGATCGACGCCCTCCGGGAGCGGGTGGCGGAACTCCTGCGCACGGGGAGGCACCGCGAGCCGAGCGGGCAGTGGCCCGCGATCCCGTGGCCGCCGGTGTAGGCGCCCCGCAGGCGCCCCGCAGGCGCCCCGTCAGGGGCGCGGGGAACTGCGCGACCGGCCACGACGCGCCCGCAGTCGAGGTGCTTGCCCTGGGGGCAGTGCGTCGGCTGCGGGCCGGTGGGGGCTGGTCGCGCAGTTCCCCGCGCCCCTGACGGGCGCGTTCAACTAGCGGCAGTGTTCAACTGCCGCAAGAGCGCAGGTTCGGCCAACCACCGGATCCGGTTCGTATCCGGAAGCCGCGTCCGGTTACGCTCGGGGCATGCATGCCTGGCCCGCTTCCGAGGTGCCCGCCCTGCCTGGCAGTGGCCGCGACCTCAGGATCCACGACACCGCGACCGGCGGACGGGTGACCCTCGCCCCCGGTCCCGTCGCCCGTATCTATGTCTGCGGCATCACGCCGTACGACGCCACCCACATGGGACACGCGGCGACCTACAACGCGTTCGACCTCGTGCAGCGCGTGTGGCTCGACACCAAGCGGCAGGTTCACTACGTCCAGAACGTCACCGACGTGGACGACCCGCTGCTGGAGCGGGCCGTGCGCGACGGCGAGGACTGGACGGCCCTCGCCGAGCGCGAGACGGCCCTCTTCCGCGAGGACATGACCGCCCTGCGGATGCTGCCCCCCGAGCACTACGTGGGCGCCGTCGAGTCGATACCGAAGATCGTTCCGCTGGTGGAGCGGCTGCGCGACGCCGGTGCCGCCTACGAGCTCGACGGCGACATCTACTTCTCCGTCGCCTCCGACCCGTCCTTCGGCGGCGTCTCCGGCCTCGACGCCGAGGCCATGCGGCTGCTGTCCGCCGAGCGCGGCGGCGACCCGGAGCGCCCCGGCAAGAAGAACCCCGTCGACCCGATGCTGTGGATGGCCGCCCGCCCGGGCGAGCCCAGCTGGGACGGCGCCTCGCTCGGCCCGGGCCGCCCCGGCTGGCACATCGAGTGCGTCGCCATCGCCCTGGACCACCTGGGCATGGGCTTCGACGTGCAGGGCGGCGGCTCCGACCTGATCTTCCCGCACCACGAGATGGGCGCCTCGCACGCGCAGGCGCTCACCGGCGAGCACCCCTTCGCCAAGACCTATGTGCACGCGGGCATGGTCGCCCTGAACGGCGAGAAGATGTCGAAGTCCAAGGGCAACCTGGTCTTCGTCTCGAAGCTGCGCCGCGACGGCGTCGACCCGGCCGCCATCCGCCTCACCCTGCTGGCCCACCACTACCGGGCCGACTGGGAGTGGACGGACGCGGTCCTCGACGAGGCCGTGGAGCGCGTGAACCGCTGGCGCGCCGCCGTCTCGCGCCCCGACGGCCCGTCCGCCGACGCGCTCGTCGAGGAGATCCGCGAGGCCCTCGCCGACGACCTGGACGCCCCGGCCGCCCTGGCCGCCGTCGACCGCTGGGCCGCCACGCAGGCCGCGGAGGGCGGTACGGACACGGGTGCGCCCGGTCTGGTGTCGCGGGCCGTGGACGCGCTGCTGGGTGTGGCGCTGTAAAGAGGCTTCACGAGGGGCGCTCTCCGGTTGCGGAGGGCGCCCCTCCGCGTTGTCGGCGGCGAACCGGACGTCCACCGGTTGCCGCCCGACAGCAGCCACTTACAGTGACGACTATGACGCTGTGGCGGCTGCGGGGGCTCCGGCCCGAGGCCGCGGAGGCTCCGCCGGCCGGAGGCGGCCCCCGCAGGCTGCTGGAGCACGAGGGCGCACCCGAGGCCCTGCGCCGCGCGCTGTGGCTGGTTCTCGCCGGATGCACCGGCTTCTACGTCTTCGACTACGGCTTCCGCCAGCCCGTGATGGCGCTGTACGCCGTCTTCGGCGCCCTGCCCCTGATCCTCTTCGGCAAGCTGCCCGGACCGGCGGAGGAGCGGGCCGTGACGCTGCTGCTGGTGCTGCCCGCGGCCGCGGCCCTGGTCACGGCGGGCACCCTGCTCGCCGTGCGGGACTGGGCGGCCGCGCTGGGCCTGCTCGCCGTGGGTTTCGCCGTCTCCTTCCTGGCGGCCGGCGGCCCACGCCCGGCCGGTCCCGCCCCGGCGCTCCAGCTGTACTACGTCCTGCCCTGCTTCCCTCCCTACGCCCCGGAACAGCTCGGCGACCGGCTGGCCGGGATCACCGTGGGCATCCTGCTCACCATCGCCGCGGACCTGGTCCTGTGGCCCGACCCGCCGCCCGCTCCCTACCGCCTGCGGCTGGCGGGGGCGATGCGGGCGCTGTCCGCGTACTGCGCCGCGGCGGCCGGCCCGGTGGGCGGCACGGCGGGGGCCGAGGCGGTGGTGCCCGAACGGCAGGACGCCGAGCGGGCGTTGACGGCCACGCGGCTCTCCCTGGTGCCGCCGGAGACCCGGCCCGCCTCGGTCTCCCTGCGGGACCGGGGGCTCGTCCACACCCGGGCGGCGGCCGGATATCTCAGGGGCCGGATCGACGACGCCGTGGACGACGCCCGGGAGGCCGACCCGGCCGCGGCCCGGCTCCTGGAAACCGCGGCGGCCCGGCTGGAGGACACCGCCCGCGATCTGGACCGCGGCACCCCCGGGCCGTCCGACGGCCGGCTCCGCACGGCACTGCAGGGCTTCGACGACCGGCGGGCCCGCGCCCTGGAAGTCGACAGCGGCCCGGACCCGCTCCGGCTGCGCCAGGACGCAGCGGTGCGGGCGGTGGCGGAAGCGGCGCTGCTCGCCTGCCAGGCGGCCCGGATCGCCCTCGGCCACCGCCCGGAACCCTGTGGGAACCCGTCCCCCTCCGGCCCGTTCGCCTATGCCGCCGTCTCCGCCCCCGCCTGGTGGTACCGAAGGATCCGGCTGCACCTGAGCCCCCGCTCGGTGCTGCTGCAGAACTCCGTACGGCTCGCCGTCGCCCTCGCCGTGGCCCGGCTGATCGCGGGGGCGCTGAGTCTGCCCCACGGCTTCTGGGTGCTGCTGGCCGTGCTCGGCCTGATGCGGACCTCCGCCGCGGACACCCGGACCGCCCTCGTGCCCGCGGTCGTCGGCACGGTCGTGGGAGCCGCGTTCTCCACCGCCCTGCTGATCGCGGTGGGGGACCGCCCGTTGTTCTACGCCGCCGTCACGCCGGTGGCGTTCCTGATCGGCTTCACCGTCTGCCCGCTGCTCCGGCCCTGGTGGACGCAGGCGATGGTGACGTTCGCCATGGTGCTGCTCTTCGGCCAGATCGGGGCCGCCGACCGGGGGCTGCCCGCGGTGCGGGTCCTCGACGTCGCCGTGGGCGGCGCGATCGGCGCGGTCGCCGCACTGCTCGCCTGGCCCAGAGGGGCGCACGGCCAACTCCGGGGCGCCGTGGCGGACTTCCTCGACCGCGCCGGCGAAGGCTGCCGCACGGTGACCGACGAGCTGTGCCGGCTCGCCGGCCACGGACCCGACCCGCTGTACCCGGCCCGGCGTGCCATGCTCCTCGCCCAGTCGACCTACCTCCAGTACCGGACGGAACAGGTGCCCCAGCGGTCGGGCGAGCCGCCTTGGGGTGCCTACATGCTCACCGGCTACGACGTCGTCACCGGCGGCTCGCTGCTGCTCGGCCGACATGCGGGGGAACAGCACGCGGGGGAACAGCACACGGCGGAACGGCCCGCGCCGCCGTCGCCGACCGCCGCCGCCGAGCTGACGGCGCTGGCGGAGGCGGTGCGGCAGGTGTGCCACGGAGCTGCGGAAAACCTCCGCGGCACGGGGAGTTCCGGGCCGCGGGACGTGGCCGACCGGGCGGCCGGGAAGAGTCCGGCCGCCCGAACCCTCCTGGTCGCCGATGCCGAGGCGTGGCTCACGGGGGTGGCGCGGGATGCGGCCCGCGCCGAGAAGTCCACGAGCCCGTAGCGCCTGTCCATGGCCGCCGCCCGTGGCAGGCGCTAAGCACGCCGCATGAGGAAACCAACGCGACTGGGAAAGCTGGTCGTCGGCACCGTGCTCGGACTGGTGGCGGCGCTCGCCGGACCGGCCGGCAGCGCGCACGGGGACGGGGCGGCCACCGTCGGGGACGTCACCGGATTCACGGCCGCCGGGCCCGTCTACCGGATACGGGCGGGCGACGCCGCGGCGCGGGTCTCGTTCGTCGGCGAGGAGACGTTCCGGCTGGAGCTGGCGCCCGACGGGGCGTTCACGGACCCGGCCGGCAAGGACATCGTGCTGCCGCAGGGCAGCCCGCCCCGCACCCGCTGGCGCGAGCGGCGGGACCGGTACGAGGTGAGCACGTCCCGCGTCACCCTGCGCGTCTACAAGTCGCCCTTGCGATTCGCCCTGTACCGGTCCGACGGCAGCCGGGTGTGGGCCGAGAGCAAGGGGCTGAGCTGGGACAAGGAGCAGACCACCCAGACCCTGGAACGCGGCGCGGACGAACAGTTCTACGGTGCCGGAATGCAGAACGGCCGCGGCAACATCTCGCACCGCGGCAAGACGGTGGAAGTGGGCGTCGACTACAACTGGAACGACGGCGGCCACCCCAACTCGGTGCCGTTCTACCTGTCGTCGGCGGGATACGGCGTCTTCCGCAATACGTACGCGCCGGGCACATACCGCTTCACCGACCCGGTGACGGCCACGGAGAAGGAACACCGCTTCGACGCCTACTACTTCGCGGGCCGCACGCCGAAGGACGTCATCGGCGCGTACACGAAACTGACGGGGCGGCCTTTCCTGCCACCGCTGTACGGCCTGGAGATCGGTGATTCGGACTGCTATCTGCACAACAAGAACCGCGGTGAGCGGCACACGCTGGACGCGTTGAAAGTGGCCGACGGCTACCGGGCCGCCGACATGCCGCTCGGCTGGATGCTCGTCAACGACGGTTACGGCTGCGGTTACGAGAACCTGGGGGAGGTGAACAAGGGCCTGGGCGACCGCAAGGCGGCGATGGGCCTGTGGACGGAGGACGGCCTGTCGAAACTGGCCGGCCAGGTGAAGGAAGGCCAGCGGGTCGCGAAACTGGACGTGGCCTGGGTCGGTGACGGCTACAAGTTCGCGCTCGACGGCTGCAAGGACGCGTACAAGGGCATCGAGGACAACAGCGACGCCCGCGGCTTCACGTGGGCCCCGGAGAGCTGGTCGGGGGCGCAGCGGTGCGGAGTCCAGTGGTCGGGCGACCAGAAGGGCTCGTGGGACTACATCCGTTGGCAGATCCCGACGTATGCGGGGGCGACGATGTCGGGTCTGGCATATACGACGGGGGATGTGGACGGCATCTTCGCGGGCAGCCCGCGGACGTACGTCCGCGACCTCCAATGGAAGACGTTCCTCCCGGCCGTGATGACGATGGACGGCTGGGCGCCGAGCGACAAACAGCCTTTCCGGTACGGCGATCCGTACACATCCATCAACCGCAAGTACCTGAAACTGAAGGAATCACTGCTGCCGTACATGTACACGTACGCGGCACAGGCGACGCGTACGGGAGTCGGCCCGGTGCGGCCGCTGGCCCTGGAATATCCGCACGATGCGAAAGCGGCGTCCGACGCGGCGAAGTACGAATTCCTGGCGGGTGAGTACTTCCTGGTGGCGCCGGTGTACGAGGACAAGGAGGTGCGCGACGGCATCTACTTGCCACGGGGGACCTGGACCGACTACTGGACGGGCCGCACGTACGAGGGCCCGACCACGGTGAACGGCTACCGGGCCCCGCTGGACACGCTGCCGCTGTTCGTGAAGTCGGGCGCGAACGTGCCGATGTGGCCGGGCATCAGCTCGTACCGCGACCGCACGGCGGCGTCGCCGCTGGCGTGGGACGTGTACCCGTCGCAGGGGAGGTCGTCCTTCACGCTGTACGAGGACGACGGCGTGACGCGGGCGCACCGCGCGGGTGCGTACGCGGAACAGACACTGACGGTCCGCGGCCCGGGGGAGCGGGGCGACGGTGACACGACGCTCCATGTGGGCGCGTCGAAGGGCGAGTTCAAGGGCAAGCAGACGGCGCGCCCGTACGAGTTCACGGTGCACATGGGGGCGGGGCCGGATGCGGTGACGCTGGACGGGCGAGTCCTGCCGCGCTTGGAGTCGCGGGAGGCGTTCGCGAGTGCCGCGCAGGGCTGGTGGTACGACACGGCGGACCGGGGCGGGGTGGCCCACGTCAAGACGGCTGCGCTGCCGACGGATCGAGGGTTCACGGTGACGCTGGAGGACTGAGGGGACGGAGGGGAAGATCCTGACCGCCGGGCGCGTTGTTCGTGATCCATCGAACAACGGAGGTTGCCATGCCCCTCGTCCGGATAGACGCCCGCTCCGACAAGCCGGCGCCGGTACTGCAGGCCATCGCGGACGGCGTGCACCGCGCGCTGGTCGATGTCATCGGGATCCCCGAGGACGACCGGTTCCAGATCATCAGCACGCACGGTGACGGTGAACTGGTCTTCGACCGGCACTACATGGGCGTGGAGCGGCAGGACGTGGTCTTCGTCCAGATCACGCTCGTGCGTGGACGCACGGAGGAGAAGAAGAAGGAGCTGTACCGCCGGATCGTCGCGAACCTCGGGGCGGATGCGGGCATCCGCCCCGAGGACGTGGTGATCACACTCGTCGAGAACGAGCGCATCGACTGGTCGGTGGGGAAGGGGGTGGCGCAGCTGGTGGACGGGGTGTGAGGCGGGGCCGGTCCGCCGTTGCCCGCAGTGGTCGGGGAGTACCCATAGGGCGTACGAGGCCGCTGACCAGGTCCTGCTGGAGCGCGCGGACCGCATCGTGGCCGTCTGGAACGGCGAGCCGCCGTCAGGAAAGGGCGGTGGCACGCGAGGGGCGGACAGGCTACCGCCGTCGGATCAACACACCCGGATCAAACACGACCGGGAACGGCTGCTCGACCCGGGCAACGGCGCCCGCCAAGAGGGGCGGCTCGTCCACGTACGAGCCGTTCCGCAGCCGGCCGATCAGTACGCGTGGGGCCGGTTCCAGCTCCACCCGCCAGTAGTGTGCGATGCCCGCCGCCGCGTACAGAGACGGCTTGAGCTAGAGCCCTGCCGACATCTGCCCACCACTACCTTCCCGGCAGCTGTGATCAGGCCTGCACGGTAGGACGGACGACGATCTCACTGACATCGACACCGTCGGGCTGTTCGATGGCGTAGCCGATGGCGGAGGCGACCGCCGAGGGCGGCATGGCGATCTCGTCGCGCTGCCGGGTCATCGCGGCCGCAGCCTCGGGGCTGGCCCCCTTGCCGACGCCCTCGGTATGGGTGAAGCCGGGCGAGACGAGGGTGACGCGCAGGTCGGGTCCCGACTCCTGGCGCAGGCCCTCGGTGAGCACCTTCACCGCCGTCTTGGTGGCCGCGTAGACCGCCTGCGGGGTTTTGACGACGTAGGCCGCAGTGGAGCCGACGTTGACGAACTGGCCGGAGCGCTGCCGGCGGAAGACGGGCAGGGCTGCGCCGATGCCGTTGAGCAGGCCGGTGATGTGGGTGGAGACCATGGCGTCCCAGTCGTCCTGGCGCAGGTCGTCGAACGGCGAGACGGCCATCGTGCCCGCGTTGGAGACGAGGACGTCGAGCCGGCCGTACCGGTCGAGGGCCGTGTCCGTCAGGCGCTGGAGGTCTTCGCGGCACGTGACGTCGACGATGACGCCGACGGCGGTGCCGCCCTTCGCCGTGATGCCGTCCACGACAGCGTTCAGCCGGTCCTCGCGCCGGGCCCCGAGCACGAGTTGGGCGCCCTTTTCGGCGAGGTAGGTCGCGGTCGCCTCACCGATGCCGCTGCTGGCGCCTGTGATCGCGATGACTTTGCCCTGGATGCCCGACATGAACGGCTTCCTTTCCCGGGATGTGTGCAGGTCGGTGTTGCGACCTACAGTGAAACCGGAGGCGGCCCCGGTTGGTTCACGTTAAATGGGGGCGCCTCCGGTTAGCAAGTCCGGAGGGTTTCGATGAGGGGATGGCGAGTTGCGGGCTGACGCACGGCGGAACAGGGAGAAGATCCTCACGGCCGCTGCACATGTGTTCACGGCGGAGGGGCTGGACGCGCACCTGGAGCGCATCGCCAAGGAGGCGGGCGTGGGCAGTGCGACCCTGTACCGCAACTTCCCCACCCGGGAGGCCCTGATCGAGGCGGTCTACCGCAACGAGGTGTCCCGCCTGTGCGATGCCGCCCCCGCTCTGCTCGCACAGAAGCCGCCGGCAGAGGCCCTGCGCGCGTGGACACGTCTGTTCCTGGACTACGTCACCGCCAAATACGGCATGATCGACGCCCTGCGCGCCATCGCCGCGACGGGAAGCAATCCTTATGGTCACAGCCGGGAGATGATCCAGGCCGCCATCACCTCGCTCATGGACGCCTGCACGGCCGCCGGGGCGATCCGTACGGACATCCAGCCCACCGACATCGGCGCCGCCCTGGAAGGCATCGCCCTCACCTCGGCGGGTGCTGAACACCGACAGCAGGCAGAGCGCCTGCTCGACCTCACCCTGGACGGCCTCACGGTCCGCCCGTGAGGCCGCGTCCGGGGGCACCGCCCCCGGACCCCGAACCCTCAATGATTCACCGCGCGTTGAAGTACTTCGCCTCCGGATGGTGAATCACGATCGCATCCGTCGACTGCTCCGGATGCAACTGGAACTCCTCCGACAGCTGCACCCCGATCCGCTCCGGCCGGAGCAGATCGGCGATCTTCGCGCGGTCCTCCAGGTCGGGGCACGCCCCGTACCCCAGCGAGAAGCGGGCGCCCCGGTACTTCAGCGCGAACATGTCCTCCACGTCCGTCGGGTCCTCGCCCCCGAAGCCCAGCTCGGACCGGACCCGCGCGTGCCAGTACTCGGCCAGGGCCTCCGCCAACTGCACGGACAGGCCGTGCAGTTCCAGGTAGTCGCGGTACGAGTCCGACGCGAACAGGCGCGCCGTCTCCTCGCCGATCCTCGACCCCACCGTCACCACCTGCAGCCCGACCACGTCCGTCTCGCCCGATTCCTCCGGGCGGAAGAAGTCCGCCAGGCACAGGCGCCGGCCGCGCCGCTGGCGCGGGAAGGTGAAGCGGGTGCGCTCGGTGCCGTCCTCGTGCAGCAGGATGAGGTCGTCGCCCTTGCTCACGCACGGGAAGTAGCCGTACACCACGGCCGCTTCCAGCAGGTTCTCGGTCTGGAGCTTGTCCAGGAGGCCGCGCAGGCGGGGGCGGCCCTCGGACTCCACCAGCTCCTCATAGCTCGGCCCGCCCGCCCGCGACTGCTTCAGGCCCCACTGGCCCTTGAACAGCGCGCCCTCGTCCAGCCAGGACGCGTACTCCTTCAGCTGGATGCCCTTCACCACGCGCGTGCCCCAGAAGGGCGGTTCCGGCACGCGGTTGTCGGTGGCCACGTCCGAGCGGACCGAGCCCTCCGGCTCGTCCGCCTCCACCACCGCCGCCGTCTCCCGCTTCGGCACCCGGCGCTGCTTCAGTTCCGGGAGCGTGGCTCCCGGAACGCCCCGCTTCACCGCGATGAGCGCGTCCATCAGGTGCAGGCCCTCGAACGCGTCGCGGGCGTAGCGGACTTCGCCCTCGTAGATCTCGTGCAGGTCCTGCTCGACGTACGCGCGCGTCAGTGCGGCGCCGCCCAGGATCACCGGGTATGTCGCTGCCAGCTTGCGCTGGTTGAGCTCCTCCAGGTTCTCCTTCATGATCACCGTGGATTTCACCAGCAGCCCCGACATGCCGATGACGTCCGCCCGGTGCTCCTCCGCCGCCTCCAGGATCGCCGAGACCGGCTGCTTGATGCCCAGATTGACCACGTTGTAGCCGTTGTTGGAGAGGATGATGTCCACGAGGTTCTTGCCGATGTCGTGGACGTCGCCGCGCACGGTGGCCAGCACGATCGTGCCCTTGCCCTCCGCGTCGCTCTTCTCCATGTGCGGTTCGAGGTAGGCCACGGCCGTCTTCATGACCTCCGCGGACTGCAGGACGAACGGCAGCTGCATCTGGCCCGAGCCGAAGAGGTCGCCGACGACCTTCATGCCCGCCAGCAGCGTGTCGTTGACGATGTCCAGCGCCGGGCGGTCGGCCAGCGCCGCGTCCAGGTCGGCCTCCAGGCCGTTCTTCTCGCCGTCGATGATGCGCCGCTGCAGGCGCTCGTCCAGCGGGAGTGCGGCCAGTTCCTCCGCCTTGCCGGCCTTCATGGACTTGGTGTCCACGCCCTCGAAGAGCTCCAGGAACCGCTGCAGCGGGTCGTAGCCCTCGCGCCGCCGGTCGTAGATCAGGTCGAGGGCGACCTCGCGCTGCTCCTGCTCCAGGCGGGCGATCGGCAGGATCTTGCTCGCGTGCACGATCGCGGAGTCCAGGCCCGCCTCGACGCATTCGTTGAGGAAGACCGAGTTGAGGACCATGCGGGCGGCCGGGTTGAGGCCGAAGGAGATGTTCGACAGGCCCAGCGTCGTCTGGACGTCCGGGTGGCGGCGCTTGAGTTCGCGGATGGCCTCGATGGTGGCGATGCCGTCCTTGCGGGACTCCTCCTGGCCGGTGGCGATGGTGAAGGTGAGGCAGTCGACGATGATGTCCGACTCGTGCACACCCCAGTTGTCCGTCAGGTCCGCGATCAGCCGCTCGGCGACCGCCACCTTGTGCTCGGGCGTACGGGCCTGCCCGTTCTCGTCGATGGTCAGGGCGATCAGCGCCGCACCGTGCTCGACCGCGAGGCGGGTGATCCGCGCGAAGCGGGAGTCGGGGCCGGCACCGTCCTCGTAGTTCACGGAGTTGATCACGGCGCGGCCGCCGAGCTTCTCCAGACCCGCCTGGATGACGGCCGGTTCCGTCGAGTCCAGCACGATCGGCAGCGTGGAAGCCGTGGCGAAACGGCCCGCGATCTCGGCCATGTCGGCCACACCGTCGCGGCCGACGTAGTCCACGCACACGTCCAGCAGGTGCGCGCCCTCACGGATCTGCTCGCGGGCCATCTCCACACAGTCGTCCCAGCGGCCGTCCAGCATGGCCTCGCGGAACTTCTTCGAGCCGTTGGCGTTGGTGCGTTCACCGATCGCCAGGTACGAGGTGTCCTGGCGGAAGGGCACGGTCTGGTAGAGGGACGCGGCGCCCGGCTCGGGGCGAGGGGCGCGCTCGGCCGGGGTCAGGCCGCGGACCCGCTCGACGACCTGGCGCAGATGCTCCGGCGTCGTACCGCAGCAGCCGCCCACCAGCGACAGTCCGTACTCTCTGACGAACGTCTCGTGCGCGTCCGCCAACTCGGCCGGGGAGAGCGGGTAGTGCGCACCGTCCTTGCCCAGCACGGGCAGACCGGCGTTCGGCATCGCCGACACTCGGGTGCGGGCGTGCCGCGAGAGGTAGCGCAGGTGCTCGCTCATCTCGGCCGGGCCCGTCGCGCAGTTGAGGCCGATCATGTCGATGCCCAGCGGCTCCAGCGCGGTGAGCGCGGCGCCGATCTCCGAGCCGAGCAGCATGGTGCCCGTCGTCTCGACCGTCACCTGTACCAGCAGCGGCAGTTCGACGCCCGCCGCCGCCATCGCGCGCCGGGCGCCGATGACCGAGGCCTTGGTCTGCAGCAGGTCCTGGGTGGTCTCCACCAGGATCGCGTCCGCGCCGCCGGCCACCAGGCCCTCGACGTTCTGCTGGTAGGCGTCGCGCAGGGTGGTGAAGGGGGCGTGTCCCAGCGTCGGCAGCTTGGTGCCGGGGCCGACCGAGCCCAGCACCCAGCGGGTACGGCCGTCGGCGGCGGTGAACTCGTCCGCGACCTCGCGGGCGATCCGGGCGCCGGCCTCGGACAGTTCGAAGACGCGGTGCGCGATGTCGTACTCGCCCAGCGCCGCGTGGTTGGCGCCGAAGGTGTTGGTCTCCACGCAGTCCACGCCGACCCCGAAGTAGGCCTCGTGCACCGAACGCACGATGTCGGGACGGGTGATGTTCAGGATCTCGTTGCAGCCTTCGAGCTGCTGGAAGTCCTCCAGCGACGGATCCTGCGCCTGGAGCATCGTGCCCATCGCACCGTCGGCCACCACCACTCGGGCGGCGAGGGCCTCGCGCAACTGCTCGGCTCGGGGGACACGGACGGACAATGGCGTATGCGAGGCCATGGGGATGCTCCCGGGTGTGCGACGGCTGTCGGCTTTGCGCTCTCCTGCAGAGGGCGCACGCCGCAAGAGTAGCCGCAGGGGAGTCGGGAAGCCGAGGGCATTCCATGCTGCGGACACCCCGCTACAGGGGCGCTATGCCGGAACTTGATACTCCGGTTGGGGCCGGAGGAACCGACTCCGCGATCATGATCACGTCGCCGTCTGCTACCTCTTGGTCGGCATCGGCCGATAGTGTTCAGCAATGCCGAACGGCATGCTGGTGGAGGAGGTTTCCCCGATGGCACGGACCATCCAGTCGCTCGAACGCGCAGCGGCGATGCTGCGGCTGCTCGCGGGCGGCGAGCGGCGACTGGGCCTGTCCGACGTGGCCTCCGCGCTGGGACTGGCCAAGGGTACGGCGCACGGCATCCTGCGCACTCTCCAGCAGGAGGGCTTCGTCGAACAGGACCCCGCCTCCGGCCGCTACCAGCTGGGCGCCGAGCTGCTCCGGCTCGGGAACAGCTACCTCGACGTGCACGAGCTGCGGGCCCGCGCCCTGGTCTGGGCGGACGACCTGGCCCGCTCCAGCGGGGAGAGCGTCTACCTGGGCGTGCTCCACCAGCAGGGCGTGCTCGTCATCCACCACGTCTTCCGTCCCGACGACAGCCGTCAGGTGCTGGAGGTCGGCGCGATGCAGCCGCTGCACAGCACCGCCCTCGGCAAGGTGCTGTGCGCCTACGACCCGGTCGCGCACGCCGAGCTGGCCGAGGCCGAGCGGGAGGCCTTCACCCCGCGGACCGTGACGGCCATGCCCGACCTGGAGGGTGTGCTGGACCTCACCCGGGCGCGCGGCTGGGCGGCGGACGTGGAGGAGACCTGGGCCGGGGTGGCCTCGGTGGCCGCGCCCATCCATGACCGGCGGCGGATGCCGGTCGGTGCCGTGGGGATCACGGGGGCCGTGGAGCGGGTATGTGAAGACGGTGAACTCAGGGCGCGGCTGGTCGCCGCTGTGCGTGACTGTGCGCGGGCGGTCTCCCGCGATCTGGGCGCCGGACGTTTCTAGGCGGAGCCCGGAAGGTCTCCGGGAGGTCTCTTCCGGGGGTGTTCGAGACCCCCTCGTTACCGGTCGGTATCCGAACGTAGATTTCCGGCCAGTTGGCCGGGAGTTTCCCGTCACACCTCCCTTGACGTGCCCTTAACCGTCCAGAAAACTGCCGTTCATCGGTCGGCATTGTCGAACACCTACCGACATATTCGCTATGGTGTGCAGTGCCACGGGACCGATCACCACCCTCTCGGAGGGTGCGGACCACCGGATGGACCCGGGGTTCGCCTTCCCCTGGACGAAGGACAAAGGAGTCGCGGGTGTCCAGCTCCGACATCTTCACCGGTGAGACCATCGGTACCGCGGTATTGATTCTGCTCGGCGGCGGCGTCTGCGCCGCCGTCACCCTGAAGCGTTCCAAGGCGCAGAACGCGGGCTGGCTGGCCATCACCTTCGGGTGGGGCTTCGCCGTCCTGGCCGGCGCCTACATCGGCGCCAAGTCCGGTGCGCACCTGAACCCGGCCGTCACCATCGGCCTGGCCGTCGACGGCCAGGTCGAGTGGAGCGACGTGCCCCTCTACATCGGCTCCCAGATGCTGGGCGCGATGATCGGCGCCACCCTCGTGTGGCTCGCCTACCACGGTCAGTTCAAGGCGCACCTGACCGACGACGAGATCGTCGGCAGCCTCAACCCCCGTGAGGGCATGGTCGACCAGACCGCGGAGCCGCAGGCCGGACCGGTGCTGGGCATCTTTTCGACGGGCCCCGAGGTCCGCAATGTCGTGCAGAACCTGGTGACGGAGATCATCGCCACCACGGTGCTGGTGCTCTTCATCCTCACCACGGGTCTCACCAAGGGCCTGGCCACCAGCGGCACCGGTGGGCTGATGGTCGCCCTCGTGGTCGTCGGCATCGGCCTCTCGCTCGGCGGTCCCACCGGCTACGCGATCAACCCCGCCCGTGACCTCGGTCCCCGCATCGTGCACGCGCTGCTGCCGCTGCCGAACAAGGGCGGCTCCGACTGGAGCTACGCCTGGATCCCCGTCGTCGGCCCGATCATCGGCGGCGCCCTCGCCGCAGGCATCCACCAGCTCGCGTTCTGACGCACCCGCCGAGACCTTCAGACCCCCCAGGAGCAGACACCATGAGCACCACCGAGAGCCACGACGCCCACGCCGTCGGCCCGTTCATCGCGGCGATCGACCAGGGCACCACCTCCTCCCGCTGCATCGTCTTCGACCGCGACGGCCGCATCGTCTCCGTCGACCAGAAGGAGCACGAGCAGATCTTCCCCAAGCCGGGCTGGGTCGAGCACGACGCCAAGGAGATCTGGCGCAACGTCCAGGAGGTCGTCGCCGGCGCCGTCGAGAAGGCGGGCATCACTGCCGCCGACGTCAAGGCCATCGGCATCACCAACCAGCGCGAGACCACGCTGCTCTGGGACAAGAACACCGGTGAGCCCGTCCACAACGCCATCGTCTGGCAGGACACCCGCACCGACGGCCTGTGCAAGGAGCTCGGCCGCAACGTCGGCCAGGACCGCTTCCGCCGCGAGACCGGCCTCCCGCTGGCCTCCTACTTCTCCGGCCCCAAGGTCCGCTGGCTGCTGGACAACGTCGAGGGCCTCCGCGAGCGCGCCGAGCGCGGCGACATCCTCTTCGGCACCATGGACTCCTGGGTCATCTGGAACCTCACCGGCGGTGTGAACGGCGGCGTCCACGTCACCGACGTCACCAACGCCTCGCGCACCATGCTGATGAACCTGCGCAGCCTGGCCTGGGACGAGCGCATCCTGTCCTCCATGGAGATCCCGGCGGCCGTCCTGCCGGAGATCCGCTCCTCCGCCGAGGTCTACGGCATCGCCAAGGGCGGCGCCCTGGACGGCGTCCCCGTCGCCTCCGCGCTCGGCGACCAGCAGGCCGCCCTCTTCGGCCAGACCTGCTACGCCAAGGGCGAGGCCAAGTCCACCTACGGCACCGGCACGTTCATGCTGATGAACACCGGCGACGAGCCCGTCCAGTCCTACAACGGCCTGCTGACGACCGTCGGTTACCGCATCGGCGACGAGAAGCCGGTCTACGCCCTCGAGGGCTCCATCGCCGTCACCGGCTCCCTCGTGCAGTGGATGCGCGACCAGATGGGTCTGATCAAGAGCGCCGCCGAGATCGAGACGCTCGCCAGCTCCGTCGAGGACAACGGCGGCGCCTACTTCGTGCCGGCCTTCTCCGGCCTGTTCGCCCCCTACTGGCGCTCCGACGCGCGCGGTGTGATCGCGGGCCTGACCCGCTACGTCACCAAGGCGCACATCGCCCGCGCCGTGCTCGAGGCCACCGCCTGGCAGACCCGCGAGATCACCGACGCCATGACCAAGGACTCCGGCGTCGAGCTGACCGCGCTCAAGGTCGACGGCGGCATGACCTCCAACAACTTGCTGATGCAGACCCTCTCGGACTTCCTGGACGCACCCGTGGTGCGCCCGATGGTCGCCGAGACCACCTGCCTCGGCGCTGCCTACGCCGCCGGCCTGGCCGTCGGCTTCTGGCCGGACACCGACGCGCTGCGCGCCAACTGGCGCCGGGCCGCCGAGTGGACCCCCCGCATGGACGCGGACACGCGTGACCGCGAGTACAAGAACTGGCTCAAGGCCGTCGAGCGGACCATGGGCTGGATCGAGGACGAGGAGTAATCATGACAACCCCGCAGAGCGTTCCGACCCTGGGAACGCACCCGGCCGCCGGTGCCAACCCGAGCCGTGCCGAGACCCGGGACCGGCTGTCCAAGGCGACGTACGACCTCCTGGTGATCGGTGGCGGCATCCTGGGCACCTCGGTGGCCTGGCACGCAGCACAGGCCGGTCTGCGGGTCGCCATGGTGGACGCCGGCGACTTCGCCGGCGCCACCTCCTCCGCCTCCTCCAAGCTCGTCCACGGCGGTCTGCGCTACCTGCAGACCGGTGCCGTCAAGCTGGTCGCGGAGAACCACCACGAGCGCCGGGTGCTGGCCAAGGACGTGGCCCCGCACCTGGTCAACCCGCTCACCTTCTACCTGCCGGTCTACAAGGGCGGCCCGGTCGGCGCCGCCAAGCTGGGCGCCGGTGTCTTCGCCTACTCCGCGCTGTCCGCCTTCGGCGACGGCGTCGGCAAGGTGATCACCCCCGCCCGGGCCAAGGCCGACAACCCCGGTCTGCGCACGGACAACCTCAAGGCCGTGGCGGTCTACTACGACCACCAGATGAACGACTCCCGCGTGGCCGTCATGACCGTCCGCGCCGCCGTCGAGTCCGGCGCGGTCGTCCTCAACCACGCCGAGGTCACCGGCCTGCGCTTCACCCACGGCAAGGTCTCCGGCGCCGAGCTCAAGGACCGCACGGACGGCACCGAGTTCGGCATCGACGCCCGCGTGGTGCTCAACGCCACCGGCCCGTGGGTCGACCACCTGCGCAAGATGGAGGACAAGGCCGCGGCCCCCTCCATCCGCCTCTCCAAGGGCGCGCACATCGTGATGAAGCGCAAGTCGCCGTGGAAGGCCGCCATGGCCACCCCGATCGACAAGTACCGCATCACCTTCGCCCTGCCCTGGGAGGACCAGCTCCTGCTGGGCACCACCGACACCCAGTACGAGGGCGACCCGGCGGATGTCAGCGCCACCGAGGCCGACATCCAGCAGATCCTGGACGAGGCCGCGTTCTCCATCCAGGACGCCGACCTCGACCGCTCCCTGATGACCTACGCCTTCGCCGGCCTGCGCGTGCTGCCGGGCGGCCCGGGCGACGTCGCCCAGGCCAAGCGCGAGACGGTCGTCACCGAGGGCAAGGGCGGCATGCTGTCCGTCGCCGGCGGCAAGTGGACCACCTACCGCCACATCGGCCGCACGGTGATGAACAAGCTGGCCAAGGTGCCCGGCAGCCCGCTGACCGAGGACATGGAGCCCGTCTCCAGCCTGGTCCGCCGCACCCCGCTGCCCGGTGTCGCCAACCCCAACGCCGTCGCCCACCGCCTGCTGGTCGACCGCGAGCCCGGCAGCCGCATGGACCCGCTGACGGCCCGTCACCTGGCCACGCACTACGGCTCGCTGTCCTTCGACATCGCCCGCCTGGTCAACGAGAACCCCGAGCTCGGCGAGCGCATCCACCCCGACGGCCCGGAGATCTGGGCCCAGGTCGTCTACGCCCGCGACCACGAGTGGGCCGAGACGGTCGACGACGTGCTGCGCCGCCGGACGACGCTGACGATCCGGGGCCTGGACACGGAGGATGTCCGCGCGCGGGTCAAGGACGTGCTGCACGACAAGGGCTGATCCTGCGGATCCCCGCGCCCCGTCAGGGGCGCGGGGAACTGCGCGACAAGCCCCCACCGGCCCGCAGTCGACGCACCGCCCCCGGAGGTCCGGGGCGCAGCCCCGGGTACGTCGTCTGCGGGCGCGTCGTGGTTCCCCGCGCCCCTGACGGGGCGCCGTGCTCGTGCCCACGCGGCGGAGCCGTAAATCGACACAGCCCGCGCCCCTGACGGGGCGCACCGGCAACCGCAACGCCCCTTCTCCCGTCACCCGTAGGGAGGGGGAACGACATGAAGAGGCCCGATCTGCGCCGGCTGCGTCCGTCGCGGCGTCTGTTGAGCCGGGCAGCCGTCGTGCTGGCCGCACTGGTGCTGGTGCCCGTCGTGGTGGCGGCCGGCATGCTGCGGGCCGCGTACGCCGGGGCACCCGCGAAGGACGCCGTCACCCGGGGGCGGGACGCCCTCTGGCTCGGGCACGCCTGGGTGGACGGCCGCCATACCGCCGCCGACCTCGCGCAGTTGGAACAGCGCGTCGCCGGAACCGGCATCCGCGACCTCTACCTGCACGCCGGGCCGCTGGAGCACGACGGCACCCTGCCCGCCCGCGACTACGCGGGCGCCCGGCAGCTGATCGACGCGGTCCACCGCGACCTGCCCGGCGTGCGCGTCCAGGCCTGGCTCGGCGACGTGGTGGTGCGCGAGGGCGGCGGCGGACTGCGCCTGGACGCGCCCGCCACCCGTGACGCGGTGACCGAGAGCGCCCGGCAGGTGCTGCGGGCCGGCTTCGACGGGGTGCACCTGGACGTCGAGCCGGTGCGCACCGGCGACACCGGCTACCTCGCGCTGCTGGACTCCCTGCGCGCGGCGGTGCGTTCGGGCGGCGGGGTGCTCTCGGTGGCCGCCCAGCAGATCGACCCGCTGCCCTCGATGCACCGCGCGGCGCAGACGCTGGGCAGCCCCAAGTGGTGGTCGCAGCACTATTTCGGCCAAGTGGCCCGGCGGGTGGACCAGATCGCCGTGATGTCGTACGACACCGCACTGCCGTGGGAGAGCCTCTACGGCGGCTACGTCGCCCGGCAGACGGCCCTCGCCCTGCAGGTGACGCCCCGCACCACGGACCTGCTGATGGGCCTGCCCTTCTACCACTCCGACAACCTGGGCCACAACAGCACGGCGGAGACCGCCGACGCCGCCCTGCGCGGCGCCCGCCTCGGCCTGACCCGGCAGGACCGCGGGCGGCAGGCCTTCGGCGTGGCCCTCTACGTGGACTTCGCCGCCACCGCCGACGACTGGCGCGCCTACCGCGAAGGATGGGGTGCCCGCGAATGACCCTGCACCGTGCAATCAACTGCCCGACAAGGGCTGCGAACGGGGGCCGGGAAGGCCGTAGGCTTGGGGGACTGAGCAAGCAACTGCACGGAACGGCAGCCGGTGGCGGTGACGGAGATCCGCCCCGGTCGGAAGGAGGCGCTGGGTGATCGAGCTTGAGGGGGTACCCGAGCTGATCGACCCGGTCATGATCTGTGCCTTCGAGGGCTGGAACGACGCCGGGGACGCGGCCTCCAGTGCGGTCGCGCACCTGGACCGGGAGTGGAAGGGCGAGGTCTTCGCCGCGCTGGACGCGGAGGACTACTACGACTTCCAGGTCAACCGCCCCACGGTGTGGCTGGACGGCGGTGTCCGCAAGATCACCTGGCCGACCACCCGGCTCTCCGTGGTGCGCACCCCGGGCCCGTCCCCGCGCGATCTCGTCCTGGTCCGCGGCATCGAGCCGAGCATGCGCTGGCGCTCGTTCTGCAACGAGATCCTCGGCTTCGCCCACGAACTGGGCGTGGAACTGGTCGTGGTGCTGGGCTCGCTGCTCGGCGACACCCCGCACACCAGGCCGGTACCGGTCAGTGGTGTCACCTCCGACCCGGACCTGGCCCGGACCATGGATCTGGAGGAGTCCCGCTACGAGGGCCCGACCGGCATCGTGGGCATCCTGCAGGAGGCCTGCACGCACGCCGGCGTCCCCGCGGTCAGCCTGTGGGCGGCCGTGCCGCACTACGTCTCCCAGCCGCCCAACCCGAAGGCCACCCTGGCGCTGCTGAACCGCCTGGAGGACCTGATCGACCTGCGCATCCCGCTGGGCGAGCTGCCGGAGGACTCCCGGGCCTGGCAGCTGGGCGTGGACCAGCTGGCGGCCGAGGACAGCGAGGTCGCGGAGTACGTGCAGTCGCTGGAGGAGGCCCGGGACACCGCGGAGCTGCCGGAGGCCTCCGGCGAGGCCATCGCCCGCGAGTTCGAGCGCTATCTGCGCCGCCGCGACCCGCAGCCGGGCGGCCTGGCGGCCGAGCCGGGGCTCGACGCGCCCGGCCGGGACGGCTCGTACCTGCGGGACACGGCCGGCGGCCGCACCCGCCCGCCGAAGCCGCAGGCCAAGGACGAGAGCGATGACGGGGGCGAGGGCGGGGAGGAGCACACCGACCGCACCGAGGGCCCCGGCCGCACCGAGGGCCCCGGCCCGGAGGCCGCGGACTGACCGTGCGGCCCGTCCGGCCCGTACGTCCCGGATATCGACGCGACGTGCCGTGGTGAACGGACGTACACTTGTCGGCCCGGTGGAGGCCGGTCCGCCGTCCCGCAGGGGACAGTGCGGACCGGCCTTCCCGTCCCTTCAGGAGGTGCGCCGATGACCAGCAGCATCCCGGCGGTCGACAGCCGTCCGGCCACAGGACCGGCCCTGCAGGCGGTCCTGCTCGACATGGACGGCACCCTCGTCGACACCGAGGGGTTCTGGTGGGAGGTCGAGGTCGCGGTCTTCGCCGAGCTCGGCCACCAGCTCCTGGAGGAGTACCGCGAGGTCGTCGTCGGCGGGCCGATGTCCCGCAGCGCCTCCTTCCTGATCAAGGCCACGGGCGCCCGGATCGCCCTGGCCGAGCTGACGGCACTGCTGAACACCCGCTTCGCCGAGATGATCGGCGGCGGTGTGCCGCTGATGCCCGGCGCCCGGCGGCTGCTCGCCGAGCTGGCCGCGCACTCGGTGCCCACGGCGCTGGTCTCCGCCTCGCACCGGCAGATCATCGACCGGGTGCTGCACACCCTCGGCCCGCAGCACTTCGCGCTGACGGTCGCGGGGGACGAGCTGACCCGGACCAAGCCCCACCCGGACCCGTACCTGCTGGCCGCGACCCGGCTCGGGGTGGATCCGGCGCGCTGCGCGGTGGTGGAGGACACCCTGACCGGCGTGACGGCCGCCGAGGCCGCGGGCTGCCGGGTGGTGGCCGTGCCGTCGGTCGCGCCCATCCCGCCGGCCGCCGGGCGCACGGTGGTGGGTTCGCTGGAGGAAGTCGATCTCCCATTTCTGCGGCGCCTGATCCCGGCCCGGAATTACGGGGTGTGAGAGGGCGGAAACGCTGGGCGTCGGAGCCCGGTTTTCCGCGCCGAATGCGGCGGCCGAATTGCACCGGGTGCCCCGGCTCCGGGCGGAGTGACGTTCGTCACCGGACAAGGGGGCCCGAGGGTGGCCGGAGGGGGTGTGGAAGCGCTCCCACGGGTACGGAAGCGCACCCTTGTGTCCCGATTGGTAACCGAGTGCGTGGAAGATTCCCGTGCCCGGATATCGGTGCGTCGCCGGCTGTTATCACGGTGTGATATCGCATCAACTTCGCCGTGTTCCGGGGGCCATGACGGTCCGGACTAATCTCTTCCGGGAACTGACGCACCACAGGGAGAACCCCGCACAATGAACCGCAAGACCTTGGTGCTGCCGGCCGTGGCAGCCCTGCTGGCCCCCGCCCTCGCCGCCTGTGGCGGGAGCAGCGGATCCGGTACGGGCAAGGCCGTAGTCGTCGGCACCACGGACCGGTTCGAGGAGACCACCGACGCGCCCGCACCCCTCGACCCCGCGGCCGCGTACGACATCGGCGCCTGGAACGTTCTGCACAGCACCTTCCAGACCCTGATGCGGCTGCCCCGCTCGGGCGCCACGCCGGTCGGCGACGCCGCCGAGACGTGCAGCTTCGGCGACCGCAACAACGAGCAGTACCGGTGCACCCTGCGCGCGGGCCTGAAGTTCTCCAACGGGCACCCGCTCACCTCCGAGGACGTGAAGTTCTCCTTCGACCGCGTGGCGGCGATCAACTTCGAGAACGGCCCGGCCTCCCTGCTGAGCAACATCGACAAGGTCGAGACCCCCAACGACCGCGAGGTCGTCTTCCACCTCAAGTCGCCCGACGCCACCTTCCCGCAGAAGATCGCCACCCCGGCCGGCTCGATCGTCGACCACCAGGCGTACAAGAAGGACAGCCTCGGCGACGGCTTCAAGGTCGTCGGATCCGGCCCGTACACGCTGAGCACCGACGTCAAGGACGACCACGTCACCAAGGCCGTCCTGAGCAGGAACCCCGACTACCACGGGTCGGTGGAGCTGCAGAACGACAAGGTCGAGATGCGCTTCTACGACGACTCGGCGTCGATGGAGAAGGCGCTCGAGGCCGGCGACATCGACCTCATGAACCGCACCATGCTGCCCGAGCAGATCAGCAGGCTGCGCGACAACCCGCCCAGCGGCGTACGGCTGCTGGAGAACCCGGGCGCCGAGATCAGCTACCTCGCCTTCAACACCGACGACCCGTCGGTCAAGAACAAGGCGGTACGCCAGGCCATGGCGCAGGTCATCGACCGCCAGGCGCTCACCCGCGACGCCTACAACCGCGCCGACGACCCGCTGTACTCGCTGGTGCCCTCCGGCATCACCGGACACCAGAACTCCTTCTCCAACAAGTACCAGGACCCCAGCCCGAGCAAGGCCCGCACCCTGCTGCAGGGCGCCGGCATCAGCACGCCGGTGCCGCTCACCCTCACCTACACCACCGACCACTACGGCGAGGCCACCGCCAAGGCGTTCAAGGTGCTCCAGAAGCAGTTGAACGACAGCGGCCTGTTCGACGCGAAGGTCCAGGGCGTCAAGTGGGCGGACTTCCGCCCCGAGGCAGCCAAGGGCAAGTACGCCGTCTACGGCATGGGCTGGTTCCCCGACTTCCCGGACCCCGACAACTTCATCGCCCCGTTCATCGGCAAGGACAACTTCCTCCACTCGCCCTACCGCAACAACAAGATCAGCGGTGAACTGCTCCCGCAGTCCCGCCAGACGGCCGCGCGCGAGTCGGCCGGCCAGTACTTCCAGCAGGCCCAGGACATCATCGCCGACGAGGTGCCGGTGCTCCCGCTCTGGCAGGGCAAGCAGTACGTGGCCATCCGCAACGGTCTCACCGGATCGGAGTGGGCCCTCAACGCCGCCTCGGAGCTGCAGCCCTGGGAACTCGCCCACGGCGCCTAGCAGTTCACACCCGCGCCCGCGGGGCAGCTCCACCAGCACCACAGCTCCACAGAACGATCTCAGCAGCCCCATGGCGGCCGCCACCGCCCAGACGAGAACTGTGAGGAACGTGCAAGTGAAGAAACGTGACCAGTGGCTCGCCGCCCCGCTCGGCGCGGGGCTTGCCGCCGCCCTGCTCAGCGGGTGCGGATCGGAGGACGGCACGGCGGCCGGCACCGGGCAGCCGGTGGTCATGGGGATGTCCGACGAGGTCATGACCACCGACCCCGCCTCGGGTTACGACCCCGGATCCTGGGTGCTGTTCAACAACGTCTACCAGTCGCTGATGAGCTTCCCCAAGGGCAGCACCAGCCCGACGCCGGACGCGGCCAGGAGCTGCTCCTTCAAGGACCACTCCAGCCAGACCTACGAATGCACGCTCCAGGACGGGCTGAAGTTCTCCAACGGCCACCCCCTCACCTCGGAGGACGTCGCCTACTCCTTCCGCCGCACGCTGAAGATCAACGACAAGGACGGCCCCGCCGCGTCGATGCTCTCCACCATCGGAGACATCAAGACGCCCGACAAGTCCACCGTCGTCTTCCAGCTCAAGCGCCCCGACGCCACCTTCCCCCAGAAGATCGCCTCCGGTGCCGGCTCCATCGTCGACCACACCGAATACCCGATGGACAAGCTGCGCACCGACGGCAAGGCCGTCGGCTCCGGCGTCTACAAGCTCGACTCCTTCGACAAGTCCAAGGCCGTCTTCAAGGTCAACCCCTCCTACAAGGGCCCGGCCACCGTGCAGAACAGCGGCGTGACGCTGAAGTTCTTCCACGGCGAACAGGCCGAACTCAAGAACGCCGTCCAGAAGGGCGACGTGGACCTCGCCTACCGCGGCCTGGCCATGAAGGACATCGCCGACCTGCAGGCGGTGGACGCCGACGACAAGAACAAGCTCAATGTGATCGAGGGCACCAGCGCCGAGATCCAGCACATGGTCTTCAACACCAAGGACCCGGTGGCCGGCAAGGCCGGGGTCCGCAAGGCCATCGCCTACCTCGTCGACCGCAGCGCGCTCGTCCGCGACGTCTACAAGCGCACCGCCGAACCGCTCTACTCGGTCGTCCCCAGCGGCATCACCGGCCACAAGACCTCGTTCTTCGACCTCTACGGCGACCGCCCCCAGCCCGCCAAGGCCGCCGCGGCCCTGCAGTCCGAGGGCATCCACGGCAAGGTCAAGCTCACCCTGTGGGCCACGCCCATCCGCTACGGGCCCGGCACCGTCCCCGAGTTCCAGGAGATCGCCAAACAGCTCAACGACAGCGGCCTGTTCGAGGCCGACGTCAAGAGCGTCCCGATCGACGAGTACGAGAAGGGCGTCCACGCCGGCGCCTACGGCGTCTACGTCAAGGGCTGGATCCCCGACTACCCCGACCCGGACAACTTCACCGCGCCGTTCTTCGGCGCGGACAGCGAACTGGCCAACAACTACGAGTCCAAGGAGATAGCGGAGAAGATCCTGCCGGCCACCGCCGCCCAGGGCAGCCGCTCCGCCACCGTCGACGACTTCGCCAAGCTGCAGAACACCGTCGCCCAGGACCTGCCCGTCCTGCCGCTGTGGCAGGGCAAGCAGTACGTCGTCGCCAACTCCCGCATCTCCGGCCTGCAGTGGACACTCGACGCCTCGACCGTCTTCCGCTTCTGGGAGATCGGCAAGTCCGCCAACAAGAGCTGACCCGCCGACCGTCCCCCTCAGCGCCCCGGTGCCGCCTACTGCGCGCCGGGGCGCACCAGTCCGCTCTCGTACGCGTAGACCGCCGCCTGCACCCGGTCCCGCAGGCCCAGCTTCGTGAGCACATGGCCCACGTGCGTCTTGACCGTCGTCTCGCTGACGAACAGATCCGCGGCGATCTCCGCATTCGACAGACCCCGCGCCACCAGCTTCAGCACCTCGACCTCACGGTCGGTCAGCGTGTTCAGCGTGTCCGGCAACGGCTCCTCGCCGGACGGCAGATGACCCGCGTACTTGTCCAGCAGCCGCCGCGTGATGCTCGGCGCCAGCATCGCCTCGCCGCCCGCAACCACCCTGATCGCCTGCACCAGTTCATGCGCCGGGGCATCCTTGAGCAGGAAACCGCTGGCCCCCGCACGCAGCGCCTCCACCACATACTCGTCGAGGTCGAACGTCGTCAGCACCAGCACCTTGGCCGGGCCGTTGCGCTCCGGACCGGTGATCTGCCGGGTCGCCTCGACCCCGTCCATCCGGGGCATCCGGATGTCCATCAGCACCACGTCGGGCTGCAGCGCACGCACCTGGTCGAGCGCCTGCAGGCCGTCCCCGGCCTCCCCGACGACGGCCAGGTCCTGCTCGGCCTCCAGGATCATGCGGAAGCCGGTGCGCAGCAGCGGCTGGTCGTCGACCAACAGGACACGGATCGCCACAGGAGAACTCCTTCGCTAGACCGCGTCCATTCTGCCCTGCGCCTCCACGGCCAGCGGATACGGCGGGGGAGTGCCGCCGAATTCCGGGCACACCGCCTGGTGGTCGCACCAGCCGCACAGCTTCGTCGGCCGCGGACGCCAGTCGCCCGTCTCCGTGGCCAGCATGATCGCGTCCCACAGGGCCCGCAGCTTGCGCTCCACCGCCAGCAGCTCCGCCTCCACCGGGTCGTACGTCAGCACGTCCCCGCTGCCGAGGTAGACCAACTGCAGCCGGCGCGGCACCCGCCCGCGCAGCCGCCACACCACCAGCGCGTAGAACATCATCTGGAACAGCGCGTCCTGGCGGTACTGCGGAGCCGGGGCCTTGCCCGTCTTGTAGTCCACGATGCGCACCTCGCCCGAGGGCGCCACATCCAGCCGGTCGACGATGCCGCGCAGCAGCAGACCCGACTCCAGCGTCGTCTCCACGACGAGCTCGCGCTCCGCCGGCTCCAGCCGTGCCGGATCCTCCAGCGTGAACCAGCGCTCCACCAGCTTCTCCGCGTCGGCCAGCCACTTCCCCAGCTGCTCCGCGTCCTGCGAACCGTCCTCCCGGGCGAACAGCTCCGCCAGCTCCGGCCGCGCCGCCAGCAGCTCCTCCCACGCACCCGGCACCATCCCGCGCGCCCGCGGCACCGTGCGCTCGGCCGCCGGGGCGTCGAAGAGCCGCTCCAGCACCGCATGCACCACCGTGCCCCGGGTGGCCGCCGCGCTGGGCTTCTCCGGCAGCCGGTCGATCACCCGGAAGCGGTAGAGCAGCGGACACCGCATGAAATCCGCCGCACGCGACGGCGACAGCGACACCGGCCGCGACACCGGCCGAGACGGCCCGGACTGCGCGGGAACACGGCTGCCGGCCCCCTCCGGGGCCGGAACGGCGGAATGCTCGGTGGCGGTATCCATGACACAGAACCCTACGGCCCGTCACCGACAGCCGGGCGCATACCATCGACGGCAGGGGGCCCCGCACTGCATGATCGTGTGAAAAGACAGCGCACCGGGCGGGTGCGGGGAAACGCATCCGACGAGGGGACACCGACACCGTGGAGACAAGCGGCCAGGGCCGATCCGGCGGCGGGGGGACCGGCGGGCAGCCCGGCCCCGGGGACCGCAGGCCGCCGCGCCCACGAGGCAGCGGCGGCGGCATCCTCATGGGCCGGCCCTTCGGCGTACCCGTCTACGTGGCCCCCAGCTGGTTCCTCGTCGCCGCCCTGATCACCTGGGTCTTCGGCGGCCAGCTCGACCGCGTCCTGCCCGAACTGGGCCGCGCCCGCTACCTGGTCTCCCTCTTCTTCGCGGTCGCCTTCTACGCCTCCGTGCTCGTCCACGAACTCGCCCACACCGTGGCCGCCCTGCGCTTCAAACTCCCGGTGCGCCGCATCCAGCTGCAGTTCTTCGGCGGTGTCTCCGAGATCGAGAAGGAGAGCGAGACCCCCGGCCGCGAGTTCGTGCTGGCCTTCGTCGGCCCCCTGCTCTCCCTCGTCCTGGCCGGCCTGTTCTACCTCGGCTGGCTCGCCGTCGAGCCCGCCACCGTCCCCGGCGTCCTGCTCGCCGGGCTCATGATCTCCAACCTGCTGGTCGCCGTCTTCAACCTGCTGCCCGGTCTGCCCCTGGACGGTGGCCGGATGCTCCGCGCCGTCGTCTGGAAGATCAGCGGCCGGGCCATGACCGGAACCATCGCCGCCGCCTGGGTCGGCCGGGCCCTCGCCGTCTCCGTGCTCGTCGGCCTCCCGCTGCTCACCCACGGCGGCCTCGGCGACGCCCCCGCCGACTTCGGCGGCGTCGACTCCCTCACCGACGCGCTCCTCGCCGCCATCCTCGCCGCCATCATCTGGACCGGCGCCGGCAACAGCCTGCGCATGGCCCGCCTCCGCGAGCACCTGCCCGGCCTGCGCGCCCGCGCCCTCACCCGCCGCGCCGTCCCCGTCGAGGCCGCCACGCCCCTCTCCGAAGCCCTCCGCCGCGCCAACGAGGCGGGCGCCCGCGCCCTGGTCGTCGTCGACGGCCAGGGCACCCCGACCGCCCTCGTCCGCGAGGCCGCCATCGTCGCGGTGCCCCAGCACCGCCGCCCCTGGGTCGCGGTCGGCGGCCTCGCGCAGGACCTCACCGCCGAGATGCACGTCTCGGCCGAGCTCACGGGCGAGGACCTCCTGGAAACGCTGCGCGCCCACCCCGCGACCGAATACCTCGTGACCGAGGAGAGCGGCGAGATCTACGGCGTCCTGTCCACGGCGGACGTGGAACGCGCTTTCGTGGCCGCAATGGCCCGGCCGGGCGCCCCGTAGGGGCGCTGGGGGTACCCCCAGCGGTAGCTGGGGGAGGAACTGCGCGACCAGCCCCCACCGGCCCGCAGCCGACGCACATCCCCCTGACGGGGCGCCCCGCACCGCACGAGTGGTCAGCAGGCCGCAGGCCACCCGGTAGGCTGGGTCACATGTCCGAACCGACCGGTGCCGCCCGCCGTCGCGGGCCCTTCCAGGTCGGGGACCAGGTCCAGCTCACCGACCCCAAGGGACGCCACTACACCTTCACGCTCGAAGCCGGGAAGCAGTTCCACACCCACAAGGGTGCCTTCCCGCACGACGAGCTGATTGGTGCCCCCGAGGGCAGTGTTGTCCGTACCACGGGAAACGTCGCCTACCTCGCGCTGCGCCCCCTGCTCCCCGACTACGTCCTGTCCATGCCGCGCGGAGCCGCGGTGGTCTACCCCAAGGACGCGGGGCAGATCCTGGCCTTCGCCGACATCTTCCCCGGCGCCCGCGTCGTGGAGGCGGGTGTCGGCTCCGGCTCCCTGAGCAGCTTCCTGCTGCGCGCCATCGGCGACCAGGGCATGCTGCACTCCTACGAGCGCCGCGCCGACTTCGCCGAGATCGCCCAGCAGAACGTCGAGCGCTACTTCGGCGGCCCGCACCCCGCCTGGCAGCTCACCGTGGGCGACCTCCAGGACAACCTCTCCGACACCGATGTCGACCGGGTCATCCTGGACATGCTCGCCCCCTGGGAGTGCCTGGAGGCCGTCCGTAAGGCCCTCGTCCCCGGCGGCATCCTCTGCTGCTACGTGGCCACCACCACCCAGCTCGCGCGCACCGTCGAGTCCATCCGCGAGATCGGCTGCTTCGCCGAACCGCAGCCGTGGGAGTCGATGATCCGCAACTGGCACGTCGAGGGCCTGGCCGTCCGCCCGGACCACCGCATGATCGGCCACACCGGCTTCCTCGTCACCGCCCGCCGCCTCGCCGACGGCGTCGAGCCCCCCATGCGCCGCCGCCGTCCGGCGAAGGGCGCCTACGGCGAGGACTACGAAGGCCCCAACAAGGGCTGACCTCCCGGCCGTACACCACCGGCGCCGCCCCCGGGTCCCGCACACCGCGGAACTCGGGGGCGGCGCCGCTGCGTTGAGGGCGAGCCGCTGTTCCCCGGCGGCAAGTCGTATGACACGATGCGGAAGATCCACGTCCTCGCGCACCCTCAGGAGTCACGTGCACCCTGCCGGGCCACCGCCCCTCCCGCACGCCCGCCCCCGACCCGCGCACTGGCTCGGCACCGCCGCCGCCCTCGCCGCCGTGATCGCGGGCACCGCCCTGCTGGGCCCCGGCGACACCACCGCGCCCGTCGCCCTGCGCACTCCCGCGCCCGACGCCCGCGCCGCCCACTTCCCCCTGGACTGCGGCCGGGTGCCCGTGGAGGTCGTCAAGCAGGAAGCCGCGGACCTCGACGGGGACGGCCGTCCCGAGACGGCCGCCGTCGTGCGCTGCCGCGCCGGCGGGGGCACACCGCCCAGCGGCGTCTACGTCCTTGCCGCGCCCACCGCGAAGGGCGAACCGCCCCGCGTCGTCGCCACGCTCGTGGACCCGCGGCAGAAGATGAGCGTCACCGCCTTCACCGCGACGGACGACAGGATTTCGGCCACACTGCTCGGCTACTCCGGGGCGGGCGTGCCCCGATGCTGCCCGGATCTGCGCCGGGCGGTCGAATGGCGGTGGCGGGACGGGAAGTTCGGGCTCACCGCGCTTCCCGTCGCAGGAAGTGTCTGAACCGTCACTCCGCGTCGGGGCCGTAGACCTCGACGCCGTCGGAGACCCGGCGCACGTGGATGCAGTCGCCGGGGCACTCCTTCGCCGAGTCCCGGACGTCGTTCAGCAACGGCAGCGGAACGGGAGTCGTGGCACCCTTGTCCTGCAGCAGTTCGTCGTCCGCGCTCTTCACATACGCCAGGCCGTCGATGTCCAGCTCGAAGACCTCGGGCGCATACTGCACGCAGATGCCGTCACCGGTGCACAGGTCCTGGTCGATCCAGACTTCCAGCTCGCTGAGGCCTTCGTTCTGCACGGTCGTCTCGCCTGCCGTTTCCTGCGTACGTGAATCAAATGGAGCCAGCCCTGACGGGTGTTGACCGAGTCGACGATACAACCGCCCGCTTTCCGATGTTGATGGGTGGGTATCCCCCTCCCGTGAGGACGTGCGCAAGGGTGAAGATCGGACACACTCCTACCGGGTTTGTGATCTAGGGGTTTCAACCTGCACCGGCCCAGGTAGGGTCTGGAAGCGTCCAGCTCCCCTTGGAGGAGGTGAGGACCGTGGCAGCCCACGACGACGACATGAACCGCGGCATCCGGCCGGGACGAGGGTCTGACGACCCCGCGGGCCAGGTTGCCTACCTTGAGCAGGAGATCGCCGTCCTGCGACGCAAGCTCGCCGACTCTCCGCGTCACACGAGGATTCTCGAAGAGCGGATCGTCGAGCTCCAGACCAACCTGGCCGGCGTCTCCGCACAGAACGAGCGGCTCGCGAACACCCTGCGTGAGGCCCGCGATCAGATCGTGGCCCTCAAGGAAGAAGTCGACCGGCTCGCCCAGCCGCCCGCCGGCTTCGGCGTCTTCCTGCAGCCCAACGAGGACGGCACCGCCGACATCTTCACCGGAGGCCGCAAACTCCGGGTCAACGTCAGCCCCGGCGTAGAGCTCGAGGACCTCAGGCCCGGCCAGGAGGTCATGCTCAACGAGGCGCTGAACGTGGTCGATGCGATGGCCTTCGAGCGGCACGGCGACATCGTCACCCTCAAGGAGATCCTCGAGGACGGCGAACGGGCCCTGGTCATCGGACACACCGACGAGGAGCGGGTGGTGAGGCTCGCCGAGCCGCTGCTGGACGCCACCATCCGCCCCGGAGACGCCCTCCTGCTGGAGTCCCGCTCCGGCTATGTCTACGAGGTCATCCCGAAGAGCGAGGTCGAGGAACTCGTCCTCGAAGAGGTCCCGGACATCGACTACACGAAGATCGGCGGACTGGGAAACCAGATCGAGCTGATCCGCGACGCGGTCGAGCTCCCCTACCTCTACCCCGACCTCTTCAAGGAGCACGAACTGCGGCCGCCCAAGGGCGTCCTGCTCTACGGCCCCCCCGGCTGCGGCAAGACGCTCATCGCCAAGGCCGTCGCCAACTCCCTTGCCAAGAAGGTCGCCGAGGTCACCGGCAAGCCCGCGGGGAAGAGCTTCTTCCTCAACATCAAGGGCCCCGAACTGCTCAACAAGTACGTCGGCGAGACCGAGCGGCACATCCGGCTGATCTTCCAGCGCGCCCGGGAGAAGGCCGGCGAGGGCACCCCCGTCATCGTCTTCTTCGACGAGATGGACTCCCTCTTCCGCACCCGCGGCTCCGGCGTCAGCTCGGACGTGGAGAACACCATCGTCCCGCAGCTGCTCTCCGAGATCGACGGCGTGGAGGGCCTGGAGAACGTCATCGTCATCGGCGCCTCCAACCGCGAGGACATGATCGACCCCGCGATCCTGCGCCCCGGCCGGCTCGACGTGAAGATCAAGATCGAGCGCCCGGACGCCGAGGCCGCCAAGGACATCTTCTCCAAGTACCTGACCGAGACCCTGCCGCTGCACGCGGACGACCTGGCCGAGCACGGGGGAGACGCCCGGGCCACGGTCGACGGCATGATCCAGTCGGTCGTCGAGCAGATGTACGCGGAGTCCGAGGAGAACCGCTTCCTGGAGGTCACCTACGCCAACGGTGACAAGGAAGTCCTCTACTTCAAGGACTTCAACTCCGGCGCGATGATCCAGAACATCGTGGACCGGGCCAAGAAGATGGCCATCAAGGCCTTCCTCGACCACAACCAGAAGGGCCTCCGCGTCTCCCACCTGCTCGCCGCCTGCGTCGACGAGTTCAAGGAGAACGAGGACCTGCCCAACACCACCAACCCGGACGACTGGGCCCGCATCTCCGGCAAGAAGGGCGAGCGGATCGTCTTCATCCGCACCCTCGTCACCGGAAAGCAGGGCGCGGACACCGGACGCTCCATCGACACCGTGGCCAATACCGGCCAGTACCTCTAGCACCGCCGTCCGGCTGCGGATGTCCTTCCCCCGCCCCTCGGGGCGGCGGGCTCCCAGGACGTCCGCGGCCGGTCGTGTTTTACGGCCGCGCCAGCGCGGGCCCCGGCACGGCACGAACCGGAGCAATGACTGTAATGATCTCCCCAGCGCCGCAAAGCCGTTCTAGGCTCTCTGGTACCGCCGCGCAGCGCGTGGGGGACGCACACGGACCGGAAGCGCAGCGGTACTTGAGCGCGGACCCCATCCCGGGGCGCCGCCGGGCAAGGAGGGCCGCATGACCGTACGGCGAGTAATGGGCATCGAGACGGAGTACGGGATCTCCGTCCCCGGTCACCCGAACGCCAATGCCATGCTCACCTCGTCCCAGATCGTCAACGCCTACGCGGCAGCGATGCACCGGGCACGCCGTGCCCGCTGGGACTTCGAGGAGGAGAACCCGCTGCGGGACGCCCGTGGCTTCGACCTCGCCCGTGAGGCCGCCGACTCCAGCCAGCTCACCGACGAGGACATCGGCCTGGCCAACGTCATCCTCACCAACGGGGCACGGCTCTACGTCGACCACGCGCACCCCGAGTACAGCTCCCCGGAGATCACCAACCCCCGGGACGCCGTCCTCTGGGACAAGGCCGGCGAACGGATCATGGCCGAGGCCGCCGAGCGCGCCGCCCAGCTGCCCGGAGCCCAGCCGATCCACCTCTACAAGAACAACACCGACAACAAAGGCGCCTCCTACGGCACCCACGAGAACTACCTGATGAAGCGGGAGACCCCCTTCTCGGACATCGTGCGCCATCTGACGCCCTTCTTCGTCTGCCGCCAGGTCGTCACCGGCGCCGGCCGCGTCGGCATCGGCCAGGACGGCCACGAACACGGCTTCCAGATCAGCCAGCGCGCCGACTACTTCGAGGTCGAGGTCGGCCTGGAGACCACCCTCAAGCGGCCCATCATCAACACCCGCGACGAGCCCCACTCCGACGCCGAGAAGTACCGCCGGCTGCACGTGATCATCGGTGACGCCAACCTCTCCGAGATCTCCACCTACCTCAAGCTCGGCACCACCGCCCTCGTCCTCTCCATGATCGAGGACGGCTTCATCGCCTCCGACCTCGCCGTCGAACAGCCCGTCCGCACCCTCCACCAGGTCAGCCACGACCCCACGCTGCGCCGCCTGATCACCCTCCGCAGCGGCCGCACACTCACTGCCGTGCAACTGCAGATGGAGTACTTCGAGCTCGCGCGCAAGTATGTCGAGGACCGCTTCGGCGCGGACGCGGACGAGCAGACCAAGGACGTCCTGGGGCGCTGGGAGGACGTGCTCAACCGGCTCGAGCGCGACCCGATGAGCCTGTCCGGAGAGCTGGACTGGGTCGCCAAGCTCGAGCTCCTGGAGGGCTACCGCCGCCGCGACGGCCTGAACTGGGACGCGGCCCGGCTGCACCTGGTGGACCTGCAGTACGCGGACGTCCGTCCGGAAAAAGGCCTGTACAACCGCCTGGCCGCCCGCGGGAAGATGCGGCGGCTGCTGGACGAGACCGAGGTGGCCCGCGCCAGGACGGCCCCTCCGGAGGACACCCGGGCCTATTTCCGCGGCCGCTGCCTGGAGCAGTACGCGGACGACGTGGCCGCGGCCTCCTGGGACTCGGTGATCTTCGACCTTCCCGGCCGCGACTCCCTGCAGCGCGTCCCCACCCTGGAACCGCTGCGCGGCACCCGCAACCACGTCAAGGAACTCCTGGACCGCTGCCGCACCGCGGAGGAGCTGGTGCGGGTGCTGTCGGGCGGCTGAGCAGGGTCTTTAAGAACCGGGCGATCCGGGAATCATCCCGGTGGTTCCGGGACGTTGTAGCAAGTGCAGGTCGCGGGCGGGACCCGGCTTGTAGGGTCGATCTTGCACCGGGATCGCACGCAGAACGGAACTTTCGTCGACACACGAGCGGGGTGAGGGGCATGGCGACCAAGGACACCGGCGGCGGGCAGCAGAAGGCCACGCGTTCGACGGAGGAGGTCGAGGAGCAGGCGCAGGATGCGCAGGGCTCCGAGGACCTCAAGGAGCGGCACGAGAAGCTGTCGGACGACGTGGACTCTGTGCTGGATGAGATTGACGATGTCTTGGAGGAGAACGCGGAGGATTTCGTGCGCTCCTTCGTTCAAAAGGGAGGCCAGTAGGCTTTTTTGCCTTCGGATCGAAGGTGGAAGAGTGTGGGGTGGGTGATGGAAGCTGACGGGACGAAGCGCTGCACGCGGTGCGGCGAGGACAAGCCGCGAGAGTGCTTCGCGATCAAGCGGACCAACTTGGACGGCCTGCAGGGCCACTGCCGGGATTGCGGCTCGGACTATCACCGCGCACGTCAGATGGCGCTGGGCAGGAAGGTCCGCCCCAGAGTGGACGTGCCGGAAGGCCACAAGCTTTGCCTTCGCTGCGGGGAGACCAAACCGCATTCGGAGTGGCATCGGAACGCAACGGCCTCCGACGGCCTCTCGACGCGCTGCAAGGCGTGCCGTGCCGCCGAAGGCCGTGCCGGCCACCTCAAGCGCACCTATGGCATCACCGAAGCCCAGCGCGATGAAATGATCACGGCGCAAGCAGGCGTCTGCTGCATCTGCTTGGCAGCTTCGGCAGTCCATGTGGATCATTGCCACGAGACGGATAGGGTCCGTGGCGTGCTGTGCTTCAACTGCAACTCGGCACTCGGAAAGTTGAGAGATGACGTCGGCGTCATGCGCCGGGCCATCGCGTACCTGGAAGGAAACGTGTGGAAGCCAACCCTCGTAGCATCGGGCGTCTACCTGCTGCCTTCCTGACGCCCGGCTCCTCCTCGTTCATGGACTTCCTGGCCACCCACCAGCCCGACCTGCTCCCGCGGAACCGCCAGGTTCCGGCCCAGGGCGTGGTCGAGGCGCCGCACGGGACGACGATCGTGGCGGCCTCGTTCCCGGGCGGCGTGGTGCTGGCCGGTGACCGGCGGGCGACGATGGGCAACCTGATCGCGCAGCGGGACATCGAGAAGGTGTTCCCGGCCGACGAGTACTCGGCGGTCGGGATCGCCGGCACGGCGGGTCTCGCCGTGGAGATGGTCAAGCTGTTCCAGCTGGAGCTGGAGCACTTCGAGAAGGTGGAGGGCGTGCAGCTCTCCCTGGAGGGCAAGGCCAACCGGCTCTCCACGATGATCCGCAGCAACCTGGGCATGGCCATGCAGGGCCTGGCCGTGGTGCCGCTGTTCGCCGGGTGGGACGTGGACCGCCAGAAGGGGCGGATCTTCTCCTACGACGTGACGGGCGGGCGCTCGGAGGAGCACGGCTTCGCGGCGACGGGGTCGGGTTCGCTCTTCGCGCGCGGGTCGTTCAAGAAGCTGTTCCGCGAGGATCTGACGGAGCAGCAGACGATCACGCTGGTGGCGCAGGCGCTGTACGACGCGGCCGACGAGGACTCCGCGACGGGCGGGCCGGACCTGGCGCGCCGGATCTATCCGATCGTCACCGTGATCACGGACGAGGGTTTCCGGAGGCTCACCGAGGCCGAGTGCTCCGAGACCGTGCGGGCGATCCACGAGCGGCGGCTGGAGGAGCCGGACGGTCCGCGGGCCGCCCTGCTCTAGGGCTCGTCCCGGGGTTTCCTGCATGCTTTCGCCACTGACAGAAAGGGACGGATAGCCGGTGTCGACGCCGTTCTATGTTTCACCTCAGCAGGCCATGGCCGACCGTGCCGAGTACGCCCGCAAGGGCATTGCGCGCGGCCGCAGCGTCGTGGTGCTCCAGTACGACAACGGTGTGGTGTTCGTCGCCGAGAACCCGTCCCGTGCGCTGCACAAGGTCAGCGAGATCTACGACCGGATCGCCTTCGCCGCGGTCGGGAAGTACAACGAGTTCGAGAATCTGCGCATCGGCGGCGTCCGGTACGCGGACCTGCGGGGTTACACCTACGACCGCGACGATGTGACGGCGCGCGGCCTGGCGAACGTCTACGCCCAGACGCTGGGCACGATCTTCTCCAGTGCGGGCGAGAAGCCGTACGAGGTGGAGCTGATCGTCGCCGAGGTGGGTGCGGGTCCGGAGGACGACCAGATCTACCGGTTGCCGCACGACGGCTCGATCGTCGACGAGCACGGCTCGGTGGCGGTGGGCGGCAACGCGGACCAGATCAGCAGCTATCTGGACCAGCGTCACCGGGACGGGATGACGCTGGGCGAGGCGCTCAAGCTGGCGGTGGAGTCGCTCACGCGGGACACCAACGGCAGTGAGCGGACGCTGACCGCCGAGCAGCTGGAGGTCGCGGTCCTGGACCGGACGCGGCCGCAGCAGCGGAAGTTCAAGCGGCTGCTGGGCCGCCAGCTGTCCCGGCTGCTGGAGGAGGGGGCCGGGGCGGACGCCTCCGACATCACGAAGGACGAGGCCGAGGTGGAGGAGCCGGGTTCCGGGGACTGATTCCCGCCGTTTCCGCCACGTCTCCGCGCCGCGCGCCCCGCCGGGTCAACTCCCCGCGGGGCGCGCGGCGTTGTGTGTGGTGGAGCCGCGGGCGACCAGGTGGACGGGCAGGGCGTCGGCGGTGGGGGCGTGGCCGTCGAGCACGGCCATGAGGGCGCGCATGCCCGCTTCGCCGACGGCTTCGGCGGGCAGCCGGACGGTGGTGAGTTCGGGTTCGAGGGCGGTGGCCAGGGAGAGGTCGTCGAAGCCGGTGACGGAGACGTCCTCGGGGACCCGTAGTCCGAGGCGGCGGGCGGCCTTGCAGGCGCCGGCGGCGAGGACGTCGCCGTCGCAGACGAGTGCGGTGGGGCGGGGGCCGGGGCCGGTGAGGGCGCGTTCGGCGGCCTGCCGTCCGGCGGTGACGTCGAGTGCGGCGGTCTCGGTGCGGGCGAGGGCGGCGCCGGGGACGGTGCGGAGGGTGTCGGCCAGGGCGCGGGCGCGTTCGCGGAACGTCCAGGAGTCGACCTCGGCGGCGAGGTGGCCGAAGCGGCGGTGGCCGAGGCCGAGGAGGTGCCGGGCGATCTGGCGCATGCCGTCGGCGATGTCGAGGTTGACCGTGGCGGAGGCCTCGGGGTGCTTGGGATCGCTGTCGAGCATGACGAGGGGGAGGCCGCCCTCGCGGATGTCGTCGAGGGCGTCGGCGGCCATGGAGGAGGCGATGATGCCGTCGAGGGTGGCGCGGGCCGAGGCGAAGGGGTCGCGGGCGGGGCCGGTGCCGTCGGGGGAGGGGTAGAGCAGGACGCCGACGCCGTGTTCGGCGGCTGCGCGGGCGGCGCCGGTGTAGACGCGGGCGAAGACCTCGTTGGTGAGGGCCGGGACGACGAGGAGGGCGGTGCGGGTGCGGCCGAGGCGCAGGTTGCGGGCGGCGAGGTTGGGGCGGTAGCCGAGTTCGCGGGCGGCGTCGCGGACGGCCCCGGCGGTCCGCTCGGAGACGCGGCCGCGCCATTTTCCGCCCATGACCAGGGAGACCGTCGCCTGGGAGACCCCGGCAGCCCGTGCGACGTCCCGGCTGGTGGGCTTCTCCGTCACCTTGTCCGTCACGGGTGGGATGTCCCTTTCCTGCCGACCCGCGGTTGGACCCGGGGGTTGTGGCCATGGTACGTATAACTGCTTCAGTTATACGTAAAACCAGCCGGTAACCGGCGGGTCGGCAACAGAGTGTTCACAGACGGAAGGCGGACGATGGCGGCGGCAGCGGGCGGCGGCTACGGCGACATGCTCAGAACGCGGTACGCGGTACGGCTGCTCACCGGCACCTTGGTGGGACGGCTGCCGAACGCGACCGCGGCGCTGGCGATCGTGCTCTTCGTCCGCGCCCACGGCGGCAGTTACGCCCTGGCCGGCGGGCTCTCCGCCGCGTACGGCGTGGCCAACGCTGTCGGCCAGCCGCTGCTCGGCCGGGCCGTCGACCTCCGCGGCCAGCTGCGGGTGATGCTGCCGGCGGCGGTGCTGGCGGCGGCCGGTATGACGGTGTTCGCCGTGGTGGGCCCGGAGCCGCTGCCGGTGGCCTACGCGGCCATGATCGTGGCCGGCTTCTTCACGCCGCCGATGGAGGGCGGGCTGCGGGCCCTGTGGCCGTCGGTGCTCAAGGGCAAGGAGGAGCGCATCCACGCCGCCTACGCCCTCGACGCCGTCGCCCAGGAGTTCATCTACGTCTTCGGCCCACTGATCGTCACCGGGCTGATCGCCTGCTGGTCCGAGGCGGGCTCGCTGTTCGTGATCAACGTCCTCGGTGTGCTCGGCACGCTGGCCGTGGTCACCTCGGAGCCCTCGCGGCAGTGGCGCAGCGAGCCGCGTGACGCCCACTGGCTGGGAGCGCTGCGCTCGCCCGGGCTGCGCGTGGTGCTGTCGGCGTTCTTCTTCATCGGCACGGCGATGGGCTCGATCGCGGTCGCCGCGGTCGCCTACGGCGACGGGCACGGCGGCGGCATGGTGTCCAGCTACCTGCTTTCGGCCGTCGGTGTGGGTGCCCTGATCGGTGGCTTCGTCTACGGGGCCCGGCAGTGGCCGGGGACCCCGGAGCAGCGGCTGCGGGTGCTCGCGGCGGCGATGGCCGTGTGCTACCTGCCGCTGCTGCTGGTGCCGGGCGTGGTGCCGATGACGGTGCTCGCCGGTGTGGCCGGTGTCTTCCTGGCGCCGTCCCTGGCGTGTGCGTTCGTCGTGGTGGACCGTCATGCGCCGCAGGGCACGGTGACGGAGGCGTTCTCCTGGCTGGTGACCTCCTTCGGTGTGGGTGCGGCCATCGGTACGGCGTTCGTCGGTCCGGCGGTCGAATACGGCGGTGCCACCGCGGGGTTCGTGGTCGCCGTGGGCGGTGGTGCGGCTGCGACGGCCGTCCTGCTCGGAGCCCGGCGCTTCCTGCAGGCTCCGGCATCCGTCTCGACGGTCGTGGCGCGGTCGGAAAATGATCGGAACGGGGCTGTCGAACCCGGTTTCAGCACGGAGCATCAGGCGTAGTGTTCAGGCATGGACCGCCGCATTTTCGGGCTGGAGAACGAGTACGGCGTCACGTGCACCTTCAGGGGACAGCGCCGGCTGTCCCCTGACGAAGTGGCGCGGTACCTCTTCCGCCGTGTCGTTTCCTGGGGCCGCAGCAGCAATGTCTTCCTGCGCAACGGCGCCCGCCTCTACCTCGATGTGGGCTCGCACCCGGAATACGCAACTCCCGAGTGCGACAGCGTGACCGAGCTGGTCACCCACGACAAGGCGGGCGAGCGCATTCTCGAGGGTCTCCTCGTCGACGCCGAGCGCCGCCTGCACGAGGAGGGGATCGCGGGCGACGTCTATCTCTTCAAGAACAACACCGATTCCGCCGGGAACTCCTACGGCTGCCACGAGAACTATCTCGTCGCGCGGCACGGGGAGTTCTCGCGTCTTGCGGACATCCTCATCCCGTTCCTGGTGACGCGGCAGCTGCTGTGCGGGGCGGGGAAGGTGCTGCAGACCCCGCGGGGGGCGGTCTACTGCGTGAGCCAGCGCGCGGAGCACATCTGGGAGGGCGTCAGCTCCGCCACCACGCGCTCGCGCCCGATCATCAACACCCGGGACGAGCCGCATGCCGACGCCGAGCGGTACCGCCGTCTCCATGTGATCGTGGGCGACTCGAACATGTCCGAGACGACCATGCTGCTGAAGGTCGGCGCGACGGACCTCGTGCTGCGCATGATCGAGGCGGGCACGGTGATGCGGGATCTGACGCTGGAGAACCCGATCCGGGCGATCCGCGAGGTCAGCCACGACATCACGGGCAGACGCAAGGTGCGTCTGGCCAGTGGGCGGGAGGCCTCGGCCCTGGAGGTCCAGCAGGAGTACTACGAGAAGGCCGTGGACTTCTGCGAGCGCCGCGGCATCCGCACGGGGACGGTCGAGCGGGTGCTGGAGCTGTGGGGGCGGTCCCTGGAGGCGATCCGGGACGAGGACCTGGACCGTATCGACACCGAGATCGACTGGGTGATGAAGTACCGCCTCATCGAGCGGTACCGGGCGAAGAACAACATCACCATGTCGCATCCGCGCATCGCGCAGATAGACCTCGCGTATCACGACATCCACCGTCGGCGGGGGCTGTACTACCTGCTGGAGAAGCGCGGGCAGGCGGCGCGGGTGTGCAACGACGTCAAGATCTTCGAGGGCAAGTCGGTGCCGCCGCAGACCACCCGGGCCCGGCTGCGCGGTGACTTCATCCGCCGGGCGCAGGAGCAGCGGCGGGACTTCACCGTCGACTGGGTGCACCTGAAGCTCAACGACCAGGCGCAGCGCACCGTGTTGTGCAAGGACCCGTTCCGTTCGGTGGACGACCGGGTGGAGAAGCTGATCGCCGGAATGTGAGCGTCCGGCCATGCGGCAAAGGGCACGGATGTGCGCCGGGTCCACCGGACCCGGCGCACATCCGTGTCGGGCAGGGTTGATCGGTGCGGCACAGGCCGTAGAGTGACGGGCACTGCCCAGCGACCCCCCTAGCCCGAGTTGGACTTCATGAACCACACGAAGAACACGCGTCGCCTCGCCGCGGCTCTGGCCGTGCCCGTCCTGCTGCTCGCCGCCGCGGCGTGCGGGAACGACGGTGGAGGATCGTCGGAGTCCAAGGTCACGGTGGAGGGGAAGTTCGGCGAGCAGCCCAAGATCTCCACGCCGAAGGGCGCCAAGCCGTCGGACAAGATGGTCGTCAAGACCCTCACCGAGGGCACGGGCGAGAAGGCGGAGAAGGGCTCGTACGTCCGCCTGGACTTCGCCGGGCAGACGATGAAGGACGACAAGCCCCTCGGCGGCACCTGGTCCACCCAGGACAAGTCGGCCAAGGGCCCGCGCCGGCAGATGGTCCAGCAGCTGGGCCAGCCGAGCCAGGAGATGCCGGCGAAGGTGCTGGACGCGGTGGTCGGGCAGAAGGCCGGCAGCCGGATCGAGGTCGAGGGCACCGCGAAGGCGCTCATCGGAGACCAGCTCAACCCGCAGGCCGGGGTGAAGCCCGAGGACGGCCTGGTGTGGGTGATCGACCTGGTCGGTGCGCAGAAGGTCGACGCCAAGAGCGAGGCCAAGGGCGAGCAGGCCAAGCCGGAGGACGGCATGCCCGAGGTGAAGCCGAACTCCCAGAAGGCCGCCGACATCACCATCCCCAAGGACACCAAGCCCCCGACGGACCTGAAGCAGCAGGTGCTGATCAAGGGCAGCGGTCCGGAGATCAAGGCGGGTGACGGTCTGATCGCCCAGTACACCGGTGTGAAGTGGGAGGACGGCCAGAAGTTCGACTCCTCCTGGGACCACGCGGGTGCCACGGCCTTCCAGATCGGCACGGGCTCGGTCGTCCAGGGCTGGGACCAGGGCCTGGTGGGCAAGCACGTCGGGGACCGGGTGGAGCTGGTGATCCCGCCGAAGCTGGGCTACGAGGGCCAGGCGCAGAGCGGCCTGGACAAGAACACCCTGGTCTTCGTCGTCGACATCGTGGGCAAGGTCTGAGAACAGATCACGATCTGCCAGAATTGCACGGCTGTCCGCAAGACAACGTTCGTAGGAGCACTTTCGTGAACATCGACAAGCCCGAGGTCGACTTCCCGGGCGGCGAGCCGCCGGCCGACCTGGAGATCAAGGACATCTGGGAGGGCGACGGGGCGGTCGCCAAGGCGGGCGCCATGGTGAAGGTCCACTACGTGGGCGTTTCCTTCTCCTCGGGCGAGGAGTTCGACGCCAGCTGGAACCGCGGTACCCCGCTGGAGTTCAAGCTCGGTGCCGGCCAGGTCATCGCCGGCTGGGACAAGGGCGTCCAGGGCATGAAGGTCGGCGGCCGCCGCCAGCTGATCATCCCGCCGCACCTGGCCTACGGCGACCGCGGCGCCGGTGGCAAGATCGCGCCGGGCGAGACCCTGATCTTCGTCTGCGACCTGGTCGCCGTCTGAGACGCGTTGTGATGTGAAGGGCCCGGGGCCCGTGCCTGCGGGCGCGGGCCCTCGGCTTTTGCCGTGGCAGCGGCGAGCGGTACGGTCAGCGGTTGAGAGCACAAGTAGAGAGGGCGTCGATGGCGATTGCCAAGGCCGAGCGGCTGATGAGTCTGGCGCTGTGCCTGCTGGGCACCCGCCGGCCGCTCAGCAAGCGGGAGTTGCGGGGATCCATTGAGGCCTATCTGGAGGCCTTCGGGCCGGGCAATGGCGCTGTCGAGGGCAGCGATGACGCCTTCAACCGGATGTTCGAGCGCGACAAGGACGACCTCCGCGAACTCGGCCTGATCATCGAGACGGTGGAGAGCGCCGACGGCGAATTCGGCTACCTCGCCCGCCGGGACAGCAACCGCCTCCCCCCGGTCACCCTCGATGTCGAGGAGGCCGCCGCCCTCGGTCTCGCCGCCAAGGTCTGGCAGCAGGCCCGCCTGGCCGGTGCGGCCAGCGGTGCGCTGCAGAAGCTGCGCGCCGCCGGGATGCCGCTCGCCGAGGACTCGTACGGCCACCTCGCGCTGGAGCCGCGCATCCCCGTCCACGAGTCGGCCTTCGAGCCGCTGATGCTGGCCGCCCGCGACCGCCGGACCGTCACCTTCGACTACCGCAAGGCGAACGCCGCCCGCCCCGAGCAGCGGCACGTCGAGCCATGGACCCTGGAGTGCTGGCGCGGCCACTGGTACCTGGCCGGCTGGGACCGCGACCGGCAGGCCGAGCGTGTCTTCCGGCTCTCCCGCATCACCGGCCGGGTCCGCTCCCGGGCGCTGCCCTTCACCGCTCCCGTCCCCGACCACGTCACCGTGCGGGAGACGGTCGAGAGCTGGGCCGGTGAGACGGCCACCGGCACCGCCCTGATCAAGGTGCGGGCCGGGCACGGCTACCCGCTGCGCGCCCGGGCCACCGCCACCCGCGACCTGGGCGGCGGCTGGGACGAGCTGGAGATCCCCTACGGCCATGGGCTGGACGCCTGGCTGGTGGAGTTCGGCCCGGACGTGATCGTGCTCGAACCGGCCGAGCTGCGGGCCGATGTGATCGACCGGCTGCGTGCCGTGGCCAAGGGCTGAGAGGAACGGACCGAACTACTCATGGCCACCAACGCCATCGACCAGACCCGTCGGATGCTGTCGCTCGTCACCTACCTGCGCGAGCGCCCCGGCGCCCGCGTCGCCGACGTGGCCCGCGCCTTCGGGATCACCGAGGACGAGCTGATCGGCGACCTCGATGTGCTGCCCATGTGCGGCACCAGCTTCCGCGGCGGCGACCTGCTGGACATCGACACCGACGGCGACCGCATCTGGTGGCACAACCCCGACGCCTCGGGCACCAGCACCGGCGAGCCGCTGCGGCTCGCGGCCGACGAGGCCACCGCGCTGCTGGTGGCCGCCCGCGCCGTCGCCACCCTGCCCGGGCTGCGCGAGGGCGACCGGCAGGCGCTGGTCCGCGCCACCGCGAAGATCGAGGCGGCGGCCGGGGAGGCCGCGGGCGCCAGTTCGCGGCTGTCGGTCAGCTTCGAGTCGGAGGGCGGCGTCTTCGCCGAGGTCGACCGGGCCATCTCCGAGCGCCGCCGGCTCTGGCTGCGCTACTACTCGCCCGCGCGGGACGAGCTCACCGAGCGGGAGGTCGACCCGATCCGGCTGTTCGCCGTCGGCCGCACCTATATGGAGGCCTGGTGCCGGCTCACCGAGGCCCGGCGCACCTTCCGGCTGGACCGGGTGGCCGAGATCCGGCTGCTGGACGCCCCCGCCGACCCGCCGCCCGTCGAGCTGCGGGACCTGTCCGAGGCACTGGTCCAGCCGGCCGCCGAGGACCCCGAGGTCGTCATCGAGGTCGGCCCCGGCGGCCGCTGGGTCGCGGAGTACTACCCGCACGACAGCGCCGAGGAACTGCCCGAGGGCGGGCTCCGGATCACCCTGCGCGCCCCCGACCCGGCCTCGCTGCGCCGGCTGGCGCTGCGGCTGGGCCGCGACGGGCGGATCGTCTCCCCGCAGGAGCTGGCGGACAGTGCGCGCGACGCGGCCCGCGAGGCCCTCGCGGGCTACGGCGAGTGAGCGGCCACGGCGAGAGGAGGCCGCAGTGAACGGTGTGAAAGGGGATGTGATGGACGGGTGCACGACGGCCGCCGCGGTCTTCAAGGCCGCCTGCCCCGACTGCCGCAACAGCTTCGAGCTGGCCGCGGGGGCGCTGCGGCTGGCGATCGGCGCCAGCGACCGCACCACCTTCTACTCGTTCACCTGCCCCGACTGCGGCTCCGCGGTGCGCAAGCCCGCGGGGGAGCGGATCGTCGCGCTGCTGACCGGCGGCGGCGTACGGACGCTGCGGCTCCACATCACCGCCTGAGCCGTCCGAGCCGTCCGCCTGGTCCGAACTGCCTGACCTGCCCGTTTCCCCCGATAGGCTCGCCCCATGCTGTGGCCCATGATCGCCGTCGTCCTCGCCTTCTGCGGCATCGCCGTGCTCGGGGTGCTCTCCGTGCGCGTCTTCGTGGAGGTGAGGCGGCTGTCCCGGCAGGTGGCCGACAGCTCGCAGCGCATCACCCGCGCGGCCGAGGAGCTGGAACGGGCCGCGGTCCCGCTGGCCTCGCAGACCGCACAGGTGCTCCACCGGGACTGAACCGGCGCTCGCCCGGCGCCCTGCTGGGGCGTGGAACCGGACGGGTAGTCTGGTTCCGGCGGCCCTGGTGACGAGGCGGAGGGCCGCAACTGGGAGTATGCAGAGGGATTGCCCGGCGTTCACCGCTGCGCGTTACGATCGCTGCGGTACGTCTGGTGGACATTTGTCCGCTCAGTCGCCAGTCCCACCCCCATCCCGCTTCGGTGAGAAGGTACACGCATATGTTCGGACGGCTCGGCGCCCCCGAGATCATCCTCATCCTCGTCGTGGTCGTGCTGGTGTTCGGCTCGAAGAAGCTGCCCGACATGGCGCGCTCCCTCGGCAAGTCCGCGCGGATCCTCAAGAGCGAGGCCAAGGCCATGCGTTCCGAGGGGCAGAACAACGCCTCCGCCCCGGCCGACCCGCCCGCCGACGCCCAGAGCCCCCGTACCATCAAGGCTGCCCCCGGCGACACGACCTCCCGCCCGGTGAACGAGCCGGGCGACCGCACGACGCAGCACTGAACCGGGCAATGATCAGGACGGCGCCGTCTGCCGCCGTCTGCCGCACGAGATAGGGACGTGGGTTGGCCAACTCTGCCCGCAAGAAGGTGAAGGACCCCGAGGGCCGGATGCCCCTCGTGGAGCACCTGCGCGAGCTGCGCAATCGCCTCGCGAAGTCCGTGGTCGCCATCGTCGTGGTGGCCGTGGTCGCGGCCTTCTACTACAAGGACATCATCGAGGTCTTCAAGCATCCGATCCAGCAGGCGATCGGCTGCCAGGTCTCCTTCTCCGAGCTGTCGCAGAAGGACGCCACCAAGACCTGCGGCAACATCACCATGTCCGGCCTCGTCGGGCCCTTCACCCTCATGGTGAAGGTCTCGCTGGTCTCCGGCCTGGTGCTGTCCAGCCCGGTCTGGCTGTACCAGCTGTGGGCGTTCCTGGCGCCCGGGCTGCACAAGACCGAGAAGAAGTACGCGCTGGGCTTCGTCGCCGCCGGTGTCCCGCTCTTCGCGGCGGGCGCCTACTTCGCGTACTGGGCCCTGCCCGCGGCCGCGAAGGTCCTCATCGACTTCACGCCCTCGGGCGTCACCAACCTGCTGCCGCTCGACGAGCTCATCGATCTCGTCACGCGCCTGGTGGTCGTCTTCGGCCTCTCCTTCGAGCTGCCGCTGCTGCTGATGATGCTCAACTTCGGCGGCATCCTCTCCGGGCGCCGGATGCTCGGCTGGTGGCGTCCCATGGTCATGGGCGTCACGGTGTTCGCCGCGGTGGCCACGCCGACCGTGGACCCGTTCTCGATGTTCCTGCTGGCCGGCCCGATCATCGTGCTCTACTTCATCGCCGTCGCCATCGCACTCGTCAACGACAAGCGCAAGCAGCGGGCCAACCCGGACCGCGACCTGGACGACGACGAGGCGGCCCCGCTGGACCTCACCCCGCAGCCCATCGGCGACAGCGAACCGCTGCCCGCCCTGCCGGAGCAGTCGTCCACCGACGGCGCGCACTCCACCGGCCGCGGGTACGACGACGCGACCTGACGCACCAGGAGCTGACGAGGGGCGGCCGCCGATGCCGGCGACCGCCCCTCCGTCGTTGTCCGAACTGGTGCGGTCGCCCGACTACCAGCCGGTAGGGTCCCCGGGTGACCAGCGACATCACGCTCTTCGTCAACCCCTCCGCGGGGCGCGGCCGCGGCGCCCGCGCCGCGCGCCCCGCGGCCGCGGCGCTCCGCGACGCCGGGTTCCACGTCCGTACCGTCGTCGGCACCGACGCCCCCGATGGGCTGCGCCGCGCGCGGGAGGCGGTCGCGGGCGGGACGGGTGCGCTGATCGCCGTCGGCGGCGACGGCATGGTCTCGCTCGCCCTCCAGGCCGTGGCCGGCACCCCGACCCCGCTCGGCGTGATCGCCGTCGGCACCGGCAACGACTTCGCCCGCGACAACCGCCTGCCCGTGCGCGACCCGGCGGCCGCCGGGCGGGCCGTCGCCCGCTCGCTCAAAGGGGACGGCGGCCGGCCCGTCGACCTCGGCCTGGCCGGCGGCACCTGGTTCGGCACCGTCCTCGCCTCCGGCTTCGACTCCCGCGTCAACGACCGCGGCAACCGGCTGCGCTTCCCCACCGGGCGGCTGCGCTACAACGTCGCGATGATCGCCGAACTGGCCGCCCTGCGGCCCGTCCCGTACCGGATCCGTCTCGACGACGGCCCCGAACAGCAGCTGGAGGCGACCCTCGTCGCCGTCGGCAACGCCGGCTCCTACGGCGGCGGCATGCGCATCTGCGCCGGCGCCCGCCTCGACGACGGGCTCTTCGACATCACCGTCGTCGGCCCCTGCAGCCGCTCCACCCTGCTCGCCGTCTTCCCCCGCGTCTACCGCGGCACCCACCTCGGCCACCCCTGCGTCACCGTCCACCGGGCCGCCAGGGTGACCCTGGAGGCGGACGGGATCACCGGCTACGCCGACGGCGAGCCGCTGGGACCGCTGCCGCTCACCGCCGAGACGGTGCCTGGGGCCGTGCGCCTGCTGGGGGCCGCACAGCGCGAGCGGTAAAGATCAGGTGGCTGTCATACGTGCCCGGTAGGCTCGTAGCAAGATGACCGACGACATGTCCCCTGCTGAGCGCTACGCCCTGGCCAGGCAGCGCGCCGCCGAGCAGGCCACCGCGCTTGCGCCGTTCCGTGAGATGTACGACTTCGAGCTGGATCCCTTCCAGATCGAGGCCTGCAAGGCCCTCGAAGCCGGAAAGGGTGTGCTGGTCGCAGCCCCGACCGGCTCGGGCAAGACCATCGTGGGCGAGTTCGCCGTCCACCTGGCCCTCACCCAGGGCCGCAAGTGCTTCTACACCACGCCCATCAAGGCGCTGTCGAACCAGAAGTACAGCGACCTCGTCAAGCGCTACGGCGCCGCCAAGGTCGGCCTGCTCACCGGCGACAACAGCGTCAACGCCGACGCCCCGGTGGTCGTGATGACCACCGAGGTGCTGCGCAACATGCTCTACGCCGGCTCGACGGAGCTGATCGGCCTCGGCTACGTGGTCATGGACGAGGTGCACTACCTCTCCGACCGCTTCCGCGGCGCCGTCTGGGAGGAGGTCATCATCCACCTCCCGGAGTCGGTGACCCTGGTCTCCCTCTCGGCCACCGTCTCCAACGCCGAGGAGTTCGGCGACTGGCTCGACACCGTCCGCGGCGACACCGAGGTGATCGTCTCCGAGCACCGGCCCGTCCCGCTCTGGCAGCATGTGCTGGCCGGGCGGCGGATGTACGACCTCTTCGAGGAGAAGGAGAACCGCGGCGGGACCCCCGGCACCGGCCGCCGCGAGGTCAACCCCGACCTGGTGCGCCTGGCCCGCATGGAGAACAGCCGCCCCATGGCCGGCCGCGACCGCCGCCGCGGACGGAACCTGCGCGAGGCCGACCGCGAGCGCGACCGGCGCCAGCGCAGCAGGATCTGGACGCCCAGCAGGGTCGAGGTCATCGAACGGCTCGACGCCGAGGGCCTGTTGCCCGCCATCACCTTCATCTTCAGCCGCGCCGGCTGCGAGGCCGCCGTCCAGCAGTGCCTCTATGCGGGCCTGCGGCTCAACGACGACGCGGCGCGCGCCCGGGTCCGCTCGATCGTGGAGGAGCGCTGCGCCGCCATCCCCGATGAAGACCTGCACGTCCTGGGCTACTTCGAGTGGCTGGAGGGCCTGGAGCGGGGCATCGCCGCGCACCACGCGGGCATGCTGCCGACCTTCAAGGAGGTCGTCGAGGAGCTCTTCGTCAAGGGCCTGGTCAAGGCCGTCTTCGCCACCGAGACGCTGGCGCTGGGCATCAACATGCCCGCGCGCTCGGTGGTGTTGGAGAAGCTCGTCAAGTGGAACGGCGAGCAGCACGCCGACATCACGCCCGGCGAGTACACCCAGCTGACGGGCCGCGCCGGGCGGCGCGGCATCGACGTCGAGGGCCACGCGGTCGTGCTGTGGCAGCGCGCCATGGACCCGGCCGCCCTCGCGGGCCTGGCCGGTACGCGGACGTATCCGCTGAGATCCAGCTTCAAGCCGTCCTACAACATGGCGGTCAACCTGGTCTCCCAGTTCGGGCGGCACCGCTCCCGCGAGCTGCTGGAGACCTCCTTCGCCCAGTTCCAGGCCGACAAGTCGGTCGTCGGCATCTCCCGCCAGGTCCAGCGCAACGAGGAGGGCCTGGCCGGGTACCGCGAGGCCATCGAGTGCCACCTGGGCGACTTCGACGAGTACGCGCGGCTGCGCCGCGAGCTCAAGGACCGCGAGACGGAGCTGGCCAAGCAGGGCGCCGTGCAGCGGCGGGCCGCGGCCGCGGCCGCGCTGGAGCGGCTCCGGCCCGGGGACGTCATCCACGTGCCCACCGGCAAGTTCGCCGGCCTGGCGCTCGTGCTCGACCCCGGCACGGCCCCCGGCCGCACGGACCGGCACCGCGGCTTCGACCCCCACGAGGGGCCGCGCCCGCTGGTGCTCACCGCCGAGCGGCAGGTCAAGCGGCTGGCCCCGATCGACTTCCCGGTGCCGGTCGAGCCGCTGGAGCGGATGCGCATCCCCAAGTCCTTCAACCCGCGCAGCCCGCAGTCCCGGCGCGACCTCGCCTCCGCGCTGCGCACCAAGGCCGGGCACATCGAGCCGGACCGGCACCGCAAGTCCCGCTCGGCCGCCGTGGACGACACCGAGATCGCGCGCCTGCGCGCCGCGATCCGGGCGCACCCCTGCCACGGCTGCGACGAGCGCGAGGACCACGCGCGCTGGGCCGAGCGCCACCACCGGCTGCTGCGCGACACACGCCAACTGGAGCGGCGCATCGAGGGCCGGACGAACACGATCGCCCGCACCTTCGACCGCATCTGCGCGCTCCTGACCGATCTCGACTATCTGCATGGCGACGAGGTGACCGAGGACGGCCGTCGGCTGGCCCGCCTGTACGGCGAGCTGGACCTTCTGGCGTCCGAGTGCCTGCGCGACGGCGTGTGGGAAGGCCTCAAGCCGGCCGAACTGGCCGCCTGCGCCTCGGCGTTGGTGTACGAGGCCCGTGCGGCGGACGAGGCGGTGGCGCCGAAGCTGCCGTCGGGTGCCGCGAAGGAGGCGCTCGCCGAGATGGTCCGCATCTGGGGCCGGCTGGACGCCCTGGAGGAACAGCACAAGATCAACCAGGCCGAGGGCGTCGGCCAGCGCGAGCCGGACCTGGGCTTCGCGTGGGCCGCCTACCGGTGGGCCTCCGGCCATGGGCTGGACGAGGTGCTGCGGGAGATCGAGATGCCGGCGGGCGACTTCGTGCGGTGGTCGAAGCAGCTGATCGACGTACTGGGGCAGATCGCGGCCGCGGCCCCTGCGGGGAGCGCGGTGGCGCGCAACGCGCGGAAGGCGGTTGACGGGTTGTTGCGGGGTGTTGTGGCGTACTCGTCGGTGGGGTGATTCGGCTGCGGGCCGGCTGCGGCTGGTCGCGCCCACGCGGCGGAGCCGCATGATGTAGCAGCCCCGCCCCTGACGGGGCGCTACTTCGGCTCCCTCCTGCGGCGCCGCGTCACCAAGTACGTTGCCGCAGAGGCCAGTACGGCAGACAGGGCGGCGGTGCCCGCAATGACCGCCGCCAGCTCGCCCAGGCCGACGCCCCCGTCATCCTCCGTATCCGGATCCGGCGCCGTCTCGCTCGTCTTGTCCACCGCGTCGTCGTAACTCGTGTGCGACGCACAGAAGTCCCGGTTCCCCGGGTCCATGTCGGAGGTGACGACGAGCTCGGCGGTGTCCACCGTCTCGTCGTCCTCCTTCAACTCCACCGGATACGTGCCCGGTTCGACGTCGCAGAGGACCATGCCGGCCACCCTGGTGTAGAGCTCGCCGTCCTTGCCCGTACGGAATCGTTTCGCCCGGAGCGTGAGCTTCTTCGCGAACGCCTCCGACTCCACGGTCAGACTGCCGTGGCCCTCGCCGGTCGTCACCGTGAAGACCGTCTCCCGGCCGCGCTGGACGCCGCCGCCCTCGTGTTCCAGCGTCGAGTCGCCGGAGCCGGAGCCGGGGGAGGACAGGGCGAGCGTCGCCGCGGCCGTCGCGGCCACGGCTGTCCGGGCGAGAATCATGCAGCGAGGATACGGGGCGTCAGGCCGCCGCCGGGCCCTCCTGCTCGGCCTCGACCTGCTGGTTCCACTCGCGCTTCGACGCCTGCCAGCCGTCCTCGTCGTGACCCCGGCGCCAGTAGCCGGAGATCGACAACCGTTCGCGCGGCACCCCGCGCTCCAGGCGGAGATGGCGGCGCAGCTCCTTCACGAAGCCGGCCTCGCCATGGACGAAGGCCTGCACGTCGCCCGGCGGGAAGTCGAGCGAACGCACCGCCTCCACCAGGGACTTGCCGACCGGGGCACCGTCGCGGTGCAGCCAGGTGACCGCCACCCCGGCGGGCAGCCGCAGCTCCTGCTGCTCCCGCTCGTCGGCGACCTCGACGAAGGCATGGACCACGGCGCCCTCCGGCATCCGCTCCAGCGACGCCGCGATGGCCGGCAGTGCGCTCTCGTCGCCCACCAGCAGATGCCAGTCGGCGGCCGGGTCGGGCGCGTAGGCGCCGCCGGGGCCCAGGAAGAGGATCTCCGTGCCCGGTTCGGCGCGGACGGCCCACGGTCCGGCGAGGCCCTCGTCGCCGTGGACGACGAAGTCGATGGTCAGCTCCTGCGCCGCGCGGTCGAAGGCACGGACCGTGTACGTACGGGTCCGCGGCCACGCGTGGCGCGGCATGTCGCGGCGGATCGCCTCGATGTCGAACGGCTCCGGGTAGTCGACGCCCTCGACCGGGAAGAGGAGCTTGACGTAGTGGTCGGTGCACGAGCCGGCCTCGAAGCCGGCGAGGCCCTCACCGCCCAGGACCACCCGGGCCATGTGCGGGGACAGGCGCTCGGTGCGCACCACGCGGGCGCGGGTCACCTGCGCTTTCTTGCGGACTGGACGCTCTGCCACGGTTGTCTCCCTGGGGCGCGGTGCACAATAGGTAAGGACTACCTAACTTAACAGTTCATCCGGCGAGCGCGGTGAGCAGCCGCTGCAAAGATCCGCCCAACCCCCAGCGCGCCGCGAGCTCTTCGAGCGCCTCCGGATCACGGGGTGCGGCCGGCAGGGCGATGTCGCACGGCGGCACGGGCACGTCGGAGGCGACCCGCACCACTGTGGGCGCCACCTCCAGATACGGGCGGGCCTCCAGCAGCCGCCTGCGCTGCGCGGGCGTCAGCCGGGACGCCGGGTCCTCGGCGGCGGCCGTGATCCCGGCCAGATCGCCGTACGCCGCCAGCAGCTTCGCGGCCGTCTTCTCGCCGATGCCCGGCACGCCCGGCAGCCCGTCGCTGGGGTCGCCGCGCAGCAGCGCCAGGTCGGCGTACCCCGGCCCGTCCACCCCGTACTTCTCGCGCAGCAGCGCCTCGTCCACGGTCTGCAGTGTGCCGACGCCCTTGACCGGGTACAGCACGCGCACGCCGCGCGCGTCGTCGACGAGCTGGTAGAGATCGCGGTCGCCGGTGACGATGTCCACCGGGCCCCGCGCCCGCGCGGTCAGGGTGCCGATCACGTCGTCCGCCTCGTACCCCGCGGCGCCGATGCGGGCGATGCCCAGCGCATCGAGCACCGCCTCGATCACCGGGACCTGCGGGGAGAGCGTGTCCGGCGTCTCCTCCTCGTCCGGACCGCCCTCGATCTCCTCGGCCACCCGGTGCGCCTTGTACGAGGGGATCAGGTCCACCCGCCACTGCGGGCGCCAGTCGGCGTCCATGCAGGCCACCAGGTCGTCCGGATGATGGTCGGCGACGAGCCGGGCGATGAAGTCGAGCAGGCCGCGCACCGCGTTCACGGGCGTGCCGTCCGGGGCCTTCACCGACTCGGGCACCCCGAAGTAGGCGCGGAAGTACAGGGAGGCGGTGTCGAGGAGCATCAGGCGTCGCGTCACGGATCCGATGATGCCGTATGCCACCGACATGTGAACCGGATCACTGTTCGGTTTGACCGGAATGGGCCGGGGCAGGCGCGGGCCTTGGAGTACGCCCGGCCCGTCGGGGGAGGCCGGGCGAAGCGAGTTCGACCCGAGAGGTGTATGTGTCCAGGCTGCAGGCCGAGCACTTGTTCAAGGTGTTCGGCAGACGACCCGAAGCCGCCGTGCCGCGGCTCAAGAGCGGCGCGAGCCGCGAGGAACTGCGTGCGGAGGGCACCACGGCGGCGGTCATCGACGCCTCGTTCGAGGTCGAGGCCGGCCAGATCTTCGTGGTGATGGGTCTCTCGGGATCCGGCAAGTCCACGCTGCTCCGCATGCTCAACGGACTGGAGGATCCCACCTCCGGCCGGGTGCTCTACGACGGGCAGGACCTGACCGCCCTGTCCCCGCGCGAGCTGCGCGAGGTCCGCTCCCGCAACATCAGCATGGTCTTCCAGCACTTCGCCCTCTTCCCGCACCGCAGTGTGCTGGAGAACGCCGGCTACGGCCTGGAGGTGCGCGGCGTGCCCCGCGCGGAGCGCGAGGAGCGGGCCACCGAGGCGCTGCACCTGGCGGGGCTGAAGGGCTGGGAGAAGTCCTGGCCCGACGAGCTCTCCGGCGGCATGCAGCAGCGCGTGGGCCTGGCCCGCGCGCTGGCCACCGACGCCGACCTGCTGCTGATGGACGAGTCCTTCAGCGCCCTCGACCCGCTGATCCGCCGCGACATGCAGGACCAGCTGCTGGATCTGCAGAAGCGGCTCAAGAAGACGATCGTGTTCATCACCCACGACCTCAACGAGGCCATGCGCCTGGGCGACCGGATCGCCGTCATGCGCGACGGCCGCATCGTCCAGAACGGCACCGCCGAGGACATCCTCGTCCGGCCCGCCAACGACTACGTCGCCTCCTTCATCCAGGACGTCGACCGCTCCCGGGTCCTCACCGCGGGCTCCATCATGGAGCGGACGGCCGGCGTGCCGGACGGCGCCGCGACCGTGAGCGCCGAGGCGCCCGTCGCCGAGCTGTTCGCCCCCTTCGCGTGCAACGGCGACCCGGTCGTCGTCACCGACGAGGCCGGGCGGCCCACCGGCGTGGTCACCCGGGACCGCCTCATGGCGGCCCTGAGCGACCGGCCCGTGCAGCGCCCCGAGGAGGTGACCGCCGGTGCCTAGGATCCATCTCGGAAGCTGGGCCAAGACCGCCGTCGACTGGCTCCAGGCCCACCTCGGCGGCCTCTTCGACGCCATCAGCACCGTCCTGAGCGGCATGTACGACGGCGTGGACGCGGTGCTCGGCGCCCCGAACGCGCTGCTCATGGCCGGCATCCTCGCGGTCGTCGCCTGGTGGCTGCGCGGCCTGCTCGCCGCCGTGCTCGCCTTCGCGGGCCTCGCGCTCATCGACTCCTTCGGACTGTGGCACGAGGCCATGTCCACGCTGTCCCTCGTGCTCGTCGCGAGCGCCATCACCCTGCTGACCGCCGTGCCGCTGGGCATCTGGGCGGCCCGCAACCGGCGGGTCAGCGGCGTGCTGCGCCCCGTCCTGGACGTCATGCAGACGATGCCGGCCTTCGTCTACCTGATCCCCGGCGTCATGTTCTTCTCCATCGGCACCGTGCCGGGCCTCATCGCGACGGTCGTCTTCTCCATGCCGCCGGGCGTGCGGATGACCGAGCTCGGCATCCGGCAGGTCGACGGCGAACTCGTCGAGGCGGCCAAGGCGTTCGGCACGCCGCCGCGCGACACCCTCACCCGGGTCCAGCTGCCGCTGGCGCTGCCCACCATCATGGCGGGCGTCAACCAGGTCATCATGCTGGCGCTGTCCATGGTCGTCATCGCGGGCATGGCGGGCGCGGGCGGTCTCGGCGAGGCCGTGTACGCGGCCGTCACCCAGGTCGACATCGGCCGCGGCGTGGAGAGCGGCCTCGCCGTCGTCGTCCTCGCCATGTATCTGGACCGGATGACGGGCGCGCTCAGCCGCCGGGTCTCGGCGCTCGGCCGCCGGGCCGCCGCGGCGCAGGGTGCCGCGGGCCTGTCGCGGTACGCGAGCGTCCTGCGGTACCGGCCCGGCACGGCCGTGGCCACCGTGGGCGTCGTCGTCCTCGCGCTCGTCGCGGGCGGCATGCGGATCGCCGGCGGCGACGGCGACCGGGACACCGTGGCCGCGGGCAAGAACGTGGGCCAGGGCAAGTCCGTCAGGCTCGGCTACTTCCCGTGGGACGAGGCCATCGCGTCGACCTACCTGTGGCAGAACATCCTGGAGGACCGCGGCTACAAGCCGGACGTCAAGCAGCTCGACCCCGGGCCGCTCTACACGGCGCTGGCCCAGGGCCAGATGGACGTCCAGTTCGACTCGTGGCTGCCCACGACGCACAAGCAGTACATGGACCGCTACGGCGACAAGCTCACCGACCTCGGCTCCTGGTACGGGCCGACCTCGCTGGAGCTGACCGTGCCCTCGTACGTCAAGGACGTCAACTCCCTGGCGGACCTGAAGGGCAGGAGCTCCGAGTTCGGCGGGAGGATCGTCGGCATCGAGGCCAGCGCCGGCATGATGGGCAAGCTCAACGACAAGGTGCTCAAGGAGTACGGCCTGGACGGCGAGTACAAGGTCGTCTCGTCCTCGACGGCCACGATGCTGGCCGACCTGGACCGGGCCATCAAGAAGAAGGAACCCGTCGTGACCACGCTGTGGTCGCCGCACTGGGCCTACGGCACCTACGACCTCAAGAAGCTCAAGGACCCCAAGGGCGCCTGGGGCGAGGGCGAGCAGATCCACGCGGTGGGCAAGAAGGACTTCGCCAAGGACTTCCCGCGCGTTGCGGAGTGGGTGAAGAACTTCAAGATGTCGGAGAAGGACCTGTCGTCGCTGGAGGCGGAGATCCAGAAGGGCGGGAAGGGGCATGAGAAGGAGTCCGCGCGCCGATGGCTCGACGCGCGGCCGGGGCTGGAGGACAGGATCGCGCCGGTGCGGTAGCGCCCCGTAAGGGGCGCGGGGAACTGCGCGACCAGCCCCCACCGGCCTGCAGTCGACGCACGACCCCAGGGGGTCCGGGGCGCAGCCCCGGGGACTTCGGCTGCGGGTGCGTCGTGGTTGCTCGCGCAGTTCCCCGCGCCCCTGGCGGGGCGCGGTCCCCGGGGGCGGCGCGGCATGATCCCGTCATGACCATCCGCCGCGTCGTCTCCCTCGTCCCCTCCCTCACCGAGGCGGTAGCCGCCACCGCACCCGAACTGCTCGTCGGTGCAACCGACTGGTGCGACCACCCCGCCGACTTGGACGTCGTCCGCATCGGCGGCACCAAGAACCCCGACACGGCCCGCATCGCCCGCCTCGCGCCCGACCTCGTCATCGCCAACGAGGAGGAGAACCGCGCCCCGGACCTGGACGCCCTGCGGGCCGCGGGGCTGACCGTTCTCGTCACCGAAATCCGCACGCTGGACCAGGCGTTCAGCGAACTGGAACGCGTCCTGGTGGACGCCTGCGGGCTACCGCGCCCCGCCTGGCTGGACGCGGCCCGCACCACGTGGCATCAACTGCCGCCCGCAGGGCCCCCGGTGCGGGCCGTCGTACCGGTCTGGCGCCGCCCCTGGATGGTCCTCGGCCGCGACACCTTCGCGGGCGATCTCCTCGCCCGCCTCGGCGTGGCCAACGTCCTCGCCGGGCACCCCGAGCGCTATCCCCGCGTCCCCCTGGACGAGCTCAACGCATCAGGCGCGGAACTGGTCGTCCTGCCCGACGAGCCCTACCGCTTCACACACGACGACGGCCCCGAGGCGTTCCCGGGGCTGTCGTCGGCGTTCGTCAGCGGGCGTCATCTCACGTGGTACGGACCGTCGCTGGCGCAGGCACCAGCGGTGCTGGGGCGGGCGCTGCGAGCAGCCGTCCGCTGACCAGCCCGGCCAGCGTGCGGGCCCCGGCCACCGCCCAGGCGGTCACCAGCAGCACGTACAGGGCGGCGGCCAGCCAGGTGAAGGCGTGCAGTCCGGTGTGCCGGCCCAGCGCGGCCGCGCCCGTGACGCAGGTGCCGACGGGGAACGTGAACGCCCACCAGGTCATCGCGAAGCCCATGCCCTGCCGGAAGGCCCGCACCGTCATCGCCACGGAGATCAGCAGCCACAGCACGGCGAAGCCGATCACGGGGACGCCGTAGAGGACGGCGAACGCGGCGGTGGCGGAGGCGTACGGGCCTTCCGCGGTGGCGTCGGCGAGGTTGTTGACGGCCGTCACGGACTGGCCCAGCGGGCCCAGCACCAGGAACAGCGCCGGGGTGAGCGCGACCGGCAGCGGCCCATGGTGGACGAGCCGCGAGAAGACCAGCGGCAGGATGAGCAGAACGGTCAGCAGGCTCATGCCGAACAGGGCGTAGCAGCCCAGCGTCATCGCGTCCCGCCACTGCCCGGCCGGCAGATGCGGTACGAGCGCGGGGCCCAGCGCGGCGGACACCATCGGCGCCACCACGGGCAGCAGCCACACCGGGGAGGCCTGGCCCGGCTCGATGCGGTGCCGGGTCACCATCAGGTACGGGACGCCGGCCGCCGCGACCAGTCCGACGACCGTGCCGGCGGTCCACAGCACGGCGTCGGCGGCCACGGCCGGGCCCTGCCCGATCACCCCGGACCCCACGGAGAGGGTGGCGCCGCCCACGGCGAGGAGGGCCATGGCCAGGCAGCCGTAGAAGGGAGCGACGGTCGGGTCGTCCAGATGCCGACGGGCCTGGTCGGGGTGCCGGACCCAGTGCACGGCCCGCGCCCCGAGCAGCGTCAGCAGCATCAGCGCGGCCAGCGCCCACACGGCTTCATACGCGCCGCGTAGTCCGGGCGCGTGCAGCGGGAGGGCGGTGCCGGCCGCGGCGACGATCGCCGTGCCCATGACCGAGGCGTACCAGTTGGGGCCGAGGTGTCTCATGGGTCCACGGTCTCCCCCGGAACCGGCTCCCACCAGGACCGTTGCAGCTATGAGGGCATAAGCTGAGGTTATGAGCGTGGAGAACGGTCCGCAGGTTCCGCTGGCGCACCGGGTGCCCGACCTGGGGGCGCTGGAGCTGCTGCTCGCCGTGGCCCGGCTGGGCAGCCTGGGCCGGGCGGCCCGGGAGCTGGGCATCACCCAGCCCGCCGCGAGCGGGCGCATCCGCAGCATGGAGCGACTGCTCGGCGTGGGTCTCGTGGAGCGTTCGCCGCGTGGCTCGCGGCTGACGGACGCCGGGGTGCTCGTCACCGACTGGGCGCGGCGGATCGTGGAGGCGGCCGAGGCCTTCGACGCCGGGGCGCAGGCGCTGCGCGGGCGCCGCGACTCGCGCCTGCGGGTGGCGTCCAGCATGACGATCGCCGAGTACCTGCTGCCGGGCTGGCTGGTCGCGCTGCGCGCGGAGCGCTCCGGTACGGCGGTGTCGCTGCTGACCGGCAACTCGGCGGCGGTGGCGGAACGGCTGCTGGCGGGGGAGGCGGACCTGGGCTTCGTCGAGGGGCTCGACGTGCCGGCCGGGCTCGACGGGGTGGTCGTGGGCCGCGACCGGCTGGTGGTGGTGGCCCCGCCGGCCCACCCCTGGGCCCGGCGCCGGTCCCCGCTGGACGTGGGGGAGTTGGCGGCGACCCCACTGATCCTGCGGGAGCGGGGCTCGGGGACACGGCAGGTCCTGGATGCGGCGCTGGGCGGCGTTACGGCTGCGCCGCTGCTGGAACTGGCGTCCACCACGGCGGTGAAGGCGGCCGTGGTGGGCGGCGCGGGACCGTCGGTACTGAGCGAACTGGCGGTGCGGGAGGAGTTGGCGTCGGGCCGGCTGGCCGAAATCCACGTGGCGGGGCTGTCGTTGGAACGGTCTCTCCGCGCGGTATGGCCACAGGGCCACCGACCGACGGGTCCGGCGCGCGACTTGCTGGGGTTGACGCGCGGGCCGTCGCCTGGGGGCACCTCCCCGCGTTAGGGCCTGCCTGATGGGTCAGCACAGGCCCCGCGATGCGCGGAAGCGGCTGCCATATCTTCTGCCGTGCGGAGTGAGTGACTCCGGCAGCGGAAACCCTGAATTTCCGGCGCAGGACCGAGGGTTTTCGCTGTCGGAGGCAACTGCTCCGGCATCGGATGCCCCCTGTGCCGGCGCAACATCTTCGCGGCACGCCCGTGGCGGTGAGGATTTGCGTCGGCAGAAGCCGAATGCCCGTCATGGAACCTGCTGGTTGAGGGGCGGGTCAGGCACTTGCTCGCAGGGAATTTCACGACGGGCGTGGCCCAGTGCTCCTGTTCGAGGCGAACCTTACGGCAACTGGTAGACCACCACGGTGATTTCGTGTGCAGCAACTGCGGGCGCAATGGCCGCTTCGACGTCATGCCACTCCAGCCCGCCGAGCCCGGCAGCGATCCGGGGCATTGCGATGCTGCGCACTCCATGTTCGGCAGCGTGCGTCAACATGAGCTCGACCGACGATACAACTGCCGTCAATTCGGCGCGTGTACGCCAGTGCGCCTGCGTGCCCAGGTTGTAGATCCAGCGATCCTCTGTCTGCCAGGGGAAGACTTTGCCGAGGGTGAGCTCCCCGGAACGGCAGCGCGCTCGATACTCTTCGTACATCTGCGGCCATCGACGTTTGAACTCGACGGCGATGCCCCGGCCCATTGCTCCGGCGCAGTTGCACCCGTGGGCCAGAGCGTCCACGTCGTCTGCGGAGAACAGGTCACCCGTCCTTGACTCAATCACTGCTGGGAATCCTCTTGGCTGATCGCGCGGGTCCATGCTTCTTCGAACTCGGCCGACGTGATCCGATCGCTCTCGTCGAACTCTCCTGGCTGGAGGAGTTGGTCTGTGAGCAGAGGCCCTACTGCGGCGTCGTACTCTCTGCGCGAGCTTAGCCACTGGTCGCCGACCTGGGTTACCTGCCGTGTCGGGACGAGGTCAATGAACTCGATGTAGGTCACTCCGTCCCGGTAGTCCAGCGTCTCGATTTCGATCTTGAAATGATCCGCCATCAGAATGGGGTCCTTCCATGGTTGATGATGCGGCCGGTCAGATCCAAGGGGCCGCCGTTCGGGTGGAGTAGCACATTCGGACGGCAGTCTATGATCTCCAGCCCGGTCAGGTCGATCTCAAGGAAGTGCGAAGTTCTGGTGACCCCCCAGCGGGAAGGACGGCCGAACAGCTGCCTGACGAGTTGGTACCTAGAGAGATCGCCACCGGCCAGCTGGTCGGTGCTGAGGTCGGCTTTCTTGAGCCCTTTTATGCTGTCCGGTGCAATATCTGTGAAGTACTGCCCGTCCCCGAAACGCGCGTGCACCGGGCCGGTGGAATGGTGGAGGGATTGGGAATCAAGAATCCCTTGCAATCCTTCCTCGGTTGTGTAGTGGAAGGCGGTATTCGGGGTTTGGGGCCGTTGTGGTGCGTTAGCTGCGTCCGCTGGACAGGGGGAAAGGCCCAGAGGGTCGGCCCACGTGTGCGGGTTGTGAACGTACGATGCCGGGTTGGGTGCAGGGGTCAGCCCAAGAGGGTCCGGTGTGGCATATCGCCCGGTTTCGGGGTCGTAGTGCCGGTAGAAGTTGTAGTGGAGCTCCGTCTCCGGGTCGAAGTATTGGCCCGGGAAGCGCAGGGGGGTGTAGGCCGTGCTGTCGCGGGCCCAAGTCGTCGTGCCCCAGAGGGTGGTGCGGCTGCGCCAGGTGGTCGTGCCCGTCTCGTCGGTGAGTTCGGTCGGGGTGCCGACCAGGTCTGTGACGATGGCGAAGAAGCGGCTGTCGATCTCCTTCTGTGGGGCCTCCGCTGCCGATATGCGTTCCGTCTGGGAGACCGGGCGCAGGCCGTCGTGGTCCCATGTCAGCGTGACCGGGTTGGGCAAGTCGGTTGAGGCCGTGGTCTGTTCGCTGAGGGTGGGGCCGTCCCACGTGAAGTCCGTCTGCTCGGCCACCTTGCCTGTATCCGTCAGGCGCTGCTTGGCTATGCGGCGGCCCAGCGGGTCGTACAGGTACCGCCAGCGCGTGCCGTCCGGCGTGGTCACCGCGCGGAGGCGGTCCTCCGCGTCCCACTCGTAGCGCCAGGTGTCCGGCTTGCGTGACAGGCGGATCTTCTGGCGCAGGACCACCCGGCCCTGCGCGTCGTGTTCGTAGCGCACCGTTCCCGCGCGCTTGACCAGGGTGCCGGAGTACGCGCGCGTACCCTGGGCTTCTGCCCCGGGGTGCCGTTCAGGCCAGCTGGCCTCTTGCTGATTGCCGGCCGAGTCGTAGGCGTAACGTTCCTGCCAATTTGGCGCGTCGACCGCCGTTACGCGGCCTGTCGAGTCCAGTTGGAAGGTGCGGTCATTGACCGCCGTCAGGTAGCCGTCACGGCGGTACGTATATGCGCGACGGCGCAGGCGATCTGTGCCACCCGCCTCCACCGACTGCGACACCACCCGCCCCGCCGCGTCCCATCCGTGCCGCAGCGTGATCCCCTCGCCGAAATGGCGCGCCACCTCCCTTCCGGCCGCGTCATGTTCGATGTCGAACCGGTGGCCCGACGCGGTCAGCGACGTGTGCCGGCCCGTCGCGTCGTATGTCCACGTGCTCACCGCACCGCTCGGGGTGATGCGGCGTGTGCGGCGGCCCAGTGCGTCGTACGTGAACGCGAGCGTTCTCCCGTTCGTCGTCTCCGACTTGACGCGGCCCAGGCGGTCGCGGCGGTAGATCAGCGTGGCGTCCGGGCTCGTCGTCTCCAGCAGGCGGCCCGCCGCGTCGTATGCGTAGGTCGTCACCACGCCGTCCGCGTTCTTCGTCACCACTCGGCCGAGCGCATCGTGCTCGTAGGTGATCGTCTGGCCGAGGCCGTTCGTGCGGGCCGTCAGCCGGCCCGCCGCGTCGTGGGTGTACGTGAGGCGGCGGCCGTCGAAATCCGCCTCCTCCGCCAGGCGGCCCGCCGCGTCGTACGTGTAAGTCCAGGTCAGGCCTTGCGGGTTGGTGACCTCCGTCAGCCGGAGTTCCGGGTCGTGCGTGAACTCGTGGCGTACGCCGTCGGGGCCGGTCTGGGCCGTGAGCAGGTCGAAGTGCGTGTACTCGTACGTCGTGGTGCCACCGAGCGCGTCGACGTACTGCGTGCAGTTGCCCTCCCCGTCGTACGTCCAGGACTCCTCCGCACCGTCCGGTGCGATGCGGCGCAGCAAGTGGCCCTCGACGGACCACAGCAGGCGGGTTGTTGACCCCATCGGGTCGATGACGGCCGTCACGCGGCCGAAGGCGTCCCGGCGGTAGCTGGTCACCGAGCCCAGGGGGTCGGTCACTTCCAGGACCAGTCCTGCTGCGTTGCAGCGCACGCGCGTCGTGTTGCCCAACGCGTCCGTGATCGACGCCGGGTGGCCCAGCTCGTCGTACGTGTACCGGGTAACGGCCCCTGTGGGGTCCGTGAGCGAGGTGCGGTTGCCGGCCGCGTCGTACGTCTGGTGCCAGACCGAACCGTCGGCGTCGGTCACGGTCGTCGGCATGTGCAGGGCGTCGCCGTACGCGGCCTGCGCCTCGCGGCCGTCCGGGCGGGCGACGGCGGTCAGGCGGCCCTTGTCGTCGTACCGCAGGTCCGTGGTGCCGCCGAGCGGGTCGGTGTGGGCGAGGAGGCGGCCGTGGCGGTCGCGGCGGGTGCGGGTCACTGCGCCGGCCGGGTCGATCTCCGCCACGACCTGGGAGGCCTCGTTGATCAGGAAGCGGCTGGTGTTC